>JAFWYD010000064.1 GCA_017517805.1 Akkermansia sp.
AGCAGGTTTCTCACTTTTTATCATCATCTGCCGCTGCGCAGCAGATGAGATAAGTTCTGCTATCGCAGAGATAAGTTCCCGGCTGCGCCGGGAGATAAGTTCGCCTGCCGGCGAGAGAATTTCCCGCCTGCGGCGGGAGATAGCAGAAAGCCCCCGCGCCTTGTGGCGCGGGGGCTTTCCACCTTGCTTAAAGGACAGAAGCCAAAGCTTCCTCTGCCAGCAACTTGCACGACCTGAGATCGAGCTTGCCAGTAGGCAGCACGGGGATAGCCTCCACAGGAACAATGTATTTCGGAGCCCAGAGAGTGGGCATCTGGCGCTCACCCAGAGCAGTACGGATGGACTGCAGAATCGCCTTTTCCTCCGAGTTTCGCTGGTGCTCCGGCAGAGCAGAGAGCAACACCAGAGCCTCGCCCTTCTGCGGATCGCTCACGCCACTGATGGCAATCTGCACGCCTCCTTCCGCAGCGGGGTCGACCTTGAAGATTTCGGAAAGCACCTGTTCCACACCTTCGTGGGGCACCATTTCGCCGCCAATCTTGGAGAATCGGGAAAGGCGGCCACCCAGGGTAATGAAGCCGTTGAGGTCCATCTTGCCGATATCGCCGGTCTTGAACCAGCCATCCTTGAAGATGGAGGGGTTCATCTCGGCCTTGCCGACATAGCCATTGAAGATATTGGCACCCTTCAGCCAGATCATACCCTGCTCAGTGAGGGGCAGCTCCTTGGTATCATCATCCACATCGGTGATACGCACGGCAATACCGGGCAGCGGTGCACCGATGGTACGCGGATTCAGCCCCGGCACATAGAAGGCAGACTCCGGCAGCATGGGAGCATTCGGCACATTCACGGCACACACCGGGGCAGCCTCGGTCAGGCCATACCCCTCCAGCAGGGTCACGCCGCAGCGCTCCTTGAACTCGCGCTCCAGGTCAGGCTGGAGTTTCTCGGCCCCCACCACAAAGTAGCGCACCTGCTTGAAGGTATTTTCATTGGCGCGGCGCAGCATGGCACGGGCAAAGGTCGGGGTAGCGCAGACCACGGTGAGCTTGTAGCGCTCGCAGAGCTCGCAGAGACTACGGGCATCAGTCGGGTTCGGGTAGGCGCATAAGCTGTAGCCAGTGAGCAGCGGCAGCATCATGGTCACCGTCAGACCGAAACTGTGGAAAATCGGCAGACTGGCCAGGAACTTTTCCTCGCCCAGGGTCAGACGACTGGCGCACTGGCCCACATTGGCCAGCAGCATGCGGTGGCTGAGCACCACACCCTTGGGTTCTCCGCTGGAGCCGGAGGTGAAGAGCATCACGGCCTCATCATTGTTGCGGCGGGCATCAGTATCGAACATCTTGCAGATGACAGCGGCCGGTGCCGCCTTGGCCATGAGCACATTGGCTATAAGAGTCTTCTTATCAAGTCCCTTGAGCAGATCTTCCACCAGAATGAGCTGATCCTCCGGTGGCCAGGGGAAGGTATCCAGTTTCTGCATGAACTTGCGGGCGGTCACAAAGGTCTTGAGGCCGGCCTGGCGCACGGTGCTTTCAAACGCAGCCTTAGATGAGGCATAATTGATGATGACCGGAGTCACCCCGGCGAGCAGACAGCTCAGGGTGGCAATAGTGCCGCCGGGCCCCGGGGGCAGGATGACACCCACGCGCTTATCGCCACGTTCCTTGATGATGCGGGCCACAGTCATCGAGACACCCAGCACCTTGAAAAACGGCAGGGCACTATGGGTCATGCCATCAATCACCTCGGCCTTGGGCGCAGCCTTCATCGCACGCACAATGGCGCTGGTCAGCGAGCCACGCAGCAGCGGCTGGGCAGAGAACACTTCCGCACTACGCTGCATCCAGGCTGCCAGCACACGCTCACCGGTTCTGGGGCCGGGGTGCAGCTGCGGCAGAATACTCAGTTCCTCATTGTAACCGGAGAGGGGCTCGCTGCGGAACAAATCACCCACCGTATCCGTGTAGTACCCCACAAATACTGGCACAGGCGAGATATGCAGACTCCCCACCGTGGAGAGGAAAGGCGAGGGTACATCGGCCAGGCACCCGCGGGTCTTGGAAATCATACCCGGCAGGAACACCACGCTGAGCCCCTT
The DNA here is from genome assembly GCA_017517805.1 of Akkermansia sp. Classification (GTDB taxonomy): domain Bacteria; phylum Verrucomicrobiota; class Verrucomicrobiia; order Verrucomicrobiales; family Akkermansiaceae; genus Akkermansia. The sequence continues at coordinate 2,108 of JAFWYD010000064.1, forward strand.
GTGCATCTGATCCAGTATCTGCTCACGCACCGCGCGCGAGGTCGTGTTGCGGAAGTCAAAATACTCTATATGCACCTTCTTCTTCAGGAGGTAATCCATCACCTCCGGATGTGGCGGGAAAGTGGGGTCCACCAGGTAGCACACCTTGCCGTCCAGCAGCTTGTGCAGGGCCTTGCCCACGGCCACACTCATGCGGTTCGGCATGTAGAAACCGGGATTCACGATATTTTCCTCACCCGTGATATTCACCGGGTTTCCTTTGAGACTCAGAAGACTTACCATACGTTTTGTTATTTTAAGAAAGGGTTCCTGTTGACAGAAGTGAGCGACAGATAAAAGCCGCCCGAGTGCATTGCTCAGCGGGCGGCTTTTCTGCCCACAGACTTTATGCTAGCATATTGTCTGCGATGTTTCCAGCGTAAAACGCCTGTCTGGATTAGAATTTGTAGGAGGCGGTCAGTTCACCCACCACGGCGAAGTCGCGGAAGGGCTGGTACATCTCGCCGTAGGCTTTGGCGTGGGAGCGCTTGTTGGCCTGGCGGCCACCGCGACCCAGCCAGTTGAAGCTGACGGAGGGAGTGAGAATGAAATTCTTGGCATCATTCACAAACCAGGGTGCAGAGAACTTCACCCAGTATGCCTGCAAACCGTTGTCGCATGCATTGTGGCGAGCATCGTAGAAGTCATGCGTAGCGCTCACACCGAACTCCAGGATACCGGCCACCGTGATATCCTCAGGAGAGCCGATGATCGGAGCCTTGAAACGGGCATGGCCCTCGAACCACCAGCCATCAATCGTATCAAACGTGCGGGCGATATTCACATCGGCAGAGAACCAGGCAACCGGAGTAATCTCACCATTCAGCCAGAACTGCTGCATGCGGGACTCGCTCTCACCATCGAAGTGCTTGGCCACCACGCCAGCGATACCACCGTGGATGAAGTCGTAGCCGAAGCTGGCATTCCACATGTCGCGGGTGTACTTCAGACCATTGCGGATGATGAACTCGTTCTCGATATTCTTGGCCCCCATCTTCTGGTACTTGGCGTAGCCGGCATTCAGCTTGCCGTTTGCAGCCTCAAGAGCAGCAGCCTGCTCAGCAGAAATCATACCGCCTGCAACCATCGCGCCGAGATTCGGAATCATCTCCCCAAGTGCTCCGCTGGCCCAGGCCTGCCCCACCGTGGCACCAGTAGGCAGAAGCTGGTTTACCGCAGGATTCTCTGCTGCAGCCAGAGGCACAAACTGACCGCGATTCATGCTGGGGTTTCCATACAGGGTGTGACCAGAGAACGGGACCTTGTAGGACACGCCACCCACATAACTCCAGGCACTTTCCTTGCCAAAGTCGTAAGAGAGCTGGACTGCACCCATACCAACGCCTTCACCCTGCACTACAGCCGTCGTCGGCACATAGCCATGCAGCGTATAGGCCGTGCCGGCACCAACGTGCACAGCGCCGCTCAGACGCTTGAACTCCTGGGCATTCTGAACTGTATCAAAGGAGTCTGTGGTGGCTACTTCACCGGCGTATGCGGAAACGCTCATCAGAGCGGCGGCCATCATCGTAATAAGGCTCTTCTTCATATTGTGTGTTGTCTTGTGTGTTGTCTTGGTAGGGAACCAGCCCGCCTCTGGAATCTTTTCGCGAATCTTCTGGCGCGGCTCCGAACTCATCTTATCTAAAAACTAGAGTATGGTCAAGATTAAATTCTAGACCATACTCTAGTTTTTTGAAGAAATTTTGCATTTTTCTGCAAAATTTATCTTTTATTTGGGATAATTTGGGAATCGCGGGCTATTTTTCATTAAAAAATGACACAAAATGACACAAAAAGTATCATTTTTAGCGAAAGAAGCCTATTTTTTACCGACAACAAAAGAGAGAATACGCACGCGCGCGAAGAATCTATAGAACTATTTACCGAGGCAGAAGGTGGCAAATACGCGCGTGAGGATATCCTCGGTATCAATCCTGCCGGTGATGGAGCCCAGGGAATCAAGCGCAGCGCGGAGGTCGACATCGACCAGCTCCGGCGAGTCAGCAGCCAGAAGTGCGGCGCGCGCAGCAGCCAGAAAGCCGAGTGCCTGCCGGAGGGCGTGGCGGTGGCGTGTGTTGATGGCTGCCAGGGAATCAGTCTCTGCAGCGTCGTGCAGGAAGAGCCGCTGCACGGCAGACTCCAGCTCCTGCCGTCCGGAACCCGCCAGGCAGGAAATGCGGATAGCGGAGGTCTCTGCCTCCCAATCCGGGTGGGGAGGCTGGTCGCACTTGTTGAGCAGCAGCAGATGACGGGCACCCGACAGAGGAAGCTCCAGCGTGACACGCGGCATCGTCACATCAGCCACTTCCAGCACCAGATCCGCCTCTGCCCCGGCGCGGCGGCTGCGTTCCATCCCGGCGCGTTCTATCGCATCGGCGCTTTCATGCAGGCCTGCCGTATCAATCAGGCGCAGGCAGAGCCCACCCAGAGCGACCGACTCCTCAATCGTATCGCGCGTGGTGCCGGCAGTACTGCTCACAATGGCGCGCTCGTAGCCCAGGAGCATATTGAGCAGGCTGGATTTTCCCACATTGGGCGCACCGATGATAGCCGTACGGATACCCTCGCGCAACAACCGCCCCTCATCCGCCGTGTCAAGCAAACGGTGGAGGATACCCACCGCATCATCCAGCTCACCCAGCAGAGTCTCCGTCGTATCCGGCGCTATATCCTCCTCCGGAAAATCAATATAGGCCTCCACATGCGCGGCCACATTAATCAGCACATCGACCGCAGCACTCACCTGGCTGCCGATGGCACCTTGCAGCTGGTTCTGCGCAGCGCGCAGCGCCAGGTCGCTCCCGGCAGAGATAATATCCATGACCGCCTCAGCCTGGGTCAGGTCCAGCTTCCCGTTCTCAAACGCACGGCGGGAAAATTCACCCGGCTCAGCCGGGCGCGCACCGCAAGCCAGCACACGCTCCAGGACGCGGCGGGTCACCAGCATGCCGCCGTGGCAGCTCAACTCCACGGTATCATCGCCGGTGAAGCTCGCCGGAGCTGCAAAATATGTTGCCACGCATTCATCAATGACCAGCCCCCGGGCATCGCGTACCCTCACGAGTGTCGCCATGCGGGGGTGCAGCGCACGCCCCCCCGTGCACCCCTGCACCACACCGGCTGCCTCCGGGCCGCTCACGCGGATGACGGCAATGGCCCCTGTTCCCGGAGCAGTTGCAATCGCGGCAATGGTATCATTCTGGTGCATGTGTGAGATATTCCCACAACAGGCCTCCACAGGCAATCATTTTCTGTGTAAACACCCAACAGAAAAAGAAATTCTCACTTTAGGCTTGCATTTTCTGCAAATAGTGGTATATTCCCCCCGCCTTGCTGGACTATTCCGGTTCAGCAGGTGTTCGAACAAACAACATCAAACACTAGTACATTATTATGAAGAAGATTGCTATCCTCGCCCTTACGGCCGCTGCTTTCGTTTCCTGCCAGCAGCAGCAGCAGCAGACTCCCACCCCCGAGCCGGTTGCTCCCGCTCCCGTGGTGGAACCCGTGAAGGGCAAGTAAGTCATCCGGGAAGTTTAATTCCCTTTTCTGACTGAATTTTATAACGCGCGTCTGTCCATCTGGATGGACGCGTGCTTTTTTTGCCCCTAATTCCTTCTAAATAAGAGCGAATTCACACTTTAGGCTTGATTTGCTGTCATTTTATGCTATATTGTGCTTAGCCTGCCAGGCTATCCTTGCCTGATACAGGCTGCAAACAACATCAAAACTAGCAAGATAATTATGAAGAAAATCGCTATCCTCGCTCTTACCGCCGCCGCTTTCGTCTCCTGCCAGCAGCAGCAGCAGCAGACCACCGTCCAGGAGCCGATTGCTCCCATTCCCACGGTGGAACCCGTGAAGGGCAAGTAAGTGATACGGGAAAGGTTCACTTTCCCTTCTTTCACATCAAAAACGCGTCTGGCAATACCAGACGCGTTTTTGTTTCCACAGCCCCCCCCCTCCCTGCCCGGCAGATGGGAAAATAAATTAACAGAACTTCGCATAATATTTTGAACAATATCCCTGTCTCGGAGCATCAAACCCTGCATGATGAATAACAATCTTACTACAAAATTCATGGAAGGCCTGCAGACCGCGCAGAAAGCTGCGCAGTCGGCAGGGCGAGCCCAGATATACCCGGCAGAGCTGCTGCTGGCGCTACTGGCCCAGGAAGACGGCGTGCTGGGCGCGGTGTTGACCCGGGCCGGGGCCGATGCAGCCCGTCTGCGTAAGGAACTGAGCACACAACTGGAGCGGCAGCCGAGCCAGCGGGGAGGCGTGGTGCAGAGCCCGGGCATAGGGCCAGAGCTGGACCGCGACCTGACCGCTGCCGAGCAGCAGAGGCAGGCCATGAAGGACGACTACCTGAGCGTAGAGCACTTTGTACTGGGTGTGTTTGAGGCCGATAGCGCGCTTTCCCCCATACTAGAGAACTGCGGTCTGAGCCGGACCCGGTACCTGGAAGCCCTCAAGGAAGTGCGCGGCAACCAGCGCATCACCGACCAGGATCCGGAGCAGAAGTACCAGACTCTGGAAAAATACGGCACCGACCTGACAGCCCGCGCCCGGCAGGGAAAGATTGACCCGGTGATTGGCCGCGATGCCGAAATACGCCGAGTGCTGCAGATTCTTTCACGCCGCACCAAGAACAACCCGGTGCTCATCGGTGAGCCCGGCGTGGGCAAGACCGCCATCGCCGAAGGACTGGCCCGCCGCATCGTCAACGGCGATGTACCAGAAAGCATGCAAGGCAAGCGCCTGGTGAGCCTCAACATCGGCTCCATGCTGGCGGGGGCCAAATACCGCGGCGAGTTCGAGGAACGCCTCAAAGCCTTCATCAAGGAAGTAACGGCCAGCAATGGTGAAATCATCCTCTTCATCGATGAGCTGCACACCCTGGTCGGAGCGGGTGCCGGCGGCGAAGGCTCCATGGATGCCGCCAACCTGCTCAAACCGGCGCTGGCGCGTGGCGAGCTGCGCACCATCGGAGCCACCACGCTCGATGAATACCGCAAGTACATCGAAAAGGATGCCGCGCTGGAGCGCCGCTTCCAGCCGGTGTATGTAGCCGAACCCAGCGTGGAAGATACCATTGCCATCCTGCGCGGACTCAAGGAACGCTATGAGGTGCACCACGGAGTACACATCACCGATGGTGCCCTGGTGGCAGCCGCCACGCTAAGCAACCGCTACATCACCGACCGATTCCTGCCCGATAAAGCCGTGGACCTGGTCGATGAAGCCGCTGCCCGCCTCAAGATTGAGCTGGATTCCATGCCCAGCGAAATCGATGAACTGAACCGCAGCGCCATGCAGCTCGAAATGGAACGCCAGGCGCTCGCCAAGGAAAAAGATGCCGACTCAAAAGCCCGCCTGGAGAAAATCACCCGCGAACTGGCCGACACCCGCGAAAAGGTGGATGCCATGGTAGCCCAGTGGAAGAGTGAGAAGGATGTGGTCGTGAAAGCCCGCGAAGCCCAGAAGAAGATTGACACCCTGCGCACCGAAGCCGAGCAGGCCCAGCGCAAGGGCGACTTGGGGCGGGCCTCAGCCATACTCTACGGCGAAATCCCGGCAGCAGAAAACGCCGCCAAGGATGCCCGCGCCGCCCTGGCAGCCTTGCAGCAAAGCGGCACCGGCCTGCTCAAAGAGGAAGTGACCGAGGCCGATATCGCCAAGGTTGTCTCCACCTGGACCGGCATCCCCGCCGCCCGCATGGCCGAAGGCGAGCGCGAAAAGCTCCTGCACATGGAAGAACGCCTCGGCCAGCGCCTCATCGGGCAGAAAGAAGCAGTCAAAGCCGTGGCCGATGCCGTGCGCCGCTCCCGCGCCGGCCTTCAGGATGAAAACCGCCCGCTGGGCTCCTTCATCTTCCTGGGCCCCACCGGCGTGGGCAAGACCGAGCTGGCCAAAGCCCTGGCCGAGTTCCTCTTCGATGATGAAGCCGCCATGGTACGTATCGACATGAGCGAATACATGGAGAAGCACAGCGTCTCGCGCCTCATCGGCGCGCCTCCAGGCTATGTGGGCTACGATGAAGGCGGGCAGCTGACTGAAGCCGTGCGCCGCCGGCCATACAGCGTCGTACTCTTCGACGAGATAGAAAAAGCCCACCCGGATGTCTTCAACGTGCTGCTGCAAGTGCTCGATGATGGCCGCATCACCGATGGCCAGGGGCGCACGGTGGATTTCACCAACACCGTGCTCATCATGACCAGCAACATCGGAAGCCAGTTCATCCTGAACGAAAGCGATGCAGCCACCCGCAACACTCGTGCCCTCGATGCCCTCCGTGGTCACTTCCGCCCGGAATTCCTCAACCGAATCGATGAAATCATCATCTTCGACCGGCTCCAGGGCGATGACCTCAAGCAGATTGTCGGCATCCAGCTGCGCCGTGTGCTCAAACGCCTCGAAAACCGAGGACTCCGCATGCAGCTCAGCGATGCCGCCGCCGCACTCGTAGCCGAGCATGGTTACGACCCCGTCTACGGTGCCCGCCCGCTCAAACGCGCCATCCAGCACGATATCCTCGACCCTCTCAGTATGGCTATACTGGAGGGGCGGTATCCGGAAGGCAGTATAATTCTGGTTGATGCAGAAGACGGCAAAATCGTCTTCAGATGATTTTCCCGTCTTCCTTCCCCCCGGCCCTCGGGCCGGGGGGGGGGAGGATTTCATGCAGGGCGCAGCCCTGCTTTCATACCGCAGCGCAGCTGCGGTATTTACATACACTGGCGCCAGCCAGTGTAATTCATTGAGCGAAGCGACTAGTTACCGCTGCATCAGCAGCGGTACTGCCGGTGGGGGCTTGCTTATCTCATTTGTTTCCATTGGGATGCATTAAGAAATATTATCCTTGCTACAAATCCGGGAACAAGTTATTATCCCTGCATCATGAAACAGGATAAGCTGGCTGACTACTCGCTCCAACTTGCTCAGGCATCTATGGCATACGCGCAGCATCTTCGTGGTTACGGCGCAAAAAAGGACCAGTTTCTGCGCGCATCGTCAGCAGTAGGCGCTAACATTGCCGAAGCCAAGTATGGCAATGGGATTGCGGATTTTGTCAATAAGCTCCATATTGCTCTCAAAGAGTGTAACGAAACCAAGTTCTGGCTGGAATTATTCACGCCAGAGACAGAAGAACAGGCAGAAGCGCTGAAAAAGATGAAAAGATTGAATGGCAATATCATGCGAATGCTGATTCAATCGATTAATACGGTAAAGGCCCGCCCGGATTGGAAGAGATAATATTTCTTATGCATCCCGATGGAAACAAGTGAGATAAGCAAGACCCCACCGGCAGTACCGCTGCTGATGCAGCGGTAACTAGTCGCTTCGCTCAATGAATTATACTGGCTTGCGCCAGTATATGTAAATACCGCAGCTGCGCTGCGGTATGAAAGCAGAGCTGCGCCCTGCATGAAATCCACCCGCCCCGCGGATGGATGAAATCCCCCTCGCTTCGCTCGTGGTGATTAGGCTTGCAAGGCATATTTCTATCTGCTACAATATCTGGCACACATTATGACCCCCAAACACATAGTTGCCGTTATCGACTACGGCTCACAATACACGCAGCTGATTGTCCGCCGCGTGCGTGAGCTGGGCTTCCTCGCCAAGCTGTATGCGCTGGAGGATTTGCACGAAATCAGCGAGCCGGGCGCCATTATTCTATCCGGCGGTCCGCGCAGCACATCGGAACCGGATGCACCGGACATTGATTTTGAGTGGCTCACCTCCTTTGGTGTGCCGGTGCTTGGTGTATGCTATGGCATGCAGCTGCTCAACATCAAGACGGGAGGCACGGTGCGCCCGAGCAACAAGCGCGAATACGGCCCCGCCGCCCTGGTGCCGGATAAGCTGGAGGGGCTGTATGCAGATATGAGCCCGTCGTCCCAGGTGTGGATGAGCCACTCTGATACGGTGGACCACCTGGCCGATAACTGCCGCGTGATTGCCCGCAACAGCGACGGTGTGCCGGTTTCCCTGCAGTGGGGTGAGCAGATGTTCGGCATCCAGTTCCACCCGGAAGTGACCCACTCCCACGAGGGTCGCACCATCCTCCGCAATTTCCTTTCCTATGCCAGGAACCTGGCTAAGTTCGACATCGGTGACTTCAAGCGCGAGCTCATCGAAGACATCCGCGCCAAGGTGGGCGACAAGCAGGTAGTCTGCGGTGTTTCCGGCGGTGTGGATAGCACCGTGCTGGCCGTGCTGCTGCACGAAGCCGGCGTGAACGTGCGCTGCATCTTCGTGGATAACGGGCTGCTGCGCAAGGACGAAGCCAAGGAGGTGCAGGCCAACTTTGCCCGCATGGGTGTGGAGATTGAAACCGTGGATGCCAGCGAGCGCTTCCTCGCAGCCCTGGCAGGCGAGACGGCTCCTGAGAAGAAGCGCCGCATCATCGGCAACCTCTTCATCGATGTGTTCTGGGATGCAGTGGGCGATGCCGAAATGCTGGCCCAGGGAACCCTCTACCCGGATGTGATTGAAAGCGCCTCCAACGCCAAGAGCAAGGCCTCGGTCATCAAGACCCACCACAACCGCGTGGAGCGCGTACTCAAGATGCAGGAAGAGGGCAAGGTCATCGAGCCGCTGGCCTTCCTGTTCAAGGATGAAGTGCGCGAACTGGGAGCCTCCATGGGTATCTCGCACGACATCCTGTGGCGCCACCCCTTCCCCGGCCCCGGCCTGGCGGTGCGCTGCCCCGGCGAGGTGACCAAGGAACGCCTCGACATTATCCGCGAATGCGATGCCATCTTCATCGGCACCCTGCGCAAGTGGGACTGGTACGACAAATGCTGGCAGGCCTATGCCGGTCTCATCCCCGTCAAGACCGTAGGCGTGAAAGGCGATGAACGCTCCTACGAGTTCGCCACCAACCTCCGCGCCATCGTTTCTGAGGATGCCATGACCGCCGACTGGGTGCAGCTGCCCTACGACCTGCTGCGCGAGGCTTCCAACCGCATCCTCAACGAGGTTTCCGGCATCAACCGCGTGCTCTTCGATGTGAGCACCAAGCCGCCGGCATCCATCGAATGGGAATAAAGAGTTTCCGGAAAATCCAGGCAGGCGCAGGCAACTGCGCCTGCTTTTTTTATTCTTCGTTTGCTTTTTTACTGGAAATCTGCCGCGTATGATGTAAACTGAGCAAAGACTCTCCCCCTTGCCACATATGAAGAAATTACTCATCCTAGCCGCCTTGCTGTGTACTGCGCTGTATTTCTGCGGTCATTCCTCCGTACATGACCGGGTAGAGGCAGAAGGCCCGCGGCTAGCCAAACTGGATGATCTGAATTCACCAGAATTCCGCGTCGGGGTACCACTGGGCGGCAAATCAATGAGCGTGGGCGAAGACCAATTTTCACGAGCGCGCCTGTGCTACTTCAACAATCCCCGCACCGCCTACGATGCCATCCTGCAGCGCAAGGCCGATGCCTTCCTCTTCAGCAGCCACTCGCTGGATTTCATCGACTCGCGCCACAAAGACCTCACCGTGCTTCCGGGGTGTCTGGACCGCGTCGACATAGCCATTGCCTTCACCCCGGAGCAAGGCAACCTGCGGGCAGAAGTGAACCACTTCATCAAGCTCTTCAAGAACGATGGCACCTACGAGGACATGTACAACCGCTGGTTCAAATCCCGGAAACTGCCCAGGCTGCCCTACATCGAAAAACCGGCCCGTCCGAAACGCACCATCCGCGTAGGGACCTGCAGCCAGGTAGCCCCGCTCTGCTTCCGCGTGGGAGAAGAAGAACTGAGTGGATTCGATATCGAACTCCTGCAACGCCTTGCCCTGCATCTCAATGCACACATCATCCTGTACGACATGGATTTTCCGGAGCTCTTTGCAGCGCTGGATGACAGCCGCATCGACATGGCCCTGGCCGGTTTGAACAAAGACACCACCCGCCCGGACAAGGTTATCTACAGCAAGAACTACATTGACTCCTACATCGTAGCCATCGTACACAGCGACCTGGTCAAGAAAGCAGAGAAAAAGTAAAAACACCCCATACAGCCAGGAAACAGCATCCTTATCTGCGTTCTGAAATCTGCATTTTGCTTGACCACGCAGGGCAGGATGTGCTAGTATGCGGGGCTGGCAAAGAGACTTTTCCCTGTATTCATGTTCATCAACCGCGAGATATCCTGGCTGGAATTCAACCAGCGCGTGCTCAACCAGGCACAGCGCGCGGAACTCCCCCTGCTCGAACGGCTCAAATTCCTCGCCATCAGCGCCAGCAACCTGGATGAATTCTTCCAGGTGCGCGTGGGTGGGCTCATGCTGCTGCAGCAGACGGGTAAGTTCAAGCCAGACCTCACGGGGCTTTCGCCCAGCGAGCAGCTGGAGCGCATCCGCGAGCGAGCCGGAGCCATGATCAATGAGCAGTACAAGCTGCTGCAGACCGTACTCAGACCGCTCATGGACGATGCCGGGCTGAGCCCTCAAAAGCTCGATGAACTCACCGAAGCCCAGTATGCAGAGCTGGAGGAATATTTCCTGAACAACATCGCACCCATCCTCACCCCGCTGGCCATGGAAGTGGAGCAGCCACCCATGCTGCCGAACCTGAGCCTCATACTTGGGGTGGAATTGCTGCCGGAAGAGGCGCAGGAAACCCGCTTCGTGGCCATCACCCTGCCGGAGGTCCTGCCCCGCCGTGTGCCAGCAGCAGGCCTGGGCCGCAACGGCTACGTGATGCTGGAAGACGTGGTGAGCACCTTCTGCCCCCTGCTCTTTCCGGGCGAGAAAGTGCTCAGCACCACACCATTCCGCGTGACCCGCAATGGCGATATCGCAGTAGCCGAGGAAGAAGGCGGAGATTTTGCCCGCGAGATGGAAAGCGTGCTGGTGGCGCGCAAGTTCTCCGACTGCGTGCGACTGGAGCTGCCGACAGGCACCCCGGATGCCATCGGCGAACGCATTGCCGGCATCGTGGGGGCAGATGCAGCCTCCACCTACCTGGTACCAGGGCTGCTGAGGCTGGTGGATTTCGGGCAGATGGCCTTTGAACCAGGCAACGACCAGCACAAGGTGCAGGCCTGGACCCCATGCTGGCCCGCCGGGGTCGATGCTTCGCTGAGCATGTTCGAGAACATCGCCCAGGGGGATATCCTCATCCACAATCCCTACGAAAGCTACGAACCCGTGGTGAAATTCATCGAAGAAGCCGCGGCAGACCCGGATGTCATCGCCATCAAGCAGGTACTCTACCGCACGGCAGAGAACTCCCGCTTCATCGCTGCCCTCTGCCGCGCCGCAGAAACCGGCAAGCAAGTCACCGTGCTGGTGGAACTCAAAGCCCGCTTCGACGAACTGCACAACCTGGCCCAGGCCGAAAAGCTGCAACGCTCAGGCGTGCAGGTGGTGTACGGGGTCAAAGGCTTCAAGACCCACGCCAAGATACTGCTCATCGTGCGGCGGGAGAACGGCAGCCTGCGCCGGTACTGCCATATCGGCACCGGTAACTACAACGAAAAGACAGCCCGCATCTACAGCGACCTCTCGCTGCTCACCTGCAACGAGCACCTCGGAGCAGATGCCTCCCAGTTCTTCAACTCCATCACCGGGCTGACCCGCCTCATGCGCTTCCGGCGCATCTACCCGGCACCAGCCACCATGAAAAGCCGCCTGCTGGAGCTCATCGAGGCCGAAACCCAGCGCGCCCTGCAAGGCGAACGCGCCCTCATCCGCGCCAAGATGAATTCGCTCAACGATGTGGAAATGATGGAGGCGCTGGAGCGGGCCGCCGAAGCAGGGGTGCGCATCCAGCTGAATGTGCGCGGTATCTGCTGCTGGGCTCCCACAAGCGAGAAAGCGCAGGCCTGCACCCGCATCACCAGCATTGTGGACCGCTACCTGGAGCACGCGCGACTCTTCCACTTCCACAATGGGGGTACCCCGCTGGTATACATGGCCAGCGCCGACTGGATGAGCCGCAACCTGGATCGCCGGGTAGAACTCCTCGTTCCCATCGAGGAACCTCAACTTGCCCACCGTATCATCGAGATACTGGATGCCTGCTTCAAAGACAACACCCAGGCCAGCGACATGGGACCGGATGGCCACTACCACCCGGCAGATACCGGCCGCAAGAAAGCCTACGCCATGCAGGCCCACCTCCAGCGCGATGCGCGCCGCCGCGCCCGCAGCCAGGAGAGCGCCAGCATGCGAGTGCTGGAGCCGCACAAACCGCGCAAGTGAGCCCTTCCCTTTATTCCACCACGCGGAGCACGGGAATCGTCTGCTGCTGCAGATGAGTATTCACAGCGTCGGCCGCCGAGCGGTCCACATAGACCTTGTAGGGCTCTTTATTGAACTCCAGGCAAATCAACCCCTGGGGTGTCTCCTCGTCCAGCAAGGCAGGCAGTTCGGCAAATGACCTGACCGGCTTGCCGTTCACCGCCAGAAGGCGGCTGAAACGCAGCTCCTCATAACCCTGGGTGGCAGCTGTTGGCAGCACAAAGGTCAGCCCGACCAACTCTGTGCAGCCATCGGCCATCAACTCAGACTCATTCTGCACCAGGGTCAGGAGCTCCAGCGGCAGCACACCTTTGTTGCGGTCTGTCAGCTCATCGAGATAAGTACTCGTCAGCGGCTGGAAGAGCAAGCCACCCCACATGATATAGCGAGGTTGCCGCCCCGGCTCCTGCGGGCGGATAAGTGCCTTCTGCACCGCATCACGGTTCATTTTCACCGCAACCTCGAGCACCTCACCCGCACGGCTGATGGTGATGGGGAGCTCCTGCCCGCACTCGCGCATACCGCGCAGCAGAACCGCCCCATTGTGCAAACCGTAGCGCGGGTGATCGCAACGCCCCATATTATCCACCGGCATACCATCCACCGCCGTGAGCACATCGCCGGCCTGCACCCCGGCCTCAGCCGCAGCGCTACCAGGCAGCACCTTGCTGATATACAGCCCGGTAGCGCTGGGATCGAGCTTCAGGAAACGGCGGAACACCGGGTCATCCAGCGAAGCGAGACGCACCCCCATGACCGGCACCCCGGCCTCGCCCTGTGTCAGGAAACGCTGGATGAGCTCAGCGTTCACCACCTGCATGAGATGATCCTGCTTGCGGTATGCAAGCCCGAGCGCGCAAAGCTTTCCCTCGCAGACCACGGGAGCACCGCTGGTCTGCCCCTCCGGGAGCGGACGCACAGCCCGCATCACCATCAGCGGCACCTTGTCACCCGCCACATCTTCAGCCTGCAACTGCACGCGTATGGGCTGGACCCCATTGATCAGGCCGGCATAGCTGGCATGCTCCCCGCGACTCAGAGCTTCCCCCAGGGGCAGCGCCGTGCGCGTATCAAAGATAGCGGCATCCTGCTCATGAGCCACCGTGAGCAAGGCCAGATTCAAATCCTCATCGTAACGCAGCACCCGGGCCGGCACCGTGCGGCTGGCATCCGGCAGCATCAGTTCCACATAGGTGGCAGAGCGCACCACGCGCCCCACCGTCAGCACGCGCCCCTCGCCCATGTACACTCCTAGCGCCTGAGCCTGCCGGGGTTCATCCTTTTCCCACGGGCGCATGGGATTATATTCCTGCAGAGTTGCATTCACCACCAGGATACTGTGGGCTGGCTCCAGCGGCAACGGGGCCGGTTCCGGTTCGGGTTCAGCCGCAGGTGGCGGGGGCACCGGCTCCTCCACCACGACAACGGGTGGATTCTGACCGGGGGCGTGCTTTTTCTTGAGCGCCGTACGCTCGGTGGGTTTGCAGGCACCGAGCAGCAGCACCAGCAGGGAAAGCAGTGTCAGGGAACGAATCATGGAATCAGAAAAAGAGTTCTTGTTTATTTCAACCGGGAGGCTTCCGGTATGTTGTAGCGCTCGGCAATGCGGCGGTTGGCATCATCGACCGAGGCATTATCAATCACCAGCGGACGGGCAGCATCAGCAAGTTCAATCACGGTGTACTCCGGGCGGGGCTGCCCGTCTGCCGGGTAGAGCAGGCTGTACAGATGCGCCAGGCCGCGCACCTCCACCCCATTCACACGGGTCACAATGCCGCGGCCGGTATCATTCACCCGGGCATTCACCTCATCCGGCAGCGTGCGGGTCAGAAGCACAATATCCTCCTTCTCGGCAGATTCGCCACCGCGGGTAAAGCGGTCCAGCTCCACCATCACAAATGCCGAAGAAACCTGATGCGCCTGCACCACATTGAAATTCAACGGCTGGAACACCAGACCACCAAACACCACATAACGAGGAGCTTCATCATACTGCCGCGATAAGATGCGAACCGATGAAAGCGGAGCCAGCGTAGCCTCAGTCTGCTGCACCTCACCACCGCGCAATATGGTAAACTGCACCTTATCGCCCGCAAAGGAGCGCTCAGCCAGCTCCTCCAGGCGCACGCGCACCCCATCCAGCTCAATCATGGCGGTGGCATCCACCGGCAATCCGTTCACCGCCATCACCACATCGCCCACCTGCAATGCACCCGCGCAGGATGCCCCCTTGACCACATCGGCAACCAGGCAACCCAGACCATTGTCCGGCAATTCATAGTAGCGGCGCATTGCCCTGTTTTCCAGCGGCTGGAACTGCACCCCCATGTCCACATAGCCATCGTAGCGGCCATCCTGCACATCCTGCAGGAAGTGGCGAATCACCGGCATGGGAATCACATAGCCTGTCGAGTTCGCCTGCTGAAGCCCCTGGAAAGCCACACCGATCACCTTATCATCCTTCAGCACCGGACCACCGCTGTTGCCGGGATTGATAGCTGCATCCACCTGCAAGGCTAGATGCGCCACATTGCGCGGGTGGGCATAGGGAATCGTATCGATGCGCGACACAATGCCGCGGGTCACCGAAAGCCGGTTCCCGCCAATCGGGTAACCAATAGCACGCACCGTATCCTCCAGCAAGGGCAACTCCTCGCTGAACTCCAGACAAGGCACCCCCTCGAACGCCTTTGCATCATCAATCTCCAGCAAGGCCAGATCCGCATCATGCGCCACAAACTTCACCCGGGCAGGAATCCTCCGGGCATCAGCAAATAGCGAGATATCTATCTTTTCCGCATTCGCCACCACGTGTGCATTCGTCATGAACAATCCGGGAGCCACCAGAAAGCCCGTTCCGGTACCACGGCCAAAGCTGCCTCCCTGCCAGGGAGTCTCATAATCCGGCGTGCAATTCACCACCTCCACTTTCACAATACCGCGGTACGCCTCAGCCAGCGAAATCGCAGGGGCCGGAACCGGGGCGGGCACCGCAGCAGGTGCAGGCTCAGGGGTCGGGGCCGGGGCGGGTGCCTCAGCAGGTGCAGGCTCAGGAGCCGGAGCTGGGGCGGGTGCCTCAGCAGGTGCGGGCTCAGAGGCCGGAGCCGGGGCGGGTTCCTCGGCAGGTGCAGGCTCAGGGGCCGGAGCCGGGGCGGGTGCCTCGGCAGGTGCAGGCTCAGGGGCCGGAGCCGGGGCGGGTGCCTCGGCAGGTGCAGGCTCAGGGGCCGGAGCCGGGGCGGGTGCCTCGGCAGGTGCAGGCATCTGCTGTTCAACAGTTACATTTTCCGGCTGCTCCTCCACGGCAGGAGCGACAGCAGGGACTGAACCCTGCAATTCCGGATCCACAGGAGCGGCTGCGGCACCCTCAGCCATAACAGGCAGTGCCGACATCAGCGCAAGAAAGGAAAGTCGCATCTTCACCGCCTTATTCTGCCCCCGAGCCGATGCTAAGTCAAGCAGAAACAACGTGCGCGCCACACGCGTGCGCGCAAAAAAGGAGCAACCGGGGAAATTGCGCTTGCACCTATCAGTCTTAACTGGTAGAATGGCGCACCGTGCAAGCACAATCCATCTACCAGAACCCACTATGGCCCGATGCCGTGTGGGACGTATCAGGCGCGTTCGTCAACGACCGCGAGCTGGTGGCATTCTACGATTACTGCAAGTTGTTGCTGGGGTTCGAGGTATTCAACATTGTGCATGGAGCCCCCTTGTGCGAATGGAACTCCGGGCGCGTACTCAAACACCTGATGCGCGAGGCGGAAGAAGTGCGCGCAGCCGGGATGGAGTACGAAAAGCGCAACATTGCCGTCTACCTGACCTTCACCAACCTGCTGCTGAATGAAAAACACCTGAAGGATGCCTTCGGCAATGCCATTTGCATCTTTTTCAGCCGCCACAACCCGACCGGGAAAAACGCCGTCATCCTGGCCAGCGATATCCTGCGCGAGCATATCCGCAAGGAATACCCCACGCTCAAAACCATCTCCTCAATTCTGAAGATTACCAACGGCGGCGGCAAGGGAAAGCTCGATTTCTACAAACGCCTGGCAGATGAGTATGATGAGATCATGGTGCACCCGGACGATGTGCTCAACTACGACCTGCTGGAGCAAATTGAGGACAAAGAACGCCACATCCTGCTCATCAATGAGTACTGCGTCCGCAACTGTCCCATCCGATCCTTCCACTACAAATCACTCTCCGAATCGGCCCTCAACTTCATGAGCTACGACAACAGCGCTTTTGACAAAGCGCAATCCACCAATGGATGCCGGAGCCTCTACACCCTGCTGGCCGATGAGCACAAGAGCGTACTGGCACTATCCACACCAGAGATCCAGAAACTCCGCGACATGGGATTCCGGCATTTCAAGGTTCAGGGGCGCGGGCATCCGAATGCCAGCTCCATCCTCTTCGACCTCCTGCGGCTCACCCTGCGCAACGATGAAGCTGGCGAGAACGCCATGCACCGCAACGGCCAGATGTTCTGGGAATCCATCCTGCCCTACTGACACACCATGAGCACCCCTTCCATCACACCGGAACAAGCCATCCAGAACCTCCGCTTCCTCACCCGCGACTATCTGCCTGAGGCAAACTGGACCATCGGCGGTGCCTTCCGGTTCGATAAAAGCCTGCTGACCATCAATAAGTACCTCACCGAAATGATTGCCCTGCGGCGTTTCAACATGGTGGCAGGCAACCCGCCCTGCGCCTGGACCCTCGACTGGTTTGTGCAGCGCCGCCCCATCCCCTACACCGAATATACCAAGCTGCTTGAAAGCTATGCCCAGCAGGAAACCGGCGTGGTGCTGGTCTTCGACAACCCGAACCTCAGCGCAGCCGAGCTGGAGGATTCCTACTGCCTCTCGCTGGTGCAGGAGCTGTACAACCGCGACCGCTGCCGCAAAAATGCCGTCTGCGTGGCCAGCGATGCCCTGGCTGCCAGACTCCGGGAAGCCCTGCCCAAGCTCCCCATCTACTGCCATGTGAACCGCCTCGTCATGGAGAAAGGCAGGCGCAGCGCAGCGCTTTACAACAACCTGGCCACCCAGTACGACCGCGTTTGCCTGCACCCGGCAGATGCCGTGAAACCCACTATCACCCAGGCGCTGGAACAGAAGGAAAAGTTCGATATCGTCATCAACGACCCCTGCCTGCGCACCTGCCCCGTGCGCAAGGAACACCTGACCCTGCTGGCCGATATGCGCCGCGCACCATACGATACTGAGCTGATGCGCCGCCGCTCCGACCTCATCTCGCGCGTGGGGTGCCAGAAATCCAGCCCGGCCGAGCTGCTCCAGAAAGCCAGCTGCAACCTCACCCGCAACGAAGCCTGCGCCCTCTACGAAGCCGGCTTCCGCAACTTCATCATCCAGGCCCAGCAATTCCGCAACGAAATGACCCTGATCTGGGATATCTTCCAGTGCATGCTCGACCACTCCCCCGCTCTCAGCAACAAAGCCGCCCTCATTGCTTCCTCCGGCATGGCCGAATTCGGCAAACCCAGGGAAGAACTGAGCAGCGGCCTGCGCCTGTTCAGTTTTACAAACTACGAATAAACCACAAGACAAGCACATGACATACACCAACATATTCACATCCGAATCCGTGGGTGAGGGACATCCCGACAAAGTGGCCGACCTCATCTCCGATTCCATCCTCGATGCCTGTCTCGCCCAGGATCCCGCCAGCCGCGTGGCCTGCGAAACCCTGGTGAAGGACAACCACGTTGTGCTCGCCGGCGAAATCACCACCAAAGCCGTTATCGACTACGAAAAGATTGTACGCGACACCATCGCCGAAATCGGCTACCGCACCGCTGCGGATGATGCACTCTTCAACGCAGAGAACGTCGACATCACCAACTACCTCTCCACCCAGAGCCCGGATATCGCCCAGGGTGTGGATGCCTGTGAGGCCGAGGGCAAGGACGGTGCCGAACAAGGTGCCGGCGACCAGGGTATCATGTTCGGCTACGCCTCCAACGAAACGCCC
>JAFWYD010000065.1 GCA_017517805.1 Akkermansia sp.
CCGACTCGGAGAGACGATAGAGGAACTCAACGCCTATATACGCGGCTGGGGTAACTATTACAAACTGGCAGCGATACAAAAGAAGGCAGAAAAGCTGGATGGATGGGTAAGACGCAAGCTGAGAGTAATCAAACTCAAACAGAGCAAACGCGTCTACACCATAGCCTGATTCCTGCGAGATGAAGGGGTCAGAGAAGACCATGCCTTTATGGTAGCAGGGTCAGGGAAAGGGTGGTGGCGACTATCCAAGACGAGAGAATGCCACCGCGCCATGGGGAAAGAGTGGTTCAGGAAGCAGGGGTTAGTCTCATTGCAGAGCGTTGTCTGTAAAGGTTAGGAAACCGCCGTATGCCATAAAAGGCACGTACGGTGGTGTGTGAGGGGGCGAAAGCCCCCTACACGATTATGTCTATTGAAATGTTGAACAGGCAATCTTCCAGGTTGAGGCATAAATCAGCAATCGTACCTGCAAATTCGACTTGTGTTTTTTCGTTTTCTAGTTTAGAATAATTCCATGAAGCGACAGGGAGCGGACAAAGAGATTCACATTCGAGGGGCGCGGGAGCACAACCTGAAGGGGGTGAATGTGGATATACCGCTGGGCGGCATCACGGTGGTGACCGGGCCGAGCGGTAGCGGCAAGACCTCACTGGCGATGAGTACGCTGTATGCGGAAGGGCAGAGGCGGTATGTGGAGACATTCTCGCCCTACGTGCGGCAGTTTATGGACCGCATGGACCGGCCTGATGTGGATGCTGTGGAGAATGTACCTCCGGCCATTGCCCTGGGGCAGCGCAATTCGGTGAAGAACTCGCGCAGCACTGTGGGCACGATGACGGGGATGAACGAGTACCTGAAGTTGATTTTCTCGAGGCTGGCGGTGGGGCGTGATGCCGAGGGGCATGTGGTGCGCCCTGCAACCCCGCAGGGTGTGGCTGGTGAATTGCTCGCCGCGCATCCCGGGGAATCTGCGCTTGTCTGTTTTAGCGTGCGTCCGGTGGGGAGTTTTGATGAAATGCGTCAGGCTCTGGAGGCTCAGGGGTATCTGCGAGTGCTGGCATCCGGAGTGGTGCAGAGGCTTTCGGAATGTGCTGAATCCCAGCTGGGTATGGAAAGCTGGCTGGTGGTGCAGGACCGCGTGAAATTGCAGGAGGATTCTCGCGCCCGCCTGATGGAAGCGCTGGAAACGGCCTTGCACCTGGGGCAGGATGTCGCCTGGGTCTCCCTTTCAGCGGCAGATGGCGGCTGGCAGGAGCCCCGCCAGTTCCGCAGCGACTGGTTTCCTCTGCAGGAGCCGCGTCCCGGTTTATTCAGCGGTAATTCGCCGCTGGGAGCCTGCCCGGCCTGCAAGGGCTATGGCCGCAGCATCACGTACGATTACCACAAGGGCATCATTCCTGAGAAGACAATCGCAGACGGCGCGCTGAAAATGCTTTCCTCGCCTACTCTTTCGGCTTGTTACCAGGATTTTGTGCGGGCCAACAAGCGCTCGCGGGCGGTGCGTATGAACGTGCCGTGGTGCGAGCTTACCCCCCGGGAGCAGGATTGGGTCTTCTATGGAAATTCGGGCGATATGGATCCATGGGATGCAGGGGATTACGGCTTGTGGTATGGCTACAAGGGGATTTTCGATGATATGGAGAAGCATGCGCACAAGCTGAGTGTGCGCGTGTTCCTGGCATACTACCGCGTGTACAGCGTCTGTCCGGAGTGCCACGGTGGTCGCCTGCGTCCGGAGGCTCTGGCTTTCACCATTGGTGGGCTTACCGTGCCGCAGGTGCAGGCTCTGCCCATGGATGAATTGCTACCCTGGCTGGATGCGCACGTGTTGGGACACACCGGGGCTGACCGCTCGCTGGAGCAGGCCGTGAAGGAGTTCCGCAGCCGCGTAGCCTACCTTTGCGAGGTGGGGCTGGGCTACATCGCCGCCAGCCGCCTGACCCGTTCGCTTTCCGGCGGAGAGATTGAGCGCGTGAGCCTCACCACGTGTCTGGGGGCAGCCCTGACCGAGACCCTCTTTGTGCTGGATGAACCTACCGTGGGGCTGCATGCCCGCGATACCGCCCGTCTGATAGCCGCCATGCGCCGCCTTTCGAACCGTGGAAATACCCTGGTGGTGGTGGAGCATGAGGAGTCCGTGATGCGTGCGGCCGACTATCTGGTCGATATGGGACCCGGAAGTGGCTCCGCCGGTGGTGAGCTCGTGTATGCCGGGGCTCCCCGGGGAATCCACAGCGCTGCCGGATCGCTCACCGGACAGTATCTGAGCGGCAGACGCAGTATCCCGGTGCCGTCGCGTCGCCGCAAGGGGAAGGGATGCCTCCGCATCGAAGGGGCCGAGTGCCACAACCTGCACGATTTTTCGGTAGAGATTCCCCTGGGGGTGTACAACTGCCTGACCGGTGTTTCCGGCAGCGGCAAGAGCACGCTGGCCTGCCAGGTGCTGTATGGCACGCTCCATCCCGATGAACTCGATGATGAGGAAGAGGTGAAGGTGCGTCGCATGACCGGGCTGGAGTCGCTGGAAGAGGTGGTGCTGGTGGATCAGAGCCCCATCGTGCGCACGCCGCGAAGCACGCCTGCAGTATATATTGGTGTGTTCGAGGATATCCGAGCCTTGTTTGTGGCCGAACCTGCGGCCCAGGCGCGCGGGCTCAAACCCGGTTATTTCTCCTTCAACAGCGGGGACGGCCGCTGCCCCCGATGTGCTGGATTGGGGCAGGAGAAGGTGGAAATGCAGTTCCTCTCCGATATCTTTGTGCCCTGCGCGCTCTGCCATGGCTCCCGCTACACCGACCAGGCCCTGAGCCTCACGCTGCTGGGCTACAATATGGCTGAAATGCTCGCGCTCGATGTGGCCGCTGCTCAGCGCCTCTTTGCGCACGAGAAGAACGCACGAGCCCGCCGCATCGCTGCCCGACTGCAGGTGCTGGTGGATGTCGGCCTGGGTCACCTGGGGCTGGGGCAGGCGCTCAATACCCTTTCCGGCGGCGAGAATCAGCGGCTCAAGCTGGCCCACATCCTGGTTGATTCACTCACCGGCGAGAAGCAGGGGAAAGGTCGGCTGTTGATTCTGGATGAACCGGGAACCGGGCTTCACTTCCGCGACCTTGAGGTGTTGCTGCGCGTCTTCGACCGCCTGGTGGAGCAGGGGAATACCCTGCTGGTCATTGAGCATAACCTGGAGCTTATCAAATGCGCCGACCATGTGATTGACCTCGGGCCGGAAGGCGGCTCCGGGGGCGGTCTGCTGGTGGCTCAGGGTACCCCGGAGGAAGTGGCCGCCACAGCCTCAGGCTATACGGCCCGCTTCCTGGCAGAGGCTTTGCAGATGGAGTATGATACCCTCCCGCTCATGGCGGCAGAGGAGCATGATTCCAGCGTGCCGGAGGGGGTGATTGCCCTGCGCGGGGCGCGGCATCACCAGTTGAAGAACATCGATGTGGATATCCCGCGCGATGCTATGACTGTGGTGACGGGGCTCTCTGGCAGCGGCAAGAGTACGCTGGCCTTTGATATCATTTTTGCCGAGGGTCAGAAGCGCTTCATGGACGTGATGAGCCCCTATGCCCGCCAGTTCACCGAGCAGATGGAAACACCCGATATCGACCGCCTCACCGGCCTCCCGCCAACGGTGGCGATCGAGCAGAACCGCTCCCGGGGCGGTTGCAAGTCCACCGTCGGCACGGTGACTGAGGTGTGGCAGTTCCTGCGCTTGCTCTACGCCAAGCTCGGGCAGGCGCATTGCCCGAAATGCCAGGTTCCGGTGGGGCGTCGTTCTCCGGCAGAGATTCAGGCCCTGGTGCAGCAGGAGATTGCCGCCCGCCCGGCCAGCCTCATGATTGCAGCCCCGGTGGTGCGCAACCGCAAGGGGCATTATGCCGACCTTGCCCGCTGGGCGGTGAAAAAGAAATACCCCTATCTGCGGGCAGACGGTGCGCTGGTGGCGGCAGATGCCTTCACCCCGCTGGACCGCTACTCCAATCACGATGTCGATGTGGTGCTGGCTGAGATTGCGGTGCTGGGCAACCGCATCACGATGAACGGTGCAGAGGCAGACTACGCCAGCATCATGGAGACTGTTTTGCGCGCCCTCGAAATGGGCGATGGATTTATCCGCCTGCTCAACGATGGGCGGGAGCAGCTCATCGGCACGCGCCTGACCTGCCCCTCCTGCGGCGAATCATTTGCTGAGCCGGAGCCTTCCACATTCTCCTTCAACTCCCCGCGTGGCTGGTGCCCGCATTGCATGGGACACGGGCGCGTGGGCAAGGTGAAGACCGGCTCCAAACCCGAGGAAAAACTCAGCCAGCTGGAGGTGGAGCTCAAATACGACCGCGATGTAGAGCGCGCTGCTGCACGCGAAGAGGAGAGCGTGCTCTGCCCGGTATGCGCCGGGACGCGTCTGAATCCCTTTGCGCTGGGGGTGACCCTGTTCGGTAAGAATATCGCGGAAATCGGCTCCCTGGCGGCTGATGATGCCCTGCCGGTGGTGGAAAGCTGGCAGTTCCAGGGCCGCGAGGCAGAGATTGCCCGCAACGTGATGGCTGAGATTGCTCCCCGCCTGCGTTTCCTGCAGCGGGTCGGCCTGGGCTATCTCTCGCTCGACCGCTCCGCCACTACCCTCTCCGGTGGTGAGACGCAGCGCATCCGCCTGGCGGCTCAGCTGGGCTCGGAGCTGCGCGGGGTGCTCTATGTGCTGGATGAACCGACCATCGGTCTGCACCCGCAGGACAATGAGCGCCTGCTGCAAACGCTCGATGCATTGAAGCAGCGGGGCAATACCCTGCTGGTGGTGGAGCATGATGAGGATACCATGCGAGCCGCCGACCACATTATCGATCTGGGGCCTGCGGCCGGGGTGCACGGTGGGGAGATTATGGCTCAGGGGAGTTTCGATGAGGTGGAGCACAACCCTGCTTCTGTCACAGGCCGCGCCCTCCTCAGACGCGAGAAGCACCCCTACTGCGGCAAGTACCTGCCCGTGAAAGATGTCGAGTGGCTCGAACTCGACGGCTGCTCGCTGCACAACCTCCGGAATGTCAACCTGCGTATTCCGCGCGCCCGTTTCACCGTGGTGACCGGCCCGAGCGGTGCTGGCAAGACCTCGCTCATCACCGATACGCTCGGCACCGCTGTCCGCGAGGCTCTGGGCGGCAGAATCTCCCGCGAGGAACGCGCTGCCTGGAAAAAGAGCAGGGGACTGGATTCGGTGCGCGCCCTGTACCAGGTCGACCAGTCTCCCCTGGGCAAGACCCCGCGCAGCACCCCCGCCACCTATATCGGCATCTTCAATGAAATCCGGGCTCTCTTTGCGCAGAGCGCCGATGCCCGCCGCCTGGGCTTTGAGGCCAACCGATTCTCGTTCAATACCGCTGCCGGTCATTGCGAGGCCTGCAAAGGCACTGGCTACCAGCGGCAGGAGATGGATTTCCTGCCTCCATGCACTGTACCCTGCGAAACCTGCCGCGGCGCCCGCTACAATTCCCGCACCCTCCAGGTGCGCTACAAAGGGAAGAATATCGCCGAAGTCCTCAATATGGATATGGAGGAAGCCTCTGAATTCTTTGCCAGTCAGCCGCGCCTGGCTGACCCGCTTCGCCTGCTCTGCGATACCGGGCTGGGCTACTTGACCCTCGGACAGGCCAGCAACACCCTTAGTGGCGGCGAAGCCCAGCGCATCAAGCTGGTGGCCGAGCTCATCAAAGGCCGCAGGGCTGCGCTTAGCGCCATCCGCAAGGGCAAGGCCCTGCCGCAGGACCTCTACATTATTGAGGAACCCACCATCGGCCTCCACCCGCACGATGTGTGCCTCCTCATCCAGGTACTGCGCCGTCTGGTCGAAATGGGCAACACCGTCGTCGTCATCGAGCACAACCTCGAGCTCATCTGCGAAGCCGACTACGTCATCGATGTCGGCCCTGGAGCCGGTGCTGCCGGTGGCACCATCGCCGCCCAGGGTACGGTGCGCCAGCTCTCCCGCGCCAAATCACCCACGGCCCCCTTCATCAAAGCCGAGCTGGAGCGGAAATGAAAGCCTTTCTGCCCCCAGCCTCAACAGTTGCTCAATCAGGCATGAGAGAATGACAAAGTTTCATGGCCGCGGCCATGGCCGCATCCATGTTGTAGTATTCCCATTCGGCAAAACGCCCCAGCAGGTAGATATTGTGCGGAGCCAGCGTTTCCTTTGCCTGGTTGATGATACGGCGGGTATCCCCGTCCTGCACCGGGTAGGTGCAGGGCGTGCAGCGGTGCGTGATGTACCGCGGAGAGAACGGAATGAGCTGCAGCTGCTCCAGTATTTCTCCCTTATCCATCTCCATAGAGAATTCGATGGTAGCGGTACTCATGCCGGCCGGCGCGTTGCTGGTTGCAAAATTGCCTGTGCAGATGATTCGGTGGGATTCATGCGTTTCGCTGGGCATGTATATCCAGCTGTAAGGCGTCGCCTCTATTTCGCAGAGCACGGTGGTGGTGCCATGATACCGCAGATTTTCCAGGCGACCCAGCCCGATACCGGTGTTACCTAAAAGACCGGGCAACTCTTTCACATTGCCGCAGAAGATGATGGAATCAAACGATTCTCCATTGACAACCCATTTATCCGCGTGGCGGGAGACAGCTGCAACGCTGCTGTTGAAGCGGATATCCAGCCCGCGGGCCAGCGAATCGGCCACAAACTGGGAGCCCCCCCTGCGCGGATAGTGAAATGTGCTGTGCACCATTTGCATTTCCTTTTCCTGCCCGATGTTGGCCGCCAGAATTTCTTTCACCGTAGGCATAGGCAGCTTGCCTTCCAGCCATTGAAGCGGTACATCTGCCAGGGAGCGGCGCCAGATTTTGCGATTATAGGGGGCAAAGTATTCGCGATACAAGGTCTCACCGAAGCGGTGGCGCAGGAAATCTGCGAAGTTGGTATCCTCTGGGTAACCCGTCTGCACGATGCGGAGCAAATCCTCCAGCACGGCATTCCGCATCCCCTCCGGCAT
This sequence comes from Akkermansia sp., assembly GCA_017517805.1. GTDB lineage: Bacteria > Verrucomicrobiota > Verrucomicrobiia > Verrucomicrobiales > Akkermansiaceae > Akkermansia. The sequence goes on from JAFWYD010000065.1 coordinate 6,990, forward strand.
CTGGTAGAGGTGGTTCTCAATCGGGTATTCCACCAGCGTTCCGTCAGCCAGAGAAACGACGGCATGGCGTGTAGCAAGCTCAAAATCTGCTTTGTCGAACTGCTGCCAGAACCAGTCGAGCACCTCCGCGCTGCGGGAATTGAACACATGCCCACCGACGCAGTGGTAGAGCACACCCTCCACACGCTCGCAGCGCACCAGCCCGCCAGGGGTACCTTCCCTTTCAAAAATAGTGACATCAGCCCCTTGGTCCCTCAGCATACGCGCCGCAGATAACCCGCTTATGCCGGCACCAATGATGGCAAATCGTCTTCCCCCTTTCATAAGAACCGGTTAATCCTAGCTTTTTTATGGTTCGATGTCCAGTCAAAAGGGCGTTTGTCCTGTATGCTGATACACATTTTCCTTGCATAGTGCGGTTGAATATGCTTCAATCTCCACCGCAGCGCTACAGTGGCGGAATGGTAGACGCAGGAGACTTAAAATCTCCCGGTAGGTAATACCGTACGGGTTCGAGTCCCGTCTGTAGTATTTTGTTATTGTGTGCTATTTAGCGCAAGTGTTGATTCTACTTGATTCGTGATGCTGTATTGAGCTAATTTAGCGCATCACTTTGAGCGAAAACTGAGCGAAACGGTGAGCGAAAAGTGAGCGAAATAATCTAGTTTAGCTCAATAAGTATGAAAAAGGATAATTTGTCATTAGTCGGGGTGTCTGTAGTACAGGATGCTAAGTCTCCATTCTGGGTGGCTCAGTGGTCTTTGTCGAACGGTGCAAGGGTGAAGCGGTCGACTAAGGTGCCGGTGGAGGGTGGCTTGTTCCAGGGCGAGCGCTTGTCTAAGTCCCAGGCGAAACGCAGGGCTCTCCTGGTGGCTCAGGAGCTGGCTCAGAATGCTCTGGTGGAGGCTGAGCGGGAGGACAACGTGTCGGTCAGACAGCTCTTGGACACGGTTTTGAAGGGGAAGCTGGGCAGGCTTTCGGTATCTACTTACGATAATGCTCGTACCACATACAGGCAGTTTTGTGTGTGGTTGGGTGAGCGCCGGGCGGCTGAGCCGGCCAGGCTGGTGACCAGGGCGGATATTAAGCAGTGGGTGACTGATCGCCGCGCGGAGGTGCGGTGCAAGACGGTGAAGCATAATTTGTATGTGCTGCGGGCGGCGTTTAATTGGGCGCTGGATGCTGAGTTGATTCAGAAGAATCCTTGTGATAAGGTGCAGGTGCCGCCGGATTCTAAGGAGGAGAAGGTGGTGCATGAGGCGTTTACCTTGGAGGAGGTGCAGGTGCTGGTGGAGAAACTTCCGGATGAGTGGGCGGCGGCGGTGCGGTGTTGTCTGGGGACGTTCGGGCAGCGCCTGGGGGATATTCGTCAGTTGCGCTGGGAGCAGTTTGATTGGGAGCGCCGGGTGGTGCACATGACTACAGGGAAGACTGGTCGCCGGTTACAGCAGCCTACGCTGGCAGGGTTTTATGAGTGGGCACGTGCGCGCTACGAATGGGCGCAGGGGCAGGGTGGGGAGCAGGCGGTGTATGTGTTGCCCAGGTTGCGTGCTCATTCTAACCCTAGCCCGGAGTTCACACAACTGGTGCGCTTGCATGGCATCGGGTTGCGAGGTGAGGCGGGGGTGGGGCATCGCCGGGTGTGGCATAGTAAGACGTTCCATTCGCTTCGGGCTACGGTGGTGACGATGTTGCATGCGAATGGGGTGAGTCAGGGTATGGCAATGGAGTTGGTTGGGCACGACTCGCCGGAGGTGCATGCGGTGTATTTGCGGCCTACGGCGGAGCAGTTGCGGGAGGCGGCGGAACGGTTGCAGTTGCCGGCTTAGGGTGGCACAAGAAAGCCCCGCTTGTTGCGGGGCTTTTCTTTCGGTGTGTCCAGGGAGTTCTCCGCTTGTCTAGGGAGTTCTCAGGTGCAGAGATTGTATATGATGATGGCACTGATATGAAGTGCCAGGATGAATATGGCGGCGATTTTATCCCAGAGAGGGTGGGATTATATGCTTTTAGACGCAATGAGTAATGCGGATTTGTAACAAATCTGTAATGTTGGATGACACTACTGGGTGCGGGTTGGAGCTAGTTCGGCCAGGAGAATCTTATGGGCTTAGAGGCTTCTTCGGCTGCTATGTCATCGAAGTGTTGTAGGAGGCTTTTGGTGGGGTCTTTAGCTGCACGTTCCATGGCAAGTTTGTTTATGCGTTGAAAGGTGGGGCCTTGCGCGAGTCTCATGAATTGGAGTTTGCCGTAGTCTGTGTATTTGTCTTTGAGCTCCGGGTGGAGACGGTCAAATTCTGCTATGATGCGGCGCGCTTTCCGCTGTTCTTTCCATGCTTTCCAGCGCATCTGCGCTTTCCGATAGAGGTTGCACACCGGCCAGAGTGTCCACCTGACGATGGCGCTGATGCCGCGCCATACGGCGCGCCAGAATACGCGACACCGCTCCCACCAGAGCAGATGCAGCGCAAAGAATATGCAGACTATCCCGCAGGTCATACCATAGTTCTGCACGATAAACTCCCAAATATCAAGGATGATTTTCTCGGGTATTGTCATGGGTTAGGGACTAAAGCTCCGTGCTTCGATTGGTTTTCGTAGACGGCGATTTTTTGTTTGATGTGTTTTATGGTTGTGAGTGTGTTTTCCAGTTTTGCGGAAAGTTCGCGGGCCTTCTGGGTTTCTGCATCGAGAGATTGTAGAAGTGCTAGTTTGCGTTCGGAGCTGGCAGAACAATCTGCTATGAACAGGTAGATGAATGGTCCGATAATGGGGATGAGGATAAAGGCGATGATACAGGCGATGATGTCGCTTTTATCAGCGGGGGTGAGTTTGCTTTTTCTGTTCATTGTTAGCGTTGCCAATCAAAGTCTCGTTTCCCGCGTTTATATCGCTCTATGGTAATTTCCTCGTCTCGTTTTTTTAGAGAAGCGAGTTCTGCTTCTGCTGGTTTCAGGGATTGTTCGAGGTATGCGGTTGTTTGTTTTGCTATGGTGAGTTGTTCGCGAATGGTGTCTTCTTCCAATCGGCTCCAGCGTGGTATGGTATGCCAAACGTAGAGTCCACACATTGCTAGGGATAGTGTGCTTACCAATATGTATATTCCTATCAATGCGTCCATGATTATTACTGTTTTTTGAGTTGATTTCGGTGTGTTCAGGGTGTTCCTGCTTGTCTAGGGGCGTTTTTGCCAACGACTTCTGATGTGTTCGTGGTATTCTTCTGCTTTCCAGAATTTGTCCTCACTTTCTTCTGGCGTGATGTCGTTTTCTTTGGCTATCTTGTTTATGCAGTAGTGTATGAGTTTTTCTTCATCGTATTCTCTTAAGTCGTATAGTTCAGGTGCGATGGTGCAGAGATGAGGAAGTTTCAATACTCTTTGCAGTCTGTTGTATTCTTCTTCCGTGAACTGCAGGCGGTAGTTTTTGACGATTTGCTGTGTTTCTTTTCCTGCGGTTTCATACCAATGGAGATAGTCATCCAGCTCTCGCCAGTGTTTACAGTCAGGATGTTCTCTTTCTTTGCGTATTATTTCTGCACATTCCGAGGTGCGGAGGTAGGCTGCAATGTCTGCTTCTGTTACTGCTGCGTTTAGTGTGGCTTTTTCTCGCTGGTGCTCATTGTACCATTTGTCGCAGTATCTGCACCAGGCGGAGATGGCAACGAAAGCAAGGAAAAGAAAAAATATCCAGCCGCGAGAGAGTACGATATCGTCTTCCCAGTCAATGGGCTTGATGCCGTAAAAGAGAAGAAAGAAGATGATGCCTTGGGCAATGCGCCAGGCTATCATTTGTTTTTCATGTCCGGGTAACTCTACTTCTCTGCATGTGAGAGGTTGATGCGTAATGACAAGGTAGGCGCAACGTGTCAGGTGATAATGTATGTCGGACCCTTCGATGCCACATAGAAGGTGGTTTGCTGGGTCTGTTCTTGTTGCGACATTGATGATGCCGTATGCTCGGGTGTTGAGAGGGTTTACTTTGTACCATTCGCGCCAGTCCCACATGAGGTGTTCTGCCAGACATCGGCGAGTCTCTTTTTCTCGTTCCGTTTTCAACTCTTTGATTTCGTTGTGAGAAAGAGGTCTTGCCATGCAATCATTCTACCATGCCCGGAATGTTGTGGCAATGCGGGAAAATGAAATAAATGCGAAAAATTACTTTTTGGGTTTAACAAACCTAAAAAGTGCTGCTAGATTGGTTGCGTACTCGATATGGCAAATCAACCAGCAAAGGACAAAAAATTCGTTTCCATCCTGCTCAAAAGGGAGCTGGTGAAGAAGCTGGAGAAGTTAGCGGCTCACAGAGGTCAGAGCCGCACGGATGTCATTGCTACTTTGCTGGAGGAAGGCACCCGAGATGTCGAGTTAACGGTTGAAGATTATGAAGCAATTATCCGAGAAATCAAAGAAGCAGGTTTGCGTTAAAATGGATAACGGTATAGTCAAGCGTTTGAAGAAACTTGCTGATGCCGCCCATCGGTCATTGAGCGCACAGATTGGTTTTATTTTGGCGAAAGGTTTGACAAACCTTTCGCCAGGGACAAGGCCGAGGAAGCCGCGCTGAACAGCCCCACGGCTGAGGAGCTGGAGCAGCAGGCGCGTGATGCGGCGGCTGAGGCTACGGGGACGTTTGGGTTCTCAACGTATACTCCTCGCGTTCTGCAGCACTCATATGCTACGGATATTAACGGTAATAAGCTTGACGCAGATACCTTTATCACTACGCCTAATGGTAATCTGAATTGGTATGAGTTTCCGAAAGATGCCAAGACGCAAAGGCTGCTGGCTTCCAGAAGAATTAAAAACCTTCCTATTCGGTTAAGAGTAGGTAAACAGAATAAGCGTGAACATGAGGGATTCGGCCTTATTCACATGCTGAATCATGTTGATGATTATGCAGAGAAGGGGGAGACTCCGTTGTTGCACCTGTATAATACGCTTGCTAATCTTGTAAAAATCAGAGGTGGCGCGTATGGGCGCTATGATTTCAAGGGTGAGTACGATGGAAATGACAGCAAGCTGGTTGCCCAGCTAATGGAGGATGATGGGTGCTATTCTATTGTCTCATGCTACCCTGTTCAAATGAACCGCCGCCCGCAAGCGGGAGAGCTTGTAATTGGACGCGTACTATTCCAATTTCCGCCCAACAGCGGGACGGCCCAAATTCCTGTCGGCAAGTCG
>JAFWYD010000066.1 GCA_017517805.1 Akkermansia sp.
GCAGAATCTTTTCCGCGAAGACTTGTACTACCGGCTCAACATTTTTCCCATCATCATGCCCGCACTCTCTTCCCGAAAGAGCGATATCATCCTCCTGGCGGAACATTTCATCGAAAAAATGAATCTCCGCTATGCCAAAAAGATAACGCGCATCTCACCCCGCGCCATGAATGCGCTGATGGAATACCCCTGGCCGGGCAACGTGCGCGAGCTGGAGAACTGCATGGAACGCGCCGTGCTGACCACTCAGGATGAGTGCATCCGCATGCACAATCTGCCCCCCTCCCTTCAACCGGAACCGGATATCAGCCAGCTGAACACCAACGCAACAGGCTCGCTTTCCTCCCTCCTCGCCCATTACGAAAGAGAAATCCTGGTCAAAGCGCTCGAACGCCATCGCGGCAATATCTCCGCCGCCGGACGCGAATTAGGCGTCTCCCCCAGAATGATGAATTACAAGATTCGTAAGTTCTCCCTGGATGTGAATACCCGTGTGCAATAACAGGAAATCACTCCGGCAGATTTCCTGCACTCAGGGCGCGCTGTTCAAACCAGCGCGCCTTTGCTTCGCTCTGCGGGAGCGTCAAAATCCCCAGCTGACCGCTGCGGTAAGCCGCCGCCAGCGCAACGCAAGCGGCGGGCATGCCAGCCAAAGCCTGGCGGTGCAAGGCAACTGCCCCGGCATATTCGCGGGCGTGCGCTCCGATTTCCAGCTGAGGGTTGGCGCGCTGCAGCCAGGCCAGCAGCATCACACGAGCCGTTTCAGCATCGGGCTCGAGCATGGCCTCCTGCCAGCCGGAAGTGGGCAGAGCGCGCGGGCTGGTCCCGGTCTGCACCTCCTGCCAGATGCGCGACATTTCCGCAGCATCCAGAGTCACCGGGGTATCCCCCTCGGGCAATGCAGCAGGAGCAAGCTGCGAAACGCAGGCCAGCAGCATCAGGAAAGTAGCAGTCCTCATCACTTGCGGTTGGCCGAGCGGCGGGCAAAGTGGTGGGTCATCACCGTCCAGAGCTCCTGCATGTTCTCCGATTCAAAATAGGGCTGCTTCTTCATTTCCCACATGATTGCACTCACCTTATTCTGGGCGCGGGCCAGAGCCTCGAGCTGGGCATCGGTGCCATGCAGCAGGGGGCGAAGCATCGAGAACTTGTGCATCAACTTCACCTTGACCGTCTTCGCACTCTTGGCATCAGAGATAGTCTTGAGCATAGTTTCAGCTTCTCCCAGGGCTTTGATTTCCTGCATAAAGGGGCGGTCCAACCCAGCCATTGCAGGGTCGTCATCCTTGGCAGAAAGAGGAGCCGGAGACAGTAGCGGAAGAGCAGCAATAGCAGCCAGAAGAAGAAGCAGACGATGCATAGCAAAATGGGGTACGTACGCAGAGAGGATACCATAGGTGCGCAGGGCTGTCAAACGGTAAGCTCTGATTTTTTCTCTGCTGCTGACAAAAACGCGGCTTGTTCCCAGAACCGGAGCGGCCGATAATGGCAGCAAGATGAACGCCCCCGCCCCCCGAAAGAATCATGACCGCTGGCTATTGTTGCAATTGTGGGGGCTTGATACGCCGATAACCGCCCTCTGCTGGTCCGTGGCCATTGCGGCTTTGCTGCAAATCACCATCATCACCCCGGGCCCTTTGCTGCTGGTGGCAGCCGCCACCTGGTGCGCTGTCATCTTCACCCGGCTGGGCGCGGCATTAACATCTGAAACAGCCTGGCAGGCGGCATTTTACCGCAGCCACATGGCCTTGCTTCTTGTGCTATTGTTCAGCGTATCAATGGCAACCCTGTGGATGCTGTTCTTCCAGGTGGGACAAAACGTGCTTTACTACGTGTGGGCCCCGGTGTTTTTCTTTTGCCTCTCCCGCCTCAGTGCAGCCAGCTGGTATGCGCAGCTTGCCCTGCTATTCCAGGCCATTGCTTTTGCCCTGGCCTGCTGTCTGCCCGCGTATTATTTCAGTTTCACCCTTTCTCCCGTGAACATGCTGTGCAACGGGCCGGTATGGTTCCTGGGGCTTCTGTTCTTTCTGACCGCGCGGGAGCGCCAGCGATTGCGCGTCGGGAACAGCTCGATGCAGGAGGCCATCGTGACCACCGTGACGCTGATCCTCCTGCTGGTGGCAGCGTTGATTTCCAGCGTCACCGCGCCGATGTTCGAGCGCAAGCTCTGCATCACCATCGCCATAGGAGCAGGCTGTCTGCAAGGATTTTCGCGGCTCAGTACACTACTCCCGCCCCAGGCTGCTCTGGCGCTCAGCTGGCTTGCCATGGCGCTGCCTGCCCTGCTGGGAGTCATCCTCTACGCACCGCACAGCTGGTGACAAAATACGCACCGTCTGCCTGAAGAGCAGCGGTGCGCATGATTGTGGATGCCACCTGGTCTTACTCACCCAGCGCGGCCGCCAGATTCGCCGCCACCTGGCGGAATGCAGCAGATACGGGATTTGATTCCGGTGCTTCCAGCGCCACAGGAGCCCCCTCATCGCCACAGGAGCGGGTCTGCGGGTCAAGCGGCAGCTTGCCCAGCAGAGGCACCCCCAGCCTGGCCGCCTCACGCTCTCCCCCCCCCTCACCGAAGATGTGGTAGATCTGGTTGTCGCTGGGGCAATGGAAGTAGCTCATATTCTCAATGATACCCAGAATCGGAGTATCCACACGCTGGAAGAGCCCCACGGCCTTTCGGGCATCGATAAGCGCGACCTCCTGCGGAGTCGTCACAATCACCGCGCCGGCGAGCGCCACCGTCTGCACGATGGTGAGCTGGATATCACCCGTTCCCGGGGGCATATCCAGGATGAGGAAATCCAGCCCGCCCCACTCGACATCGCGCAGGAACTGCTGCACATAGCGGGTAGCCAGAGGGCCGCGCACAGCAAGCGGAGTATCCCCATCCACCAGAAGAGCCATGGAAAGCAGCTTCACCCCGTGAGCCTCCACCGGCAGGAATTGTTCCTTGTCGCTGCACCCGGGGCGCTCCGTGGTGCCGAACATCAGCGCCATAGAAGGCCCGTACAAATCCAGGTCCAGCAGGCCGACCTTGTAGCCAAGCTTTGCCAGGGCGACAGCGAGGTTCGCAGAAACGGTGCTCTTGCCCACCCCCCCCTTGCCCGAGGCAACTGCTATCACATGCTTCACCCCCGGCACGCTCGATTTCCAGTCATTCGGGTTATCACCAGCCTCGCGCTCTGCCTTTTTCTGCTCCGGGGCACGGTGCTCCATGTTCACATCGTGCGATGTCACTCCCGGCAATTCCTGCAGCACACTCATCACGCGCTCGTAAATATAACGCGGTACATCAGAATTCTTACTCTCGACCCGCAAATCGACTTCCACCCGGCCCTCCGGGGTCACCTTGATATTCTGCACCAGCCCAAAGGCAACGATATCGCGACTGAAGCCCGGGTATTTCACCGTGGTCAGCGCAGCGCGCACCAGCTCCGGAGTCAGTTGTGTCTCACTCATGAGAGCATTCTACCACCCGAGGAAAATTGGTGCAAGCCTAACATTTGTCTTGCCAAAAGCCAGCTATCATTGTAGACTCCACGGGCTTATGTTGAACATACTTATCACAGGGGGAACTGGTTTTGTAGGAGCTAACCTTTGCCACCGACTGATTGCAGACGGTCATCGTGTTATCTGCCTGGATAATAATTACACAGGCTCTCTTGATAATGTCCGCGACCTGATGGATAATCCACGCTTTCATTTTGTGGGGCACGATGTCATCTATCCTTACGAGTGCCCGGAAAAGCTGGACCGCATCTATAATCTTGCATGTCCTGCCTCTCCTCCTGCATATCAGAACGCACGTTCTATCTTCACGACAAAGACCTGTGTCCTGGGTGCCATCAATATGCTGGAACTGGCAAAGAAGCATGGAGCCCGCATCTTACTGAGTTCAACCTCTGAGGTGTATGGAGAACCCCAGGTTCATCCCCAAGTAGAAAGCTACCGGGGCAATGTCAACCCCATCGGCATCCGCGCCTGCTACGATGAAGGTAAGCGGTGTGCCGAAAGCCTTTTCTTTGATTATCACCGGCACGAGGGGGTGGATATCCGAGTCATCCGCATTTTCAACACATACGGCCCCCTTATGAACCCTGAGGATGGCCGCGTTGTTTCCAACTTCATCTGCCAGGCACTGCGCAGTGAAGATATCACCATCTACGGAGAAGGCCAGCAGACCCGCTCCTTCCAGTACATCGATGATCTCATCGAAGGCATGGTGCGCATGATGGAAAATTCCCAGGGCTTCACCGGGCCGGTCAACCTGGGGAACCCGGGGGAATTCACCATCCGCCAGCTGGCCGATACGGTGCTGCAGAAGATAGAAACCACCAGCAAGCTGGTGCAGAGGCCCCTGCCCTCTGATGATCCCACGCAGCGGAAGCCCGATATCACCCTGGCAGGTGCTATTCTGGGCTGGCAGCCCACCATTCCGCTCAGCGAAGGTCTGGACCGCACCATCGACTACTTCCGCAAGCGTATAGGCAAGTAAGGCTCAACCTCGCAGCTGGCATTCAAACTGGCGGAACTGGATAGCCTCGAACAAGTGAGCATCCGTCGGGGTCTCGCAGCCTGCCAGGTCGGCAATCGTGCGGGCAACACGCAGAATGCGGTCAAAGGCACGGGCCGAGAGCCCGAGCTGCGCCACAGCATCCAGCAGGAGCTGCTGCTGCGAGGAGGTCAGCGGGCATAGCTCGCGAAGTTTCTTACTGCTCAGTCGGGCATTGCAGACAGCCCCGCTCTGCGGGTAACGCTGCATCTGGCGGGAGCGCGCAGCCACCACCCGGGCGCGGATAGCTGCACTACTCTCTCCATCGGGGCGGCTCAACAGACTGGCGGGATCCACCGGCGGCACCTCCAGGATCAGATCAAAACGATCGAGCAGAGGGCCTGAGATTTTTTTGCGGTAGCGCGCCACATCGCCTGGCGAGCAGCGGCAGCGGTGTGTGGGATCCCCCAGGTACCCGCAGGGACACGGATTCATAGCCGCGATGAACATGAACTGGCAGGGAAAATCCATGCTCCCGCTCGCGCGGGAAATCGTCACATGCCCACTCTCCAGCGGCTGGCGCAGCGTTTCGAGTGTGCGGCGGGCAAACTCCGGCAATTCATCCAGAAACAACACACCATGGTGAGCCAGCGATATCTCGCCCGGGGTGATATTTGAGCCACCGCCCATGAGTCCCACATCGGAAATCGTGTGATGAGGGCTGCGGAAGGGACGCTGCCGCAACAGCCCGCCGGTACGCGGCAACTGCCCGCAGACAGAGTGAATCGTGCTGGCCTCCAGCGCTTCCTCCTGCGAAAGAGGGGGCAGAATCGTAACCAGGCGACTGGCCAGCATGCTTTTGCCGCTTCCCGGGCTGCCACACATCAGCAGATTGTGACCACCGGCAGCGGCAATTTCCATGGCCCGACGGGCATAGGGCTGCCCCTTCACTTCATCAAAATCAATCTCTGAGGGCAGCGGGGCTGCTGACCCGGGCAAGACATAGGGCGTGAACCGGGCCGGATTCACCAGCACATCCCAGGCCTCCCGCAGGTTCTCCACCGTGTAGACAGCCATACCATCCACCACAGCAGCCTCGGCTGCATTCTCCGGTGCCACCATCATCATCCGGCGTCCGGCATCGCGCGCAGCAACGGCCAGTGGCAGCACCCCACGCACCCCGCGCACCACGCCATCCAGCGCCAGCTCGCCCACTATGCACCAATCATCCAGACCAGCAGGCACCCGGCGCACATAGGCCTCGGGCACATCGCGGTAATTCTCCTGGATTGCCATCTCCAGGGCCAGCGCGATGGGCAGGTCGAAACCGGGTCCCTGCTTGCGAACATCTGCCGGGGCAAGGTTCACGGTCACGACCACATTCCCCGGGCGAAAGAATGAGCTATTGGACAGCGCAGAGGTCACACGCTCCACGCTTTCGCGCACGGCGGCATCCGGCAGGCCGACGATAGAGATACGCCCGGTATCTTCCACCGGTCTGGCATCCACCTCCACCTGCACCTCGTATCCCTTGATACCTTCTACCGCTGCTGAATACAACCGCTTAATCATCTCACTTCACAATGACCTTTGACCCTACGCCCAGTTTCTCAAACAAAATCTTTGCAGCCTCCTCCGGCACGCGCACGCAGCCGTGAGAGTCCGTATCGCGGCGGACCTTGCCCACATGCATACCGATAGCGCCGTTGAAACGCATCCAGTAGGGCATATCAGCCCCTTCGAAAAAGGCCCCCTCGGGTGGTGTATCATCGACCGAAACCCCGCGTTTGATGGTGCTGTTGTCCTCTTTGCTCAGGAAGGCACCATAGCGGTTAGAGCGGTGCATTTCCTTTTTCTGCGAGATGCGGAAGGTCCCGGCAGGTGTTTCCTGCCCCCCTACCCGCCCTGAGCAGACCGGGAAATCCATAGCGATGGTATCGTTGATGTAGAGGCGGCCACGCTGCTCCTCCAGCAGGATTTCCACGCGGGAATTCCCGGGGGCGCATTGTTCCAGCGCCTTGCCACGCCACATATCGCGGGTGCGGCGGTACTGGGGATTGGCCACAAAGGCCTCGTAGGTGCACGCTTTGCGCACGTGGCGGGTTGCTTCTTCAAGCCGGTCGCCCTCGCTCATGTAGTGTGCGCGGATTTCCGCGGCATCCTGCGAACAGGCTGCCAGCAGAAGAGCAAAGGTCAGAGAGAGATATCTCATACGCGATACTGGGCAAGACGTGCAGCAAACTCCTTCGGCAGAATCGCCTCCACGATGGCATCATTCCCCTCATATTCAGTATTGAGCACCTTGCCATCGCGATGCATGATGGCGATGATGCGGCTCTCTGCCAGCGGGATGCGGTAAGTCTGGCGCTCCACGCGGTGGGAGAGCATCTCCACGCAGGCGTTCATCAGGGCATCCATACCCTTTTCCTCCAGCACACTCATGCTCAGGCTGGGGCATGAAACCTTGGCTGCAAGAGCAGAAAGCGTCACCTCGCGCAGTTCTTCGGGGATGAGGTCGCACTTATTCCAGACCACCACCATGGGCTTATCCTGCGCCCCGAGGCTGTTGAGCACCTCGCAGGTCGTCTCGTAGTGCCGCAGGGCATCTTCATCACTCGCATCCACCACCTGTATCAGGAAATCAGCCAGCACGGCCTCCTCCAGGGTCGATTTGAACGCCTCCACCAGGCGGTGAGGCAGGTTGCGGATGAAACCCACTGTATCCGTCAGCACAAGAGGTTGGCCATCAGGCAGTTCTATCTTACGGCTTGTCGTATCCAACGTAGCAAAGAGGATATTCTGAGCCAGCACCCCTGCCCCGGTTATCAGATTCAGCAGAGAACTCTTGCCAGCGTTTGTATAGCCCACGATGGCCGCGGTCGGAATCCCCTGGCGGGTGCGTTCCTTGCGCTGGGTGCCACGCTGGCGACGCACCAGCTCCAGCTCATCGCGAATCGCCTCGATGCGTTCGCGAGCCAGGCGGCGGTCCACCTCGATCTGCTTCTCACCTTCACCGCGGGCAGCAGCACCGCCACCCTTGCCGCCACCGCTGCCTCCACGCTGGCGGTCCAGGTGCTTCCACATGCCAGTCATGCGCGGCAAGGCATACTGCATGCGGGCCAGGTCCACCTGCATCACCGCCTCCCGGGTGCGGGCCCGCTTGGCAAAGATATCCAGGATGACCTCCTCGCGGTCTATCACGGTCACATTCGCCAGTTTTTCCCACTCGCGCTGCTGGCTGGGGGAAAGCAGGTTATCAAAAATGAGACAATCGGCCTGGAGCTCCTCGACCCGGGCGCGGATTTCCTCTGCCTTGCCGATGCCGCACAGGTACTTGGCCTGCACCTCGCGGGTAAACTCGAGCATGGTGCCCACAATCCCGATACCAAGATTGCTCACCAGGTCCTCCAGCTCTGCCAGCAGGGCGCTGCGCTCGCGCCGGGAATCCCCGGGCATGCCCAGCCCCACAAGCAAGGCCCGCTCCACCATCTCCGGTTTCTCGCGGATTTCAAACGACATAGGTGGAGTCTTTCTTACTCAAAGCTGCGGGAAGATGATACCGGCACATCGCGCAGCAAGGCCGGATTGTACGAATTGCAGGAGCACTCACCGCAGGAAGAGAGGGTCAGCAGAGCTGCCGCAGATGCCAGGACAAAAGAAAGCGTCTTCATGCGCTCTATTGAAACGCAAAAAGACGCTTTTTTCAAGCTTAAAGTAAGCCAGAGTGTTTAGTGCGGAATCTGTGCAAAAATAGCTTTCTCCTTTTCCTCCTCCAGCTGCCGTATGCGCTCCAGCGCAGCATCGATATTCTCGCACACATTCTCAGCATGCAGCTCGCTGAGGAAGATAGGATCGCGGCGGATCACCTTGGAAGGCTGCTTCTGCACACCGCAGAGCAGCAGCGTCACATCGCGCCGCTGGCAGTATGCCAGGAAGTCCTCAAGAGCATGCAGGCCGGAAGCATCCAGCGCCGGCACAAGGCGCATACGCAGCAGTACGTAGTCGACATCGCGCCCGATATTGCGGAACACCCGGTCCTTGAACTGCTCCACCGCGCCGAAGAAGAAGGGGCCCTGCACATCGAAGATTTCCACATTATCCGGCACATGGCGCAGGTAGCGGGAGCGGGAGGGCTCTTCCACGGGGTCTTCGCCCTCCACTTCGCGGGAGATGGATTCCACATTGCTGATCTGAGCCATGCGGCCGATAAAGAGCAGAGCTGCCAGAACCACACCCACTTCCACCGCGACCACCAGGTCGATGAGCACGGTCAGGATAAAGGTGAGGCAGAGCACCACCGCATCCTGCCGCGGTCCCTTCACCAGGTGGATGAACGTGGAGACTTCTGCCATGTTCCAGCACACAATCACCAGGATGCCCGCCAGGGACGCCAGCGGAACCATGGCGGCATACTGCCCGGCCAGCATCAGAATCAGCAGCAGGGTAATAGCGTGAATGATACCGGCCACCGGGGTCTTGCCGCCAGCGCGGATATTGGTCGCGGTGCGCGCAATGGCACCCGTCGCAGGAATACCGCCGAAGAGGGCTGAGGCTATGTTACCCACGCCCTGCCCTATCAGCTCTGTATTCGGATGATGGCGGGAGCCGGTCATACCATCGGCCACACTGGCGCTCAGCAACGATTCAATGGCGGCCAGCAGGGCTATCACAAACGCGGGCTGCACCAGCTGGGGCAGGCTCTTCCAGTCCACCTCCGGCAGGCTGGGCATGGGCAAGCCCTGCGGCAGCTCCCCGAAGCGGGAACCTATCGTCTCCACCGGCAACTGGAACACCTGGCATACAACCGTGCTCACCAGCATACCCACAAGCATGAAAGGAGCCTTCGGGCACAGGCGCTTGGTGATGAGAATCACCGCCACCGTCAGCACAGACAACCCGAGCGCCCAGTAATTCACCGTGTGGAAATACTCAGCATAGCACTGCCACTTGGCTACAAACTCTGCCGGCACCGCGCGGTCTATCTGCAGGCCGAACAAATCCTTCACCTGCGTGCAGAAAATAGTGACCGCTATACCGCTCGTAAAACCCGTCGTGACCGGGTAGGGAATAAACTTGATGAGCGACCCCATGCGGCAAACCCCGAAAATGACCAGGAACAACCCGGCCATCAGCGTGCAAAGAATCAACCCGGAGAAACCGAAACTACCCACAACCCCGGCAATCAGCACCACAAAAGCACCGGTGGGTCCACCTATCTGGAACTTGCTGCCGCCCAGCAGCGATATCAGGAAACCAGCTACAACGGCGGTTACCAACCCGGTCGAAGGCGTGATGGAGCTGCTCCCGCAGGCGATGGCGAAGGCCATGGCCAGGGGCAATGCCACCACCCCCACCGTCAGGCCTGCTCCCAGGTCTGAAAGAAAGGTCTTCCGGTCATAATTCCTGAGCGACTGTACAATACTTGGCGCGTGCATGGCTGACGTTTTTTATACGCCCGCGCTCCAGTCTTGTAAAGACAAATCCAACATTTCACTCCCCGGAAACAGCAAAAAACCGCCGCCCTGCGCCAATCGCGGGGCGACGGTTGGGTTGCATTGACGTTATGCGTACATTCTTCTCTTACCGGGCACCGGCGGTGCGAAGCTCCTGTGCCGCACGGAAATTGCCCTCATCGCGGGCCTTATCCAACGCGCTTTCGCCCTCGTTGTCCCGCACATTCAAATCTGCCCCGGCCTTGATGAGCAACTGCAGCACCGGCACATTACCCTCATCAGCAGCCTTTATCAACGGAGTCTCCCCATCGTTATCAATGGCGTTCACCGCAGCGCCGGCATCCAGCAGCAACTTTACCGTGGCAGGATTGCCACTATCTGCCGCCATCATCAGCGGTGTCTCACCATCCTCATCGGCATCGTTCACCGCGGCACCAGCCTCAAGCAGCAGCTTCACTACGGCAGCATGACCATCATCTGCCGCCATCATCAGTGCCGTTTCGCCATCGTTATCCTTGGCGTTCACAGGAGCACCTGCAGCCAGCAGTCGCTGCACCTCTGCCACGTTCCCGCGGTCTGCAGCCTTCATCAAAAGAGTTTCTCCATCGCGGTCAGCCCAGGTCACATCCTGCGCAGATGCAGGGGTCGCCATGCCAAGGCTCACGCCTGCGGCAAGTATCGTCATAGCCAGTTTATTCAGCGTTCCTGTTCTCATGGTCATTAATTCCTTTCTATTTGGTTGGGATTGACCTCAATCTACACCATCCTGACCCCCATTGCAATAAAAAAATTCACACCTGACACACTTTTTTCCTACTTTTTAGGTAGTTATTCCCTGTTATCTGAATTTCATAGAGTAAAAAATCCCCATCCCACCTGCAAAGCAGGGGTGGATGGGGACGAATAGCAAGCACTACACCAGGCTCAGCCCTTCTTGGGGCATTCAGCTTTTTTCGGGCAGCACTTGGCCTTAGGGCAGCCCTCTTTCCTGGGGCAGGCGCAGGAAGCATCCGGGCACGGAGTACCGGGCTTGCAGCAATCCTGCTTATCGCAGCACTTCTTCCCGGGGCAGCAGGACTTCTTGGGGCAGCAGGACTTCTTGGGGCAGCACTTCTTGACGCAAGGTGCGGGAGCCTCCGGAGCGGGGGCTGCATCCTGAGCCTGGAGCATACCGCAGCTGAAAGCCACAGCCAGCAGAGCAAGAGCAAACTTCTTCATGATTATGGTTCTTTCTATGGTTTGGTGTTCTGATATCAAGTGGGCAGAATCACCCACGCCAACACTTTATCACCTACCAAATCACTATGCAATAAAAAAAGTAAAAAAAATTGAATCAGTAGCAAAATGTCACCGTATCCCTGCTCTCCTGTCCCTTGGGCATCACCGCCGAAATCCTACCCTACGGCAACCACGAACTCCCGGCAAAAACCTAGCTTCAGCCCCTGCTTCTCAGCAGAAAAAGCCCCCCCTCCCGCCAAGGAGTCCTTTCACCTTGACGGGGTATATTTTTCACCCTCGGACTGACAAGTCTTACGACCTGTTCCATCACTTTTATCTGGCAACTATTTCCTGATAAATTGCCAGATAAACCGCCCTTTTTGCTACAGTTTTGCCTTTTATCTGGCAGTTTTTGCCAGATAAATTGCCAGATAAAACAACTTTTCACCTCCTTTCCCGCGGCGGTCCTCACTCATGACTTGAATTTATGCAAAGGGGCATGCTAAAATGGGCTCACCACCCCGACACATATATGAGCCCAGAAACCGACAGCATCGAATGGAAAGAATCCTAGCACGAGCAATATCTCAAATGGATTTGCGGCTTTGCCAACGCCCGGGGGGGCGTACTAAGCATCGGCATCAATGACCATGGCGAAATCGTCGGAATAAATAATGCGCGCAAGCTCATGGAAGATATCCCCAACATGGTGCGTGATTCCCTGCATATCGTCGTTGATGTCACTCTTCACGAACTTGACGGAAGAGAATATCTCGAAATCCGGGTACCGGCCTCCTTCTCTCCTGTCTGGTATCGCGATGCCATCTACATGCGCAGCGGCAGCACCAATCAGCGACTGCATGATGCTTCTCTCATGCACTTCCTTATAAACAAAACCGGCGAAAAATGGGACTCATTAAACATTTCCGGTATCAGCGCACAAGATCTCGATGCTGAAAGTTTTCGCATTTTCAGACTAGCCGCAGCACGCAGCAGACGTCTGCCGGAAAGTGATGAGCCCCTCTCCAACAAGGAGCTACTCCAATACCTGGGACTCATACGCAATGGAGAATTAACCAGAGCCGCCGTTCTGCTTTTCCACTCAAATCCGGAGTGCCGCTTCATGGGAGCATGGATTAAAGTTGGTTTCTTCAATGAAAATGACGAAGTACTCTATCAGGATGAAATCCACGGTTCCCTCATTTCTCAGGCAGATAAAGTGTTGGACATCATCTTCTCCAAATATCTGAAGGCTACAATCTCATACGAAAATGACAGACGGGTGGAAACCTACCCTTTCTCCCGTGCTGCAATACGCGAAGCCATTTTCAACGCCATCATTCACAAGGACTATACTGCCGGATATCCCATCCAAATCAGCATCTCGGAAACCAAATTGCAGATTTTCAATCCTGCTGTCCTCTCCTATGATTGGGTCTCTGCCGAAGCATGGCAAAAAGGTGGTTCCCGCCCCCTGAACCCAGCCTTGGCTAATACCTTCTTCAGAGCAGGGTTCGCGGAATCCTGGGGACAGGGCATCCGCAAAATATGCCGCAACAGTATCGACTACGGCATGCCCTTACCCATTTATAACATCGACCAATCCAGTGTCCTTGTCTGCCTGCTTCCCACCGGAACACGCAGATCTGTCTCTCCAGGCAGCCCTGCCCCAGTTCTGAACCCTCCGGAAATCAACGATGAACGCAAGCAGAAATTACTCGATTTCATCCGCGAACACCCAGAAGCCATCTATGCAGATATTGCTCAGCACCTTCTCATCAGCGAGAGAACCGTAGGTAATCTCATGCGCGAACTCGTCGCCTCCGGCTTCATCTCCCGCTCCGGCACCCGCAAAAAAGGCTCGTGGATTATCACGCAGAAGTAGGTCATCCTTCAAAACCAGCGGTATGAAAATCGCCGCCCACATCATCGACTTCAAGACCAACCAGCTCGACCCCACCAAAGAGGAATCGTACGACGCTCTGAAGAAGGAATACACAGCCCAGATGTCTGCCTACCGCAAGCACGTGGCAGCTGCCCTCAACCTTCCCGAATCCGCCGTCGCCGTATCCCTGCTCTCCTGTCCACGTTCGTATGAACAACATCCTGCCCGTATACTCCAGTATCGGGCTGGGGATTTTGTTTGATTAGCACGCCATTCCGTGTTAGGATACTCCTGTACTCATGACTGGTCTTGTTCACTCAGTAGAATCCTGCGGCACGGTCGATGGACCGGGCATCCGTTTCATTGTGTTCCTTTCCGGGTGCAGCCTGCGCTGCCAGTATTGCCACAATCCGGATACTTCGTTCAAGCGACGGGGCAAGGAGCGCAGCGTGGAGGATATGCTGGAGGAAATCGGCCGCTATACCGCCTTCCTGAAAAATGCAGGGGGAGGCGTGACCATCAGCGGCGGCGACCCGCTCTTCCAGCCGGATTTCACCCGAGCCCTGCTCCGCGGCTGCAAGGAAATGGGGCTGCACACCTGCATCGATACCTCCGGCCACCTCGGTTGCAATGCCGATGACGCCCTGCTGGCGGATACCGACCTGGTACTGCTGGATATCAAGGCATGGAACCCGGAGCAGTACAGGAGAGTGACCGGGCAGCCCCTGCAGCCTACGCTGGATTTCGC
>JAFWYD010000067.1 GCA_017517805.1 Akkermansia sp.
TCATCCCGTCCTACGATGCCGCCGGCAACCAGACCCGCGTGAAGACCAGCACCGGCATCTGGGCCATCAGCTACGATGCCGAGAACCGCCCGACGGATTTCACCAGACAGGCGGTTGACGGCACCATCACCACCGTGCACTATGACTGGCGTGCAGTGGCAGTCGGGGCTCTCGTTATTGTTGCAGACATAGCGATAGTTGTAGCTACTATTGCCGAGGACGTGGGAACAGGTGGCGTAGGTATCCCAAATGATATTCCTTCTTTTTCCGCTGCTGGCTCCTTGATAGCTAGAGGTGCTTCAATTATTAAATCGGCTCCAAGATTTTCTCCCGCTTTAAAACCTGCTCTAACCTATTGATTTCAATGTAATAATAATCTCCTGGGGAAATATGAAAAAGTATTTCCTCAGGAGAGTGGAAAGTAAATAAATTATATGAATTTAGACATTTCACTTTTTTGTGAAGGGGTCCCCAAAAAATCTCCCTTGCGTAATATTCTCGATAAAACTCGATCAGGAAGATTTGTTACTCCCAAATTTGACTGCCCTATTACTCAACATAGGATTCATATGAAAGAATTCTTGCAATGGCTTAATGTGCATCATGATGAAATAAAAAAATGTAGAAATAGTTGTATTTCGATTGCTTTTTTTCCTCGATATAAGATTTCAGATATGTCTATTATGTTAACACTTAATACTATGAATCTTATAAAAGAATATGGTGTTCATGGCATAGAGTTGTGCTTGTACCCTATTGGTGATGAAAAGAAACGATACAAAAAAAGATCATATCTTGTAATTGCTGCTGAACAAATTGAAGAGAAAGGAAACGTCAAACTTCCACCTAGCATTAGTAGAGTGCTAAAACAGAGAAAACTCGATTGCTTGTATACAAACGATTACAACCCTTACAAACCATTAAATATCAGCTATGACACTATATCTCCTCTTTTTGGCAAAATGCCTTATTCGCATTTTTTGACTTTATACAAATTTTTAAACATTTCATGTTTTCCTGCATTTTATGTCCCATCTTCAGTTATATCAGAAGCGTTAAACTATAAAAAGAGGCTAGAGTTCATTTTTAATTTACCTCAGAGAAGAGGAAAGAAGGCTAAATTCATAATTTAATCCTGTTTCTTCCTTTTTGATAGACATTTATTAATCTAACTCATCGTCAGAAAGTTGCTGAATATCCGAAGTTTCAAATACAGTATGAAAAGTAGCTTGAAGTATTCCTGCAAATGTGGGTGAAGTTGGGGTAAACCTTGTCATCCACTTGTAGCCGCATGCGAGCACGTCCACACAGGGTGACAGTACACCAGAATGCAACACATTTTAAATACATGTATGTGAGAGTGAAAAACGGTCTCGCTTTATTTCCTGAATACGATACATACCAATGTTTTGGAGTGCCTTTTTATGCATATTAGAGTATTGTAACGCAAAATTTAAAAATGTATTATAGGCATTTTGGGTAGCTGATTCATTCTCACCGCCACCACGCGCTATAATGCTGCCGGGCACCGCTGAGCAGTACACAGAAGCAGCTTATCTCGCAGTTGAGCGCCACGCTGGAGTCGAAATCTGTGCTTGTCAGCGAACGTGGCATGACTTCCATGCAATGGAGTGTCTATAATGAAGCTGCGAAACGAACGCAATACAGTACTGTGCCGGCCAGCAGCATCACCGCTGAGGCGGTGACGGCGGATGGTTGGGTGCTCATGCAGGTCGACTGCGGTCGCCAGACCATCCTCCCCGCTAGGAGCCGATTTATCGAACTCTGTACTCAAACTATGGGACACGTTTGCACAAAACCGCCGTTACACGAGGTTTGCATCACCGCCAATATAATGGAGCAAAACTCTTGCGCAAAGGTGTTACCTATGTCCTGGGTGTGTGCCGCAGCTTCTTTTAGCGGAGTTTGATGATGTAGCGGCCCATGGTCATGCCGATGGCATCGGCGGCGGGCATGGTTTTGCGGGCGTGCGCTGCGCCCCAGGAATCGGTGTAGATGATGGTTTTCTGTTTCAGGTTGTAGCCGATGATGAGGCGGGCGTGGCCGCCGCGGCTCTGAGGCAGGGGAATTTCTTCCTGGTAGATGCCGACCGTGACGAGCCAGATGACGGGGGATCCGGAATCGATGCTTTTCTTGATGTCTTTGAGCCATTTGTTCACCTGGCTGTTTTTGCCGGCGCGGGCTTCACGCAGCAGGTTGGCATCGGCCATGCCAAAAATATCGGAGTATAGGGAGAGTGTGGGCTTGTCAGCCTTTTTGGCAAGTTTGTTGTAGGGCTCTACAACGGATTTGAGGGTGGAGACATAGTCCTCCAGCACGACGAATTTGGTGTGGTATTTCTTGCAGACGTTCTTCATGGCATCTTCCATCCCCTTGGAGGTGGTGCCGCCGCCGGAGTTGCTGTCGCAGAGGTCGGCCAGGGTGTGTTGGTCGACTTTATCCATACCGTAGAAGGCGAAGATGCGTGCCAGGGTAGCGGGCATGCAGTAGCCTTTCTGCCCCTGGTCGACCATGGGGACCCCCTTGAGCCAGACGGTGCCGTCTTCCTCGGTGGTGATGCTGCTGCGCAATTCATGCTTGGAGATGCTGTCGGTCGCGCCGCCGCTGCTGAGTGATTTGGCTTTCAAGGCAGCATTCAGGCGGATGAATTCGCCCTGGAAGCTGTTTTTCTTGCCGCTGGAATTGGCTTCCAGTCGGATGGTGCCATTTTCCCATTTCCATTCCCAGGATTTGAGTTTGACGGCAGAATCGCGTTTACCGGCACCGCGGAACTTGGCTTTGACACCGGTGAGCTCGGTGAGCGCCGCCCGTGCTTCATCGACGGTATTGTTGAATGCTTCCTCATCGATATTGCCGTCGTCGCCTTTGTTGTAGAGCATGGCTTGCAGGGCAACGGGTTTGTCATCGGCCACGGTGACGATGGCTTCGCCCGTCCTGATGCTGCCGATAGCCAGGTTGCTGCTGCGCAGGTGTTCTGCATCGGGGCGCGAGAAGCGGGCACCGTTGAGGGCCTCTGCCGCAGGAGTTTGCCAGAATTGCCCGGACTGGAGGCTGGCTGAGATATCCTGCGCAGAAACGGCCATGCAGCAGAGCAGGGGGAGCAGGGGGAGGAGGAACTTGTTCATAGCGTTCAGGGGGTGTTGCTGTTTTCGGTGCCGAGGAGGCCTTTGAGCCCGCCGCGGAACTGGCGGTAGTAATCCTTGTGGTCAATGATGGTTGGTTGTCCTGCCTTGTTGCGCCGGGTTTCGATGTAGCCGCTTTCTGTGCTGGTGGTGTAGGGTTCGTTGTTATCCAGCCAGTAGTTGGAGGTACTTACCGTGCGGCCTTCCATGGATGAGCGCTGGGTGGAGTCTGTCTTGTAGCGCTGGGAGTGGCTGATGCCGTGGCTTTCGTTCATGAAATCCGGCCGCAGGTCGGTGGAGTACATGGCGTTTTCAGCCTTGGCGATGCCATTTTTGCCGGTGTTGAAGCGCTTGGCTGCACCGGCGAAGGAGTCTCCCCGCAGATCCAGCCGTGAACCGGTATCGAAATTGCCGGTGGAGAATGTTTTGTTGATTTTGCGGGCGTTATCGAGCTCTTGCTGGAAGGGGCTGACTTTCGATGAGGTGGTCATCGGAACTCCGTCCTGGGTCTTTTTTTCCGAGAAGGCGGCATCAAAGCGTTTTTCGAAGGTGCTCATCAGATCCTTTTCCCCGCCGGGTTCCTCGTCTTCCTTGACCACATTGCCCTGCGTATCGTACACCGTGCGCACCGGGGTGCAGGCGGCGCAGCCAAGCAGGAGCAGGAAGTAGAGAACGTGCGGGCGCATGCGGGCAGCGGGGTGGGGGAGGGGGGTCAGTTTTCCTGTCCCTGCACCTGGTCAGGGGTTACCTTGTAGGTTGCACCGCAGCGCGGGCACGAGATTTCCAGGAATCCCTGCTCTGAGAGCAGGTCGGCAAAGTCGCGCTGCATGGCGCGCACAACCGGGAGGATTTTCTCAACGGTGCAGCCGCAGCGGAACTTGAACTTGCGCGTCTCCAGCAGCTTGGTCTGCTCCGTCTCAGAGAGGGCGCGCGCATCGTCTGCCGTGAGCTCCTGCAGCCAGTCGTGGTCGGCATCGGGCTGGGCGGTGATGAGGGCGAAGTGGTCGTTGCCCAGGTCGAAGGCGCGGGACTGGCGCTGCTCGCTCTGGCGGTAGAAATCCTGCACCCATTCCTCCACGCTGCCCTGGGGCAGGGTGATGACGGAGGTCTGCGGGTCCTTGTTGGGCAGCAGGTTCTGAGCAAAGAGCATGTTCTTATCCGTCTCGCGCACGCCCTCACGGAAGGCACGCCCCACCACATCCTCAGTCAGCGAGGAGCCGGAGATGAAGTAATTGGCAAGACGCGGGGTGCAGACGTTGAGCGTCCAGGCGTGGTATTCCTGCCAGGGGCGGGAGACCAGGTGCAGTGTGAAATAGGCCAGCAACTTCTTGAGCACGGTGTCTTCCGTCTCTTCATTGCGCAGTCCATGCTGCATGAGGTGCAGGTAGTAGTCCACAAACATGGGTGAAAAATCAGCCCGCAGCAGCAGGCAGTTGCGCTGCCGCACAAAGATGGATTCGACCTTGGTGAACTCGTCTACTGGTTTCTGTTCGGCTTCCGTCATGGCGTGAACTTATCTTACTTCAACGGTATTAGTCGCGCAAGCTCAAAGATACATTCAAAATCAAAAATCCATGATTCAGGATTCGATGCCGCTGCGGCGGAGGAGGGCTGCGGTATCCGGGTCGCGGTGCATGAAGTCGCGGTAGAGCTCGGCGGCCGGTCGGCTGTTGCCCTGGGAGAGGATGCAGCGGCGGAAATCGCGTCCCGTGCAGGGGTTGAAGATACCTTCCTGAGCAAAGCGGGAGAAGGCATCGGCATCCAGCACCTCGGCCCACTTGTAGGAATAGTAGCCGCTTTCGTAGCCGCCGTCGAAGATGTGGGAGAAGGCGCGCAGCACGCTCATACCCTTCTCGGTGGTGGGCACGCGGTAATCGGCCAGGATTTCTCGGTCTACTTCCTCCACATCACGGCCCAGGTATGCGGCGGTGTTGGTGTGCAGCTCCAGGTCAATCTTGCCGAAACAGAGCTGGCGCATGAAGAAGGTAGCGGCACCGTAGTTGCGGGCGGCCAGCATCTTATCCATCAGCTCGCGGGGCATCTGCTCACCGTTCTGCCAATGGCGGGCGTATCGGGCAATGGCCTCGGGCTCCCATGTCCAGTTCTCGTTGATCTGGCTGGGCAGCTCCACGAAGTCCCATGCCACGTTGCAGCCGGAGAGGGAGCGCACTTCCACATTGCTGAGCACCTGGTGCAGCAGGTGGCCGAATTCGTGGAACACGGTCTCCACCTCGTAGTGGCTGAGCAGGGCGGGTTTCTCACCCACGGGGCGGCTCATGTTGCCGCACATTAGCGCCAGGTGGGGGATGCGCGGCTGGTCCTCCATGGGTGGCAGACCGGTGGAGAGCGCATCCATCCAGGCGCCGGCGCGCTTCACAACGCGCGGGTACCAGTCGGCATAGAACGAGCCCAGGTGCTCGCCGCTTTCCTCATCGTGTACCTCGTAGAAGAGTACCTCCGGGTGCCACACCTCCACGGCTCCGGCGGGTAGTTCCTCGCCGGCTTGCAGGCAGGCGGTGGGCCGCTGGGTGAAGCGGATGCCGTAGAGCCCGGCATAGATGGAGAACATGCCCTCCAGTACATTTTGCATGGCGTAATAGGGGCGCAATTCCTCGGTGTCGAAATCATAGAGGGCCTTGCGGCGCTTTTCGCTCCAGTAGCCCACGGACCAGGGCTCCAGCGCGGGAATGCTGGTGCCGGTCTGCTCTTCGGCAAAGCGGCGGATGGCTTCCTGCTCTTCCAGGAAGGCGGGGCGTACCTGCTCGTGCAGGCGGTTGATGAAATCCAGCGCATTCTGGCCGCTGCCGGCCATGCGGCGGCTGGTCACGTAGTCGGAGTAGCGCTCGTAGCCCAGCAGGGCGGCTTTCTCCGCACGCAGGGTGAGAATCTTGTCGATGAGCGGTGCGTTGTCGAACTCTCCCGTTCCCTTGGTCTGCATGGCGCGCCACACGCGCTCGCGCAGGGTGGCATCCTCCGCAAAGGTCAGCACCGGCTGCACACTGGTGAATTGCAGCGTGAAGCGCCATTGCGGGGCCTCTTCGCTGCCGTGGCCCTTCGACAAGGCATCCTGGCGGGCGGCCTCGCGGGCAGATTCCGGCAGCCCGGCCAGCTCGGCCTCATCGGCGGTCACGTATTCCCAGGCGTTGGTGGAATCCAGCACATGCTCGCCGAAGGTCTGGGAAAGCTGGGCCAGTTCGGTGGAAAGCTCGGCATAGCGGGTCTTTTTCTCCGCCGGCAGGTCGGCGCCGCTCTCGCGGAAATCGGCCAGGGTTTCGTTGATGAAGCGCTGCTTCACAGGCGAAAGCTCCTGCACCCAGGGCTGCGCGGCGGCATTCTTGAGCACGGCATAGAGCTGCGGGTTGAGGGTCACGCTGCTGGAGTAGATGACCACCTCGGGCATGAGCTCATTGATGACCTCGCGCAGCTCCGGGGAATCCATGACCGAGCGCAGGTGGTTGAGCCGCTGCCAGCCGCGCATGAGGGCGGCGCTGCTGTTTTCCAGCGCGTCGAATGTGTTGGCATAGGTCGGCTCCTGCACCTGGCAGATGGCTTCCACCGCGGCCTTGGCCTGTTCAATGGCCAGGCGGATATCCGTGCGGGCTTTTTCCGGGCTCAGCTGCGACCATGCCGGCAGCTGCGTATCATCGAGAAAGGGGTGTTCCAGTGTCATCTTGCCACCCATGATACCAGACCAAGCCGGGCGCGGCAACAAACCATTGCGTTCTACTGAAGCCCTCCTCTGTTCGGTAAATGGGAATTTGTCGATTTGTTTGCGAGCGACAGCGAGCGTCTATTTGAGCCCGCGGAGCGGGCGGCATATCCATAGCGAGGCGGTGGAGCCGCGCAGCGGCGGAACCCCTCGTAAACGAAAAGAACA
>JAFWYD010000010.1 GCA_017517805.1 Akkermansia sp.
ACTATGCCAACGTGCACCAGATTCCCCGTCTTGAAAAGATTGTGGTGACCACGTGCATGGGCAAGCACCCCGACCGCAAGCAGGCTGTTGAGGATGCTGTTGCAGAAATCGCCAAAATCACCGGCCAGAAGCCGGCTATGACCTACGCCCGCAAGAGCGTGGCTAACTTCAAACTCCGCGAGGGTGAAGTCCTCGGCGCCCGTGTGACGCTGCGTTCCAACCAGATGTGGGAGTTCCTCGATCGCTTCATCAACATTACCGCCCCGAACATCCGCGACTTCCGTGGCCTGCCCACCAAGTCCTTCGACGGCCGCGGTAACTATGCCATCGGTATCCCTGATCAGTCCATCTTCCCTGAGATTGAGCTGGATCAGATCAAGCGTAACATTGGTTTCGATATCATCTTCGTGACGACCGCTAACACGGACGAAGAGGGTCGCGACCTGCTTGCTGAGCTGGGTGTTCCCTTCCGCAAGCCCACCAAGAAGACTGAAGAAAACGCCTAACTAAATTACGATTATGGCAGTATTAAGTGATCCTATCGCAGATTTCCTCACCCGCGTGAAGAACGCCGGCATCGCCCGCAACGAGGTCTTCACCGCTCCCTACTCCAGCATCAAGGCTGAGATTGCCCGCATCCTGCAGGCTGAAGGCTATATCTGGAGCTATGAGATCGTTGGTGAAGGCAAGGATAAGGCCATCAAGGTCAAGTCCAAGTTCACGAACGAGGGTAAGTCCATCATTACGGACGTGAAGCGCGTGTCCAAGCCGGGCCGCCGCGTGTACGTCCCCTCCGCCGAGATTCCGACCGTCATGAACGGCCTGGGTATCTCTATCGTTTCCACCTCCCGCGGCATGATGACGGGCGCACAGGCCCGCAAGCAGCAGATTGGTGGCGAGCTCGTAGCTCTTGTATGGTAACACTAACCCCTGACCTGATATAAGAATATGTCTCGAGTAGGTAAGAAGAGCATCACCGTTCCCTCCGGCGTGACCGTGACCATCAACGGTGCTGATGTTACTGTAAAGGGTGCCAAGGGTGAGCTGAAGTGGACGATGCCTGCCGGTATCTCCGCCGCTCAGGAAGGCGACGTGCTGACCGTTTCCCGCGCCAGCGAGGACCGTCAGGTGCGCGCTCTGCATGGCACGAGCCGTTCCCTCATCGCCAACATGATTGAGGGTGTCTCCAAGGGCTTTGAAAAGAAGCTTGAAATCGTAGGTGTGGGTCTGAAGGCCGCAGTGAAGGGCAATGTGCTCGACCTGGCCCTCGGCAAGTCCCACCCCATCCTTCACCCCATTCCTGCCGGTCTTACCGTGACGGTGGCCGACAACACCAAGGTGACGGTGGCAGGTATCGACAAGCAGCTTGTCGGTCAGTTCGCAGCAGAGGTGCGCGGTTACTATCCCCCCGAGCCGTACAAGGGCAAGGGTGTCCACTACGTGGGCGAGTACATCCGCCGCAAGGAAGGCAAGAGCGTTGGCAAGTAATCATTATCATCTCAAACCCTTTAAAAGTTTATTAGAAGAATATGAGCACTATCAATCGCAAAGCCATCCGTGCCCGCGTTCATACGCGTATTCGCAAGAAGCTTGCCGGTACGCCTGAGCGTCCCCGTCTGGCTGTCAATTTCTCAAACCAGCACGTCTATGCCCAGGTGATCGATGACACCAAGGGTGTGACCCTCTGCAGCGCCTGCACGCAGCAGGTTGAGCTGAAGAAGGCCAATGTGGAGACCGCCGCCAAGGTGGGTGCCCTCATTGGTGAGCGCGCGCTGGCTGCCGGTATCACTGAGGTTGTGTTCGACCGCGGTGGTTTCCTCTACCACGGGAAGGTTAAGGCCCTGGCCGATGCCGCTCGTGAGGCTGGTCTGAAATTCTAAAGAAGAAAGGTTTATAGAAAATGAACACTGAAGAAACGAAAGCTCCGGCCGAAGAGACCACGCAGTCTCCCGCCGCCGCCCCGCAGCAGCGTGGTGGTCGCGCTCCCCGTCGCGATGGCAACCGCCCCGGCCGCGGACCGCGCCGCGAAGGTGGTCGTCGCAACGAAGCTCCTGCCGAGGAAGGTCCTCAGCTGATGGAGAAGGTTGTGTACGTGAACCGTTGCGCCAAGGTTGTGAAGGGTGGCCGCCGCTTCTCCTTCTCTGCCCTCATCGTCGTGGGCGACCAGAAGGGCAAGGTTGGCTATGGCTTCGGCAAGGCCAACGAAGTGTCCGATGCTATCCGCAAGGGTACCGATGCTGCCAAGCGTGCCATGAAGAAGGTGGTCGTGGTGAACGACACCATCCCGCACGAGGTGTACAGCGAGTTCGGTGGCGCCAAGATCGTTCTGAAGCCCGCAGCTTCCGGTACCGGTCTTGTGGCCAGCGCCAAAGTGCGTTCCGTCCTCGAGGCTGCCGGCGTGAGCAACGTCATCGCCAAGTCTCTGGGTTCCTCCAACGCTGCCAACGTGGTGAAGGCCACCATGCAGGCCATGCTCGATATGCGCACGGCTGACCAGGTGCTCTCTGCCCGTGGCAAGAAGAAGAAGGATGCCTCCATCTGAGTTAAACCACCAACCATAGATATTCAAGAATCATGTTGACTCTCGACAATCTCCAGCCGAATCCGGGTGCCAAGCATCGCAAGAAGCGCCTTGGTTGCGGCGAAAGCTCCGGCCTGGGCAAGACCTGCGGCAAGGGCAACAAGGGCCAGAAGGCTCGTTCCGGCGGCACCATCCGCCCCGGTTTTGAAGGTGGTCAGATGCCCCTTCATCGCCGTCTGCCGAAGAAGGGCTTCAACAACGCCCGCTTCCAGTCCACCATCGCCATTGTGAACCTGAACCAGCTTGAAGCCTTCTTCGAAGCCGGTGCCACGGTGACCGAGAACGAACTGCGCGCTGCAGGCCTCGTGAAGGGGCAGGCCGATGCTGTGAAGCTCCTGGGCAATGGCAACCTTTCCAAGGCTCTGAATGTGACCGTTGATTTTGCCAGCGCTTCCGTTGCTGCCAAGATTGAGGCCGCAGGCGGCACCCTCACGGTGCTCAGCGCCCAGTAAAGGATACAGGCTCAGAGATACTGGGCCTTTGCAACACTCCTTAACACAGAGCCGGGCAGCGCAGCGCTGCCCGGCGGCTGTGTAAGAAAGGACAGGTAGAATTAAAATTATCTGTACTATTCTAAGCATCAATTCAGAGCGTGGAATTATACCAGTTGCATGCCGGACTGCCACCTCACCTCTCGCTGCACATCAGACTTCAAATCACCCCTTAACATCCCCTGGAAACCATGATTTCAGCATTCGCTAACACCATGAAGGTGCCGGAGCTCCGGAGCCGAATCCTCTTCACCCTGGCCATGATTGTCATCGTGCGCCTTGGTGTTCACTTGCCGCTGCCCGGTGTCGACGTGGCCGAACTGGCCCGCTGTGTGGCCGAAGCCTCCAAGGAAGGCGACAGCCCGCTGGGGGCCCTCGGTTCGATTCTGACGATTTTCTCCGGTGGTGGTCTGCAGCAGTGCGGTATCTTTGCCCTGGGTATCATGCCGTACATCTCTGCTTCCATTATGACCCAGCTTATGGGGGCTGTGCTGCCATCATGGCAGAAGATGCTGCGCGAGGAGGGCGGTCGCCAGAAGATGACCAAGTATACTCGTATCCTGGCCATCATTATCGCCATCATCCAGGGGTACTTCCTGACCCAGACTCTGCGCAACCCGTCCAGCATCGGCCTGAATGCCAATGACCTGGTGATGAATCCAGGTATTATCTTCACGCTCACGACCATCTTCATCATCGTGACCGGCACCATGTTCCTCATGTGGATTGGTGACCAGATTACCGAGCGCGGTGTGGGCAACGGTATTTCCCTCATCATTTCCGTGAACATCATTCACGCACTGCCCGGTGCCTTTGCCGTGGCGTGGAAGACCTGCGTGATGAAGGGTACCGAGGTGAACCCGCTGGGTTCGCTGGGCATGGTTGCCCTCATTCTCTTCATGGTGCTTGTGGTGGCCCTTGTGGTCATCGTGAGTCAGGCTCAGCGCCGCATCCCCGTGCAGTATGCCAAGCGGGTGATGGGCCATGGCAAGATGATGCAGGGTGGCACCCAGTACCTGCCGCTCAAGCTTAACTACTCCGGCGTGATGCCCGTTATCTTTGCCACCGCTATCCTGGCTCTGCCGCAGATGCTGGTGCAGCAGATGTTCTCGCAGGATAGCTGGGTAGTTGGTCTGGTGGCCAACTGGCTTTCCCCGAACGATTTCCCCTACTACATCATCTCTGCCATCATGATCTATTTCTTCTCGTACTTCTGGGTGGCAACGATGTTCCAGCCGCAGCAGATTTCTGAGGATTTGAAGCGTAGTGGCGGCTATATTCCCGGTGTGCGTCCCGGCCCCCCCACGGCCCAGTATCTGGATACCACCATGTCCCGTCTGACCTTCTCGGGCTCGCTGTTCCTGACGCTGATCTACTTCCTGCCGAGCCTGCTTTCCGTGTGGGGTGGTCTGCCCATGCTGGTGACCCAGTTCTTCGGTGGTACCTCGCTGCTGATTCTCGTGGGTGTGCTGCTTGATATGATGCGCCAGGTGGAGGCAACCCTGCTTCAGAAGAACTATGATGGCTTCATGAAGAAGGGCAAGCTCCGCGGCAAGTACAGCCACCTGCAAGGTACCGGGCAGGCAGCAGAAGGCCGTGGCCTTGTCATCCTCTGGGTGATTATCGCCATCCTGGTGCTGGGCGGTGCCATTGTGCTCGCCAGCTAAGCGATACGGCACAGGTTTCATTTATCAGGCGCGGTTCCTCATGGAGCCGCGCCTGATTTGCATTGACAAACGCCGCATATCCGGTAGAATGGGCGGCGTTATGAGTCTCCGTCTTGCCGTACTGGGTTCCGGGTCTGGTTCGAATTGCCAGTCTATCTTCAATGCCATTGCTGATGGTCGCCTCGATGCCGAGGTGGTCATCGTGCTTTCCGACCACGAGGATGCCTACATCCTCGAACGCGCCCGCCAGCATGGCGTACGCGCTGAGTACATGGACTGCGGCGGCTTCAAGAACAAGTTCCCGTTGGAGGTGCAGGAAGCCCTGGCGAAGAAACTCCAGGAGCTCGATATTGACCTCATCTGCCTGGCTGGCTTCATGCGATTGGTGAAAGCTCCGCTGCTGGAAGCCTTCCCGCGCCGCATCTTGAACATTCACCCCGCCTTGCTGCCTGCGTTCCCTGGTGTGGAGGCATGGACCCAGGCGCTCAATGCCGGGGCAAAGCAGGCTGGCTGCACGGTACACTATGTCGATGCCGGTATGGATACAGGTGAGATTCTCATGCAGGCCTATGTGCCGGTTCTGCCGGATGATACGCCGCAGACGTTGCACGCCCGCATCCAGGTGCAGGAGCACATCCTCTATCCCGCGGCCATTCTTTCGGCCATCTCCCGTCTGTAAGAGACTTTCTGCAACAAAGGAGGCCGCCCGAGGGCGGCCTTTTTCTTACCCGTCATTGGCTGGCCTTCAGGCCATCGATGACGGAGGCGGTGAATCCGCTGCGTTCCATGGCGTTGAGACCCTTGATGGTGATGCCTCCGGCGGTGGTTACCTTGTCGATGGCGACCTCGGGGTGCATGCCGCTCTGCAGCAGGAGACTGGCGGCACCATGCACGGTGTGTTCCACGATGCGTGCGGCTTCCTCGGGCCGGAACCCCAGTTCCACACCGCCCTCCATGGCGGCGCGGATGTAGCGCATGGCAAAGGCAATGCCACAGGATGCGAGCGCTGTGCCGGCAGCGAGGTGCTGCTCATCGGTGACCATGGTGTACCCCAGAGCCGAAAACAAATTGTAAATCAGGGTGGTCTGTGTGTCTGTGGCGTTCTTCCGGCAGATAAACGTGACACCATCCAGCACTTCCACCGCGGTGTTCGGGATGGCGCGGAAGAGCGCCGGGGACTCTGGGGTGGCAAGAAGCAGCTCCATTTCCAGCAGACTGATACCGGCCGCGACTGATACAATCAGCTGGCGATTGAAGTCAAGTACAGGGCGGATTTCCTCAATGACTTCACCGATAAGCCACGGCTTGACGGCCAGGATGACGATATCAGCTCCGCGTGCGGCCAGTCGGTTGTTCCTGGAGGCCTGCACCCCGGGCAGGCTAGCCAGTATGCGGGCGATGCCGGAATCTGTCTTTGCGGTGCAGATAAGGTCGGCGGCCTGCCATGAGCCGGAGGCGATGAGGCCCCGGGCAATGGCACCGCCCATGTTGCCGGTTCCTATGATAGCCAGTTTCATCGGGATTGTTTGCGGAAATCGTAGGGATTGACGGGATTCTTGTCCTTCCACAGGCCTCGGTGTGCCTTGCGGGCGGCTTTTTCAGCTGCAGCCAGGTCTTTGGCATCCGGTGCGTAGTGGGCATAGTGCCAGGCCAGCCCCTCCTTTACCATCTGGAGGTTGATGTTCTTCTTACCCTGCCAGACAATGGCCACTTTACGACCGTACTGATCAGCGGCCTTCACTTCCAGACGCACGGCTTTACCCTCGCAGAGTTCTTTCAGCCGGTTTCGTGCCTCGTCGGCGTAAGCCTGCCCCTTTTCCGGAGCATCGATGCCCCAGAGCCGTACTCGTGTTTCATTATCAGGCAGTTTGAAGGTATCGCCATCCTGCACGTAGTGGCAGATGACTTCGTCGCCCTCCGGATCAGCTGTCGGTTCCGGCTGCTGTTGGTCCCCCTTGCGGAAAAGGTAGGGCTTTATCGGGTTCTTATCTGCCCAGAGTCCCTTCTTTGCCTTGCGTGCATTCTTCATGGCAGCTGCCAGTTTCGTGGCATCGGGAGCGTTGTAGTCATCGTGCCAGGCCATGCCGCTGCGCACCATGAGGAGTGCCAGGTCGGTTTCACCAGCGTAAACATCGGCTATCTTGCGACCATACTGGTCTGTTTCGCGTACCTTGAGCTTCAGTATTCTGCCCTTGGTTGCCTTATCCAGATATGCGGTAGCCTTGTTTGCGTACGATTGCCCCTTTTCCGGGGCATCGATGCCCCATATCTGCACTTTGGTGCCATCGTCAAGGTGCAGGGTATCGCCGTCCACCACTCGTTTGCAGGTGCCGGTGATGGTTTCTGCCAGCAGAGGACCGCAGAGCAGGAGATAGAGTAGTAGCTTTTTCATGAGTTGGATATATGGTTCAGCTTTCTATGAGCGCGGAGGTAGGTTGTAAGAATGTAGATGCCCGCCGAAAGGCTGAGCAGGAGGAACAGGGTGGCCCACATGAATTTGTTGTACATTTCCCACGGCAGGGCGATTCTGGCTGTGGCGGGATTATCCAGATAGACCAGGGGGAGGGCAGCGCCGGGAGTGAAGTAGCGCTCATCTGTGCCGTTGTAGCATGATTGCGTGAAGCGCAGCGTGTCATTGCCATAGCGCATCAGGATATCGACCTCAATAGCCCTACCCACCTTGATTTTACTGATGTCTATTTCCTTGCCCGGATACGAATCAAGCACCATGCCGGTGGTGTGGGTGCCGTTCTGCAGGAGGTTGACGTTCTTGCAGACTTCGCCGATGCTGGTGGAAAGGTAGATGAGACCTCCGAGAAAGATGAAGATACTGAAAAACAGTTGGGATTTTCTGCCCTGGAGCTTCAGCTTTGTTGCCCGGATTCTGTTTTCCTCCTCAATGGCTTCGTGCCGGGGCTGCGTGGCGCCGGCGTGCTCCGCCAGAAGCCGGAGCAGGGTGTCTGCCTGTGGTGTGTCGGCAAATCCTTTGCCGACAACGCGGGGGTACTCCAGAAAGAGGGAAATCTTAGCCTCGATGAAAAAGAAAACAGAGGCGCAGTTGCTGTCATGGTGCCGGACCTGTGCCAGCATATCGGGCTCCAGCGGGTATTCCTCTATTTGTGAGCCTCTGCTCACAATGGCGCGGTGATTCGTGAGGGTGTAGTGGGTCTGCGCTGTGGTGAAGAGGTACCAGAGTGTGCCGATAAGCTCGATGAGGGGGAGCGCCAGGAGAAGGAGATAACATAATACCCAGCCTTCCGGGCAACTGATTCCCGTGCTGTGATGACCCATCCAGGCCAGCAGGCAGGCGATGAGACTGAGTATCACCAGGAGGCTGGCACGCCGCCGCAGTTGCCGAAACCGCGGTCTGGCGTGCCAGAGCACACGCTCCTCCGGGCTTAACTGCCGGAGCACCTCTTCCGGAGGGTTAGTCATTTCTCACGCGTGAGCGGGGAGAGAGCACAATGGGAACCCCCGCTGCCTTGATGCGGGAGCGGATGGTGTTGCGCAGGTACTGGGCGTAGCTGTCTGCCAGCAGGCGCTTGTCGTTCACGAAGAGCACATAGGTAGGCACCGGAATGGTGGTGTACTTTTCGTTCACCGCAGTGGTGGCGTAGAAGAGTTTGAGACGCTTCTTGAGCACGCGGTGCTGGCCGGGCGGGTTCATTTCCATGGCGCGCTGGAGCAGGCGGTTCAGCTCCCCTGTGCCGGGCATGTTGAGCGCCTCCTGCTGCACGCGGGCAATGCTTTTGAAGATGGAATCAATCCCCCATGCATCCTTGGCCGAGACAATGGCTACAGGGGCATAGTCCAGGAAGAAGAGGTTTTCTTTAATATGCTCCTTCACCGCCTCCTTGCGGGCACTCATGGGGGCATCCGGGCAGTAGAGGTCAAACTTGTTGACGATGATGAGGCAGGGTTTCTTCTCCTCGGCGATGATGGAGCCGATGCGGCGGTCCTGCTGGGTGACGCCCGCTGCCATATCGATGACCAGCAGGCAGATATCGGCGCGGCGGATGGCGCGCTCACTTCGCATGGCAGAGAACACCTCTACGGAGGTATCGCGCTTGCTGCGGGGGCGCATGCCAGCGGTGTCGATGAGCACGTATCCCTGCTCGCCACGCGTGTAGGGAATGTCGATAGCATCGCGTGTGGTGCCGGCTACGTTGGAGACAATGGTACGCTTATCCTGCAGAATAGCATTCACAAGGGACGATTTGCCGGCATTCGGGCGACCCACGATGGCCACCTTGATGGGGGAATCCTTCGTTACCTCTTCCAGCTCGGGTTCATCCAGAGGGGTGGCATCGGCCGCGGCTTCTGCCTGTTTGGGGGTAGCCCCCAGGGATTTGAGCATGGCATTGAGCTTATCTGCCAGGCGGGGGAAACCTCGGCCATGCTCGGCAGAGGTGAATACGTAGTCGGCAAAGCCCAGGTCGGCAAACTCGCCCAGATTGAGTTCCTGCTTTTCTGTATCGGCTTTGTTGAGCACCAGCAGCACCGGCACCTTGCTCTTGTGCAGGTGCGCGGCGATGGTGCGGTCGATGGGGGTGAGGTGGTCGCGGCAGTCGCACACAAACATGATGTAGTCTGCGGCGTTCATGGCGATATCGGCCTCCTGGGTCACCTGGGCGGCAAAGCCGTCGTCCAGCGTGCTGCCGATACCACCGGTATCCACCACCAGAGCATCAAAATCGGTAATGCGCACCGGGGCGCAGAGGCGGTCGCGGGTCACGCCGGGCTGGTCATGCACGATGGCAATGCGGCGGCCCACCATGCGGTTGAAGATGGCTGATTTGCCCACATTCGGGCGGCCTACGATAGCGATGGTCGGTGTAGACATGTGTTAGAAGGGGCGTTCGGAGGCTTTGCGGATGTTTTCGCTGCCGGGCTTGGGTGCAACATAGGGCGTGAGGCCGATAGGCATGATACCCTTGCCGGTGCTGATGAGGTCGACCACGCCGGCGGTGCGCTGGTACAGCTTGGCCGAGGAGCGCTTGCCGTGCGTATCCATCACAGAATAGGTGTAGAACTCCGGTGAGGACTGGCAGAGCACGTGCATGTTCTGCGCGCGGTCGAGCAGGATGCTCGGCTGCATGAAGTTCAGATACTCAGCCAGGTAGCAGGCACCGATGACCTGGTTCGTATCGCGGTTGATGGCCTGGCCGAAGAGGCAGTCCTTGCCGTTTACCTTGGCCAGACGGAGACTGAGGCGGATGGCTTCGCCTCTCGCCTGGATATTGAACTCGCGCACCTTACCACCGTTGGTCAGGGTGAAGAGCGCGCGGTTGGAGCCGTAGGTGGTTCCCCCATCGGGCATGCGGATGGTGGCGATAGAGGCATAGCTGCCAGCGGTATTCAGGCGGTAGAGCGATTTGAGGTTGAATTCGAATGAGCGGCTGGAGCCGGGGGTCAGCACAATCTCCGGGAAGCGGGCCGTTGCCTTGGGGGAGATGAGGCCTTGCTCCCCGCGCTTGCTGACCGTGAAGTTCAGCCACGGACGCCCCGGCGTGTTTTTCAGCGCGATGGAGGCATCCGTCTGGTTGGTTATCGTGATTTTGAGGGCAACATTCTCACCCACGATGAAATCTTTGCGCACCGGTTGGAGATGCACTTCAATCTGGGCGAAACTCTGGTAGCTGAGCAGCAGGCAGAGCAGGGTGAGCAGGGCGTGGATTATGGTTTTCATAAGTTGGTTCTGTTAGTTCTTGTTCAGGGGGTAAGCAAGGCGGAAGCCCGCTTTGTTCATTGGCTTGTTTCTGTCGGAGACTGGTACGGGAGCTCCCGTTTTGCCGTCGATAAGAATGGAAATCGTCCCTTTGTAGATGTGGGGGATGGGATCTTCGTATTCCGAGGAGCTCCATTCCAGCGCCGTGGTAAAAGCCCCCGTCTGCTGGAACACGAGCTGCAGCTGGTTGGCGGTAGGCAGTATCCCGCCTTTGTAGTGTGCGTAGAGCAGAGCTTGCCAGTAGTTGACCCCGGTGACGGGTGTTTCATGCGGAGCTGGTTTGAGGATATTGCTGTCCGGTTCAATTTGAAGCGACCACTCCAAGGGTTTGAAATCGTTGATATTGTGCGGGATTGTTTCCATCAGCTCATCCAGCTCCTCATCGCTCATCTCTTCCAGAGCCTGGAGGAATTCATTATATTTCGCAACGGTTACCGGGTGGCGCATGATGGAGTAATTGTGCCCGTTCTGGTGGCAGAGCACTGCCTCCGCGCTGATAGGAGAAATCAGCAGGGGATCTGCCAGCCCGAATTGGGTACCCAGGAGTGAAAGCCCGATGATGAGGGCTGCGCAGGTGGCGCTGTAGGCCCCCCAGCGCTTGATGAATGTCTTGGTCTTATTCAGGAAACTATTGTTTGCCAGTCGGTAGGAAAGCTTGCTTTCGCGGGCACGCCGTGCATCATCTGCCAGCTGTTCCAGGATGGTGGCGGCAGTATCCCCGATGGTGGACCAGGGGAGAAGCTGCCCTTCGTAGCCCTCTGCAAGCCACTGGGTGAGGGTCAGGGTGCGCCCCAGTCCCGGGGCTTTCTGCCGCGGGCAGACTGCCCACAGAGCTTCTGCCAGGGCTTTCATCTGCCAGGCGGTATTGCTGGCTTCATCTTCCACCAGGGGGGAGAGAAAATGCACCTCGCCGCCTTCTTCGATGAAGATGGACGATGGAGCCAGCGGCATGGCGTTGAGCTCTACCTGGTTGCACAAATCGTACATCTCAGCCGCAGATTTGATGACACAACAGAGCAGAGGCACACTCAACTGCTCACCCGCCGCTGCAATCTCTGCCAGAGAGCGGCCAAGGGGGAGTTCCTGGGTCAGGAACCAGAGCCCCTCTGCGCGCAGCGATTCATACACATTGGCCACGTGCGGCAGCTCCGATGAGGCCACGCGCAAGCGTGCCTGGGCCAGGAAGGTGACTTCCTCGCTGTGGGACACGCCCGGGGCCAGCACCTCCAGCACCACGGCGCGGTCCACGTGGGTCTGCTGCGCTTCGTAGAGCGCTGTATTCTTGCGCAGCTCGATGAGGCGGGTCAGGGTATATACCCCGAGGCGGCGCGGCAGTTCTGGGAAAATCGGGGTCATTGGGGTAATGGAAGTTCGGGTAGGAAATCGGCTGCCGGCAGGGCTTCTTCATCGACCGGCACCAGGCCATCATCCGGCAGTAGTGAATTGGTGGGCGTGTAGCGACGCTGGGCGCGGTGGTTCAGCCTCTGCTCCTGGAGGATGAGGGCTGAGGGGGAGCTGATGCAGTCCAGCGGCTCGCCCTTGTAGTATAGCTTGGCAGTAAATCCGTAGTATTTGATATCGCCGTAGGCATCCAGTTCTTCCTGGGTGAGTGGTGCCAGGGTGTAGGAAACAACCAGGTTTTCTTCCCACTGGCTCCAGTCCGGTTTTTCATTGGCCCAGGCCCACTCTACATTTCCGCGGCTGAAGGCGATTTTGCGGCCATTGACCAGGTCAAAGAATTGCACATGGATGTAGAGGTCATCCATCCGCACCTCTTCGCCCGGTGCCAGGAGCACCGGCACGAGCATGTGGATTTTCTCACCCTGGTCGGGGTCGTAGTTGTGCTTGATCTGGTGCGGGCCGAAGGAAAGTTTGCCACGCAGGGCACCGGCCTGGTCGAAGCCGTATGTGAGGCGCTGGGCAGCGCGCTTGAAATAGCTGCCGGCCTGGTCTCGCATCTGGAATACCTTGGTATAGTATTCCCGCGCTTTTCTGGGGTTGAGCAGCTTATCGTAGGCCATGCCGTAGTAGTAGAGCAGGGCGGGGTGCTCGGCCGAGATGATGCTGGCTTCCTCCAGGCAGAGGATGCTCTGGCGCATATCGCCCGCCGCCATGGCAGCCACCCCCTGGCGGATGAGGCGGTCGAGCTCTTCGCGGTCCTCCTTGTTCAGCTTGCTGGCCGCCTCATTTTCTGCAGGGGAGACGGCCGGGCTGGTCGGCGCTTCTTCCTCCGGAAAATCAAATCCTCCCTCCTGGGCCAGGATGGTATCCACATCGCGCACTCGCAGGGGCGGCGGTGCATCTTCTCCTTCCTTTGCTTCATTCTCGCTTGCCGGGGCTGCAATGCCGGCGGCACCCTGGGTGTTCAGTTCCAGCTGCGCCAGATCCCGGGCTTCAATGACGGCCAGCTGGGCTCGCGATACTTCCAGCGCGCGCTCGTAGGCCATATCCAGCCTCCGGGTGACTCCCACCCCGAGTACCGCCAGCTCTACCGCCACCGTGGTGGCCAGGGCAATGACGACTACCCGCCTGGCAATCAGGGCATACAGCAACTTTCTGCCGCATCGGCGCGCGCGCGGCAGAAAAGTCCGGGACCGGGGAGTTTTGGTCTCCTCAGTCTGCTGTGGAGTCTTTTCGCTCATACTCCAGGATTTCGCCCTTGTAGCGGGCCAGAAGCATCTGCATGAAGGATTCTGCCGGCTGGTTGGCTGCCGGGTTGAAGCCGCCATAGGTCATGCCATCGAGGCGGATTTTTTTACCCTTCACGGTGGCATAGGCGATTCCCTTGAATCCCTTGCCCCATTGGCGGAGGTCCAGCCTGCTGATTTCGGAAACATCGAATGTCTGCCCGGCGGCAGTCACGGTAGTGCCATCAATCCCCATGGTGCGCTTGCTGGTGCGGATGATGAAGAAGAGGATGATGCAGCAGATGCCCATGCAGACCCCGCCTGCGAGCCACTGCTCGCGGATGGCGGCTGTATCGTATGCGTGCTCAGCCGGTTTGAGCGGGAAGTGCATGCGGGCGGAATAGGCCATCCAGCAATCGGCCCAGCTCTTGCTCATGGCTGCGTGGTCGGCTGCTTCCGGCGGGGTGGAGCTGGTGGCTGCGCAATTCCGGGGCAGGGGGTACTTGCCTTCCACCATCCATTCGCCTTCCACCTGTTCGGCTGCTATCAGCGGCTTTTCAAGCTGCCCGGTGCTCCAGGCGAGACTCTTGCTGGCTTCTGCCCCCAGCGTGGCAAAGGCCTGGTAGGAAAAATATACCTCGTTGGCTTTCCGGTAGCCTGCGCTGCCATCGTAGAAGAAGTAGAGCCCGAAGCCAAAGAACGCAGCCAGCACGATACCAAATCGCACAAAGGTATCGAGTGTGGGGCGGCATGATATGGAGTCATTCATCAT
This sequence comes from Akkermansia sp., assembly GCA_017517805.1. Lineage (GTDB taxonomy): Bacteria > Verrucomicrobiota > Verrucomicrobiia > Verrucomicrobiales > Akkermansiaceae > Akkermansia. The sequence continues at coordinate 13,867 of JAFWYD010000010.1, forward strand.
CTGGGCGTTATTTTAGCACAGCGCAAGCCCCCTGCACAGTCAAAAATGCAGAGATGCGGGGATGCTGACGCGCTACGCGCGCGAATGAGTGACATAATAAAGGCTTGATTTCGGGGCTGGTTCCTGCTAGTCTGCGGTTATGAAAGCGCTGTTCCGGGTACTCATGTTGGCTGCCAGTATGGTGGTTTGTGCTCAGGAATATGAACCGGTACCGATGAATCCGGACCCCATGGCTCTGGATGCCGTTGTGACTGAAGGGGTCGATGATTCTGCCTATCTGCCGGTCGCGGATGATGAGTACGCAGAGGAGGTGAAGCCGGATGAGGTGCTGGATGTGCCGCGCGACCAGACCCGCGTAGCGGTGCTGGGGTATCATAATTTCAGCCAGACCGCCCCCGTCACGCGCATGCTGATGCGCACCTCCGAGTTCCGCGAGCAGATGGAATACATCCGTCGCGCCGGGCTGACCGTCATCAGTATGCAGGAATTTCTCGAGTGGCGGCTGGGCAACCGCACCCTGCCTGCCCGCTGCATCCTCATCACGCTCGATGATGGCTGGAAAAGCGTTTACACCGATGCCTACCCCATTCTCAAGGAATATGGCTATCCCTTCACCCTGTTTCTCTACACGAAATTTCTCTCCGGGCGGGGCGATAGCCTGACCCCCGACCAGGTAAAGGAAATGCAGGCCAATGGAGCCACGGTAGGCAGCCACTCGGTGAGCCACCTGTACCCCCGCAGCTGGAAAAAGTGCGAAAAAGAAGGCCCGGATGCCTATGCTGCGCTGGTTGATGCCGAGCTGGGGGAATCCCAGAAGAAGCTCAGCGAGCTCTTCGGCTCGGTGAATACCTATTGCTACCCTGGTGGTTACCATACCGCCGGCATGCAGGAACGCATGCCCGGCTACGGCTATGTGGCGGCTTTCACGGTGGTACCGGGTAAGGTGACCGCCTCCGAGGTTCCGCTGCAGATTCCCCGCTACATGATTTTCGGCAATGATTCTTCGGTGTTCCGCTCGGCGGTGGATTTCCGCGTGGCGCAGCTGGGCACCGTGGTGAGCACCGGCGCAAGCCCAGGCACCCTGCCGGCCAGCACCCCGCCGCCCCCCTTTGCTGTTTCCCCTCAGCCGCATGAGACCGTAGCGCCGGATTTTCCCGCCATTACTGCGTATATGAGTGGTGTGGCCGGGGTAGATTTTTCAACCGTTCAGATGAAAGTGAGCGGTTTTGGCCGTGTGCCCGCCACCGTGGATAAGGCCACACGCGCTGTGCAGTGGGTGCTGCCCTGCCGCATCTACATGCCGAACCTCTCCGTGCACGTAACCTGGAAGAATACCGATGGCACCAGCCACAAGGCTGAATGGTCGTTCAGTATTGATCCGAACGCGCCGATTAAAACAGTAAACAGTACACCATAAACTAATGGCTCCCGAAGAAAATACACCGTCCGATGCAGAGGTGAAGCCTGCCGCCCCGAAAAAGCGTGCTCCGCGTAAGACCGCGACTCCGCGCAAGAAGGCTGCAGCAGCCACCCCGGCTGAAGGAGATGCCGGCGCTCCCGCCGCCTCCGCCGAAGCTACTCCGCCCGCCGCCGCTCCCGCTAAAAAGCAGCGCTCTCCCCGCAAGAAAACCCCGAAAACTGCTGAGAAGGCTCCTGCCGAGGCTCCCCAGTCTGCTCCGGCAGCTGATGCTCCGGCGCTTGCTCCCGCCCCGTCACCTGCCCCCGCAGCAGAGAAAGTACCCGCCGTGGAGGAGCCGAAGCCCGCTCCCCAGCAGCAGAACCGACCGCAGAAAAACCGGCAGCTGCAGGAATCTACCCCTGCGGAGAAAATGACCGAGAAGCCTGCTGAGCGCGATTCTGATATCGAAAACCCCGATGCTACGCCCCAGCTTCCCCCGGCTCCCGGTTTCGCCGTGCCGGAGACCGTGGGCGGGGGCGAAGGTGGTGGCGGCGGCAACCGCCGCAAGCGCCGCCGCAACCGTAACCGCAACCGCGAAAATGGCCAGCAGCCCCAGCAGCCCCAGGCCACTCCGCAGGTCGATAAGGAGGAACTCGTGCGCCGCGCCTGGAAGATTTTCCTTGGCGAAGTGACCGAGGAAGGACTTGCCCTCATGGATGACCGCACCGCTGCCGAAGCTTCCCGCCGTGCCTTCCGCGTGGCCGAGCTCTTCCTCATCGAGGCCGCCCGCCACCGCCCGGTGACTGCCGCCCCCGTGGAAGAATCTGCCGAAGATTCCGAAGTTGATGATCCCACCGAGGAAACGGTGCAGGAATAATGGATTCGTCTTACTGAATATCAAGCATCCGTGAGTTTGTGCTTACGGATGCTTTTCTGTTACCCTTGCAGCGTTTGCCGCATCCGGCCGCATTCCTCCCTGAGTTCCTGCAATTCAGGAGGCATTTCGATGAAGCATTCGGCATAACCACAGAGGCGAGCATCCTCTGCATAGTATTGGAGGCAGGCCGCGGAGTGATAGTGATGTTCGCAGTCGGTGAGCATGCGGCGCAGGGCGGCGGCTGCCTCCGGCGTTTCCTTATCCAGCCAGAGTGCGCGGATGCTGATGATGCACATGGTCCAGAGGGCGACATCATCCAGCGTTTCGATGCAGTCAGCCCCTTCCTGGAGCTTTGCGGTGAGGTCGTGGAAAAACTGCTCCCATGCCGGGGCGTAGTAGGCAAAGGCCACCGGCCCCATGAAGGCCAGGTCTTCCTGCAATGAGGAGTATTCCCCGGGCAGGCGTTGCAGAATATCCTCGCGTGTTTTTCCCAGGAAGGAACGCACGGCGCTGCGCTCATCCAGTGAGTCGTATACGTTGATGTCTTCTTGGCGTGGGAGCTGGCTCATGGGTGCGTGCGGGCATTTTAGCAAAAGGAGCGTGGATGTCAAGGCCAGGGGCACCGCGGGAAGTGAGGATGATGGAATGCGGTGCTCGATAGATTGGAATTTGTCGGGGACCTCTGTCGGAGCACGGGACTTCAGTCCCGATTGGAAGCACCGTTATTTCGGGACTGAAGTCCCGTGCCCCGACAACGACAAACATCAATTTAGCAGCGGGTTGTGAATACAAAAATCCCCCGCCGGGGAGCGGCGGGGGATAAGGGGTTGGCGGTGGTTTAGTTGGCCACGATGTTCACGAGGCGGCCGGGGACAACGATGACCTTGCGGACGGTCTTGCCGGCGGTGAACTCCTGCACGCGGGGCAGGGCGAGGGCGGTGGCCTCCAGTTCCTCCTTGGGAGCATCGGCTGCCACGGTCATCTTGTCGCGGAGCTTGCCGTTCACCTGCACCACGATTTCCTTCGTATTCTCGACGAGGAATTCGGGGTTGAAGCTGGGCCAGGGCTGCTGGCAGAGCTGGCAGGCGGGCAGGGTGGTGAACTTGCTGCGCAGGATGCTGTAAAGCTCCTCGGTGATGTGCGGGGCGTAGGGATTGAGCACATGGAGCAGGCTCACGTAGTCGGCCACGCAGACGGAATCGGCGCTGGTCATGGCGTTCACGCACTCCATCATCTTGGAGATGCCGGTGTTGAAGCTCATGGCCTCGATATCCTC
>JAFWYD010000068.1 GCA_017517805.1 Akkermansia sp.
ACCACCCGCGATCGCAACGAGCAGATAGGAGGACACAAGGCATGATGTACGATGCAGAAGACAAATACGCAGATATCATCCATCTGCCCCACCATGTATCCCGGAATCACCCGCAGATGAGCATGGCTGATCGCGCTGCCCAGTTCTCCCCCTTTGCTGCGCTCACGGGACACGATGCCGCTATTGCCGAGGCCGCCCGCCTCACAGACGAGCGGCCTATTCTGGATGAATCCGTAAAGCAGGAAATCTCTAATCTTCTCCAACTGGCCGCAACCGATTCCAACCTAGTCTTGAACATCGTCTATTTCGTCCCGGACGCCCGCAAGACCGGCGGCACCTACATGGAGATCACCGGGCGCATCAAGAAGCTCCTACCGCACGAGAAGCTGCTTATCATGGACACCGGCACCCGCATCCCGGTGGAGGATATTGTGGAGGTTTCTGTTTCATCATATGTAGAGAAATGCAGAAAAAAGGCATATTAAATACGATAATTTCTTGCAAAAAAGGCGAAAACTGGTAGAATTTGCTGGAGTTCAGAGTCTATCTGCGCTCTGTTTCCGTGTACCATGGTCAATACAGGCATTTTCTCCCAGACTGATATTAGCGGCACCACTCGCGTGGATTCTGCAACGATGTCGTTTACGCTTGCTGCTTATGCCCATTTGCCGCAAGAGCTTATTGGTTGTACATGGAGAATCGTTTTGCCGGAATCAGCATTGGAGGATTGGCAAATTCTAAATGCAGGAGAAGAGAGAGCTTTACATAATACGCTTCTGACTCAGTCATGGGCTATTGAATGCCTTGCCTGGATTCAGTCTGGCAAGGCAGATATTCGTTGTACTACCATACGCATGGAAAGCATGGTATTCTACAACGAGGATTTGATATCGGGAGGTCTGATGGGAGCTTGTTCCTTTAATGCTAAGGGATTTGGCCTATTACCTAATGACGGAGGGTTCACCGGCTGCGTCCCGATGATTCCCATGCAATGCCATGCCATTAACGGATTGTTTGACCATGCCTGGAATTCGGCTACAGCGTCTTCTGTAATAGGCGAAAAACTGGATTTCCTTTCGCGCACACATCCCGCCGCTTGGGTATACTATAAATCCTGTTACAAGCTGCTGGATAACGCCAAGCTTCCCAAAGATTACATACAGGGGGAGACTGGCTTTTATGACTCGCTCATCTGGAAAAAATTGTTTTCATACCAGAGGGATGGCGTCGAGAGTCTTCTGGAGATGCTGGAGCGTTTCGGCGGCTGTATCCTGGCGGATAGTGTCGGCTTAGGTAAAACATACGAGGCATTGGCCGTCATCAGATATTACCAGCTCATGAACAAGAAAGTGCTGGTGCTTTGCCCCAAGCGCCTACGCGAAAACTGGGATGCATACCGCTACAACAGCAAGTTCAATGAGTTTGCCGAGCAGCCTTTCTATTACGATTTGTTCCATCACACAGATCTGGGACGCTCCGGCGGTATGAGCCATGGGCGAGCCCTGGATACGGTGGAATGGGGTAATTATGACCTCGTCGTCATAGATGAATCCCACAATTTCCGCAATCGCTCCACCAAGGCGGATAAAACGACTTCCCGCTACGATTTCCTGATGCGTAAGGTGGTACAGGCTGGAATCAAGACCAGAATTCTGTTGCTCTCCGCTACCCCGGTCAACAATAAGGCCAGTGACCTACGCAACCAGATTCTGCTGATTTCCGGGGATAAGGATGATTTCCTGAAACCTCACGGTATTGAAAGCATCAGTAATACCACCCGCATGGCGCAAGCGGCCTTTACTAACTGGACACATTTGCCGGAAGCAGAACGTACATCACAAAATCTGCTGGATTCTCTAGGCCTGGACTATTTCCAGCTGCTCAATCTGCTGACCATCGGGCGCTCCCGCAAACACATCAAAACATGGTACCCGCACGATGCTGAGGGGGTGAATCTCTTCCCGGAACAATTACCTGTGCGCAACACCTATGCAGAAAATAAGCATGGTCTTGTGCTCCCTGTGGAAGAAATCAATGACCTGCTGGCTCAGCTCAACATGGCGTCCTATCGTCCGTTGGAGTACCTGTACGAGGAGTACAAGGATGAATATGCCGAATACGATCAACAGATAGAGGGAAATCGCTCGTTCAAACAAGCTGACCGAGAAAACAGTCTTTCCGCGCTCATGATGATGAACCTCCTCAAGCGTATGGAGAGCTCCGTTTGCTCGTTCGCTCTGACCCTTTCCAAGCAAATTGCCACGGCCGAGGAATTGCTGTCCACGCTGGATATATACGCAGAAAATCAGGACTTCCTGATTGCTGCTTCTGAGGACGATTTCGACGATGAGGATGTGGAGGAATTCCCTACCGTCATTGGTCAGCGCATCAAGGTGGATTTAAAGCATATTCAGCGCGAACGCTGGCGCAACGATATAGCTGCCGACTTGGATATTATGCGTGAGGTGAAAGCCCTTTGTGGCGATGCTACACCGGAGAACGATGCCAAGCTGGGCTTGCTGCGCAGCCTTATCCGCGAGAAAATGCAGCAGCCGCTCAACATAGTGGATGGCAGCCCCAATCGAAAGATTATCATTTTCACCGCTTTTGCCGATACGGCGCAGTATCTGTACGAAGCACTCAACGAAGAGCTCCTTTCCCAATATGGAGTTTACACAGCTTTGCTTTCCGGCAGCAAGCGCGATACGAATCTGGAGGGCGTGAAAAAGCGCCAGGAAGATTTGCTGGCGGCCTTCTCCCCCAAGTCAAAAAATGGTTTTGATTCAACAGCTACTGGAGGCCGGGAAATTGATATCCTGATAGCGACGGACTGCATCTCCGAAGGTCAGAACCTGCAAGGTTGCGATTACCTCGTCAACTACGATATCCACTGGAACCCGGTGCGCATCATTCAGCGTTTCGGTCGTATCGACCGTATCGGCAGCCCGAACAAGCAGATTCAACTGGTCAATATCTGGCCTATGCCGGATTTGGATGCCTACATCAATCTGGAGCGTCGAGTGCTCGGGCGCATGACCTTCCTGAAAATCTCATCCACCGATGCAGACTTCCGCGACAAGCAGCTCAAGTCCCTGCGTTCCGGCAAGCTGGATATCGACTCCATCGACCAGAATTGCGCCATCTCCGACCTGAGCATGCACCAGTACCGGGCGGATTTTGCCAACTTCCGCAAAAAACACCGCAAGCTCATTGAGCAGCTGCCTTCCTATTTTACCGCCACGCTGGATGTCACCCATACAGATATTCCCGCCGGGGCATTCTTCCTGCTGTGCTCGCATGCGTCTATGGCCTTAGCATCTCGCCAATACCCCTTCATGCCATACTTCCTGCTGCATGTGGCAGAGGACGGCACCGTAACACACAGCTACACGCACGTCAAGAAATGCCTGGATATGCTCAAGGCTCTCGCCATGCCTCACGAGGATGTTGTTCCGGAGGCAGAGGCTCAGTATATGCGGCAGACCGATAACGCCCGCAAGATGAATCGCTATACAGATTTACTCTCCGCTGCCGTGAGATCAATTACCGGGCAAGCGGAGGAGTCACAGGCTGCCAGCATTTTCACACCTGGAGGCACAACTATTGCCAAGGGTGGCAAAGCGCGTGGCTTGGATGATTTTGAGGTACTGGCTATGTTAACTCTTACGCGACAGGATGGCTGATTTCCCGACAATATTGACCAGCATGCTGCCGAAGTCTGCGTTGAGTGTAGGAGTGCGTCTCTCCAAGGAACTACTCCGCAAGCATGCTGCGCGCATTAAAGGTGACAAAGCTCTGATTGATTCTGTTGTCGCTTCTGCCTGGGTAACTACCCTGCGGCATGATACTTGTGGCGTAGCCCCCTACAAAAGCGAAACAGAAGGAGACTTTTCCGAGCTTTTGGTAGTGGGTGTGCAGTCTCACGCGGAAGTTACCCCGGCGCAGATTGGCCGCTTGCAACAGCTGATTCACATTGCAGTACAGTACCCACTTCTTTTGGCCATAGATGCCGGAAATGCTACGTATCTTTCCCTTCTCCCACAGGGGGCTCCGCTAGAGGCCTTGGTGCGGGCTCAGGTGTTACCCTCCGTCCCGGAGTTCTTCAGCTATGTTGCTTGGCTGCAGGAAGCTCGCCCGCCTCACCTCATGTCCCTGTTCCATCGCTGGTCTTGCGCTCTGCACGCCCTTGCGCTCATGCAGAACAAGCCTGCTGTTTGTTCAGAGTTGCCCTTTGTCCCTCTCGATTCCCCACAAGCTGCCTCTCAGTTAGCCGATTCCATTCACCGTCTGAATCAGGAATGGAAAGCTACCACGCTAGACCTCAAAAAAGCCACGAATCCCCAGCAGCGTATCACTCTCTCCAAGAAGTGCCGCCAACTGGGTGTTCAAATCCACCAGTTTTTACAATCTCATCATCTCCTCCCCTAAGCTATGCCGTACGAAAAATCCTCCCCCTCTTCTCCCGAAGCTCAATCCGCTTCTCCCATTCAGGATAATCTCAAAGCGCTCGCCGCGCTTTTCCCCTCCGTGGTGCGAGATGGGCAGGTGGATGTCGATGCACTCCGACAGCTCTGCGGCGAGGCTGTTGTGAAAGAGGATGAGCTGTTCGGGCTTAATTGGCGCGGTAAAGCAGAGGCCCGCCGCGCGGCTCTCACGCCTTCTCTCGGTACGCTTCGCCCCTGCAAGGAAGAGAGTAAGGATTGGGATACTACGCAAAATCTTTATATCGAAGGCGACAATCTGGAAGTGCTTAAGCTTCTCCGTAAGTCCTACGGCGGCAAAGTGAAGATGATTTATATTGACCCGCCTTACAATACGGGTAAGGAGTTTGTGTATCCCGATGATTATCAGAATGGAATCGAGAACTACAAGAAGCTGACTGGGCAAGAGGGTAAATTTGCGGCCAATGTGGAGTCGTCTGGGCGTTTTCATACCACTTGGCTCAATATGATGTATCCTCGACTTGTCCTTGCGCGTGACTTACTGCGTGAGGATGGTGTTATATTTATCAGCATAGCGGATCATGAGATTTGTAATTTGTTATCATTATGTCGGGAAATTTTTGGTGAGACAAATTTTGTCGCACAACTAATATGGCAAAACAAAAAAGGTGGTGGCAATGATTCCAAATATATAGCAGTAGAACATGAGTACATTGTTGTATTTGCTAAAAACAAGGATAGATTAGAAAATTTTTACGAAAAATATTCAGATGAGTATTTGACTCGCTATAATGAAACAGATGATAGTGGTGCATATTTTTGGGATACATTCAAAAGAAAAAGTGGAAAACAGTATTATTCAATAGTGTGTCCAGACGGCACAAAATTAGAGAATGATGAACACGGCAATCCTATAAGTTGGTTAAGAACGGAGACTCGGTTCAAACAAGATTTACGTGATGGTGAAATCAGGTTTGTAAAAAATCAACGTAATGAATGGTCTATTCAGTTCAAACAAAGACAACCATTGGGAAAGAAACCAAGAAGCATATTTACCACAGAAACAGTGTTGAGCGATTTGGGCACGACTAGTGTTGGGGCTCAGGACGTTTTCATTCACTTCAATAAAGATGTTTTTTCAAATCCTAAGCCTGTTTCTCTTATATCATTTTTTTTACGTTTCGTCCTTTCCGAACCGAATGATATTGTAATGGACTTTTTCAGTGGTTCGGCAACAACTGCGGAAGCTCTGTTAAATCTTGTTAGCGAAGGAAACTCATATAGATATATTTTAGTCCAATTTCCTGAAGATATTGATAATATTTTGAACCATTCTTCAGGCGAGGCTAAGCGAATTGCGGAAAATGCAATTTCAGTATTGGAGGATTGCCGATTGTCTCATACATTAACATCGTTGGCCGAAGAACGTATTCGCCGCGCGGGGAAAAAAGTTAAAGAAGAAGCCGGGCTTGCAGGGCAGAATCTGGACATTGGCTTCCGAGTCTACAAGCTGGATAGCAGCAACGTGAAGGCGTGGAATCCACAAGCTGAGGACTTGGCAACAGCGGTGAACAACTATGCCGAGCACTTGGTCGGAGGTCGCACGGAAGATGATTTCTTGACTGAAATCATGCTGAAGAGTGGCATTGATTTGGTGGAAGAAGTGCAAGAGAGAGAGATTGCGGGTCACCGCGTGCAGAGTCTGGGGTATGGTCAATACTACGCCTGCATGGCTGCGGATTTGGCGGACGACGCGGAAGATGTCGCGCTGGGCATTGCTGCATGGCATGAGGAAGACTGTGCTTTTGCCGGAGGCGAGCAGCAGGATACATGCACAGTGTTCGTGTCTGACCGAGCTTTCGCCTCTAACGATGCAGCCAAGATGAACTTTGTGGCCATACTGGAGCAACACGGCATCTGCAACATCAAAGCCCTGTAAGCCAATATGAGCAAGATACGTCTGCATTTTGAGCCGAATCTGGAATATCAGCACCGCGCCATAGAAGCCGTGTGCGGATTGTTCGAGGGCACAGAAAGCGGCAACCATGCGTTCAGCGTCAGCTTGCCCGTTGCATTGAAGCAGGGCGAGCAGAAGCTGGGACTGGAATTAAGCGTCCACAAAAACAGCACCACGCTCTCCGGCAATGAACTGCTGCGCAACCTACAGGCCATTCAGGAGCGCAACGGCATCGAGATGTCCGGCGAAGTCAAGCCGGATGGCTGGCATTTCACCGTGGAAATGGAGACCGGCACGGGCAAGACCTACGTGTACCTGCGCACCATCTACGAGCTGAACAAACGATATGGCTTCAGCAAGTTTGTGATAGTGGTGCCGTCCATCGCCATCAAGGAGGGTGTGGATAAATCCATCAGCATCATGCGGGAGCATTTCCGCACTCTGTATGATGGCTTGGAGATGAACAGCTTCACCTACGATTCCGCTCGCTTGCAAGAGGTACGCAACTTCGGCAATTCCGACAAGCTGCAAATCATGATTTGCACCATTCAATCCATCACGGATATCGGCAAGGAGGCTGAAGAAGAGTTCCAGGATACAGCGAAGCGCAAGGGCGGCAAGCGCGCCAAGCGCGTGATGTACACTGTGAGCGAAAAGACAGATGATCGCAAGCCCATTGAGTTCATACGGGAGTGCCACCCCATTGTCATTATTGATGAGCCGCAGAATATCGGCTCCAAGGGCGAGGAAAAAGGCATTGCCTGCCTACACCCGCTCTGCACGCTGCGTTACTCTGCCACGCACAAGAACCTGTTCCATCCGGTGTATGCGCTGAATGCCGTGGATGCCAGTGCTCAGAAACTGGTAAAGGGGATTGAGGTAGCCAGTATACAATCCGACATCACGCATGTGGAGCCGTATATCAAGCTGGTGAGCACTTCCCCGAAGAAAGGAGGTAGTGCCAAGCTGGAGATTCTCTGCAAGACGGCGAGCGGTGATTATGGGCGCGAACAGGTGGAGGTACTGCCCGGTACCCTGTTGGGTATACGCGCGAATTGCCCCGGAGTCTATGACAACGTGGTGGTACAGGAAGTACACGAGGACTATATCGTGTGCAACCACTTGGAAAGCCCTCTTTTTGTTGGGCAATCCACCGGGGGTATGGACGAAGAGCAGATTACCCGCGCCATGATTCGTGCCACCATCGAAGAGCACATGAAGAAAGAGGTGAAGCTTCGCCCCAAGGGCATCAAGGTGCTGAGCCTGTTCTTCATTGATCAAGTAGCGGATTATCGCCAGTACGATGCGGCTCGCAATCGCAAGCCGGGGCCGCTGGTTCAGATTTTTGAGCAGGAGTATGATAAAATCATGCGCATGCCTCAATATCGTAGCTTGTATGAAGGTGGTATACCTCCGGCGGCAAGTAAGGTGCATGACGGCTACTTCTCCATCGACAAGGGCAAAAAAGGACAGGATGATATTTGGACAAATACGGAAGACAACGCCAAAGGTAAAGAAGCTGCGCAGCGAGCCTATGCGCTCATTATGCGCGACAAGGAACGCCTGCTGAGTCTAGATGAGTCGCTGAAATTCATTTTCTCGCATTCCGCTCTCCGCGAGGGATGGGACAATCCGAATGTGTTTCAGGTGTGCGTGTTGCGCGATATGAGCAGCATTGTGTCCCGCCGACAGGCTCTGGGGCGTGGCCTTCGCCTGTGTGTGAATCAGGAGGGTGTACGCGTACGTGAAAGTGGAGTTAATACGCTCACAGTCGTTGCTCGCGAGGATTTTAAGACCTATGCAGCCCAGTTGCAGAAGGAATATGAAGCGGACGGCGTGAAATTCGGCATTATTACCAAGGCTCGCTTGGGTGTGCTGGAATACACGGATAATGAGGGCAACACCGTACGACTGGGACAGGAATTAGCTGAGGTGGTACTGGATGATCTGCAGAGCAAAAAGCTCATTACCAAGGAAGGCAAGCCTACCGAGGAGCTCAAAAAGCAACTGGAAGCCGGGACGTACAAGGTACCGGAAGCCTGCCGCTGTGCTCAGCTTCAAATACTGAGCCGCCTGCGACAGCTCACCCGACCGATAGAAATTAAGGATGCCCGCGAGAGGCAGACCGTTACCAGCCGCTACGAGAAAATGCGACTGGATAAGGATTTCCTTGAACTCTGGAACAGAATCAAGAAGAAAACAACCTACCGCGTACAATTCGATTCCGAAGAGCTGATTAGCAATGTCATTGGTGTGCTGAATATTGAGCTCGCCAAAATTAAAGCCCCGCTTATCACCAAGACCGTGACTGAAACAGTGATGGATATCAACGGCATTCAGTCTGGGGCACAGAAGACTACGGTCACGGTGATGGATACGAGACAGGTGCCGGTGGGGGATATTCTGACCACTCTCGAGGCAGCTACGCACCTGACTCGCAAGACGCTTAGTCGGATATTGACCGGGATTCAGCATCTGCAAGCCATCCGGTTCAATGGGCCTCTGTTTGAAAAGACAGTACAGCGCGTAATCCGGGCTGAGATGAAGAAGCTGATGGTGAAAGGCGTGAGTTACAAGCCTGTCACTATTGGTGAGAAGGAATATAATGCGCAGGAGTTATTTAAGGACACGGAGGGCTATCTGGATAAAATGATTCAGGCAAGCGGCAAATGCGTGATGGATCATGTTATCTGGGACTCAGAGATAGAGAAACAGTTCGCCATAGACGCAGAGGCCAGCGAGCAGGTGAAAATGTATGTCAAGCTGCCAAGCACGTTCCGCATTCATACCCCGCTTGGCCCCTACAATCCGGACTGGGCACTTGTACTTGATGTGGAGGGCAAGAACCATCTGTACTTTGTCGTAGAAACAAAGGGCACGGATATGCTCGGCGAGCTCCGGGATAAGGAAAGTGGCAAAATCCACTGCGCAGAGCAACATTTCAATACCGTTGCCGATGGCCAGGAAAGCCCCGCGCGCTATCTGGCTCCGGTTGCATCGCTGTCTGAAGTATTGGCGAGAGTGTAAAGGTGATTTGCCATATGATTCAATGCTAAATAGGAAGTTCGGAAAAACAAGAAATGGAAAATAATGAAACACCGATCCCTTTGATGTGGTGGACAGAATTGGAACATCATGAATTATCATGTTTGCTTGACTCTTTTCCCTTGGATGTAAACGAACATGTATATGAAGATGCTACTCATTTGAATTTTGTTGATGTATCTATCTCTGATTTTGATAGGTTCGTAGAGCTCATTATAGAATTGCTTATGAATCGAACATGGATGTCAGATTTGCTGCGATATGATGAGGATGCTCCTTACATGGAACTTGTATCACGTCGCACGCAAGATAAATTGCTTCCTTTGTTCAAAGAGTACGCTCAAAACAGAAAAGAAGGAAGCAGTGCTCATGCTGAGTTTAAACAGTATGCAATTTCCTATAGTTCGCAAGCAGCATTAAAGAAAAGATATCAGCATAAAGCTTTACCATTGTCAGAACTGATAAAGGAACAGATTTCACAGAATCCTGGCTTTGATTTCCATATGCTGCGTTCAGATTGCATATTTGTGTTTGGTGAAGCAAAATATAGGCGCGCTTCGACAGGATTTTCGGATGCTTTGAAGAAACTGTGTGAATTGGTTGAGGAATGCAAACATATAAGTGATTGCGGTGTATTGAATAAGTTTAATAGTGAAGCTGCCAAAAATTGCTATGCTGGCAATTATGCTTTAGCAATAGGATTTTCATTTAGTGATGCAGACAAAAAAATTCCAGAGTGGAAAAAAAAGTTAGAGGAGATAAAAATATTGGCAGGCAGGAGCATATATATTATTTCTATAAGAAACGATGGATTTTTCTAAAGTATATAGTGGTGAAGGGAATAGCGAGCGGTTACTTTACCTGATTGAAGTTATCAGGGCAAAGGGACCAATCGATATGTCAATTATGGAAGAGTTGGCGCACATAAAGAATGCAACTCCCAATATTTTTGCGAAGCATGAGCAAGCATTACTGAGTGCTATGGGGCTTTTTTATAAGCCGATTGAAGATAAAAGCCTATATGGTTTGATATTTGATACAATATCAGCGTCGATTAAAGATATAGAGCATGCAACATATACTCCGATACAGGTTGATATGTTGCACAAAGTTCGCAAAAATGAAAGTTTTTCCTTCTCAGCTCCAACAAGTGCCGGAAAGTCACATGTAATACGAGCACTTATAGAGGAATGCGATAAAGATGTTGTCATCGTTGTTCCTTCCCGAGCTTTGCTGACTGAGTACATTATGAATATAAGGCAACATTTAAAGGATATAGTGCTGCCGCTTCAGTTTATAGAAAGAATAAATTTGGAGAAAAGCTCGCGTAGAGTTTATGTGGTAACACCCGAACGGGCTTTTGATGTGTTTCGTAATTTAGAAGAACATAATGTTTCTATGTTTTTGTTTGACGAGGCCCAATTGTCTGAAGAGAAACGTAGAGGAGTGCTGTTCGATGCTTTAGTCGAGAATATTTGCAGATGTTACCCGAATGTGAAAAAAGTTTTTGCTCATCCATTTATAGCCAACCCTGAGGCTCAGATAGTAAAACATAACAACACAGGTATAAAAGGACTGGGGTATGCCTATAATCAACAGAGCGTTGGGAAAATCTTCGTTGTACATGATATTGATGGAGACAAAGATAAGTGGGCATTTTTTTCTCCATATGACAAAAAATCTGAAGAGTATGAATGCAAAAATGATATTATTTTAAAATTTTTAGAACAAAAAAAATCAGTTTTAATTTTTACATCGAAAGAACAATTAAAGGGATATAGGATTAGAAAATATATACGTTATCTTAGAGTGTGTAAACGTATAGAGAATGAAGAGGCGCTCGCGATTATTAGTCAAATTTCTGAATATATAGGCGCAGATTTAAATAATCCGTGGAAAAAATCAATATTAATTCTTCTCATGAGTAGAGGAATTGTATATCACCATGGTTCTATGCCATTAAAAGTGCGTAGTCTCGTTGAGCAGTTTGTACGTTTAGGTCATGCTCGTGTATGCCTAGCTACGCCTACTTTGCTACAAGGCATCAATATGCCTTTTGATCTTGTATGGATTGAGAATTATTTATTCAGAGATAAAGAAGAAAATATGAGGGCTCTTTCTCTTAAAAATTTATTGGGAAGAGCAGGCCGCAGCACTACATTAGGGTATTTTGATGTGGGATGGGTGGTAATTGAACGAAAAAATATAAAATCATTTAAGGATAGAATAAAACAGGAGCCGCGTATTAAAGAAGCACCTTTAATCGAACGTGCTCAAAATGAAACCGATGTTGAGCTTAAAGAATTCGTAGAAGCAATTATAGAGGGTTCTTATGATGAAACTTACAATATGACACTAAATCAAGTTTCTCGTTTGCAAAGCCGGCAATTAGACTCTACAATTAAACAATTGCTTGATGATTTGTTGCCTGGTGGGAAATTAATTTCTATTAGTTCTTTTTATTCTAAACAAAACAAGAATCTTAGGAATCGTGTAAAAGAGGCATTTCAGCATATTTTCGAACAATCCTTAACCAGAAAGTTGGTAAAAGGTGAAAAATCTATTATAAGCGAGGCTTTACATATATTTATTAAACATGTTAATGGTTTAAATTTAAAATCTATAGCCCATAGCCGTTTACGTGATATTCAAGAGCGGGTTGCACTACAGAGCAATTCTGTCCCTTTTGTTATTAAAGCAAAGGAAATCCCAGACTCTTCATTGAAGGCGAATCCCCCATTGTATGGCAAAGATGAGTTGTACAATTACGATTCTTTAGTTTATGATACATATGATTACATCGATAAGGTTTTGAGTATGTCAATTTCATCAGTAATTAATGTATCGATGGCAGAATATTACGAAAGAACAGGCGATGGAAGAGCTGATAGTTTGGCTAAGTTTATCAAATATGGTTCTAATGATGATAAGGTTATAGCATTGACGAGATATGGTTTTACCCTTGAGGATATGGATTGGTTGCTTAATTGTGTATGTTCAGTGAATGAAAATAAAATAACATTTAATGAAAATATTAGCTCGCTTAATAATGAACAAAAGCTAAGAATAGCATGCTATTTGTGATGCAAGGTGTGTAACGTAAAGAATACAATTGAATAAATTAGAACCATCTATTGTATTATTTAATCATAAAGATATGAATATAAAAGATTTTCCCATTATCATCTATCAGTCTGCCGATGGCATCACTCGCTTAGATGTGCATTTCAGCGATGATTCCGTGTGGTTGAGTACTGCTCAGATGGCGGAGCTGTTTCAGCGAGATCGCTCGGTAATTACCAAGCATATCAAGAATGTTTTTGACGAAGGCGAGTTGAAGAAGGAAAGCAATGTGCAAATTTTGCACATTGCAAATTCCGACCGTCCGGTATCTTTTTATAGTCTGGATGTTATCATATCGGTTGGATATCGTGTTAAATCGCAGCGCGGTGTGCAATTCCGCTTGTGGGCTTCCGGTATTATCAAGGAGTACATGCGCAAGGGCTTTGCCATGGATGATGCCCGGTTGAAGGAGCTGGGGGGCGGTGGCTATTTCAAGGAGCTGCTGGCACGTATACGCGACATTCGGGCTTCGGAGAAGGTGTTTTACCGGCAGGTGCTGGAGATTTATGCCACGAGTATTGATTATGACCCCAGGGCTGAGATTTCCATGGAGTTCTTCAAGAAGGTGCAGAACAAGATTCACTACGCCGTGCATGGAGAAACGGCAGCGGAGGTGATTTATCACCGGGCGGATGCAGAGAAGGAGTTCATGGGTCTGATGAGTTTTGCCGGGAGCCAGCCGACGCTGGTGGAGGCCAAAGTGGCCAAGAATTACCTGAATGAAAAGGAACTGCGTGCCATGGGGCAGATTGTTTCCGGGTATCTGGACTTTGCAGAACGCCAGGCAGAGCGCGAACAGCCTATGACGATGAAGGACTGGGCGGCGCACCTTGACCGCATGCTGACCATGAGTGGCGAACAATTGCTCACCGGCAGCGGCAGCATCAGCCACGAACAGGCCATGGAAAAAGCTACCTTGGAATACAAGAAGTACAAGGCTCGCACCCTCAGCGATGTGGAGAAGGACTACCTCATCTGCATGAAAGACCTGCAAAGCAAAAGCAAGGAGTTGAAATAAGCTTGCCTCCTATCAGCTTCAATACCTACTTTTGCCGCGACGCGTACCGCTACGACTGGGATAACTGTGAGCCGGATGCAGAGGGAAAAATCATATTTTCATCATTTTGCTGGCGTCAGCAATATGATGAAAGCAACACACCATCAATAGATTTTGTTTACGTTCAGTAAACTTGACCGCCGAGAGGACGCTAACATCTTGACAGTCGGAGGCAGCGTAAAAAATTGTCAGAAATTGGGAAGGCATCGTCCCGCCGACTTAGGGGGTGACTTGGGGGGTGACTTGGGGGGAAGATGCCGCTGACTTGAGGGGAAGATGCTGCTGACTTGGGGTGATACACCCATCAGATACATTCGTGGTCTGGCATAATTCCCTCCTGACTCTTAAATTTTCCTACGCAAGCGAAGATCCCGCGACTCGTGCCGTCTTGTAGAGTCTTGGGGTGTCTTGGGGTGAACTTTCTGCAGAAAACTTGCCCTTGTACTAGCTGGGTACGTTCACATAATTGGGCACACCTCAACAAAAAACATCCATCATCCCGGGAAGACACATAACATGACAGCCCTCATCAAGGACGGCTACGTCCATGAACAGGTCATTTCTCACAAAAAGAAATACCTCAGCCTCACCGGCGAGGGTAAAGAACTCTACTCTGAGTTCATAAGCAAGTCTGCTGCATTGACTCAAAAGTTAAGATCCTTAAAGAAGGGGAACTCAAATTAGCCCGTCAGTTATCCGATATTTTCGGATAACTGCATCTCTACTCTCTAAATGCAGAAATATAGCACCCCGCCCTGGTCGGGAAATCACATCGTGAAAACAAACTGCTTTATGGCTTAAGCACCGAATTATACCCGGCTGCATGTTCAAAGGCTCCTGCCATTTCCTCTTGTTGCGCTGCCGGGATTCCCATATTCGTTGCAATGCTTCGCCAGCCTGATACAGCCCGGGCTATAGGAACAAGTGACTCCTTAGCCTCCCTGGGGCGTAAATAAAAAACATCCGCGTAATCACAGAGTAATTTGAGTGAAGCTGTATTATCCCCCTCCACGATATCCATGGAAAGAGTATGTCCCTTGACATGTTCCGGGGTTGGGTTAACGTCGAACATCGGTGCCAGTTGCCATCCCTTTCGTTCCAGACGAAGGAAACCATGATTCCGAGGATGATCATCTACATTGGTCACCATGATGCTCAGCGCTATACGGCACCACAGTTCTTTCAGGTCTGCCCGGGGATTTGCTGTATACTGGCTCATATACTCTGCCAGCTCTGCGTAAGAGTGAACCTCCCCGTCCTGTGCTTGCAGCATCGTCATAGCGGAAATGTAAGGCAGACGTGTACCACTGGGACTGCGATCAAAGCGGCGACTCAGAAATACACTCTTACCTCGTGCCGGGCGTTTGAGACTGAACTCCGGAACTCTTATCCCGGCTTTGGCTGCGATTGTCATGGCCACCGCCTCCCATGCTACTACATCGTATTCCTGCTGGGAGTTGCTGAACTTGGCCATATAGAGATTGCCTTGCTCATCCTTTACGCTAGCTTTGGGCCATGCACCACCCAGGGAAGAACCGGGATTCAACAGCATGCGTAATTCCGCCGGTGTTGCGGTGTCGCGGCAGAGGTGTTCCGCAGCATGATGCAGGGGAAGCAAATCAATAATCGGCGGTATGCTGTCGCCCTCTTCCGTGTGCAGGAAAGTAGAACCTCCATCTGAAGAATAACGCAGGGCACCCATGCGGGCCATATCATTTACCCCAAGCAGATAGTGCTGTTCCCCCAAAGCTCCGCTCACCGTCGGATATCCCGGCAGATCTTTGCGATGTGCTTGCTGTATCAGTCGGCGCCCCCATCTATCCGGTGCACTATCGCTCATACTTCCAAAAAGCACTTGCCCCGGGGTGGTATGGTATTTTCCACGCCCCAGCGGTAGCATAGGCTCCAGCTCGTAGCTGTGCGGGTGGTTCAACCACTCCTGGCTATATTCAAAACTGGCAGAGCCCTGACGGCGGTGGTGTATCCACAATGTCCCGACCCGTATGCAGTCTGCACCAGGTTGCAATAAATCGGTATACACCCCTATCTCAGTATCATTGGTCATAGCGCTTATTCACTATATTCTTTGGCATCTGTTCTGCCTCCAGACCTAATCCTACGGCATCGTGACGCGCATCAAAAGCATCGCTCAGGCGCTCAACAAGGCCCAGAGCAAAGATAACCGCTGCGTAGCTGCTCATGGATACCCCGGCATCTCCCTTTTCGATGCGGTACAGCGTTGCTCGCGATATACGCGCACGCTCCGCAAGCGTCGTCGTTGATATACGCCGCCGGCGCCGGGCATCTCTCAAATCATTTCCCATCTTTTTCAGGGCTTTTGCAGCTTGTGGATAGAGTGGCCATCTCTCGTTCATGATGCATGATTATGTCTCATATCTGAGTAAAAAGCAAGAGTTTTTAATCAGATGTAGGACAAAATACCGGCTCTTCTGCAATAATTGTGGAATGAGCCCCGCGAGGAAGAAAAGACAAAGGAGAAAACTATTAAGAAAGAGCAGAAAAACATTGAGCATGGAGGAGATAACTCCTACCATGCCCAGTGTTATGTATTTGAAGTACTTGAAAATTACAGGATATAGCTTTGATAGTCAAGGCAAATTTGAATATGCCGTATGTCTTGAAGCAGAAAAAACGATTTGTCCTCATTGCAAGGGGGAGAGCCTGTATGCCCATGGATACAGGTATCGAAACCTCAGTCTCATGGGCAGGGATGGAGCCAGAAAACGTATAAGGCTCAGGCAACGTCGATTCAAGTGCCGGTGTTGTGGCAGGACTTTTATGCAGGATTGCAGCCGCATCGGTGTTGGCAAATGGCAGCGACGCAACGCCAGGCTCAATGATGCTATTTCGCGGGAATGCGCTAATGGAGTAAGCAATAAGCAGATTGCTCAAAAGTACCGGATGAATGCCAGCACAGTGGAAAGGCAGCTGCACAGGAATCATGAGCAGTTGCTACGCGAACAGCTGACTTATCCTTGCCCCATGGTGATGGGCATTGATGAACACAGCATTCACAGAGGGCGCACCAAAGGCGCGAAGTTCGCCGTTACCTTGACAGACCTTCGACATCGCCGGGTGTATGAAATCTTTGAGGATAAGAACTCAAAGACATTAGAGGCAAATCTGCGCCGCTTAAAAGGAAGAGAGAAAGTAAAAGTGGTATGCATGGACTTGAGCTCCCCCTTCCGTAACCTGGTGCAGCGGCTTTTCCCGAATGCTAAAATTGTTGCAGACCGGTTTCATGTGATAAAACTTGTTATCTCCACATTCCACGAGTTCTGCAAAGCTGAAGATCCGGACATTCGATGGAAGCGCGGCATCACCTGCGCTCTGCGAACAAAGGGTAAGAATCTGACCGCAAAACAAAATCAACTACTCCAGAAGGAATTTGAGCAGCATCCAGCCATTCAGACAGCGCACGAATTCAAGGAAGAACTGTGTGCCTTATTAAGTATCAAGGAACAGAAGAGAAAAGCTTGCATTCCATTACTGGAAAAGCTCAAAGAAATGGTATGGCTATTGCTCCATGATGCGCCAGAGATATTCAAGAAACTTGGGCGCACCATCAGACAATGGTTCGAACCGATTATCCGCATGTGGCGCTTTACCAAAAGCAACGGAATCACCGAAGGATTCCATAGAAAAATGAAATTAATTCAACGCCGCGCCTATGGCTATCGTAACTTTCAGAACTACCGATTAAGAGTCTTAATTGAATGTGGGCACATTGTGATATGAAAATTCAAATTCCACACTTTTTGCTATTGACCCAAAATACCTCTTTTCCCATCATTTTCAAAACCCCAGCAATCCCTGTCAAGGCATACTCATGCCAAGACTGGGATTGCTGACAACAAAACATCAGGCGGTACGTGCAGGATACGGAGTCGCGGATGACGCCACCGGTTCTGTGATAGCCTGGGCAATGATATCAAGCCCTCGCATCTTACATACATGGTTGACACTACACAAGACAAAAAAATCGCACTGTGAAGGGGTTACATCTTCTACAGTGCGTTATTTATGGTAAAATCTGATCGGGGCGACAGGATTCGAACCTGCGACATCCAGCTCCCAAAGCTGGCGCTCTACCAGGCTGAGCTACGCCCCGCATGATGCCGGAGATGAAGGTACCCGGGCAAAAAAATAATGGCTCGGGACGGGATCGAACCGCCGACACGCGGATTTTCAATCCGCTGCTCTACCAACTGAGCTACCGAGCCATTCTGCAAGCCCGCTCTTAGCGGGGTGCGGGGAGATTCTACACCAATTCGCAAGGAAACGCAAGCTTAAAAGTGCATTTTTTAGCATTTTTTTATCTTCCCAGCTATAAAGTTCTGAGAACTGATGCATTAGCGTATCGTTTCCAAGGCTACCAGGAGCTCAGAGAGCGATGAATAGAGCTTATTTGCGGCAGAAAAATCGCTCTGGGCAGTCATCCGGTTGGGGATGGCCACGCAGGGGATGCCGGCATTGCAGGCTGCGGTAATGCCATTCCGGGAATCTTCGATGACGAGGCACTCTGTTTTTTCCAGTCCCAGGCACAAGCGGGCCGCTTCAAAAAGGTCGGGAGCCGGTTTGACGGGATAACCATCAGTGCGGGTAAAGACTCCGGCAAAACGGTGGTAAATACCGAGTTTTTCCAGCCAGCCCTGCACCCAGCGGCGCGAAGAGGAGGAGGCAACAGTCATGCCTATCCCCTGCACGGAGCACCAGTCCATGAGTTCTGCAGCGCCTTGCATGAGCCCCATGAGCTCCAGGTCGGCCTCCAGCACGGCCTGGCGGGCGGGGGTTTCCTTCTCCCAGTCGTAGTGTTTGCCGGTGAGTTTTTCAAGATGTGCGGCGGGATCCCAATGGGTATAGCCAGCGCCGAGACATGGGGCATAGGTCTCGATTGTGATTTCCTGACCTTCTCGGGCATAGAGCTGCACCCAGGACTGGTAGATGGCCCATTCGGTATCTACCAGCACCCCATCGAAATCAAAGATAATCCCCTTGGGTAGATTCATTCAGAAAAACAAATCAGGGTTCGCCTTTCAGTTTGGCACTTATCCACTCCCAGACGCTGCGGTGAGCCAGATTCTTGAGGAATAGGTAGACAGCGATACAGAGATAGAGCATGTTCGGAATCCATGCGCTGAGCCAGGCCTGAAGAACCCCGGCTTCGCCAAATGAGGGGAATACGCGGTAGAAGAACAGCATGAGTGCTGCCAGCAGCACCGCAATACCAATGCCCTTCATGGTACCCCGGCGCTGGAATGTCACGGCGCTTGGAATGGACAGCAACACCAGCACCATGCACGAAAAGATACGGGCTATGCGGACATGCCACTCTGTGCGAATCTTACGGCGGTCCTCTCGCGAACCAGCCCCGGAAGCAATGTATTCATACATGGCTGAGGTTCCCATGGAATCGATGCGGTCGTTATACCCGGGGCTGATAATCTGATACGGTTTTTCTTCAAAGTCCAAGGTCACGCTAGCCTGGTATGTATCATCTTTCGGGCGCACTCCAGGCTCAGCGATTTCGCGCAAGTATACATGCTCGAGAGTCCAGGTGGAATTTTCCTTATTCCAGATTGCTCTCTTTGCGCGGTACTGTCTGAGCTGGCGGCCTGGAATCTGGGGATCGAACTGGTCGATGGTAACGCCAAGCATAGGTTCACCAGGATTAGTAACAAGAGCCGGCGTTTCGATACGCCAGATACGGGATGTAGCCTCACTGCGGTATACCACGCTTTTTGCTGATCCATCGGCATTTGTGTTCTTCTTCATCACCATTTCGCGATACTGGGCACCGCTGGGAGCCCAATGGAATCCGCATATACCGTAACAAAGAGACACCAGCCCACCCATGATGAAGATAGGCACGCAAAGACGCAGCAAGGAACGCCCCGATTGCAGCATGCCGGTAATTTCGCAGCCGCCGCATAGTTTGCTGAGGCACCAGAGCGAGCCCATCAATAGTGTATACGGCAAGATCTGGTACAGGAACATCGGCAACTGGGTGCCATAAAAGCGCAATGCCTGAATCAAGGGCTCATCGAAGCGCGACCGGAACCGCTCCATATTGTCCGTAAAATCTGCCAGGATGTAGATGAGCAGCAGAATAAGCGTACACATCAGGAAATAAGAAACAAAGTTCCGGCACATGTAGCGATCCATGGTTCCCATGAACATGTAGAATACAGCACCAACAGCAGGCAGATAGCAGAGCAGGCCCAGCAGAACAGGGCGCAGCAACTGCTCAATCGGGTAAGTTTCGGGCATGCCGGGGACTTCCCACTTCATCTGCTCCAGTTCGCCAGGCACCAGGTACAGGGCCAGCAAGCTCCCCAGAACAAAGAGGACAATGGCAGGAAGGATTCGCAAGATAACAGACATTGGGAGAAGAGAGGATGTTCAGGTAATAAGGTATTTGTATGGAGTTACAGCCCGGTGCCGAGGCGTTCTGCCAGATACCCGGGCAGTCCCACCGAGAGAACGGCTTCCTGGGCAGCCTTGACATCGTATTCCACACGGCGAAGGGTCACGGTTCCAGCATCAGAATCGTAAATACCGTAACTGGCGCGGCAGTCGCCATCGCGGGGTTGCCCCACAGAACCAACGTTGATAAAGTATTTCACACCAGGGTTCAGGGGGATGACGACTTCTCCGCGCATGTTGAGTTCCTGCCAGTATTGAGGCATCTCGATGGAATGGTGACCATCCCAGACAAAGACGCGGGGCTGGTGAGTATGCCCGTGGAAGCAGATGGGAAGGAACTGGCGGTTGAAGTTCCCGGTTGCATCGTTCGCATTGAGGATGTAGTTCCAGGCCTGGGGTTGGTCAAGGCTGGAGTGCACCAGGACGTACTTGGAGCGTTCGATTCGCTGCAAAGGCAACCGGCGCAGCCAGTTTACGCTGTCGTCATCGAGGCAGGAAGCATTCCACTCCATGGCCTGCCGGGCATAGTGATTCATGCGCACTTCGAGTCCACGGCGGGTTTCGGGATCACGCATAGCCATGGCATAGCGGACCACTTCCTCATCATGATTTCCCTTGACTACGGGACACCCTATGGCACGAATTTCATTCACACACTCCTGGGGGAAAGCGTTGTACCCCACGACATCGCCAAGACAGACCACACCCGTACACAGCTCGCACTGATAATCTGCCATGACGGCATATAAGGCGTGGAGATTGGAATGAATATCGCTGATGATTGCTATTCTCGGCATAGGCAACTGATACGTTATAGCACATCCAGGCTGAATCTGCAAGCCCCTAATTGCAGGTTTTGCGCGCATTTTACCAGACGAGCAGAAAACGCGCGCGCCCCTGGGCATCCGGGCGGGCAGTCAACGCCCGGATTCCTGCCTGCGGATTTCCTGCGTGAGCTTCATGGCGCAGAAATCCGGGCCGCACATGGAGCAGAAATGGGCAGATTTTGCGCTGGCATGCGGCAGAGTGATATCATGATATTCACGTGCCCGCTGAGGGTCGAGCGAGAGGTTGAACTGGTCTTCCCAGCGGAACTCAAAACGGGCCTTGGCCAGGGCATTATCGCGCAACTGGGCACCGGGATGTCCCTTGGCCAGGTCTGCGGCGTGAGCAGCAATCTTATATGTCACCACCCCTTCGCGCACGTCCTCGCGGTCGGGCAGGCCGAGGTGTTCCTTGCGGGTGACGTAACAGAGCATAGCGCAACCGCGCTGGGCGATTTGCGCGCCGCCCAGAGCCCCGGTGATGTGGTCATAGCCCGGAGCAATATCCGTGGCCAGAGGACCGAGAGTGTAGAAGGGAGCTTCATGGCACCACTCCAGCTGTTTGCGCATATTTTCGGGCACGAGATGCAAGGGGACGTGGCCGGGGCCTTCGTTCATGACCTGCACCCCCTTATCCCATGCGCGGCGAGTCAGCTCCCCCTGCACCTCCAGCTCTGCCAGCTGGGCAAAATCATTCGCATCGGCAATCGAACCGGGGCGCAGGCCATCGCCAATGGAGATAGCCACGTCGTAACTGGCCAGGATATCGCAAATCTCATCCCAATGCGCGTAGAGGAAGTTCTCTTCCTTATTCAGCATCATCCATTTGGCAATGATGCTACCCCCGCGGGAAACGATACCGGTGGCGCGGCGGGCGGTATGCGGCACAAAGCGCTGCAGGAGAGCCGCATGCACGGTAACGTAGTCCACCCCTTGCTGAGCCTGTTCGATGAGCGTATCGCGGAAGATGGGCCAGCTGAGGTGTTCTACCCTGCCGCTGCATTTTTCGAGAGCCTGATAGATGGGGACGGTACCGATGGGAACCGGACTGTTGCGCAGAATCCACTCGCGGGTTTTGTGGATATCCTTGCCGGTGGAAAGGTCCATCACCGTATCGCTTCCCCAGTGAATCGCCCAGCGGAGCTTCTCGACCTCCTCCTCAATGCCGGAAGAAATCGCCGAATTACCGATATTGGCATTGATTTTGCAGAGGAAGTTGCGACCGATAATCATGGGTTCCACCTCAGGATGATTGATGTTGGCCGGTATAAGAGCTCGACCGGCAGCAATTTCCTGGCGCACGAACTCGGCCGTATAAAAATCGGGAATGCGGTTGCCCGGGCGCTGCTCAGCCGGGTGCTGGTATGCAAGATCAGCCCGCAGGGTCATACTTGCTGGAGTGAATCCGGGCTGTGCCTCCAATTCGCTCGGGCGCGGCATGCCGGTTCCCACCTCATCTGCAGGGCAGAGCGACTTCCGGGAAAACTCATCGCATACTGACCGGCAGGCTTGCAAGCGCCCCAGGTTCTCGCGAATGGCAACATACTCCATCTCTGGTGTAATAACACCACGCAAAGCATACTCTCGCTGGGTAGGTGGATGCTCCAGGCTGGCCGCTTTCCAGGCTCCACCGGGCAGCTGCACCACATCCTTGCGGGCAGCAATCCAGGCAGCACGCAGCGCCGGGAGTCCCTGCTCTGCCGAGCCGTGAAAGCCGGGGTCACCCCACGGGCCGGAACAGTCGTAAAGCCGCACAGGTGCGTTTTTCTCCGTGCTGCCGTCGGGGAACACGGAATCACTCTGCGCCACCTCGCGCATGGGAACCTGAATTCCGGGAAAAATACTACCTTTCACATAAATGCGCCGGGAACCGGGATACGCCAACTCATCGCTCTTCATAGCTACATATTTAATACCTTGCTTCATTCTTGAAAAGATTTTTTCGAGACATACGTTCCTGCAATCCTCCCCACTTGACAGCCAATGGGAATCTGGTATACAATGCGCGCGCATGTTACCCATCGAGCAGATACGCGGAGAAATTCTGGAAGCGGCGAAAGAGCCGGGATTCTGCGTGCTGCTGAGCGCGCCTACCGGCAGCGGCAAATCCACCCGGGTGCCGGGCATGCTACTGGAGGCAGGATGGGGAGAGCGCGGCACCATCATCGTGGTGCAGCCGCGGCGGCTCGCCGCCAGGTTGCTGGCCGGCTATGTGGCGCGGCAGTTCCCCTGCAAGCTCGGGCAGGAAGTGGGCTACACCGTGCGTTTTGATTCGCAGCGTAGTGCCGCCACGCGCATTCTGTTTGTGACGGATGGCATCCTGGAACGGAGACTCACGGAGGACCCGGAGCTGCGCGGAGTCTCTGCCGTCATTTTCGACGAAGTGCATGAGCGGCGCCTCAGCGGCGATTTGTGTCTGGCCCGGGTACTGGAGCTGCAGCGGAGCAGCCGCCCTGAAATAGGTATTTTTGTCATGTCGGCCACGCTGGAGCTTGATAAACACCAGCGCTACCTGCCCCAGGCCACCGTGCTGAGGGCAGAAGGGCGGCTCTACCCGGTGGAAACCAGCTATATGCCCCCTGTGCCGGTGCGCAACAAGTTCGGCTATGTGCAAGCCCCACCAGTCTGGGAACAATGCGTCGCAGCCGTTAGGGAACTGGTGCAGCACAGTGATTGTGGAGATGTGCTCGTCTTCCTGCCCGGAGCCTACGAAATCCGCCGAACGGTGGAGATACTCGAGCAAGTGGGCTGGATGCACGGGCGCGATGTTTTTGCCCTGCATGGGCAGCTCAGCCCCGAGGCCCAGGCTCAGGCGGTGGAATGCGGCAGCAAGCCGCGCGTGATAGTTTCCACCAACATTGCCGAGACCTCGCTCACGATTGAAGGCGTGCGCTCGGTGGTTGACAGCGGCAGCGCCCGCGAGGCCCGCTGGGACCCGCAGCGGGGGCTTTCGACCCTGCATATCGTGCCCATTTCCCAGGCGCAGGCAGAGCAGCGCAAAGGCCGCGCCGGGCGCCTGGGTCCCGGGCGCTGCATCCGGCTCTGGAGCGAGGCCGAACACCGCCGCAGAGCCCCCTTCCCCGCCCCGGAGGTTCACCGGGCAGACCTCTCGCAAGCCTTCCTGAACCTGCTGAGCTGGGGTTGCCAGGGACTGGGCGGCATCCGCCATTTTGCCTGGCCCGATGCCCCGACCGAAGCCAGCACCAGCCAGGCCTGGCAACTGCTGGAAGAGCTTGGAGCCGTAGAGGGAGGGACACTCAGCGCGACGGGGCGCAGCATGCTGCACTACCCCCTGCCCCCGGTGCTGGCGCGGCTGCTCGTCGCGGGAGAGGCGCACGGCTGCATGGCAGAAATGGCCGCTATTGCCGCCCTGCTGCAGAGCGAGGATATTGCTCTTTCCAGCGGACTGGCTGAGATCCTGCGGAAAGAGGGCGATTACACCGATTTCCAAGCCGAATGGCGCGCGACTGAAACAGCGGCCCGGCTCCAATTCAACCCGCAGGAATGCGGCCGCCTGGGCATCATGGCCAGAGCCGCGCGCGAGGTGCAGCAATCCTACCGCCAGATACTCCGCAGCAGCACCGCGCAACCCGATTTTGAGCAGCACCGCGCCAAGGTAGTGGCGGGTTTGCTCGGCAGCTTCCCCGGACACATCGCTGCACGCAACAGCACCGCCACCGGCACCGCACGCCTCTGCCAGCGCCGCGGTGGCAGCATTGCTGCCGATTCCGTCGCACGGAAAGCAGATATATTCCTGGCCTCAGAAATGACAGAAGTCGGAGGAAAGAGCGTGGAAACGAGGCTCAGCCGCTGCACCATACTCAGCGCCGCCGACCTGCCAGTGCATGAAGATGACACCGCAGTCTACGACCCGAGCCGCCGCAGAGTAATCAACCTCCACCGCCAGCTTTACCGCGACCTCGTACTCACCGAAAAGGAAACCGGCGATGCCGCACCGGAAGATGCCGCCCCACTGCTGGCAGAGCAGGTAGTGCGCGGCAACCTGCGGCTGGAAGGCTGGGATGGCCATGTGCTGCAATGGATTCACCGCCTCACCTGCCTGCGCCAGGCCATGCCTGAGCTGGAGCTGCCGGAGTTTGGAGAAGAAGACCGCCTCGTTGCCATCACCATGCTCTGTGAAGGTGCCGTGTGCTACAAGGAGATCCAGCAGCGCCCGGTGCTTCCCATACTGGGTGAGTGGCTCTCCCCCTGGCAGAAGGAATGCCTGAATAAGTACGCACCCAAAACACTCCGGCTTGCCAACGGGCGAGAAGTCAGACTTCTTTACCGCGAAGACGGCACCCCCACCTTCGGGCTCAAATGCCAGCTGCTCTTCGGGGTGCCGCAGACCCCCACTATCGCAGAGGGCCGCACCAAGTGCCTTGTGGAAATCCTGGCCCCGAACCAGCGGCCCTACCAGATTACCAGCGACCTGGCATCGTTCTGGCGCAACGGGTATCCGCAGATGAAAAAAGACCTCGCAGGCCGTTATCCCCGGCACGACTGGCCGGATACCGCCCCCGATGCCTGACCAGACCGCAGATTTTTTCTTCTCCATGACCGCGATTCAGCTTGAACTGGCGCGCGCGCATGTGTAAAATCATGCGCGATATGATGCCCCAGCCAACTGCACCCCAGAAAGAGCGCCTGCCCTATTTCGGAGAAGGAGCACGGACCTTGCTCACCGTAGCAGCCTTCGTGATTGTCATCATGGGTCTCCAGGCTGCGCGTAGTGTCCTGCTCCCGATTCTCATGGCCGGGTTTCTGGCCATCATCAGCTATTCCATCACCAAGCTGCTCAGCAAATACCTGCGATTCCCGCACTGGCTGGCCGTCGCCTCCACCGTGATTGCAGATGGCGGTATCCTGTTCGGTGTAGCCAGCGTCATCAAATACCTGGCGTCAGACATGAAGAGCACCCTGCAGAGTGAGTTCACCTCTCGCATGGTTGAAAAATACAACGAGCTCATGAGATGGCTGGGCAACTTCGGGCTGGAACAGCAAGCCAGGGAGCTGGTGCGCTCCCCGCAGGATTTGTTTGACACCCAGCAGCTCGTAAGCATCGTGCAGTCCATATCCGGGCAGGCAATCTCCTTCATCACCACCTGCACGCTGGTGCTCGTGCTCATGACCTTCATGCTGGGTGAAGCAAAGTTGTTCAAGAACAACCTCCGCCGGCTGCCGAGCAGCTCCAAAGGCAAGGAAGACTTCATCGTGGCACTGCGTGGTATCCAGCGCTATCTGTTCATCAAAACCGTCGCCAGTGCCACTACTGGAGCTCTGGCCTGGTGGGCATGTGCGGCCATGGATGTCCCCTTTGCCTTCCTGTGGGGAGTCATTGCCTATGTGCTCAACTACATCCCCACCATCGGCTCCATCGTAGCCGCCATCCCCCCCATCATCATGGCCCTGCTCATGGGCGGCTGGGGAGATGCCGCCATCATCACCGTCTGCTACGTAGCCATCAACTTTGCCATTGGCAATGGTATCGAACCCATCTTCCTGGGCAAGCAATTCGGCATTGCCACCTCTGTGGTGCTGCTGGCCGTGCTCTTCTGGGGCTGGGTATGGGGGCCTTGCGGCATGCTGCTGGCAGTCCCCATCATGGTGCTCATCAAGCTGGCGCTGGAAAACTCGCGCGATCTTTCCTGGGCTGCCACCATCATCTCCGATGAGCCGCCGGCTCACGTAAAAAAACTTAATCATAACATCGAAAAAAACTAATGCACTCCTTCGCCTACCAGAATGGTACCCTCTGCTGCGAGAATGTCAAGCTGTCAACCATAGCAGAGGCCGTTGGCACTCCGGTCTTCGTGTACAGCAAAAAGACCCTTACAGAAGACCTTGCCGAATTCCGCAATGCCTTTGCCCCGCTGAATGCCCATGTGGCCTATGCCGTGAAGGCTTGCTCCAGCAAAGCCATCCTCAACCTGATGGCGCAGCAGGGAGCAGGCTTCGATATCGTTTCGGGCGGGGAGCTCTGGCGCGTAATCAACGCCGGGGGCGATCCCACCCTCTGCACCTATGCCGGTGTGGCCAAGACAGAACCGGAAATCCGCTATGCACTGCAGCAGAACATCTATTGTTTCAACTGCGAAAGCGAGAATGAACTGCGCGAAATCAACCGCATCGCCGGAGAAATGGGAGTGAAAGCCCCCGTGGCCGTGCGGGTCAACCCGCATGTAGATGCCCACACGCACAAATACATCACCACCGGCACCAATGAGAACAAGTTCGGCGTTGATATCACGCGCATTGAGGACGTGTACGCCACCATAGCCGCAGAAATGCCCCACCTGCACATCAAGGGACTGCAGATGCACATCGGCTCGCAGCTGACCGAAGTGCAGCCCTTTGTCGCGGCAGTGGAAAAGGTGCTTCCCATCGTGCAGAAATTCATGAAGCTCTACGGTATCGAGTTCTGGTCCATCGGTGGCGGTATCGGCATTGTGTACGACGGCTGCCTGGCCTCCGGTAAGCCCGAGTGGTGGGTGGCCCACCCGGAGCAAATCACCATCCAGAGCTACGCAGATGCCCTCATTCCCCTGCTCCAGCCGCTGGGTATCAAAATCCTGCTGGAACCGGGGCGCCGCCTGGTCGGCAATGCAGCGGCCATGCTCACCACCTGCATCTACGAGAAGAAGGGCGAAGCGAAGACCTTCAAGATGATTGATGCCGGTATGAACGACATCATCCGCCCGGCACTATATGAAGGCTACCACGAAATCTGGCCCGTCACCGAGCACTCGGGAGATGAGATTCTGGCCGATATCGTTGGTCCCATCTGCGAGTCCGGTGATTTCCAGGCACAGAACCGCCTCATCGCCGATGTGAAACCGGGCGAAGTGCTTGCAGAAATGAGTGCCGGAGCCTATGGATTCAGCATGTCCTCCACCTACAACTCCCGCCCGCTGGCCGCCGAAGTACTGGTCGATGGGGACAAGTGGAGCATCATCCGCCACCGCCAGACCCTTGAACAAATGGTGGAAGGAGAAGTGCTGCCCGGGTAAAATACAGGCAAAAAAAACTAATCGAGAGCCGCCGGCACACACACCGGCGGCTTTTTCCATGAAATAATCTCGGAGCGAAGGGATTTAACCTTGACGCGGAAGGAGCTATCGCCTAGAATGGTCGGGTCATGAAAGCATTGGCTATTCTCTTCCGCGTGGTGTTCAGCATAGTCCTCCTGCTGGCCACAGCGAGCTATCTTCAAGTCGCCCCCACCATCACCTTTGGTGATTTCTGCAACACCATTACGGCCGATTCCATCATCGGCATGTTCAATGGAGTCAACGCCGTCACCATCGGCCTGATTGTCATCCTGCTGCTGGGCATCTTCTCTTTTACCCGCATACTGGAAGCAGCCTGGAACATCCTGTTCTGTGCCTCCATCATCAGTCTTCTGGCCGGGGGCATGTATGCCCTTTTCGGGCCAGGCATTGCCCTGCCACACGCCATCTACCACAACGATGCCGTCAACCAGTTCTGCCAGGCGATGCTCACCTACCAGGTACCCATTGCCCTGTTGATACTCATTTTCATAGCAGGCTGGCTCTGCTCGGCAGCGTGCATACGAGTAGCCCTCACAGCCGCTATCAGCTACGGTCTGTGGTACGGTGTTTCAGAACTCTTCACCTACATCGTCTACCTCTGGAGCAATGCCAGCGAACCCGCCATGCCGGAAGCCTTGAACATGATTCAGGCCTCTCCGTGGATTGTATCAGCAGTACCCGCCGCATTCTTCCTGATTTATGCCATTCTGATGGCATTCTTCGAAACCTTCATCACTCATACTTCTACCAGGAAAGAACCCGCAAAGCCAGCCACACCGGCCAGCAAGGATGAACAGCAAGAAACCAAGCCTGAAGCAGACAAAGTGAAGGAACCGGCAGCCAAGCCTGAACCCAGTCAACCAGCCGCCAAACCCAAACTGTCCACCAAGCCCGTAGTGGAGCCTAAGCAAAAGACGCTTCGGCTTGCAACACCCACGCCTGCAAGCTCCAAGAAGCTCAACACCCCGTCGGCAGCCCCAGCTAAGCCTGAACCCGCACCCGAAGCACCGGACAAGGCAGAGGAACCCAAGCCTGAAGCCACTCCGGAAACACCGGCCAAGCCGGAAGAACCCAAGCCTGAAGCCACTCCGGAATCCCCCGCAAAGCCGGAGGAAGCCAAGGCTGAAGCCGCACCGGAAGCACCTGCCAAGCCGGAGGAAACCAAGGCAGAAGCCACCCCCGAAGCACCGGCCAAGGCAGAGGAATGCAAAACCGAGTCCCCCGCATAATCGCAACATCTCCCCGCGCCAGAATCCTACGACCAAGCAATGAAAGACTACGCCAACCCCCTGCTGCTACTGATTATACTTGCCCTGCTCTCCTGGAAAGTGAGTGCAGGTATCGAAACACCCTCAGCCGTAGAAGTGTGGCTCCTTACGCTCTGTGTTTCCGGCTTTATTGTCAACGGCCTGCTCAGCATCGCCAGAGCCATGGCCAAACGCAAAGCACTCATGGCAGTAGTATGGAGCTCAGTCTACCTCGTATTCTGCAGCTGCGCGTGGGTCACGTTGCGCCAGGAAAAAGACTACCGCGCAGAAATTGCCATTTACAATGAACTGAATACCAAGTGGCAGGAGGAAAATGCCAATCCCTTCACCCTGGTAGATGAAGAAGGACGCTCCCTGCTGGAACTGGCCGCCATCCTCGGCAAAAAGATGGCCGTGCGCGGCCTGCTCGCCCAGCCGGAAGCAGCCCAGGCCGGCAATACCATTCTGCGTGCGGCAGTGCATGCAGCCGAAAACGGTCGCCACGAGCTCCTGCGCATTCTGGCTCAGCAAAAAGGAGGTTTTGATTTTAACCGTCTATCCGAGGGGCGCACCCCGCTGATTGCGGCCGTGCTCAACAACCAGCAAAAAAGCGTTGAAGTGCTCCTGGAACTCAAGGCAGACCCCAATATCTGCGATGAAAACGGAGTGCCTGCCATCATGCATGCCGTCATCGACAACAACCGAGCCATCGCGCGGCTGCTCATGAAGAATGGGGCCAATCCGAAGCTGCAGGACCGCACGGGCCGCGATGCCGCCAGCTGCTCCCGCACAAGCGAAATGGACGATATTCTGACCAGCACAGTTCAATGACAGAATTGCCGCTTGTCATTCGACACAAGTTCGGCTAAATCAACACGCATGAAGCAGCAGGCATTCATTGTCACCGGCATGAGCTGTGCCGCGTGCTCGGCTCGCGTGGAAAAAGTTGCAAAAAGCCTGCCAGGCATGCGGCAGGTGCAAGTCAATCTACTGACTCGCAGCATGCAGGCACAGTACGATGAAATGCAGCTGAAAGAGGCAGACATCATCTCTGCCATTGAAAAAGCAGGATACGGAGCCAGCGTATCGGCACCGGCAGCAAACAGCGGCCAGGAGGATAAGAGCATCCGTAGGCGATTCGCGCTCTCCCTGCTCTTCCTGCTGCCCATGATGCTGCTGCATCACTTAGCACACAATCATCTTAGCCTCTACGCCCAAGGCGCATTACTCCTACCCATCCTCTGGTTGAACCGCCGCTTCTTCGTGTCTGGCACGCAAGCCCTGTTACACAGAGCGCCCAATATGGATACACTCATCGCCCTGGGTGCGGCAGCGGGGATTCTGTACACCATCGCAGATTTTACCTTGCTGCACACGGGAACGGCCTATCTGGAATCAGCAGCCATGATTCTCACTCTCATCACGCTAGGCAAATGGCTGGAAAGCCGGGCAACAGCGCACACAGGAGATGCACTCGCGCGCATGAAAGCACTGCTGCCCCAGGTTGCCACTGTCCTGAGAAACGGGAGCACGGTCAGCATCGCTGCAGATGAGCTCACCGCCGGAGACCTCCTCATTATAGCGCCAGGAGCGCGTATTCCAGCAGATGCTACTGTCACTGAAGGAGTTTCAAGCATCGATGAATCAACTCTCACCGGGGAAAGCATGCCCGTGAGCAAGCAGCCAGGAGCCATCATCTACGCAGGTACTATCAATGGCAATGGAGAATTGCTCGCGATAGCTCTCTGCACCAGGCAGGAATCAAAGCTTAGCGGAATCATTGAACTCGTAGGAGAAGCCTCCTCGACCAAAGCTCCCGTTGCTCGCCTGGCCGACCAGATTTCGGCTGTTTTTGTACCCATCGTTGTAGGAATTGCCCTGCTCACCGCCCTGCTCTGGCTTCTCTGCGGTGCGGGACTGCCCTTTGCCATGGGGTGCGCCATTGCAGTGCTGGTTATCTCCTGCCCATGCGCTCTTGGTCTGGCCACGCCGGTTGCTATCATGGCTGGCTCCGGTAAAGGTGCAGAAAACGGCATCCTGTTCCGCAGCGGTGCCGCCATGGAAAGCGCCCACAAAGCCACCGCCATCGTCCTTGATAAGACAGGCACGCTGACGACAGGCACACCCATTGTCACCGACATAACACCCTCTCCCGAGGTGTCTAAATCACAACTTCTACAGTTAGCATCATCGCTCGAACAGAATCACAAACACCCTCTTGCTGAAGCCATAAGAAAAGCAGCAAGCGTCTACACACCCGAACAATGCCACCATGCTCAGTATCACCCGGGGAGAGGCATTACTGCCACGCTCCGCGGAGAACTCTGCATAGCTGGCAATGCTGAATTACTGAGCGAGCACGGTGTAAGCACACCCAATATTGAAATAGGTAGCATAACACCTCTTTACTTTGCCGCTGGCAAGCGTTACATGGGCATGATAAGCGTGCAAGATCCGCTCAAGCCCGATAGTAAAGCCGCCGTTGCAGCCCTGAAGGGTGCCGGGCTTCGCGTCCTGATGATGAGCGGCGACCATGAGGCAAGCGTGCGTGCCGCAGCCGAGCAATGCGGCATCAGCGAGTACTATGCAGCCGTGCAGCCGCAGGATAAAGAAGCCATGGTGCGCAGGCTCCAGGGCGAAGGGTACCACGTCGCCATGGTCGGGGATGGCATCAACGATGCCCCGGCGCTCACGCGGGCAGATGTCGGAATCGCCATTGGAGCGGGCACGGATGTGGCCATGGAAAGCGCCGGCATCATCCTGGTGCGCAGCGAATTGATGGATGTGGTCTCAGCGCTGAAACTCAGTCGCGCCATTGTACGAATCATCCGGCAGAACCTGTTCTGGGCCTTTTTCTACAATGCGTTGGCCATCCCGCTGGCTGCAGGAGTGTTCTATCCCCTGCTCGGCTGGCAGCTCAGCCCGGGCATTGCCGCCGCCACAATGAGCCTCAGCAGTCTCTTCGTGGTATGCAACGCGCTCCGGCTGCGCCACTATCCCCTTTTCCACCCCGGAACCAGCACCATGGACACCACAATGACCATACGAGTAGAAGGCATGATGTGCCCGCACTGCGAACGCCACGTCGCCCAGGCACTAAGCGCCCTGCCGGGCATCAGCTCCGTGCAGGCGGACCACAAGAGCAGCAGCGTCACCATCACCACCAGCGCACCGGTTGATGAAGCGCTCATCGCCAGCACCATCCGGCAGGCTGGCTATGATTATAAAGGGGGCTGCTGACCCACGGTCACACCCCTTCGTAATCCTGAATCAGTTCCACAAACGCGCGCAGGCCATGCGAGCGTAACCACGGGCCCACGCCCTTGATACGGCTGGCTGCCTCAATGGTGGTAGGCTTGAGGGTCGCGAAGGCGCGCAGCGTCTCATTGTGCATGATGCGGTAGGCAGGCATGTGAAACTCTACCGCGAGGTCTTTGCGGAGCTCGGCAAGATGCTCATAAAGCTCCTTATCCATACGGCCTAGCCCCATGCTCTGCAGCAACTCATGCGTCTTATCCTTACGCAATGCCGGAGCATGGGTACGCGGTTTCTGGCTCCAGCCGCGGAGAGAAAGGCGGGGAAGCAACCTGCTCTGCATCACCTCCTCGCCCTGGTCGGTCAGCGTGATCAGCGGCATATCGCCACCAGTACTCTGCAACAGGCCAGCCTCATGCATAGCGCGGAAAAGGGCTTTCATCCGCGTATCGGTCAGATTCCTGAGGATACCGTATGTTGAAAGAGAGGTCAGGTACTGGTGCATCGAGGCATTCTTTGCACCGCGGAGCATATCCATGATTTTACCACGGCCGTAAACCGCCACCCACTCGCCCCCGGGGCCACGTCTGGAAGCCCGAGCCACACCAGCCAGAGCCTTGCGGACGGTGAGGAGGTCATCCCCCGTCACCTCCTCTCGCTCGCTGCTGCCGGAGCCGCTGCAGGCATCGCAATGACCACAAGGCTCAGCGTTGGGCTCACCGAAATAATCCAGAATCCACTGCTGGCGGCAGCCCATGGAGTAGGCAAAGCGGGTCATTGCCTCAATCTTGAGATGATCGCGGCGGGCTTTTTCCTCCAGGCTGGCATGGTCAATTTCCAGGCACTCGAAGTTCACCTCGGGGGCAAGCACGCGGGTACCCTTGGCAAGCTGCCCCGGCACATCGAATCGCTGGATAGCCCCGGCATGAATCAAATAGGAAAGCGATGTTCCCACCGCCATGGGGTTCACCTCCTTACCCAGGCGCTCAGCCATGGCATCCACCGTGAGATGCAGCTCGTGCGAAGCGGGGTCGCACTCAAATCGAAGCATGTTGTACAACGAGCGAATAACCGTCAGCGGTGGGTTGCTCCCTTCGAAAAAGAACTCCTGGGTCTTCAGGTCAGCATGATTAAACAACAGCTCACAGGCTGCGGGTTCCCCATCGCGCCCGGCGCGACCGGCTTCCTGGTAATAGGCCTCCACACTCCCCGGAATCTCAAAATGAACAACGAAGCGTACATCCGACCGGTCTATTCCCATGCCGAAGGCATTGGTCGCCACCACCACATCGGCCCGCCCGGAAACAAAGGCATCCTGCGAGAAAGCGCGCTCCTCATCCGTCATGCCGGCATGGTAAGCCACCACATTCACATGCCGGGCAGAAAGCTCCTCGAACACCAGCATCACATTCTTGCGGGTAGAGCAATAGATAATCCCCTTCTTCCAGCGGTCCACCATCTTCTCAATCCGCTCGAACTTGGCCTTGCGTCCCTCGCAATGAGTGATGGCAAAATCGAGGTTTTCGCGTCCGAAACCGCTGATGACCACCGCAGGTTCCCGCAGTTGCAGGGTATGGAGGATATCCTCGCGCACATGGGCGGTTGCCGTGGCCGTCAGCGCCACCGTCTGCGGCCAGCCCAGCGATTCGCGCACACGCCCGAGACTCAGATAATCAGGCCGGAAATCATGCCCCCACTGGCTCAGGCAATGCGCCTCATCCACCGCCAGCAGCCCGATCTGCAAACCACGCAGCACATTCATGAACCCCTCTTGCGCAAAACGCTCCGGTGCCACGTAGAGAATCCTGAGCTCGCTCGAGCGCAGAGCCTGCATCACCTGGCGGTATTCCTCTGCCCCCAGAGAAGAATTGACCGCTGCGGCCGGGATACCACGGGCCTGCAGCGCATCCACCTGGTCTTTCATCAACGCAATGAGGGGTGATACCACCACCGTGAGTCCAGGCCGACAAAGAGCAGGCAGCTGGTAGCAAAGAGACTTCCCGCCGCCTGTAGGCATGATTCCCATGGCATCGCGCCCCTCGAGGACCGCCTGCACCACCTCATTCTGCCCGGGGCGCAGCCCCTCAAAACCGAAATAGGTCCTGAGCGCCTCCTGCATATCTGCCATCTCGCGGAATTCTGCCATGGTGCGGCTATTCTAACGAATTACCGCACCACAGGCAAGCCGGAATTACGCCCGACAAAGAAGCAGAGCCAGCAGCAGCGGCACCACGCTGGTCAGAATGGTATGGGGACGCCGCACCGCTTTCTGTGGCATCAGTTCATTCAAACGCTCATTCCGCTTGAAACGCCAGGTGCGGCGGCGCATGGCCAGATGCAGGTGCAGACGCAGGGCGGAAACAACAGTACTCTTGTGTTCGGTTTCTGGTATCATAGGGGTATGGGTAGGGTTGGTAGTTTATCAGAGCGGACACCTTGCCCCGACACCCCGGCACAACGCGGCAGCATAACCGCATGAGTTGGCTCGATTCGGGGGTAGTCGGGGAGCGTCAACAGCTGTATGCTAACAAATCCACCCTCCAAACGCAAGCTGTTTTTTAGTTTTCCTAAATAAAAAGCACCATTGACCCGGTAGAGCCAATGGTGCGAAAAGGCATATTCAATTCAATCAATAATCGCGTTTCAACAGGTAATCATTAATGGCAAGGAGGTTCTCTCGGCGGCGGTCGGAGAACACATCGAGCGCGGCGCGGGCAGCAGCGGTGAGCGCGCGGGCCTCTGCCCGGGCGTTATCCATACCCACCAGCGCGGGGTAGGTAGCCTTCTGCACCTTAGCATCCTTGCCAATGCTCTTACCAAGCACCTCCGGGGTAGAGGTCACATCCAGGATATCATCAATAATCTGGAACGCAAGCCCCAGGGAACGCCCATATTCAGTCAACGCATCAAGCTGCTCAGGCGTGCAGCCAGCAGCCATACCACCGAGACGCACCGAAGCAATTATCAGCGCCGAGGTTTTACCGTGGTGAATCGCGCGCAGTTCATCCACCGTCAGCTCGCGCCCCTCGCCCTCCAGGTCGAGCACCTGCCCGCCCACCAGATGCTGACTACCGGTGCGGTGGCAGAGTTCGCTCACATAGTCACCAGCATCATAGCGTTCATTGGCCGGCACGCGGGCCAGCATCGCGAACGCCTCCGTGAGCAAGGCATCACCCGCCAGCACCGCAATCCCCTCACCAAAAACCTTGTGGTTGGTGGGGCGGCC
>JAFWYD010000069.1 GCA_017517805.1 Akkermansia sp.
ATCCTGCCCCTGGAGGTTGCTCGACTTGAAGGTCAGAATCTTGAACGCCTTGCCCTTATCCACATCCTTCTGCGTCACGGCAAAGTTGTAGTTGATATCCGTGGCAGCATTGAGCGTCAGGCTCTTGCCCACCTTGATGGTTGCCAGCTTGGTGCCGGTCAGGTTGATGGTACCGCCATCGAGCACCATATCCTTGGCGCTGAGCGCCCCGCTGAGGGTGAGCGTGCTGCCGCTACCCAGGGTGAGGCTCCCCTTCACCGCCAGCGGCATAGCCTTGTTCTTGCCGCTGGGGTCGTAGAGGCGGATGGAGGCCGCCCCCGCCAGTTCCAGGTTACCAGCCACACTCATCTTGCCCGCGACGCTGATCTTGCCATTGTCGACCCGGCTGCTCGTGGTCTTGCCCTTGATATCCAGGCTCATGGCCTTGGCGGTATCAATGGAGATTTCACCGTCGGTCATCTGCAACTCATTCGTGCTGAGCTTGCCTGCGGAAATAATCTCAGCATGCTCCATAGTAAGGAGGGAGTTTTTCGCACTCATGGCCATCCCCTTGGAACTGACAGAAAGACGGCTTCCGTTTCCCAGCGTCAGGTATTCCGTACTCACCTTACCCGACAGTCCCAGAGACACATCTCCCAGGACCAGCACTTCGCCAGAGCCGCTGATGGTACCATTCACCTCGCCGGAATACCACTCAGCCAAAGACCAGGAAGATACATTTACTACTGAACCTTTCAACAAATCCCCATGCAGAGTGAGAGAACCCTTGAAATTCCTACCATTTTTCAAGCAGGCACTACCGACAACCTCCACTTGTGAATCGACTTTCTTACTGCCAAAATCAAGCGTTGCAGCATTGCTGACCTCTATGGTTCCGCATCCGAAAGCATCATCGTGACCAGCTTTCAATGTACCACCCTGCACGAAAATACAGCCCTCCCAATCATCATTATCGGTGCTGATAGTCAAAACCCCGGCACCGAACTTATGCAAAGTACCATGGCCGGAGATACAGCCGCCTTTGGCCGGATTAGTCTTGAAGGTCACAGCCTTATCGCAATCGACAACAATGCCGGAGGGAAGCACCTCTCCTGAGAGTTGCACATTCCCCTGCTGGCAGAACTCCACACGATCACCATTGCTGAAATGAATCAGACCATCTTCCGACTTCCAGAGCGTATTCTGGTCAGCCCCCCATACAGCCTGCTTGCCGCCACTCCAGGAAAGGACCAGCTCGATTTTCTCTACATCAAGTTTCAGCGTATCGCCTGCTATGTAGAATGAATACCCGGTTCGCTCCTCATGATTGGCAATTTTCAGATAATCGGCAATAGAGCCGGAGATATTGAACCCATCTGAACAGGAGAGAAGCGAATACGTACCCGCCAGAGCAAATCCGGAACCCAGAGTCACCGTGAGGGGAGACTGAATGGTAACGCCATCGGAAACGCTGATTTCCTTATCACCATTCAGAATAAGGGAACCCGAATTCAAAGTCAGGGGACCCGCAACGTTGGAATCCAGAGTCAGGCTGCCACCATTCAGGACAATTCCGCAGGCAGAGGCACCGCCATCACGCGCAGCTGCCTTGATTTCGCTCACGCCGACAGAGGCCCCGGCAGAAACCAGGTATGAACTGTAATCAACTTCGCCCGCATAGACAGCCCGACCATTCGAATTCAGAACGAGCGAGTTGCTGTTGTGAGAAATCGAAGCTCCGGTATCTTTCACAGTACCACCGTTCACCATCTGCACATAATACCCCCCGGAAGACAGGAAGCCACTTGATCCGGCATGACCGGAAACATCCACACGGGAATCAGGCAGGGAATTCAACTTGAACCCATTGAGCACAAATGAACCGGACAATGACAGCGTGCCAGAGTTGGAGATACTCGAACCGAGAGAGAGAGAGGAACCAGCAGCGGCCGATATCGAACTATTGCCAGAGCAAGTAATGGCACCGAGGCCCAATGCAGATGCATGGGTGGTGACGACCTGAGCAGAGTCCAGCTTTGCGCCCCCGGTGAAGGAATTTGCCCCGGACATAGTAACATTGCCGCTGAGGAGAACCGCCCCCGGGCCTGAAAGTTTCGCCGTTATCTTGCCACCCTGGATGCTGGCATTCTGAGCAAGCCCGATGTTGCCGGAAAGCGAACCTCCCTGAACAGAAAGCTTGCCAGTATACCTATCGGCGTTGGTGATGCTGCTGGCACCCGATGTGCTGATATTGTTCTGCAACGCCTGGTCACTCATGTGCAGCGTAGCATTCTGCAACGAAACCTGGCCCACCCCCAAGGCCTTGGAGTGGTTAGTCTGCACTATACCACCAGTAATGGAAGTGCCGCCGGTATAGGTATTGGCCGTACTGATTGTCAATTTGCCAGCCCCTGATTTTGTCAGGCATGAGGAACCAGCGATGCTTCCCGTACCCGTGAAATGGATATTTTCAGTAGAATTAACCTTCACCTCTGCGGGTTTGAGAGTCCCCTCCAACGATACTGTTGCAGCAGAATTGAAAAGCACGGTATCTCCGGCATAGAAATTGCGATTTGAAACCGATGCCGACCATACATTTTCCTCATGACCAGCCGCGTTGGCCCATGTGCCGCTGGCCAGCCTCCAGGTCAGGGTCGCAGGGGTATCACGCGGCAATACCATGGCGCCATCCGACACTCTGTACATGAGAGTATACACCATTTCGCCATTCACGGTACTCGATTCCACATAACTTCCGGTAAGCAGGGACGTCAGATTGGAGGCTCCAGTAAATGACGAATCGTACTGCAAGACTTTGAACGATGCGGCATACATTTCATCTGCATCATAATGGACGCTGAGACCGCTCAGGGACAAAGTGCCGCTGGCATCAGTCAACAGGGTCAGAACCGGTTTATCCAGGTTATCGACGGTCAGGTTGAACGCCCAGGTAGTGCCGGAAATGGA
This sequence comes from Akkermansia sp., assembly GCA_017517805.1. Lineage (GTDB taxonomy): Bacteria > Verrucomicrobiota > Verrucomicrobiia > Verrucomicrobiales > Akkermansiaceae > Akkermansia. Next base: position 2,947 of record JAFWYD010000069.1, read on the forward strand.
AGATGCGTCAATGCTGTTGGAAGAGCCAGTAAAAGAAGCCGCTTTACTCTGGAGAGAAGCTGCCGAAAGCCTGCCGTTGTTCATCGTCAGCATACTGCCGGCATTATAATCAGCATCGCACACAAGCGAAGACGAGGAAATAGAGGTTCGGGCAGCTGCCAGGGAATCGACAAAACGCAATGTACCGCCCTGCACCGTCACATTACCATTGAATGCCCCCATCTCTCCATGGAAAGTCTGCGTGCCTGTGCCTTTCTTGACCAGGCTGAGCGATTTTTCCACAATGCCGTGGTAGTCATAATCCTTTGTTGCATCAATCGTCAACGTATGGGCGGCGGCATTCACCATCGTATTGAAATTGAGCCCGGCAGCGAGAGAAACAGCATCATCCCGCACTTGTCCGCTGAACAGAATGGCGCGAGTCGCCGGATTCGGGGTAGAGGCAAGGCCACCGATGGTGGCATCCTCGGTAAGACCCAGGGCTGTGAAAAACAAGGCATTGGCAGACTCGCTCACACAAGGCCGGAGGTTCTTGATAAAAATGGAACCGCTCATCGTCAACGCCCCCAGCTCCAAAACTGTACCTTGCTGCAATGTTTCACCGGATATCCAGGACATGCTATCATGCAACAAGGTTATGTTGCCACTATAATCGGCAGAGCCAACATCCAGCAGGCGATAGAAGACAGGCGCATAATAATGCGTACCGCTGATGGTCAGGTCGCCCGTGCCCGTGAGCGATTTGATGGTCGTGCCCATCCTCTCCGTATAATTATACGCAGAGAGGCGGGTGAGCATCAGCCCTCCAGCATCGGTCACATCCAGATTATTGATGATAAAATCAGAGGCTTCCTTCTTGTAATTATGTCTGCACAGGATATCAACCTTGCCTCCCGTGAGCACGAGTTCATCCATGGAAACCTCGCCGACGTATGCCGTGACAGAAAGCTCGCCGGACACCTCAGCCTTCTTCAGGATAGCAGCACTCGCCACAGGATTGATCGTGGCTTTACCTTGCACATCCAGGCAAGTTCCCGAAGAGAATGTCGGTTTATTTGCAGAATCCACCTCAAATATCCACTCCGTGGCGGGCAGGATGCGGATAGTACCACCATTGCCCTGCACGGCGGCAGAGAAATTCCCGGAAGAAGCCAGCTCCAACACGCTGCCGGTGGGCAATACATAAGAACCCGAAGTAAGGTCTCCCGTAGCCACACGCAGCGTCACACCGTCCTGAAGTATAACAGAACCTGTGATATTTTCCGTACCGGTTGTCAGGACATAGGTAGAAGATTTCTGCCCGGCACCATTGCAGAGCGTGATATTGCCTGAGGATTGCACCGTCCCGTTCATTTCAAGGATGCCGTTCTGAGCCAGGGTCAGCGATGCACCGGTCCCCACCGTCAAATTCCCCAGAGACGAAACATTCCGGATGACAGCGGTCAGGTCGGAATCAATCACTAGGCTAGTCCCGGCGTGAGCATCCAGATTCGACAAAGTAATGCTTCCCAGCGATTTGTTGAGCGTCAGAGATGAATTTCCCAGCAAGCTGACCCCGGTCGCCTCCACAGGTACTTTAAGAACCAGTGAAGAATCACCAGAGAGGGTAAGATTTCGGGTCACCTCAATCCTGGCATTCACATCCCCCGCGGCAAACGTGTAATCACCATCTGTTATATCCACAGAATAGGGATTCACCCTGCCGCTGACCGTGACAGAACCACCAGAAGTCCCCTCGAAAAACACCTCCGCATCAGTCGTATTCTGCGCCGCATTTTTCCAGAGGGAGGCAGTCCAGGTGCTGCTGGTGTTTCCCCAGTGCAGTTGAGCGTGAGGTGTATATGTCAAATAGAGAGTATCAGCTCTGTAGCTCAGCGTACCATAAGTAGTCGAGAAAACGGATGCCCAATCAGTCATGCTTTCGGCAAACGTAATCAGCGTAAGAGTAGCCCCCTGCTGAGCCGTTCCGGTGTAAGCAAGCTCAATTCTGGAATCAGAGCTTATCGAGCCATCAAAAGTCAGTACAGCAGACTTCCCGAATTCAAAGAGAGCCCCCTGCTCTGCCGAAAGAGAATCAGCCACCAATTTCCCGGAAGAAGAAACGACCAGACTTCCCGTCGAGCCCAGGACCAGAGAATCAAAGGCGGCATTACCACCAGCCAGAGTCAGACACCCCCCATTATCGATTCTCCCCACACTATAATCAAGAGAACTTCCACTCTTGAGGATAACAGGTGCAAGCTTGATATCTGCCCTGTTTCCAGACAAAGCCACCTGGGAGAACGAGACACCTGCCGTACCCGATTGCTCCAATATGGTGGCTTGAATCTTTGCTGCGGAAGTTCCCGTAAAGGTATAAGGACTAGAGCTCTGCACGGTCATTTCCGGAGTAGATACCGTACCCCGCACCTGCACATCACGATTCGTGGCATAGTCATCGAACCGCACACGCCTGGCAGCATCGCCAAATGCATGAAAATAATCAGCATCGACCTGTACATCCCACCCCGAGGAAGCATCCGGTAAAGCATCGCCATGAGATGAAGCCTCTCCATTTTTCCATGCAGAAGCAGACCCGGTCCACACCAGCGGGGTCGATGCATCAGCATACACCGAGTACATGTGTTTCAACTGCTCGGATGTATTGATGGAAAACATTTCGCTCAGATACCAGTTTGCATTGGAATACCTCCACAATTTCGTGCAGGCTGCGTCCTCATATAACCACAAGGTAGAATTCTCTCTCCGCAGATAAAGAGTGAACATCCCATATTGACTATCATCTGAGTTTGTTACTTTAAGAGAGGTAACATAGCCCTCCTCATCACACTCAAAGCCATAACAGGTCAAGGCATGTCCAAGCCGGTTGCCGCCAGAGTAAGCATAAACCCCGAGATATAGAATCTTCCCGACCTCAGCCTGTGAATAGGAGTCGCCCACCCCTTTCTTCATCCCGAATAAGGAATATAAATCCCGCCGGAAATCCCGGTTATCTGAGTAGTGAGTCGAGACCCGGCTGTAAACACTTTCTCCCTCATCATAATATTCGCTGAAAAAACCGCCATTGCCGGTAGTATTCAAAGTATCAAAATCATCCACCCCACTCAGGTACCACTTAGCAGCCTCAATGATATTGCCACCTTCATTGGCCCAGTTATCATAAAAATACATCCCCAACTTCAGGGACTGGGTACCCGCAAGCTCATCCGCATACTGCTTGTCATAATTGTATCCATATACAAGTTCCCGGTCTCCCTTGTAGAACACACCATAATAGCTCTGCCAATACTGCAGAACATTGGAAGAGACCTGATACCAGCAGGTATTCGCATCGCCTTTCAGGTTATCGAACGTGGCAGATGAAATACCACTCGACGTGGCAACACGGTTGGCCAAGTCCCCTAGGAACGAATATCCTCCCGTACTCGAATACAGACTATTTGCGGCAGATATGATGTTGTAATTACTCCAGTAATATCCCTTTCCCACATCATAAAACCGTTCAGATTGCAGAATCGATTCTGCATCTATCCCATCTACCATAAAAGAATCACCAGCAACCGCTACACTCTCAAAAGCGGCAGAAACGAACAAACAGGCAAGTAGAGCCTTGCGCAATGTAAGATTGAGATGTAATTTCATGACAATATGTTAGAATAAATCTTGGTTAAGAGACGAGATACGAAAGGCATGCAAACAATCAATTGCGCAACCGCACTTTTCCACCATGTGGTAAACGGGGTTGGCAACAGACTACGCAACCGTACTATCATTCTGACAGATTTTTTTTGATTTACAAGTTATTTCTCACCCGGAAAGCAACTTCACACCTGTATCCCAAAAATTGGGGATACAGCCCCATCTGTACCCAGCATTCTCAAAACGCCGGGCAGCCTTATTAACCATCAATACCGAATCCGCAGAAACAACGTACGAGTCCGGGATTAAACAATCAATTTTCCTGTATGATCTGTTGCCAGTTGTTCAGCACCTCTTTCACTTGGGAGGCACCTATCACATTCTTGAGCATGCGACCATCCTTTGTTACAACAGAAATGGCAGGGAAACCGGGGAACCCGCAGCCGGGCAAGCCGGTGAACTGCGTAGCCTTCAGTGCATCGAACATAATCCCCGGGGCCTTGAGCTTGTATGATTTCAGGTAGCGGATGGCCTCTTTTTCTGACTTATCGCCACCAATGACAATGAGTTCAACCTTGCGAGACGTGCGCATCTTCTTATACTGCTCCACCGCTACCGGCATGCACTGTTGGCAGAACCCGCACCAGCTAGCTGAATACAGGTAGACATAGTAATCTGCCCTGGTATTCACCTTGGCGTTGTGCACCTTGAACGCTTTGAGAGCATTCACTACCGCCGGCTCCTGAGCTGAAGCCGGGCTCTCTGCTTCATCCTTTGCCGAGGTTCCTTTCCGAGAGTCTTTTTTCTTTCCTTTTTTCTTGCTCTTCTTTTTCTTTTCGGACTTTGCAGCTTCTACTTCTGCCTCTTCCTCAGCAACAACCTCCTCCTGGGCCTGCGTGGGCATTCCCAGCAGACAGAAGCCAGCAAACAGTAACCAGAACGCACAGGAAAAAGAACGCATCCTCATGCCTCCATGCTAACAAAGTAGAAACTGCCTGTCAATACTATATTCCCTCTTTATTACTGGAATCACATGTGATGGAAATGTTCGCACGCGCCATGACTCAGGATAAGAAATGACACCATCCTGAGCGTCCCATAAGCACTCATCGGCGGCGGCGGCGCGATGGTAACAACAAAAAATGACAAGGGCCACCACCACCAGGAAGAGAAGCCCAACCCACCAATAGCGCCGGCTTAAAAGAATTTCCGTGACGATATCAGCAATCAGTTCTGCCATGAAGTTCAACATGGGTCCCATCAGAACGGCCTGCCACCCTGAAAGGCGGGCGCAAGCACCATCACGGTGCGCGGCAACAGATAAAGTGAGAGTTGTTGAGTCTTATCGGTGAAGTGATGAACGCTGTGGTCCTGGCGGGCGAAGCCGCCGAAGCGGGCTTCATCCGAATCCAGCGCCACCTTCCATTCCCCTGCCCGGGGAGCAGGCAGCTTGTAATCGGGAATGGCGCGGGTGCCGCTCCAGTTGAACACGAAGAGGAGCCCGCCGCGTTCAAAAACCATCACCTGGTTTGCTTCGTCCATGTTCAGCGGGCGGGCCGGGCTGGCTGCCAGCAGGTCGCGGCGCTTCGCCAGCTCCACCATGGCGCGGTCAAATTCATTCAAGAAGCGGTAGCGCAGCAACTCGTTATCTACCAGACTCCACTGGCGGCGGCAATACTGGTAGGAATTACCATTACCCTCGCGCGGGAAATCAATCCACTCAGGGTGGCCAAACTCATTGCCCATGAAGTTGAGCCAGCCCTCACCGCCGGCAGCCATCGTAGCGAGTCGAATCATCTTGTGCAGCGCCATACCACGGTCGATAATGACGCTGGGAGTATCGCAGCTCATGTGGGTGTACATCTCAGCATCCATGAGCCGGAAGGCTATCGTCTTATCTCCCACCAGGGCCTGGTCGTGGCTTTCAGCGTATGCAATGTTGGCCTCGCCGTAGCGGCGGTTGATGAGAGTGTACCAGATATCGCCTACGCTCCACTCCTCATCCTTCTTTTCCTTGAGCAGCTTAATCCAGTAATCCGGGAGCCCCATGGCCAAGCGGTGAGTGAAACCAAACCCGCCTTCATCCACGGGGCGGCAGAGTCCGGGCATGCCGCTCATATCCTCCGCAATGGCAAAAGCACCGGGACACACCTGCTGCACCAGCGTGGCCGCCAGTTGCAGGTAGGTCACCGCGCTCAGATTGACCTGTGTGTTGAAATAACAGCTCAGGTCTGTAAATGGTTCGTGGCCATGGTGCAGGTAGAGCATACTGGTCACGCCATCGAAGCGGAAGCCATCGAAATGGAACTCTTCCAACCACCAGCGCAGGTTACTGAGCAGGAATTGAAGCACTTCTTCCTTGCCGTAGTCGAAAAGGCAGCTATCCCAGTCCGGGTGCATGCTGTCGCGCTCGCCGGCGCAGAAATACTGCCCACCGGAGCCATCGAAATTATTGAGGCCCTCGGCCATATTCTTCACAGCATGGGAATGCACCACATCAAGCAGCACCGCTATACCCAGACCATGAGCCGTATCGATAAGGTACTTCAAATCCTCAGGTGTGCCGAAGCGGTTGCAGGGAGCAAAAAAGGAAGAAACATGGTACCCGAAAGAACCATAGTACGGATGCTCCTGAATGGCCATCACCTGCACCACATTGTAGCCCAGGCGAGCCACGCGAGGCAGCACCTCATCGGCAAATTCGCGATAAGTATGGATGCGGCCCTCCTCACCCGCCATGCCCACGTGAGTCTCGTAGATGAACGGAGTCCGGATGTTGGCCGGATTCCAACGCGTATTCTTCCACCGGTATGGTTCGGCGGGCTCCCAGATGATCCCGCTGTAATCAAAGGTGGCAGCATCCTGCTCAGTATAGCGAATCCAGGCGGGCATGCGGTCATGATGATCGTTATCAGCCCCCACAACATGCACCTTCACGCGCTGCCCGTGCTTCAGCGCATCGGCAGGGAGCCTCAGTTCCCACACCCCCTGAGCATCGCGGGTCATGGGATTCGCCTCGCGGTTCCAGAAATTGAAATCACCAATCAGATACAAAGCCCGAGCCCCGGGAGCCCACTCACGGTACATCCATTCGCCGGTAGCAGCATCGCGGTTGAACCCCATGCGGGTGTATGCGTGGGCAAAATCCATCAACGAGCCATGGCGGCGGCAGATGCGCTCCAACTGGGCATCGTACAAGCGCATACGGCCTTTGATTTCGCGTTCAAAGGGAGCCAGCCAGCCATCGGCCAGCACTAATCCGGGTATAGGGGAGCGGCGCATGCAGCTATACTACACCCAAATGCAGGAAATAGCAAACACTGATTTTGAATTTCAGGCAATCATCACACGTGTCCCAAAGATTTGGGACACGTGGATTGACAATTGACAATTGACGATTGACAAATTGAAAGTTAGCGGCTTACGCCGATAGAGCCACAAATGCATGCTTACTGCCGATGGTGAGGCGGGAGATACCCTGCTACG
>JAFWYD010000070.1 GCA_017517805.1 Akkermansia sp.
CATCAATCTTTAATTGCCTCATCAATAAGTCATGCAGGCTGACGCCTGCAGGTGTATTCTCCTGATGGCAAAAGGCGAGCCGCAAGGCGCCTGTCACGGCGCAGGCGATAGCCACACGTGTCCCAAAGATTATGGAAAAATAGCCCTGAACGATATAAGGGCAAAGTGTTCTGTGAGAAAATTCGTAGTAGGGTATCACCCGCCTCGCCATCGGCAGTAAGCATGCATTGGTGATTTCGTCGGCGTAAGCCACTAATTTTCAATTTGTCAATCGTAAATTGTCAATTGGGAACTTCTAATAAGTCCATCAATTCGCTAATTCAAGTCCCGAAACTCTTTTTCGAAACGAGAAGGCGACCAAAATTGATGTTTGGAAGGCTATTTTGCTCCACCTTACCCCTCAAATATCGTTTTGGGGCGTTTTTCTACGCTGTTTTTCCTTTATTTCCCCATTTCAGGACACAGTAATCCTGCTCGACTCAAAAAACAGAATCGCTTCATATTGTAGAGCAGGTAGACAAGTCCATGCCGAATCTTGCATCTCTCCAGTCCGATACTCCGGACTATATCGCCTCCATATTGTTTGATGCAGCCAAACACATGTTCGATGCGGCATCTGCGTTTTGCTATCGCATGGTTCCTCTTCTTCTGCCACTTTGTCAATTTCTCCTGCCCCCTCACTCGATGGTGTGCAATGTGAGGCTTTACTCCCTTCATCTGCACCTTCATGGCTATATTATCTCCGAAATAACCGGAATCTGCCAGCAACACTTTACCTTTGTTTGTTTCGATATCATCAGGTAACAACTCTGCACATTGCCTGTTATCATGCACTTTTGCTGAGGTGGTAGCGTAATTTTCTATGATTTTACTACCTTCATCCACTAATACATGGCCTTTGTAGCCATAATGTCTCTCACCTCCCTTTCTCGCCCACGTTGCCTCGATATCTTTATGGGCGGCTTTCTTGTTACTCCACTCTGCAGGAGCTGTTCCCTTCTCTCGGATATGTGCTTCGTCCTGGGGGGTATTCTTCTGCCGGGGGGCTTCCTGAAAGGTGGCATCCACCAATTTCCCCTGGCTGCATTTCAGCCCTTGCTGCGCCATTTTGCTGTAAAATAATTCAAAGAGCTCTTTTGTCCCCTTGGCTCCCAAACGCTCGCGGAACTTCCATATGGTGCGTGCGTCAGGTACATCGTCCGCATATCCTATGCCTATAAATCGCTGAAAACTCAATCTATCGCTGAGCTGGTATTCCATTTCTTCATCACTCAGATTATAAAGCGTCTGTAATATCAGAACCTTGAACATTTTCACCTCATCATAATGAGGCCTTCCCTTACTGCCAAACTTGCATATTTCTTCCAGCTTCGGACGAAACGCCTCGAAATCTATGTAGCGTTGCAGATCATTCAATCCATGGCGAACTGTTATACTGCGCCGCAATTGGACCAGTTCTCGTAAATTCAGGGACGGAAGTTCTAACTTAGGAGCCATGCCCTCATTATACTATACTCCCTTCCCCTTGGAAATTCTTGATTGTTCTGATGTCTGACTTTTTAGAAGTCCCCAATTGTCAATCCACGTGTCCCAAATCTTTGGGACACGTGGAGGCGATAGTCGGAGTATGTCAGAATTGCGGTTGACTAACCAGCGGCGAGGGAGTAAACTGGCTCTGCCATGAACCAGTCTGTTCCGGAACAGCCGCTTTCCCGCTTGTGGACGGCGAATTACACGCGCGCCTGGGTAGCCAACTTTCTGTTGTTCTTCTCGTTCATGATTATGACACCGCTTTTTCCTGTGTATCTGAGCAGTGAATTCGGGGCAGATAAGGACACCATCGGCTGGGTGCTGGCCGGGTACAGTATCACTGCGGTGCTGGCGCGTTTTGTGAGCGGGTGGCTGGTGGACAGCTATCCTCGCATGGTGGTGCTGGTGAGCAGCTACCTGCTGTTTGCCCTGTGTACGGGGGCGTATCTGCTGGTGGGTAGTCTGCTGGTATTTGCCGTGGTGCGCACACTGCATGGCATCCCCTTCGGCGCGACTACGGTGGCCAACAGTACAGTGGCGGTGGATTCGCTTCCGTACAGCCGCCGGGCAGAGGGTATCGGATACTATGGCCTGAGTAATAACGTGGCTACTGCGCTGGCGCCGAGTGCGGGGCTGGCTATTTACGGAGCATATGCCGATTTTCGCCTGCTGATGTGGGTGGGCGTGGTGCTGGCGGTGGTGGGCGTGCTGGTCACGAATTCTACACGGCTGCCGAGACGACCGCGTCCGTTGCCTCGCAAGCCGTTCAGTTTCCGGAAGCTGTTTCTCTGGAGCGGCTGGAGCCAGGGCCTTTCCACTGTTTGCTTTGCCTTTGCCTACGGTGTCATTTCCACTTACGTGGCGCTGTACAGTATTGAGGAACTGGGTATCACCCATGGCACCGGCCTCTTCTTCCTGCTGTTCTCCACCGGTCTGATACTGTCGCGTCTGGTGGGGGGGCGCACGCTCCGCCAGGGCAGGATTGTGCAGAACGCCGTGGTGGGGGTGAGTTTCAGTATTGTGGGGTACTCACTGTTTGCCGGGGTTCAGGCCGAGTGGGCGCTGTACGCCTCAGCTCTCATCTGCGGCCTGGGAAACGGCCACTTTTTCCCGGCGGTGCAGAATATGTTTATCAATATGTGCAGCAAGGATGAACGCGGTACGGCCAATTCCACGCTCTTCGTCTCCTGGGATGTGGGCGCCGGTATCGGCACCCTGCTAGGGGGCGTGCTGGCGGAATCCTTCGGTTTCGTCCCGGCGTTCTGGGTGGCGGCGCTGGTCAACCTGAGCGGGGCTGGGCTTTTCTTCCTGTATGGGTGCTCTGCCTACCAGCGGAAAATTGCCTCCTGAAGCCCGGAACCCCTGCTACCCGGGCCCAGAATTGTGCATTTTGCATTATTTAGTCTTTTCCTGACGTGCGACTTTTGCTAGAATCGCCTGCGTTATGATGCTGGAATTCTACAAGATGACCGCTGCCGAGAGCGATTTTGTGGTGGTGGATAACCGGGACCTGGCACTCAGTCCCGTGCTGACCCGGGAAAATATTGCGGATATCTGCAACCGCCGATTTGGTGTTGGTGGTGAAGGGCTTATCGTTGTGGAGCCGGCAGAGGGCAAGGCCAGTGTCCGCATGCGCTGCTATAGTGCTGATGGCTCCGACGCCGGCATGAACACCGGGGCGGCGCTGTGCTTCACTTCCATTGTCGACTTCCTGATGGATGCCGGCATGAAGAGAGTGCGTTTTGAAACCAGCTCCGGCATGGTCAAGGGCGTGGTGAATGATGATGACAGCGTGACTATCCAGCAGACGTCTCCGCAGCTGGGGCCGAAGCTGACCGGCCAGCCATACATCGTCTTCCGCGGTGAGGTCATCATTTGCGATGAATGATTCCTGCTCCCAGTATGGTACCTGCGCCCATCCATCCGCTTGACACCAAGGGTCGTCCCATCATCCTGGTCGGATTGATGGGCTGCGGCAAGACCACGGTGGGCAAGGCGCTCAGCAAGCGCACCGGTATGCCCTTGCTGGATACGGATGCCATCATCGAAGAGCAGATTGGTAAATCCATTCCTGAAATTTTTGAAGAGCAGGGGGAAGCTCATTTCCGGGCTCTTGAAACCGCGCTGCTGCGCTACTTGTTGTATAATCCTACGCCCAGCCCCTCCATTATATCCACTGGTGGCGGCATTGTGGTGCGCCCGGAGAACCGGGAGCTGCTGCGCATGCTCGGCTTCACGGTGTGGCTGAACGTATCCGTGAATGCCCTGCTGGTGCGTACGGCCAAGAGCACCAACCGCCCGCTTCTGCTCAATACCGACCGCCGCGCCGTCTTTGAACGCCTCGATTCTGAGCGCCGTGCGTTTTACAAGGAGTCTGCGCATCTCTGGCTGGAAGCTTCGCGTATGGATGTGAACAGCGTCGCAGTCCGTGTCTGCGAGGAAGCTGAACGCTTCTTCGGGGCGTTCTGAATCAGTCGCTCACGGCGAATGCCATATCCGCCAGCGTGCATCGCTGCATCTGAAGTGCTGCCACCAGGGTGCGCAGCACTTGCAGTGAACCTGCGGCATCGAAGAGCGCATCGTGCCAGTGGGCGTGCGCTGCATCACTGACCATGGCGGTGATTTCGCCGCTGATGCCCAGTGCCCCGCATACGGTGGAGAGGGCGTGGTCCGGCAAGTCCGGCGCGGCCTGGCGCGCCAGGACCAGCGTATCTACCCAGGGACCGAAGCCGTGGCCGGGAAAACTTCGCAGAAAGCGCTTCTCCGTGGCGGGATTGTGCCCCAGCACCACCGCGCCGCGCAGCAGGTCGCGAATCTGCGGCCAGAGCGAGGCATAGGCAGGGGCGTCGCGGAGCATATCCGTGGTGATGCCGTGTACCTTGGCCGCACTCCAGCGCACCGGGTGTTCGCAGGCAATGTAGCTGGTGAAGAGTTGCGGCTTGGTAGAAAACAGCTTGTCGACACGCACGATGCCGATTTGCACCGGGCAGTCTGTTTCGCCCGGTGCGGTGCCGGCGGATTCAAAATCAATGGCCGCCCAGCTCAGGTCTTCCAGCGCGGTGTGTTTCACCTCAGTTTCTGCTCTGCCATCCGTGAATGGCCTTTATCTCTGCGCAAAGGGCTTCGTAATCGCAGGTGAGGAACCGGCCGTCGCGGTAGAGTTCCTGCCCGTCGACCACAGTGAGTTTGTTTTCCAGCCCAGTGGCGGCGTAGACGATATTGGAGACGATGTTGTGCACCGGCTGCATGTTGGGGGTGCTGAGATCCAGCGCAATGAAGTCTGCCTTCATGCCTGGCTCCAGCGTGCCGATGAGCGGCTCGTGCAGAGCATCGGAGCCGCCGCGGGTGGCCATGTCGAGTGCGGTCTGAGCGGGGCAGGCGGTGGAATCCAGCTGGGTGACTTTCTGCAGCAGACTGGCAAGGTACATTTCGCGCACCATGTTCTGGGCGTTGTTGCTGGCGGGACCGTCAGTTCCCAGCGCTACGGGGATGCGGTAGCGCTGCATGGCACCGGTGGGGGCCACGCCGCTGGCCAGTTTCATATTGCTGGCGGGGTTATGCACCACCGCGCAGCGGCCTTCGCTGAGCAGTTCCATATCGCGCTCGTCCGCATGCACCACGTGGAAGAAGGTACTGTCCGGCTGGAGCAGCCCCAGGCTTTCGCAGTAGGGAATGGGGCGCATGCCATGCGTTTGCAGGCAGGTCCGGGTTTCGCTTTCGGTTTCGGCCAGGTGCATGCCGAAAAGCGAGCCTGTCTCGTCTGCGAGGGAGCGGCATCGGGTGAGTAGCTCTGGCGTGGTGGTGTACGGAGCATGCGGCAGCACGGCCTGGCGGATGCGCGGGTGCCCTTTCCATTCCTCTGCCTGGGTGCGCACCAGGTCGAAGTAGGCCTCGGCATCCCGGCAGCTGAGGGAGGGGAAGTACTGGGTGACGCTCTCGCCCATGACAGCACGCAGCCCCAGCTTGTCTGCCGCGCGGAACACGCTGCGCTGGTGCATGTACATATCATAGAAGGCGGTGGTACCGGTGCGCACCATCTCTGCCAGGGAGAACATGGCGCCCAGCTCCACCAGCTCCGGGGTGAGCTTTGCTTCAGCGGGGAAGATGTCCTGCGTGAGCCAGTCCATGAGCGCTTTGTCGTCCGAATACCCGCGGAGCAGGCTCATGGAAACGTGTGTGTGGGCATTGATGAGCCCTGGCAGGATGACGGCCTTCCCCAGGTCAACCCGGCGGTGCTCCGGGAACAGTATCTCCAGCAGGTCCGCGTGGCCAACGCTCAGAATCCGGCCGTCCTGCACAGCTACGGCTGCGTTTTCCAGAATGTCGCGGGCGTCATTCTGCGTGACCACATAATCGGCGGTATATAAGGAAATCATATTCAGCGAAGGGGGGGAGTTACCAGAATAGGCCGGCGCAAGTGCAGATTCCCAGGCCGTAGATGAAATTGCCCGCGGCAATCCAGGTGATGAGGCGCGGCCGCTGCACCAGCCAGTTCACCCAGTCGCGGAAGAGGTAGGGCTTGCCTACCCAGAACATAGCAACAGTGAGCACGGGGTACCACCAGAGCGGAATCAGGATGCGTGTGGCAGGGTCTTTCATGAAGGCGGCACTCATGGGGACAATCGCCATGAGCAGCAGGAAGAAGCCCAGTGCCCGGGCGAAAATCTGCTCTTTTATCATGCTGCTCATGATGAACCAGATGATGGGGCAGAGAATGAGCAGAATGCCGCGGAAGCTTTCGAACTCAAACAGCGGCATGCACAGCGGGTTCCAGTCTGCCTTGAGCAGCAGCAGGGCTACCCACAGGAAATCGATGCCCAGCAGGACGGTGCCGGCGCTGCTTTTGGCGTGGACGGCCCGCAGTTGCTTCCGGAATTGCTCCGGGCAGAGCAGTACGTACAGGCTCAGCAGCATGAGCGCCATGCCCATGGCAAAACCCGTGGGTGCTAGTGCTAATGATTCGTAGAGATGCATAAATCAGTGGTGGGGTTAGTCATCCAGTTCGTCGTCCTCCTCGCTGGGCAGGGGGGCGTGCTCAAGCCTGGCCTGGGTGACCCGGCGCCCGTCGGTGCCAATGACGGTGATAAGGTAATCTCGGAGGCGGAGCTGCTCGTTGCATTCCGGCATGTGACCGAGGCGGTCGGTGATGTAGCCGCTCAGGGTGGAGATGCCGTTGTCCTTCTCAATCTCGCCGATTTCCGGCAGTTCTTCCTCCAGGTCAAACAGGGTCAGTGAGCCGCTGGCTATATACTGCCCCGGCCCCACTTTGAAGAAGGTGCGTGCGGCTTCTACCTCAAATTCGTCCTGTATGTCATTGCCCACAATCTCCTCCAGCACGTCATCCAGGTACACAAGTCCTTGTGCTTCTCCGTATTCATCTACCACCAGGACAAAATGCGTGTGCTCCCTGGAGAAGAAGTCCAGCAGGGTATCCAGCTTCATGGTTTCCGGCACCACTTTCAGCTCTCGGCGCTCTGCCATGATGTCGCGCGTGCCGCTGTGCAGCATCTGCAACACGTCTTTCACATGCACCCAGCCCTTGGCGTGATCCAGGTGCCCGGAAACCAGCGCAAAGCGGCTGTGACGGCTGTGCAGCACCTGCTCCAGCAGTTCCTCGAAGCTCTTGTTGATATCCAGCACCTCCAACCGGCTGCGCGGTACCAGAATATCATGCACGGAGCGGTCGTTGAGCTCCAGGGCATTCATGGAGATTTCCGCTTCGGTTTCGGTCACTTCGTTGCTGCGCCCGCTGGCTTCCACGATGAGGGCAATCTCTTCGGCGCTGTGGGATTCATTGGGCTCGTAATGCGGGTCCACACCGAACACCCGGTGGGCAATGGCATTGGCCGTGTTGTTGAAAAGGAGGATTATCCATTTCGTATACTTTGCAAAGCGGTGCATGGACACGGCGGTGCCCAGCGCGATTTCCAGAGGCTTGCGGATGGCCAGGCTCTTCGGGACCAGTTCGCCCAGCACCACATGGGCAAAGGTGAACAACGCGTACGATATGGTATACGAAATCACGTGCACCACGGTCGGACTCAGGTGCAGGTAGTAGCTCAGAGGGCTGCTGATGAGGCTCGCAATGAACGGCTCGCCCATGGCACCCAGCGCCAGTGAGGCAAAGGTGATACCCACCTGGTTCGCGGAAAGGTAGGTATCCAGATGCCGCACGATGTGGCGCGCTGTGCGGCGGCGGTATGCCTGAGACTTCGTGTCGCCGGCATCTTCCGCCAGCTGGCTTTCGCGCACGCGGGCGCAGGCAAACTCATTCGCTACGAAAAATGCGTTCAGAAACAGGAAGAAGCTGATGCCGATGATGAAGAGGATGATTTCCCCAGCGCTGGGGTAGGTCCACTCCAGCTGGGCTATTTCCTCAGGTGTCAGAAAGAATTGCATGAATGAATCAGTGGGGGGTGAGGGGGGCTTACAGCTTTTCGTATACGCCAAGGTCGCGCTTCTGCATGACCGTGAATCCCGCTTTCTTCGCATCGCTGATGGAGAGCGGCGCCGTTATCTTCGGCACGTTCACATTGCCTATCTTCTTGCGCACCGGGTTCTTGCAATACATACAGTGCGTCAGCGGTGCCCGGTCTGCCGGCCGCATCAACTCAAAACCTTTGCGGCACATGCGGCAAGATCGGTCCGGGTCTTCCGGATTCTCGGATATGTATTCGTATATCGGCATTTATTAATAAAATGATACGCGGGCTAGTCCGTATAGGATAGCCCGCGTGATAAAATTGTCAAGTCTATATCCAGACTTACCAGCTGGACTTGGTCACGCCGGGAATCATGCCGGCATTGGCCAGTTCGCGGAAAGCGATACGGGAAAGATGGAAACGGCGCAGGAAAGCGTGACGACGACCAGTGAGCTCGCAGCGGTTCACGAGACGCACGGGGGAAGCGTTGCGCGGCAGCATCGTAAGACCGATGTAGTCGCCTTCAGCCTTCAGCTTGGCACGGAGGTCTGCATAACGAGCCGCGACAGCTGCCTTCTTCTTGTTTCTTTCAATCCAGCTTTTCTTTGCCATAACTTTGTGG
>JAFWYD010000071.1 GCA_017517805.1 Akkermansia sp.
AAATAGGTGCAGTGTTACCCCCACTCAAAGGAGTCATTCCCCGATTGAAGATGATTGTTTTTCAAAGGGCAAAAGACAACTAATAGTTTATGATGAATTTTTAGAAAAATTCCAGGCTTTCATAGCGGTTTGACAGTAAGTGAGAACAGTGGTATAATATGAAGAGTAAGAGGAACAAACAGGAATAGTTATGCAAAGTATTGATAATAAACAGATTGAGGGGGGGGGCGGGTAGAAGAGTAAGCGAGACTGTAACAGAAAATTTTTTCCGTGAGTTTCATGGAGCAAAGCGATTTCTTGAAAAGTCTGCCATTCCCAGAAGTTATGGGTTTATTAGTAAGAATCTGACCGATAATGTGGGTTATCCCGATTTCTTCCTAGATGAAGACTTGATATTTGTTGTAGAGGCAAAGGCTACAAACCACGAAAACGCAGTAGAAGAATTGCTATTCTACATGGAGAATAATTCATTCTCCAATCAACGAGATTGTATAGGTATTGCGGTATCTGGGCAAAATACAAGAAAGCACCCTCTACAAGTCTCTTATTTTATCAAATTTTCGGTTGATAGTTCTCCCATTGAACTCAACATAGATAAATCATTGTTGAGCGTGGAAAACTTAAAGAAGATTTATTTGAAGCAGAAGAGGGAGAAATTTGCAGATTCTCTTGATAATTTAACTAGGACATTAAGTTCATTAAACAGCCAATTTCAGAAGGATAATATCGTGAGAGATACCGAGAGAAGTCTATTCTTCTCTGGGTTAATGATAGCGTTAAAGGATTTAACTTTCAGACGGACTTACCAAACCATTGAAAAACCAATTGGAGGAAGTCAGAAGATGATTGAGGCTGCTATTTTGAACGAACAAATAATAGCAGCAATTTCCAGGCAATTAGAGGGTAAGATAAACAATCATAGCAAGAAATTTAACTGGTCTGATAAGTTTGCGTTTATCAGAAACATAGACTGTTCGCTTTATCGCTATAAGGAGATTATCAAGAGAATAGAAGACAACATTTTTATTCCGTTTGAGAATGAAGAACGACTTGATGTATTAGGAAGAGCGTATAAGATTTTCTTACAGAGAGCAGGCAAGGTTGATAACAAGAACATTATACTAACACCAGACCACATTAAGTCATTAATGGTAAGATTAGCTAATCTTAATATCAATGATGTGGTATTGGATACCTGCACAGGAACAGGCGGATTCTTGATGGAAGCGATGGAGACCCTAATTACATTAGCGGGAGAAAATAGCGAAAAGATACGCAGAATCAAAGAAGAACAACTTATCGGATTTGAGATAGACCCAGTGTTGTTTGCATTAGCATGTTCCAACATGTTCTTACACGGAGATGGTAGAACTAACCTCATATTCAGAAGTTCATTATTAGATGATGATAAAGAACACTTAGTTAATGGCAATGATAGAGAAATTCTTAACTTTATACGGAGCGCAAAACCCACAAAGGTAGTTATCAATCCTCCATATGAAGATAATAAGTCAATTGAGTTTGTGAGACAGGCAATAGAATACCTAGAACCTTACGGAAAATTGGTCATTATCATGCCTACTCCTACTTTGACATTCAATATAAAGAATGGAATGACGCAACGCGTTCTTGATATGGCGACTCTGGATTTTGTTATCAGAATGCCTGATAAGTTGTTTACAGAACAAAAACGCACAGTCAATACTTCAATTTTTGGATTTACAAAGACCCCACACAATCAATCTTCAAAAGTCCTGTTCTATAATTTATCTGATGACGGCTTCGTTTCTATTCAACATAAAGGAAGAGTTGATAAGAGAGGAAATTGGCAAGAGAAGGAAGATTTGGCTGTGGAGACCATTCTTAATAACGAAGAAATTGAGGGAGTGTCTGTAAAGAGACGAATTTATACCCCTAATGGTTATCTGATGCCTATGGGAGTTCAAGAAGAAAATGACGAAGAGAATTACCATTCCATAGGGGAAATGTTTGATGTTGAAAAGGGTAGTCTTGCGAGTGAAAAGGCAGAAGAAGATGGCGAATATCCATTTGTTACCGCTGGTGAAGACTGGAAAACACATACAGAATGGACACATGATTGCGAAGCATTGGTGTATGCGGTAGCGGCAAGTGGTTCTTTGGGGAGAACTCATTATGTGAGTGGAAAGTTTATAGCAAGTAATCTTTGTCTGATTTTGACTCCCAAGGAAGGATGGAGAAATAGGCTCAATTTGGAATTTATGGCAGCGTATCTGGACTCTCTCAGAGACGAGATGAAGTATAACTTGGCAGATGGGACTTCTAAACTCACAATTGGTAAAACTCCTCTTAAAGAGTATAGAATAAAAGTTCCTGACAAACAAGTACAAGACGAATATTATAGCGAATACATAAAACCATTTAGAGAGCAGCAGGAAAGATTAAAAAATCAAAGGAAAGACATGGAAAATGCTCTGAATTCTTTATAAGATGAGACAAGTAAACTGATGAAAAACAACTCCCCACTGTCTTTGCCGATGGTGGGGAGATTTGTCATTTATGGGGATGGGCTACACCTATTTGGTAGGACAGAGCCAAAATTTATTTAGAAAGCAAGCCTATTTTTAGGCTGTACCTTGAACTAATGTTTGCCTCATCTCTCCAGATACGCGACGGCATCGGAGCAGAGGGGGGAGTCGATGGGGTGGCCGGGGCCGTATTTATCGGCGGTGCGGGAGATGATGCGGTAGATGAAGGAGGTATGCTCAGCGGGCACAAGGCGGAGGGAGGAGACGCGGGCGAGCTCTTCCTTCACGAAGGTGTTGCCTTTGGTCTGCATGGACTGGGGATTATGCACCTTGTAGGGGGCGATGCAGACGGCCTTGAGCATTTCGCGGCCAGATTCCTTGCGGCTGCGGATGACGAGGTAATCCTCTGCACTGCCGACAAAGGCGGCCATGAGGGAAACGCCCTCGGCCGTATTGAAGCCGTTAGCATAGCGCTTGCCGGGCTTGGTGAGTTTGGTCTCTATCACCTCTTTGGGGTTAAGCACATTCACGCAGCCGTTTGAGTAGCAAAGCAGCAGACGCGAGGTCTTTTTCTTGTGCGCTGTACTCACGGGAACATTGAAAAGCACATCAGCATCGGTGGAGGGAGCCTTCTGCTGGGAGACTGTACCATCTGCATACAGGCTGATGTGGCGCCACACGGCGACATCCTCATCGCGGGCGGGCGGAGGCTCCACCAGCAGTTGGCTGCCCGTGGCAACGGGCTGGGTGGGCTCGGCGGTATCCGGCAAATCCACCACAGGTGCAGGGGCGGGTACGCTATCCTCAGCGGGCAGATTTACCCCACAGCGCTCGCAGATATAATCAGTGATTTCCGGGCCGCGCAGTCTGCGCACGGAATTGGAACAGCGGATAAACAGCGCTTTCTCCTTGTACCACACAGGGCGCTTTGCCGGGCTCACATGCAGGAAGCAGACAATGCGCCCGGCGCTGTTCTGGCGCAGCTCCACCCTGACTCGCGAGCTAGCAAGAGAGCCCAGGCTCTCGGCAATGGTGTGGGTGAATTTCAGCGTGATTTTATCTTCCGTCAGGTCATACTGAAAATCATCCTCATTGCTGGTGTTGATGTATGGAAGATCATCGTTGATACCGCGGATGGTGCCATCGTCATAATACCCGATACAGAGCAGACCGCCATCGGAATTCATGAAGCCTGCCACCTGGCGCATGATTTCGTAGCCCAGCTGGCTGTCGATATCCTGCTCGCCATTGCGGGTGTAGACAAATGAGCTCTTGTATTCCAGCTTCGGACCTTCCTGCCCCAGGATTCCCTCGTCCTCCAGGAGGGCTATGCGGCGTAACTCGGCGGAATCCACCATACCGCCGGGGTCAACCAGCACCAGCCAGCCCTTGGAGGTAAATCCCTTCACCCGCAGGCTGATCATATCACCCACGCTTTCCTCTATCTCCCCCTGCGGGTAATAACGGTGCAACAAACCCTCCACCGCATCTTTCACGATGAAGTGAACTCGGCCATCGCGAGTCTGCGCTTCGTTGCAGATTTCGAAATCATAGATTTCTCCCTCCCGGAGCTGAGTGGGGCGGCGCTCCAGCGGATTTTCAAAGAGAAGATGATTGCCTTCCACCTCGCGAACGCGCAGAGAAAGAAGCTCCCCCTTGCGGTAGGTACCCGGCGCCACATTCAGGAAATGCCGGAAACCGCATTCATCTGCCACCTGGTAAGCGGGTAAGGGCTCATCCTTATAGTCACGCTCGCCCGGCAATGACGCTACGGTGAAATCATAGCGCTGCCCGGCCTGGTATTTGGCGCGCAGAATGGAGCCGACATCCTGCGACAGAATCGGGAACGTAGTTGTGTAACCATAGCGGTCCACATTAAAGCGCTGCACCTTGCAGGGGATAACCCTGTTCCGCAGGTCGGCGGGCTCCCAGGACGCCTGAAACGGCAGCATCTTCACGCGAAAAAACCACTCGGCATCCTCATAGCCGGGCATGGTTTCCATGCCATTGTAGCTCAGAACAAAATACGATTCGCCGTTATAACACACCATCCGGCTTACCTTGAAATCATAGACCTGTCCCTTTTCAAAAATCATATCGCGCAGCTTTGGTTAGCTGTTCTATTATCTTACATTTTCCCGCCCATGGCAAGCCGAAACGCCGGTCAAAAAACTATTTCAGAAAAAGGCACCACGTGCCTATTGACAATCTGTGAAAATGTGGTATACAAATCACGTACGCGGCATGAGCAGCGTGCGTCTGTCTATCAAATCCAAATCAAACTGTTTATCATTGTTATGAATACTACCTCTATTGCGGCAGGAGCCGCTTTGTTGTTGCTACCCGAGTGTTGTTGTGCTGTGCAGATGGTGCATGGTGTGTGAAGCAGAATCCCGGCGTAGATACCGCCTTGGCGGAGCTGTGCTCAGCAACAAACGCCCATTCTATACCCTCCGAAAATATGAATAAGCAAAAACGCTCCTACCGCACTATCAGTATCATAGTGCCGTTCAACAACCCGGCCACGCATGAAAAGCGACAGCGCAACAAGAAGCTTTACTACCTGCTGCGCTGGCTGAGGTACAGCCTGCACCGGGGAAATGGCAATGCTTACTACCGCGTGGAGCCGCAGGAGACGCCGGCCGATATGCCGCACGGTGCGTATAGATTGCAGGCTCAGCTGCAGATGAAGATGGATGATTTCCTCGCCTCCGCGCCGTTTGCGGGATTCATCGCCCGCATGCAGGCAGAAGCTATTGCGCCAGCAGTATACCTGGTGGAACACAAGACCAATGGAGAAGATGTAGCGCTGCCGCCCATCCGCATCTGCGGGGGCCAGCCTAAACCACTCACCCTGCCCATCCCGATGCACGGCACCGAAATCGACCACTTCCACACCCCCTGTTTTGCCCGGCAGATGCTGACTGCACCACTCGATAAGCCCGTGAATGAATACTCCGTAGAATAACCACCCCCTATGAAGCAAAAGAGACTGCGATACACCCGCCCGATGACGAAACGAGAGCGCTTCGCCCTGCGCCGCCAGCTTGAGGAACAGGCCGAAGGGGCGCGGCGGAAAGAAGCAACCATAGCGGACTACCTGGATAACATCCGGCAGCGGGCATGGAGCGCGCAGAGCGACGATGAAATCCGAGCCTTATGTCGCGAGGTGTGGAGCAGACGACACTACTGCTCCGCAGCCATCAGCCTGACCAGCCAGATTCTGAAAGAACGCCGCGAAAGAAAAGAGCTTACTCTATATTAACGCAAGCGAGCCAAAGGCTCGAGAAACTTTCAAATTGTCCATTGTTCATCCGGTTGATTGCAGGTTGTTTTTTCTGGACGCAACAGCCAGCTCGCTGTAAACTGGAGCCATGCACGACATGATTGGCGGATTTTTCGGACTGGAGCTGCCCGTATACGACAACTTTCCATACACGGAAAGCCCGTACTGCGCCTATGTGAACAGCGGCAGGGCGGCATTTGAATGCCTGCTGAGAAACATGCCCCGCCCCACCCGGCTCTGGGTTCCCCGCTTTATCTGCGACACCGTGCTGCAAGCCCCGAAACGCCTGGGTATCCCCGTGGCGCGATACTGCTGCACACCCGAACTGGCCCCCATCCTGCCCGCGGTCGAGGAGCGAGAGCTCGTCCTGCTCGTCAACTATTTTGGTCTGACAGGCAGCCAGGTGGAAACCGCAGCAAATCAATTACCCGGTCAATGCATAGTCGATGCCACAACAGCGCTCCACACCCCACCCCTGCCCGGGGTACCCACCTTTTACAGCCCGCGAAAATTCTGTGGCGTGGCCGATGGGGGAATAGCCACCGCCCCCTGGCCTCTCGCACAGCTCCCCGCAGAATCCGGCACCAGCGCAGCACACAGTCTGCACCTGCTGCAGCGCATCGAATCCGGAGCCCAGGATGCCCTGCCTGCCAGCGAGCAAGCAGAAGCCGCCCTCTGCGCACCGCCCCGGTGCATGAGTCCGCTCACCCGGGTCCTGCTCCGCAGCATTGATTTCCACGCTGCAGCCGCAGCGCGCCAGAAGAATTACACCGTGCTGCACCATGCACTCCGCGG
The DNA here is from genome assembly GCA_017517805.1 of Akkermansia sp. Taxonomy (GTDB): domain Bacteria; phylum Verrucomicrobiota; class Verrucomicrobiia; order Verrucomicrobiales; family Akkermansiaceae; genus Akkermansia. Next base: position 6,589 of record JAFWYD010000071.1, read on the forward strand.
GCTCAACCGGCTTTCCCTGCCCGATGCCCCCCCTGCCGCCCCCATGTGCTACCCCTTTGTCAGCGGCATACCCGGGTTGCGAGATACCCTCATCGATGCCGGAGTAGCCCTGCCGCTATACTGGCCGGAAGTGCTCGAAAACACGGGGTTCAATGATATCGAGAACCGCCTGGTCCGGCAGCTGCTCCCCCTGCCACTCGACCAACGCTATCGCGAAGATGACATGCTGCGTATGATTCAGCTCATTCTGGGCTGAATTCCTCCTGTTTTCTTATGCAGGATGCACCCTGTTTGCTTTTTTGACTTGAAGAAGCATGCATTATCGGGTAACATAGCGGTAATATACGAAGCGAAGTATTTCATGAGTTCATCTAAACGCATATCCCGGCTTCTGATAGCAGCAGGGCTCCCGCTGCTGGTTTCCCCGGCAACAGCAGTAACCAGCCCTGCTACAGCCCCTGTCACCCAGGCTACCGTTTCGGCAGATTTGATTATCGCCGCAGGAAAAGGTGACCTGGAACAAGCTCAGGCAGTTCTGCAGGCGAACCCCGGGCTTCTCAACATCAACGACACAAACGGAGTCACACCGCTCATGGCAGCTGCCACAAACGGTCATCTGGCGGTCGTACAGATGCTCATCGCTGCCAAGGCTGACCTGGAAAAAACCAGTCCGCTGGGAGAAACAGCTCTCATGTATGCCGCCTTCAACGGCCACAATGACATCGTGAAAGCCCTGACCACAGCAGGAGCCGATGTCAACGTCCCGATGCCCTCCGGCGAAACCGCCTTGAAACTGGCGGTCAAGGTCGGTCATATCGATGTGGCTACCACCCTCATCAACGCCAAATCCTATCTGAACTCGCGCGACAAAGACGGCTGGACTCCGCTTCTGCATGCAGCAGCGAGCGGCCAGACGGCCATGGTGCAGCTGTTGCTCCAGGCCGGTGCCTACAAAGAAGCCCGCATGAAAGAGGGCGGCACCCCGCTGCTGATGGCGGCTGCCCGCGGATACAGCGAAACGGTCAAGGTTCTGCTGGATGCCGGATGCTCCCCGAAAACCCGCACCTTTGCAGGCGAGAGTGCGCTGCATTTTGCCGCAGCCCAGGGAGACCTGGAAACGACGAATCTTCTGCTGGCAGCCAGCGCCGATAAGGAAGCAAGACTGCGCACAGGCGAAACACCCCTGCACCTGGCCGCTGCAAAAGGATATGCCGATGTAGTGGCAGCCCTGCTCAACTCCGGAGCCGATAAGGAAGCCAAACTTCCCACCGGCGACACCGCCCTCATGACCGCCGTATTCAACGGGCACGAAGAAGTCGTCAAGGTACTGCTGGCCGCAAAGGTGAATGCGGAAGCCCAGGATGATAAAGGCAACACCGCACTGGATTATGCGAGAGCCCAGGGCAACGCCGATATCATTGCCCTGCTCCCTGGCGGCAAACGAGTAGTCGAAGAAGGCGAAGACCCGGCCCGCGACATCCTGGAAGCTGCCGCCAATGGCGATACCACGCATGTGCTGGCATTCCTGAAAGACAACCCGAAGAGCATCAACGAACGCGATGGCGATGGCGCCACCCCGCTCATCTACGCTGCGGCCAATGGCAGGACTCACACACTCCAGGCCCTGCTGCTGAACAAGGCCGACATCGAAGCCAAGGATAATGCCGGGCTTACCGCTCTCTCGCATGCAGCAAAGGAAGGAGAACTCGAAACACTCAAGGCCCTTCTGGCAGCAGGGGCCAACATCGAAACCCGAGGCCGCCGCTGGCGCACCCCGCTCTCCCATGCAGCAGAAGCCGGTAATGCCGAAGCGGTCAAGGTGCTCCTTGAAGCAGGAGCCCGGAAAGAAGCCCCCAGCAAGGACAAAGAGACTGCCCTGACCTATGCCGTGATGAGCGAAGACAAGAAAACCGTCGACACCCTCCTCGCGGCAGGAGCCCAGCGCGACCCCAAATCCAATATCGGCTGGACCCCACTCATCGTTGCCGCCATCAATGGACACACGGACATCATCAAATCCCTCATCGCCGCCGGAGCCGATATCAACGCCAGAGATGAAGACGACTGGACCCCGCTGATGCAAGCCGTGTACAGCGGGCACAAGGAAACCGTCAAATTCCTGCTGCAAGCAGGAGCAACCGGTGCCGCAGATGCCGCAAAACTGACAGCCGACCCCGAAATGCTCAAACTGCTGCAAACACCAGCCACCCCCGCACCATGAAATCAAGACTCCTTCTCCTCCCTCTACTGTTCCTCAGCTCATGTATCGTGCGAGAACCAGTGCGCAATGTAGCCATGGCTGATGCCAGCGGAGCCCCGCTCCCAACCCTGGTTGGCAGAGCCAGCTCAACTACCTGGTTCTGGACCTGGACCACCGGCGACTCCTCCGTCGAAAAAGCCAGAGAGAACGGGGGCATCACCAACGTGACCTCCATGACCCGAACCACAAACAGTTTCCTGGGTGTTATTGTTCACGATTCCCTGACCGTGCGCGGCGACTAGTCTCACCGATCCCCCATTCCATTATTAAAAAGAGCCATTTCTTGAGCAGAATGGCTCTTTTTGCATACCTGGAGCACCCGCCAGGTCGATTTTTGAAAAATTTAACAAAAAAATTACTGTCAGGGATTGACCTTGACGAAAGATATGGTATCATGTCACTCACGTATGCATGCCGACCTTGAAAAATTCGTATCTGCTGGTAAGATTCCTGCCGACTTTGCGGCACGACTGAACCAGTTCGCCCCCGGTAAATATGTAATGCACCAGGATTTGGGCGTGGGTAAGGTTGCCGCCTGGTCCCTGGCGAAGAACAAAATCAAGATTGATTTCGAAAAAGGCAACAATGGTAAGATTCTGGGTCTGAAGCTGGCATTCAATCAGCTGACCCCCATTCCCACCGGACACTTCCTCATCACCTGTTTCGATGACCCTGAGGGTTGCCAGAAACAGGCTACCGATAAGGACACCATGCTCGACTTCATCCGTATGGTTCTGTCCTCCAACATTTCCCTGCGCGAAGGCATCGATGACATCCTGCCCATGCAGCCGGAGGATCTGGAGAAATTCCTTTCCGGCCGCGTGATTGCCGCAGACGAGTGGAAGAACTGGTGGGAGAAAGCCCGCGTAGCCATGCGCGACAATCCCAGCTTCAGGCTTCCGACCAAGCGCGGTGAGGCCATTGTTCTGCGCACCGCCACATCTCCCGCCGAAGCCCTGCTGGCCGACTACACGGATGCCACGTCGCTGGAATCCTGCGTGCGCATTCTGGATCAGGCCCGCCTGGAAGTGCTCAAGGGTGAGTACGAACTGGTAGCCAAGCTGGTCAAGGCCATGGAGGAAGACATCGCCCGCGGATTCACCGAGCCGCAGCATGTTCTGGAGCTCATCATCATCCGCGATGACGTGCTCGAAGCCATCGCCCAGACGGATGAGGACAAAGCCGCTATGGATGCAGCACTGACTGCCGCCGGAGTGGAGCGCATCACTACCATGGCAGAAAAGCTCAAGACCATCACCTCCGAAGAACTGGTGAGCTACATTGGTGAGCTCTCTGCTACCCGCCAGCACGAAGTATACACCGCGCTGCCCGAGGCTATGGGCGACAGCTGGCTGCCCTATGCCACCAACATCTTCCTCTTCGGCGGTTCCAAGGCAACCGCCCCTGCGGCAGATTTCATCATCTCCAAGGGAGCCAAGGATCAGCTCTTCTCCGACATCGCCAACGGCATCTCCCGCCAGAGCCTCAGCCCGGATGTGCTCATCTGGATCTGCAAGGAACGCAAGGGAGTGGCTGCCGATGTGGTGAATAAGAACCTCATGCCCCTGGGTGCTGCCATCATGAGCGCCATCGAGCGCGACAGCTCCGAAGGCGGCCCCAATCGCGCCCTGCGCCTGCGCAACCTTCTGCTCGATGACAAAGACCTGGCACCCGACCTGGTAAGCGGTCTTTCCGAACTGGAAGCCCGCCCCTTCGCCAAGGCGCTGTACGACTCCTCCGTCCTGCCGGATCTGGATCGCAACCTGCTTCTGGCCAACATGATGAAGGTGCATCCCTCCCTGCAGGAAATTGCCCTGACCCGCCGCAGCAGCAAGGAAAAGCAGAGCATGTTTGTCTCCCTGCGCTCGTATGCAGCCCGCAAGGCAGAGCTCGAAGACATCATCAACGTGCGCATTCCCAAGAACAAGCACGACCTGGAAATCACCCGCGCCGAAGGCGACCTTCGCGAAAATGGCGGATACCAGGATGCAAAAGCAACGCAACGCGTACTGCTGCGCCGCAGCGAAGAGCTTTCCCGCCTGCTGGCCCAGGCCGACCCGACCGACTTCAGCAATGTGGATTGCAGCGTGACCAGCATGGGCACGCAGGTTACCTTCTCTGCACCGAAGAACCGCACCGTGGTCTACACCATCCTGGGTGCCTGGGACTCCGTGCCGGAAGAAAACATCGTAGCCTACAGCTCAAAGCTGGGTGCGAAACTGCTGGGTCACTCTGTGGGTGACAAGCTGCGCCTTCCGCTGGAAATGGGCGGCACCCCGGTCATGATGACGGTGAAATCCATCGAGCCGGCACCGAAGGCTCTTATCTACCCGGACAACGAGATTCCGCAGGACTGATAGCCCCCCCCCGGCAAACACTACTTTACACCCGCAGTTTCCGGTTCAGGAACTGCGGGTGTCCTGTGCCGGGACATCGAGCGGATCCGCAGCGAGGAAGCCCAGCACGGGAGCGAGGAAGCGGGCTGAAGGCGAAGCCAGGGCCGAGTTATACTCCGCAGCGGCGCGGTTGAACAAGCTGGCAGTCTGAGTCTGCTGGTAAAGCGATACCGTCACCGAAGCACAGAGGCGCTGCAAGGCTTCATGCCGCCTCAATTCAGGAGAATCCTCCACCGCTTGCACCGATAAATCCACCACATGGCGCAGAGCCTGCTCTGCCCCGCCCAGAAAACCATGCTTGCGGCTCCAGCGAGGCTCCAGCGCCAGCGCAAGTGAGCGCTCCGAATCCTCTGCCATGCGCCTCAAATCTCGAGGCAAAGAATCCCCGCGCGGCATGAAACTGGCAAACACAGCAGCAAAATCTGCAAGACATTCATTGCGGCGGTGAGTTGCCTTCCGCCACTGTCCCCAGCAGTTACACACCACGCCGCGCAAGTGCTCCAGGTTGTTGTACACCCCAACCACCCAGGCCAGCACAGCCACCAGCAACGCAAACGAGACAAGGTACGCCATGCCTCCATTCTGCACAAGGCGCGCTTGTTATCAAGATGATAGAATAAATATTAGGGAGGGTTCGCCTCAGGCATCCAGCAAGGCCTGCCTCAGGATGAGAGCCTGCTTCAGCGCGGCGACGTCGTGCACCCGGTGAAGGTCTGCGCCCCTGTCGGCAGCAAGCAGGCTCATCGTCACGGTAGGCAGGGGTGAGCACTTTGCCACCTGAGCATCTGCCAGCAGAGTCCCCATGAAGCGCTTCCGCGAAAGTGCCATCAATACCGGCAGATTTCCCACCCGCAGACATTCCAGGTGACGAATCAGAGCAAGATTATGGGCCACCGTCTTGCCAAAACCGATTCCCGGATCCAGGCAGATGCGCGCACGCTCTATGCCCGAGGCTTCTGCCTCGGCCAGGCGAGATTCAAAGAAGGCGCGCACCTCAGCCACCACATCATCGTAATGAGGCTCCAGTTGCATCGTCCGGGGTTCTCCCTGCATGTGCATCAGCACAATACCGCAAGGCATCTCTGCGCAGACAGCCCGCATGGCAGCATCTGCCAACCCGGTAATATCATTGATGATATCTGCACCGGCCAGCAAAGCCTCGCGCGCCACCTGCGCATGGCGCGTATCAATTGAAATCCGTGCATCAGGGCAGCGCTGCCGAAGAGCCTGAATGACCGGAATCACCCGCTGCAGTTCTTCTGCGACAGAAACTTCCAGAGCCCCGGGGCGAGTCGACTCCCCGCCAATATCAATAATATCCGCCCCGGCCTGCAGCATGCCCAAGGCGTGCTCCACAGCCGCAGCCACTCCGCAATGCGCACCACCATCCGAGAAGGAATCCGGCGTGACATTCAGAATTCCCATGACCGCGCCTCCCCCTGGCAGCTGCCAGGATTCACGGGCCAATTGCCAGCATCGGGAGGTCTTCATATCAGCAAAGTGGGGGGGGGGTTATTCCAAGGTATCGTGGTGCGAAACCGCATGCTGAGGCTTGGCCGCCAGGTCTACTGCCCGGTCTGCCACGCTGGCAGGATTCTCATCGAAACGGTACGCCAGACAATCCGGGCATGTGGGCGAAGCCTTATCCACAATGGCACCGCAGACCACGCACAGTTTATAACTCGTCGGGTCGTTCACAACAGTGGTAGCAATCTCCTTGTAATCCTGGCGCATAATACATCTATTCGGGAAGGAAAGACAGGCGGAGCACCGGTTTGAACCGATACTCCGCCATGCTCAAAAACGGAAAACCTGAAAGGGAACTCAGGCGATAGAGGCCAGGGCCTTCGCAGCCTTGCTCTTGTAGTTAGCGGCGCGGTTGGCCGGCACGGTGCCCTTCTTGGCAGCCTTGTCGATGGCGGAAGCGAAGTTGTTGTATGCAACAGCGGCGGCAGCAGCATCCTTCGTCTCCACAGCCTCGGCGACCTTCTTGCGGAGGGTGCGGACGCGGGACATGATGGAACGGTTGATAGCGGTGCGCTTAATCGTCTGACGGATACGCTTCTTAGCGGACTGTGTGTGAGCCATAATTCAGATGAAAAGTATTATTGGTTTTTCGTTTTGGTGGGGAGAGTTTACTCACTTCCGGCAAAATGTCAAGCGAATTGCAGAGAAATGGCGCATTTTTTCTTTATTTCTGTTTTCAGCCAGGCGATGACGACAGGAATAGTGCTTGCCACACGGGGGGGTGGCATGATAGTATACTCGCGCATGAAATGCTTCAGTTCCATAACGATTATGAGTTCTCTCATCCTGCTGAGTGCCTGCAGCAGTACCCGGCAGCAGGAACAGCCGGTCCAGGAGGCAGCAGTTTCTGCACCGGCAGATCCTGAGATTGAGCAAAATGCTGCTACTCGGCAAAATACTGAAGACAAGGAAAAGCCGGACGAACAGGCAGACACGGTCCCGCAACGCGTTCCCCAGCTGCTCTCCAGCCGGAAAAGAAGAGCTCCCCAGAAAGCCGAACCACCGGCTCCGCAGCCAGAGGCAACAGCAAGCGAACCAGAGGCGGCAGCAAGCGAACCAGAGGCCACAGCAGCACCCAGTGCAGCCCAGCAGGCGGCTGCGCTCAAGATGATGGCCCAAGAAGCTGCAGCCCCGGAAGGCAGCAAAGCAGAGCAGCAAGCCCCTGCCGCTACCGAGAAAAAGCAAAAGGAAGAGCCAAAGTCATACCAGCCGGCACCGCAGGATATGCGCAGCGTGCTGCGAGTGCGCCGCTTTGCCCCCCCCGAGGAATCTACCGATAACGACTCCGATGAGCCCCTGCCCAACTCAGTCGAGCTGCGCGGTTTCCGCTCCCCGGTCCTGAAGAGCCGGCTTCCCATGAACATTGACGGTAAAATCATCAAAAACGCAGATTAAACACCAAGCCATGGACACGCCCCCCCGCAAATTTGTGCCCGTTCCCTTTGCCTACCACCAGGAGGTAGAGCTCACCATAGATAACCTTTCCAACCAAGGCCACGGTGTAGGCCGAATCGACAACTGGGTCGTATTCGTACCTTATACACTACCGGGCGAAAAAGTCCGGGCCCGCATCTACCGCAACGAAAAGAACTGCTCGCTGGCAGACCTGGTGGAAGTGCTGGAGCCCTCGCCCAAGCGGGTGCAGCCCCTCTGCCCGGTCTACGGATACTGCGGTGGCTGCCAGTACCAGCATCTGGAATATGCGGCACAGCTGGAGTGGAAAACCGCGCAGGTTGCTGACCTGCTGCGCTTGCAGGCAGGGCTGGAACTCCCGGTACTGCCGGCCATTGCCTCCCCTCAGATCTATGGCTACCGCAGCAAGATTACGCCGCACTTCCACAAGCCGAAAGATGCAAAGATGGGCAATATCGGGTTCCTGCGCGTGGGGTCCCGCAGCGAGGTCTGCGACGTAAAGCAGTGCCCTATCGCCATGGCTGAACTCAATGAGGCCCTGCCGGTAGTACGCAAAGCAGTGCACCAGGCCGCAGCGCAGTACAAGCGAGGTGCCACCCTGCTGATGCGCGTGAGCGAAGGCTCCGTCATCACCAACAACAATGCGGTCTGCACCGAAAAAGTAGGTGAGCTGACCTTCAACTTCCTCGCGGGCGATTTCTTCCAGAATAACCCCTTCATCCTCCCGGCCTTCACCGGCTACGTGGCCCGCCAGGCCTGCGCCGATGGTGCCCGCTACCTGGTGGATGCCTACTGCGGAAGCGGCCTCTTTGCCCTGACTCTGGCCCCGCACTTCGAAAAGGTACTGGGGGTGGAAGTGAGCGAGACAAGCGCAGACTGGGCAAGAGCCAACGCTCGCAGTAATGGCATTGAGCACGCCTCCTTCCTGGCTGCCAGCGCCGAAGCCATCTTCGAACAGGTGGATTTCCCGGCAGAGGAGAGCGCCGTGGTTATCGACCCTCCGCGCAAAGGCTGCGACATGGCCTTCCTCAACCAGTTATTCGCCTTCGGTCCGGCCCGGGTTGTCTATGTATCCTGCAACCCCGCCACGCAGATACGAGACCTGGCAGAGTTCGATAAGGCTGGCTATGAAGTCGTTGAGGTGCAGCCCTTCGACCTCTTCCCGCAGACCAAACACCTGGAATGCGTGGCTACCCTTCGCAAGAAAAAGGCATGAAGAACCAATTTACCAGACTGAGCCGCAGCGCGGAAGACTATCTCGAAGCCATCGGGCACCTCTGCCGGGAGCATGGCAAGGCCCAGGTGAGCGATGTGGCCGCGATGCTCGATGTCAAGAAGCCCAGCGTCACCGCAGCCGTGCACCAGCTGGCAGAAGAGGGACTCATCACCTACCGCCGCTATGCACCGATTGAGCTGACTGAGAAAGGCAGGCAATACGCGGAGCGGGTCATCCGCTCGCACTCCATCCTGCAGCGCTTCCTGGAGGAAGCCGCGCACCTGAGCCGCGAGCGGGCCGATGAAGTAGCCTGCCACATGGAGCACCTCCTCAGCATGGAGGAGATTGAGAGCATCGAATCAAAGCTGAATTGAACAGAAGCAAGAGACGCAACATCCCACCTTGACGTTATGAACCAGAACCGCCTCACCGTCACGACTGCCCTGATTATCATCAACGCCGTTGTCTTCTTCGTCGGCATCATGGTACAGAAAGAAGCCCTTCTGGGGATTCCCTTCCCCCAGGCACCCAAGACCTCCGTCTTCGAAATCACCTGTGCTTACTCCTGGTTCACCTGTTTCCTGGAGGGGCAGCTCTGGCGCTTGGTGACCTATCAGTTTGTGCATGCCAACTTCGGGCATATCCTGTTCAACATGTGGGCGCTGTACTTCTTCGGCCCGGCGGTGGAAAACGCCATGGGTGCCAGGCGTTTCCTGGTATTCTACCTGGTCTGCGGCGTTGCCGGGGCTCTTTTCTCCTCGCTGCTGGCCGGGCTCAACCTCTATACTTCGTTGCCAGATGTACCGCAAAACGAGTTCATCTGCAACCAGCTGGCTCAGTTCGCCGGCTATGAGGGACGGGTACAGTGCTGGGAGATGATACCGCTGGTCGGAGCCTCGGCATCCATCTACGGGGTCATGGTAGCCTGTGCCTTCATGTACCCGGATGTGCGCATCTCGCTCCTCTTCCCTCCTGTAACGCTGAGGCTCCGTACCTTTGCCCTCATCATCATCGGCATTGCTTCTGCTACCATCCTCTTCAACCTGAGCAACGCAGGCGGTGAGGCCGGTCACCTGGGGGGCATCATCATGGGTGCCCTCATCATGATGATCTGGAAACTCCGCCTCCAGAACCGCAGCTCGTACTAATACGCCACCATGATTGCCCTGTTTGACATGGACGGCACCCTCTTTGCCGGCGATTCCCAGCTCCGCTTTGCCCGCTGGATTCTGAAACGCCACGGCTGGCGGCGCCTTTACCTCGCATGGCTGATTCCCATGGGCATACTCCGCGGGCTCCACATCATCAACACAGAACTCATGAAACGCGCCTTCCTCGCCTATGCATGGGGAATGAGCCGCGAGCAGCTGAAAGCGGAATGCAGCGAGTTTGTACAACAGGAAATACTCCGGATTCTTTACCCCCCGGTGCTCGAAAGGCTCCGGTCCCACCAGGCTGCGGGGGATACAACCGTGCTCTGCTCCGCTTCGCCCGACTGGTGGACCCAGCTGGTCGGAAAGGCCCTGGGCTTCACCCACACCATCGGCACCCCCACCGCCCTGGCCGACCGTGTGGAACTGATGCCCTCCATCCCGGCTCCTGGCAATAACAAGGGAGCCAACAAACTGATAAGGCTCGCAGAAATCGGCATCACCGCTGCCGATATTGGTTACACCGATAGCGCCGCAGACCTGCCCATGCTCTCCATCTGCCACAAAGCAGTCCTGGTCAACCCCAAGGATTCCTTTGCCGCAAAAGTGGCAGGAGCTGAGATTCTATCCCCGCCCAAGGGTATACACCCCCTCAGCTTCACACTGCGATGCCTGGCTGGATTCTAATCTCAGAGTCGCCTTTTATTTCTCCAGACGCTTTTTCCAATCGCGCATGATAACCGCGAAGGGTTCGTTGCTGGTCGGTTCGGCCGCATAGGGATTGGCCTTGAAAGCCTCGTTATAATTCCCGTTCAACAGGAGTGCAAGACTGTACAACTCTCTCGGGAAAAGCCCGGCCTCTGGTATCGCAGAGGCACGGCGCCGCAATTCATCCGCGGTTTCGCGAGGCTTCACCGCCGAGCGGTTCTTCTTCTGCAACACATTTCTGGCCTCAATCATGATAGTGGCAGCCTCGTTCAACACGCGGATTTCTTCCTTCTCCAGGCGGCCGAGCTTCTGTTTCAATAGCTCCTCCACCTTGCTATTTGCAGCCTCAAGGTTGCCAGCATGGTACATTTTTTTCAAGTCCCCCAGAGCTATACGAGCCGCGCGGCGGGGTGCCGCCATGCGGTATTCATCCACTTTCTCACTCAGAGAAGCCAGCCCCAGCGACTCCAGATTCTCCAGGATAAGCGTTATCTTTTCGGCAGCCTGGGCGTGTTCCCCCAGGTGCACATGCCGATCGGCTTCCAGAATAGCAGCAGCCACCTTCAGCATCGGGTCCCCAATATCATGCACATTCACGGCAGAGCGTGATAAAGGGCCTGACATCCTGCGTTCTACCAGAAACTGCCTCAGCATTTGCAGACACTCATTCCCGGGTGGGGGACTAGATGGCTGATAGGTAGAACATATCTTATCGAAGCGATTGAAGCCATTCTCAGTAGATTTATCATCCAGCACATCCAGGGCCGTGCGCACGAAGGTCGCAGCTGCCGCCAAACTCAATTCTGACTGGGGATTGCACAAGCTCCCCAGCATATCGTAGGCCTCCTCATACTTGCCATCGCGAAGTAGCCTGTATGCGCCGGCATACGCATCGCGCTCCTCCCACTGCAAGCGGTCGGCATCCAGTATCTGCTGCACACTATCGGAAGGTGTCATCAACGCTATCAGAAACCCACCAACCGCGCCTGCCGCAATGCTACCCAGCCCACAAGCCGCGGCATACAGCTTGCTGCGGTATCTTCTGGCCCGTTCTTCCGGGTCCAGTGCTTCCGCCAGCGCTGCCTGAGCCTCAGCTATTTCCCGCAGCAATTCGTCGTAGCCCGACGGGCGATCCGCAACCTCGTAGGCAGTCATGCGATCCACCAGCTCACACAAGCGGGGTTCCAGTCGCGGCGATACCGTAGCTATGCCCGGCAGCGTCTTCTTCGCAACCACCATATCGCTGAGCGTCTGGGGGGTTCCCGGAAGGGTAGACTCCCCTGTCAGCAGATTGCGCAAGGTCATCCCCAAGGCATAAATATCTGTCTGCACACTCTCTGGCTGCCGATGCAGAGTCTCCGGCGGCACGTAATACGGAGTAGCCCAGATGACATCCTCAGTCTCCACGCCGGGCTTATCCTCCAGAGAAAGCCCGAAATCCAGTACTTTGGCCTGCCCCTCCGGGGTGATGAGCACATTGCCAGGCTTCACATCGCGGTGCAGCAAGCCTGCTTCATTGGCAGCCTGCAAGCCCAGCGCCACCTGGCGCACAATCTCCAGAGCATCCGCAGGCAACAGAAACCCGCGCTCGGCCACAATCAGCTCCAGGTTGCGGCCATCCACCAGCTCCATGGCAATATAGAACTGCCCGCGGGCCCAACCGGCCGAATATACAGACACCACGTTTTCGTGGCGCACCTTGGCCATGAGCGCACACTCATTCTCAAATCCCTCGATACGCTCAGGCTCATCTCGGTAGGTATCATTGAGCACCTTGATGGCAAGCGGGCGGCCCAGCACCATGTCGCGGGCGCGGAACACCACGCTCATGCCGCCGATACCCAGGATGGAATCAATCTTGTAGTTGGCCAGCAGGCCATGCACAAATGCGCGCGCGCCACAATCCGGGCAGGCTATTTCCACATAGAATCCTAAGTGGGAAATATCCTGGCGGGTTCCGCAATGCGGACACGTCCATATGTCATGCGCATCTGCCATAGAGAAGAAGTGTCAGTTCCAAGTAAAAGGGGCAGAGGAGCCTGACAGCCTCCCCTGCCCCTGAAATCAGGTATTCACTCAACCCAGCTTGGGCAGAGAAGCGGCGGCAACAGCCTGGCCATGACGCTTGGTCTTTTCATCCGGCACGCAGAGGGTGATGTTGAGCTGCGGGAATTCAGCCTTAAGCACCTCGTTGGCCTTGTCGATGATAAGCTGGCCACCGTCGCCCGTAGCCACGCGGCCCAGGAACAGCAGGTTGCGCACATCGTAGAAATCAGCGAAGTAGGCAATGGTGTAGCCGAACTCCACGCCGATGGTCTCGTAAATCTTGCGGGCACGGTCATCGCCTTCGGCCATGGCAGCCTGCACCTTCTTCAGCTGCTCCGGATAGGGCATGCTGCCGAACTCGAAACCTGCGCGGGGAGCCAGGCGGGCTACAGCCTGCTGGGAGAAGTACATGGCACCCACGCCCTTATCCTTGGACCATTCGTCCACGCCGCCATCCTCCTGGTAGTCCACGGGAACGAAGGCCAGCTCGTTGAGCCAAGGCATGATATGGCCCTCGGGGTCCACATAGCCGGCAGCCAGGGAGGTACCCATAGCGATACCGAGCACGGCATCATCGTTCATGCCCATGGCACCGGCCAGAGCGGTCACTTCACCATCGTTCACCACCTCGAAAGGCACTTCCTTGCCCATGCGCTCGGACCAGCGGTCCTTCAGCGTGGTGAACATGCCGCGGATGACATTCTGGAAATCCTCCGGGGAAATACCGCGGAAGAGGGAACCCACGCGGGGCTCGCTGTTCACATACACACCAGCGGCAGAACCACCGATGGCATCCACCTGGGGCAGGTGCTTGGCTGCGCGCAGCAGGGAATCATCCACACCCTCAAGCTGATACATGGGGTCGGTCTGGTGGTAGGGATCCCACACCACTTCCTCAGAGAACACAACCTCGCCATTCACCACGGCGGCGCACTTGCGGTCGGAGCCGCCCAGATCGAAACCGATACGGTAGCCATCCAGGTTGCGGCCCAGGGAAACAGAGGTGCTGTTCTCAGCGGGCAGGTCTGCAGCAGAGGCAACCTTCACCACCTGAATGGGCTGATCATAAATTTTCTTACCGATGAAGTCCCAGTCGAACTCACGGGCACCACCGGCGCAGTAGGTGGCAGCCAGCATGTCAGCAATCTGATCATCACCTGCTACCATGATGGTGCAGCCGCCTTTCATCCACAGCAGGAACTTGACGATGCGTTCGATGTACTGGTTGTTCAGGGCGATATTCTCACCTTCCTGGGGCAGAATCTTGCCGTTCCAGCGGAAGCAGGTGCCATCCAGGCGGGTCAGGGCCAGCTCCACGGTGTGAGAACCGGGCGTAGCGGCCACCTTGTCAGCAAAAGCTTTATTCCAAAGCACGGGAGCCACGAAGGCCGGATCGAGTACGGGGGTGAATTTCGGTTGGATATTCATAACGTTACGCAGCCAGTATACCCCATCTCAGCCCCCCGTGACAAGCCCAAAAATCTGCTAAAGCTGTTTTCCGGGCATCTGTCGCTGGTTTTACAGGCAGAAAAGCCACACTCTGCGGGTGCATACATGCTTTTTATTTGCCAAAGCCCGCCTGGAGGCGTACAATAGGCGCGTGAAGTGGACTTCTGCCAGAATCTATGTCTTGAAAGCCGCCATCATTGGCACTGCCCTGGGCTACATGGTGCTGGACCTCTGGGTGCTCCGGGGACCGATGTACGGATTCCTGCACAAGGACAAACAAGCAGCTGAAGCCGCGGCTCTCGTGTATGGCGAACGCATCCCGTACGGGCAGCTTGCCCGCCACAAGGCCGAGCAGGAAGCCGTTTCCGGCAGACAGAAAACCAATATCTCCATGATGATGGACCTGGTGCGCAGCTCCCTGCTCCGCATGCGCACCCGCTACAACGACAACCAGCTCCCCCACAACCGCGCAGAAGCCGAAAAACTGGTGGCCTCACTTGCAAGTCGCGCCAGCAGCGATGCAGGATTTGAGCAGCAGCTCGCCTCCCAGGGCTACACCCGCCGCCAGTTTACTGATAAAGTGGAAGCCCGCCAGATGGAGCTCGCCCTGCTGAACCGGAACCTGGCCCCCCTCACTCAGGTAGACAATGCGGCCATCATGGCGCATTACAAGCAGATTAAGGATGAACTGACCATCCCCGCCAGCAGGCCGGTAAAGCACATCTTCATTTCCACCCTGCACCGCTCGCAGGAAGATGCCAGGCGCACCGCAGAGCTCGCGCTCTCCCGACTGGAAGCAGGCGAGGGGTTTGCCGAGCTTGCTACCGAAATCAGCGATGATGCAGCAACCGCAAGCCGCGGCGGGAACCTCGGTACGGTGTATGATGACGCTCTGCTTCCCCTGCCGGAGCTGAACCTCTTCGGCGAAGGGGCCCTGCCCGCCGGAACCCCATCGCTGGCCCAGAGCAAGTGGGGCTGGCACATCGTCCTGCCCGGTCCCATTACCCCGGCCTACACCCCCTCGCTGGATGAATGCCGCGAGACCCTCCGCACCGCCATCATCAGCGCCCAGCGGGAGCTGGGAACCAACACCTTCTTCGATACCCTCATCAAAGAGGGATTCCAACAGAAACGCATCCAGATTCATGTCAAGTGACCGCATCACCGTGACCCGCGCCTCCCGCGGACTGCACGGCACCATTACCGTCCCCGGCGATAAAAGCATCTCCCACCGGGTGGCCATCCTCGGCGCCCTCGGGAAAGGCTCCATGCAGGTGCAGAACTACCTCTGCAGCGAAGACTGCATCAACACGCTGAAAGCCATGCAGCAACTCGGGGCCAGAATCACCCCGGGCAATACTCCGCAGAACTTCACCCTCACCGGCACCGGTATGCAGCCCTGCGCCCCGCAGCACGATATCGACTGCGGCAACAGCGGCACCGGCATGCGCCTCATGGCAGGCGTGCTGGCCTCACTCCCCTTCCGCAGCCGCATGTTTGGCGATGAATCACTCAGCTCGCGCCCCATGAAGCGCATCATCGACCCGCTGGCCTCCATGGGAGCCCGCATCACGGCCTGCGGCAAAAAGCCGGGTTGCGCCCCTCTGGAAATCGAAGGCTGCAAACTCGCTCCGGTTCACTACGAGCTGCCCATGGCCAGCGCCCAGGTGAAAAGCGCAGTCCTGCTGGCCGGTATGCTGGCAACCGGCACCACCTCCGTTCACCAGCCAGCCATCACCCGCGATCACACCGAACGGCTTTTCGAGCACTTCGGCATCCCCTGCACCGTTTCGGAAAATGGTCTGGATGTAGCGGTAGAAGGCCCCGCCATTCCCACCAACAAGGACATCACCGTGCCGGGCGATATCTCCAGCGCTGCTTTCTGGCTGGTGGCAGCCTCCATCGTACCCGGCAGCGAAATCACCCTGCTCAATGTAGGGCTTAACCCCACCCGCGATGCCATCATCACCGTGCTGCGCCGCATGGGGGCAGATATCCGCATCAACAACCGCACAGAATGCGGCGAACCCTACGGCGACATCACCGTCTGCGCCCCGCAGAAACTTGTGGGGACCGAGATTCTCAAGCCCGAAATCCCGAATCTCATCGATGAAATCCCGGTGCTGGCCGTGGCTGCTGCCTTTGCAGAAGGCACCACCAGCATCCGTAACGCAGCCGAACTGAGGGTCAAGGAAAGCGACCGAATCGCCACCGTGGTGGGCAACCTGCGCACCATGGGCTCCGCGGTCGAAGAATTCGCAGATGGCATGGAAATCACCGGCGGCACCCCGCTGCACGGTGCGACCATGGATTGCTACGGCGACCACCGCATCGCCATGAGCTTCCTCATGGCCGGGCTCCAGGCCGAGGGCGAGACCACTCTACTCAACTGCCACAGCATCAACACCTCCTACCCGGGATTCGAAGAGCACCTGCATCTGCTCACCAGCTGTTGATATGGCAAGAATCACCCAGGAATGCGTGGCCCGCATCAAGGACTCTGCGGATATCGTGGAGCTCCTGGGCAAGTACCTGCAACTGCGCCGCGCGGGCAATTCCTGGAAAGCCTGCTGCCCATTCCATAGCGAAAAGACCCCCTCCTTCCATGTGAACCCGGCGCGCCAGTCCTTCCATTGCTTCGGCTGTGGGGTCGGGGGCGATGCGCTCAAGTTCATCATGATGTACGAAAACCTCGATTACCCCACCGCCCTGCGCCGACTGGCCGACATGAACGGTATCCCGGTCATCGAGGAAGAGGAAAACCCGGAGATGGCCCGCCAGCGCCGCATCCGCGCCCGCGTGGTCGAAGCAAACTCCCTGGCCACCGAATACTACCACCGCAAACTCTGCCGCGATGCCGCTGCCGCCCATGTGCGCGAGTACCTCAAACAGCGCGGTTTCGGTATCGAAATTGCCCGGGCATGGCAGCTCGGCTGGGCTCCGCCCGATTTCCGTGAACTGGCCCAGCTGGCCGCCACCCGCAGCATGGACGACCGCCTGCTGGCAGAAGCCTACCTCCTGGGGCGCGGGCAGCGCGGGCTCTACCCCGTATTCCGCGACCGCCTCATGTTCCCCATCCACAACGTACGTGGCGAGGTCGTGGGGTTCTCCGGCCGCATCATTCAGGAAGGTCAGGATCCGCGCAAATACGTGAACACAGCGGATACCGCCGCCTTCCACAAAGGGGAACTCCTCTTTGGGCTCTACAAAGCCACCGGCCCCATCGGCAAAGCCGGCATGTGCGTCGTGGTCTGCGAAGGGCAGCTCGATGTCATCGCCTGCCACGAAAAGGCCGATATCCGCAACGCCGTGGCCGGTCTCGGCACCGCCTTCACCGATGAACACGCCCGCATCCTCCGCAAATACGCCAAAAAGGCCATTCTATGCTATGATGGCGACAATGCCGGTATCAAAGCCAGCGAAAAAACCTTTCGCAAACTAGCCGCCGCCGGGCTGGAGGTGTACCATGCCAGCCTCCCACCCGGGGAGGATCCGGACTCCCTCATCGGCAAAAGTGGCCCGGAAGCCCTGCGCGAAGCCATCGAAACCGCCCGCCCGTACCTGGAAGTCCGCGTCGGCCTGGAACTCAGCATGATTCAGGGAGATGCCAACGCCCGCGCCGCCCTCATCCCCCGCATGGCCGACCTTGCTGCGGAAATCACCGACCGCAACCGCCGGGATGTCGCGGTAGCCGACCTCGCCACCCGTCTCAATACCGGTCTGGAAGCCCTGCGCGAAACAGTCGAAGGTATCATCCGCACGCGCAAGGAAAGCCCGCAGCCCCCAGCACCAGCAGCCGGCTGGGAACCGGAAGAGGAGGAAGAGTTCGAGCAGGCCACCACCCTGCCCTCCCCGCAGAGGGTCATACCCATCAAGCTGCACCCGGCCATCCGCGATACCATCTTCCTGGCAGCCGTCAGCAGCGAGGCCCAGGCCATGCTGCTGGAGCGCATCGAAGAACTCCAGGAACCCATCCGCTGGCTTTCCGGCGGCGTAGTACTGCAGCGTTTCATGGAGACCCTGCCCGCCCCCGGCAACGAGGAGGCATGGCAGGTATTCACCGCAACACTACCGCCCGAGCAAGCCGCAGCCCTGGCCAGCATGGAGCACGGCCTCATCGACATACCCGATGTGGCACACACGGTAGAATCCACCTGTTCGAATGCAGCCCTGGCCGCGCTCAAAGCCCATGTTGACCAGCTGCGCTCCCAGGTGAACACGCCGGGTATCTCCTGGCAGCAGGCGGCTCCCCTCATGCAGGAAATGAACGAGCTCCAGAAACTCATCAACGCGGCTGAATAATCCCCCCCCGTGAAGCCGATGCACAAAATCAGGATTGAATGCCGCCAGGCACTATGATAGAATGCCCACACAGATATGAATTTAGACGAGCTCAGGCAAGAAATTGACCGCATTGATGCGCAACTGGTAGAACTGCTCAAGCAGCGCGCGGCCTGCGTACACCAGGTAGGAGCCGCCAAGCGCGCCACCGGAGCTCCCACGTTTGTTCCTGAGCGCGAAAGCGCCCTGTTTGCCAAGCTCCTGAAGCTCAATGATGGCGTACTGCCAGAAAAAAGCATCACCAGCATCTGGCGGCAGATTGTCAGTTGTTCCTTCCATCTCGAAGGCAACATGCGCATCGGCTACCTGGGGCCGGAAGGCACCTGGAGCCACCAGGCCGCTCTCAGCCGCTTCGGAGATAGCGTTGAGCTCGTCCCCTACTCCTCCTTTGCCCACATCTTTGCCGCCGTAGAACGCAACGAAGTGAACTACGGTGTCATCCCCCTGGAGAACAGCACGCACGGCAATGTCGTGCAAGCTATGGACTTCTTCGCCCACACCCACCTGCGCATCTGCGCCCAGATGCACCAGAGCGTGCAGAACTGTCTCATGGCCAATACCTCAGCAGATAGAATCCGCACCATCTACTCCCACCCGCAGGTGCTGGGACAATGCAGCCAATGGCTCCAGCAGAACTACCCCAAGGCCGACCAGATTCCCACCGCCAGCAGCACCGCCGCCGCACGCATGGCTGCTAAGCATGCCGCAGAGGGAGCAGCCGCACTCGGCAGCCCGCTGGCAGCCCGCCTGCACGGGCTCAACATTCTCGCAGAGCAAGTGCAGGATGTAGCCACCAACACCACCCGCTTTGTCGTCATTGGTGCCCAGGGAACCCACCCCAGCGGCCAGGACCGCACCACCATCTGTTTCACCGTGCCGCACAAACCAGGTGGGCTGGTCGATGTGCTGGAACACTTCCGCTCCCACGGCATCAACATCTTCTGCCTTGATTCGCGCCCCACACGCGACACCCCGTGGGAATACCTCTTCTACCTCGATGTTGATGGCCACGAATCCGAAGAGCCCCTGCGCAGTTGCCTTGCAGAACTGAAAGCCGAATGCCCGGTATTCAAGGTACTTGGCTCCTACCCGGAAAAATAAAGCACCATGTCATTTTCCCTGAACCAGGCCCGGCAGCTCCTCCTTCACGCCCGCCAACGCGGCAGGCTTCCACATGCCCTGCTCCTCACCGGCACCGCCCGCGCCGGCACCCACCAGCTCGCCCTGGCCATGGCAGCAGAGCTCAACGGCGCACGGGCCGATTCGCTCGAAACCCTGCGCCACCCGATGTGCCGCGTGCTGCGCCCTGGCTCCAAAAGCCGCAAAATTCTCATCGAAGACATCCGCAATGTCGAACCCTTCCTGGCACTGCGCGCAGATGAAGGAGAAACCAAGCTCGTCATCATCCAGGAAGCCGACCGCATGATGGAAGAAGCCGCCAATGCCTTCCTCAAAACCCTGGAAGAGCCCCCGCCCCAGACCGTCATCATCCTCATCACCGAACAGCCCAGCCGCCTGCTCACCACCATCCTCTCGCGCTGCGTGCGAGTCCCCCTGCACGAGGCAGGCAACACCCTGCACCTCTCCGAAGCCCAGCAGGCATTCCTGCCAGCCCTTGCAGCAGCACTACCCCTGGTCGGGTCAGATGTCGCAGCCCTCGCGCTGCGCGCGGATTTCCAGACCCTGCTCACCGAGCGCAAGGAGCAGATTACCAAGCGACTCACCGCCGCCATCAAAGCCGAGGCAAAAGCCATCGCAGAAGGCACCGATATCCGCGACTGGGAAGCCCGCCAGAAAGATGCCACCGCAGCCCTCATCGAAACCGAATACCTGGCCGAGCGCGAGCAGATGCTCGAACTGCTCTCCCTCTGTCTCGGGCAGGCGGTGCTCCTCGCCTCACACGCGCCCGACGTGCACCCCGTCACTCCGGAGATAGCCACGCTGGCAGGCAAGCTCCCCATCGCCAACCTGCTCCAGCGCATGCGCGCGCTGGAAGCCCTGCGTACCGATCTCAACTTCAATGTGAACGAAGCCCTCACTCTCGATTCTCACCTGCTCAACATCATCGGCAATAACTCGTTATGAACAGCATGACTGGATTCGGGGCCGCAACAGCCCCCCTGGGTGGTTCCACCATCCGCGTAGAAATCAGCGGAGTCAACCGCAAACAGGCAGAAATCGCCATTGCCCTGCCGCGCGCCTGGGCCGCACTCGAAACACCCGTGCGCGATATCGTAGCCACCGGCATTTCCCGTGGCCGGGTCAATGTCTCACTCACCCTCCAGCAAGTACCCGGCTCCGCTGGTGCCCTCACCCTGAACCGAGACAAGCTCGCCGCCCTCACCGCCACCCTGGCAGAGGCAGAAACAAGCCTGGGCCGCAGCATCGACACCTCGCTCGATTCGCTGCTCCGCCTCGGCATCATTGCCGAAGAAACCGAAACCGAAATCCCCCTTGAAACCGTACAGGCAGCCGCAGAACCAGCCGTGCGCGAAGCCCTGGCCGCCTTTATCGCCCTGCGTGGTCAGGAGGGCGAAAACATGAAGCGCGACCTCCTGGCCCGCATCGCCACCCTCCGACAATTCCGCGAGAAACTCATGGCCCGCGCTTCCGGAGTCGCCGCCCGCCACCGCGAAATCCTCCTCAAGCGCCTCGCGGAAGCCGGTCTCCCCCTCCCGCTCGATGATGAACGCATCATCAAGGAAATCGCGCTCTTTGCAGATAAATGCGATGTCTCCGAAGAAATGACACGCCTGGAGTCACACCTCAACCAGTTTCAAAGCATCTGCGATAAGCCCGAACCCGTCGGGCGCACACTCGATTTCCTCTGCCAGGAAATCTTCCGCGAACTCAACACCACCGGCGCCAAGGCAAACGATGCTGAACTTGCCCAGCTCGTCGTCTCTGCCAAAACCGAACTCGAAAAAATCCGCGAACAGGTTCAGAATATCGAATAATTCCTATCCACCCCCTCAATCGTCACCATTCCATGCTTGGCACCCTTCTCATCGTATCCGGTCCATCAGGCAGCGGCAAAACCACCCTCTGCCGCCGTGCTGAAAAAGACGGCCTCACCGCCTACTCCATCTCCTGCACCACCCGCCAACCCCGCCCCGGCGAGCAGGACGGTGTGGACTACCACTTCCTCACCCCCGAAACCTTTGCTGCCAAAGTAGCCTCCGGCGACTTCCTCGAGCACGCCACCGTACATGGCAACAGCTACGGTACCCTCAAAAGTGATATCATCGACCTCCTGCAAGCCGGCAAAAATGTCGTCATGGACATCGATGTACAAGGCGCAGCCAGCATCCGCGACTGCGATGATGCCATCATCCGCCGCGCCTACGCCGATGTGTACATCCACGTCCCCGCGGCCGAGCTCGAAGCGCGTCTCCGCGGCCGCCAGACAGATGCAGAAGAAGTCATTCTGCTCCGCCTGCGCAACGCCGCCCAGGAAGATGCCCGTATGGGCGAATACCAGTTTGCCCTGGTTTCATCAGACCGCGAAAGCGACTACGCCCGCTTCACCGCACTGCTCACCACGCTGGGCATGCGCACCAGCCTGGCCTAATAAAGCCGATTCCAACGCATCACGATGAAAGGGGAGCCGAGCGGTTCCCCTTTCTAACTTTTTCTGAATGAGAGTTCATCCGGCAGCATCATTGCTGCATGAAGAAACGCATCAGTCTCATCATCCTCTTCGCCCTATCAGCAATGGGGGGCAACGCCCTTGCAGAAGACTTCAACTCGCTGGATGTCATCATCAACCTCACCCGGCAATTCAGTGATTACCACAAGAAACACCCACACAACAACGAGCGGAACAAATAAAAAGCCTGCGCTCAATCGCGCAGGCCTTGAAAAGAAAACAAACTGGGAGACGCATCAGTCCTTACTGCGCTTCTGGGGCTTCCGCTTCACCAGATCCTTCCACTGTAAGAGGGCAGAACCATGCTCCTCTGCAACAACCTCACCCTTGGCATTCACCACGATAGCAGCCGGAATACCGTTCGGCTTGGGCAGATTCAGCATCTCAGCCACCTGCGAGAACATCACGCCAGGCATATCCGTCTCATAATGGGCAAGATACTCCTTCCCTTTCTCCTCCGTACGGTCGCAGCAAAGAAGCACCAGAGAAACCTTCTTATCCTTCTTCATCTTCTTCTCGTACTCCTCCACAATCTGAGGCATCAGAGCGCGGCAAGGCGGGCACCACGAAGCCGAGCAGATAAACAAGTAATACTTCGCCTTGGGCAGGGCCTCATCATCAGACAAATAACCAGCTTCTGCCAAAGCCTTGGCCACAGGGGTCATCCCGGCAACCTTGCGCGCCTTCTTTTTGACCACAGGCTTTGCATCGGCATCCGTACGAGCCAAGGAAACAGGCGCAGTCCATACAGACACCCCAAGCAACATCATCATGAGAACAAACAGCTTCTTCATAAGCACGCAGAGTAACATACAGACCATGACGAGTCAATGCAAAATACAGATAATTGAACCGCCTGCATGCAGAAAAACCCGCGCGTCACCCGCGCAGGTTCTTCTGAAATCCTGAGCTGAAATTAAAATATCACTTCTGCTGAATATGCTTCTCCCAATCCAGGACAATGCTCCCGTGTCCAGAAGTGATAAGTTCGCCTTCAGCATTCATAATAAAGGCAAAAGGCACATACGGTGTCTTCGGGCGATTCGGCAGATTTATGGTCTTGCTCCCCAGAATCCCCGGCATATCGCACTGATAGTGCCGCAAATACTTCTTACACGCCTCCTCCGTGCGATCCCCCCCCAGCAGAATCAGACTCACCCGCTTATCCTGCGCCATCTTCTTGTACTCAGCAGCAATCTTAGGCATCAACGCCCGGCAAGGCGGACACCACGAAGCCGAGCAGATGAAAATATAATACTCAGCATCCGGCTTAGCCTTCGTCTGGGTAAAATACCCCGCTTCATTCAAAGCCCGGGCCACAGGGCTCAATTCGCTACTCTCGCCAGACTGCCCCAGCGAATCCACAAGCGACTTCGTCTTTTCGACCACTCCGCTCTTCTCGACAGCCCCGGAGAGATTATCGACAGCCCCCTTCATCGCGGCTCCCCACCCCCCTTGGGCAGATACCTGCTGCACGCCACCCATAAGCAGCCCCAGCACCATCAGCATAGTTGATACACGCTTCATCATGTCCGATTTATACCACAGAGGAGCACGCAAATAAAGCATAAATTATAACAAACTCGCTCATCTGAGAGTGGCCATTGCACAGCATAAAATAAGGAATCATTCCAATATAGCACATTCTTTCGTCCGTCAATCAACCTGATCTCTGCAGATTAGCCCGCAATTTCGACCAGCCGAAAGCTTGAATATCGTTATCCCGCAGCTGCCATGAACAAAAGGCAGCGTTCATTGGGAAACGACAGAGCACCACACAAAGCGGGCTCTGGGAGCTCCCTGCGCCCTTTGCAGGGCACAGATGGGCGAAGGCTTTATCATCTGCCGCTGTGCGGCAGAGTGAACTTCGCCTGGCGGCGAGATAAGTTCTGCCCTGCCGGGCAGAGAGAATTTCGCAGCT
>JAFWYD010000072.1 GCA_017517805.1 Akkermansia sp.
GACAGGGTATCCGGCGAGGAGAGATAAAAGAGTTGCGGCAGGAACATTAGTTCCGGGACCAATCACACGCCGAGAAACCGCCGTATGCCATAAATGGCACGTACGGTGGTGTGTGAGGGGGCGAAAGCCCCCTACACGATTGAAGAGGAGTCGGGATATTCAATCCTCTGCTTTGCGGGAGAATTCCACAAAGCTTTCCATGCTGGAAAGCAGGATGATGAAGTACACAATCAGCTCGATGGACTCTTCCAGAATTCGCCGGATGAGGCTGACATCGTAGTATGGGTTCGACAATAAATCCTGCAAATAGCTCCTGTGCCCCAGGCATTGGGCCACAGGAATCATCACAACCGCTGCGCATATCATCATGTGGAAGGCATTCGATTGGATGAACCGGGTGGCCTCCCGGAGCAGCTGCGCTCTGTGGCGATAGAGGATGATGCCGCCGATGACGGGGAATATCCACCCCCATTTCCAGCCGATGACCGGAATCAAATCATCAAAATAGGCATCCTGTTCCCGCACCAGGGCCAGCAACAGAATCATGCCCAGCATCCATAAGAGTGAGCGGCATGCCTTTGCCCGCATCGCGTTGATGATGTAGCAGAGCGCGGCGGTGAAAAGTATGGCGCTCTGGGCGGTTTCCAGTATTCCATACTCTTGTACGGCTATTGATTTGAAGATGTCTCCCGCCTTCCACATCCCCAGCGCAAACAGAATCATCAGCGCGAAGTACCCGACTTGCCTGATAGCCCCGCGAATGTGTGAATTGAGAATTTGTTTCATGAAATTGCCAGACTTTTTAATTATACTAACTGTTTCTGCTGCCGAAGTCGAGTATAAAACATTAGAAAAACTAAACTATTCCCAGTTGGTCATTTCCTGGAAGGATGAAATGCGGCGTGCCAGCTCGTGGATTCCCAGGGAGAAAAGCGAAATGGTACCGAATTTTTCGCACACCGCGGCAGCAATGACCGTTGCAATGGCTACGCCGCGTTTCATGTCCTCCCAGGCGGGGTTGCCGCCATTGAGACACTTGGTGAGGTAGCCAGCCAGGGCTCCCATGTAGGCATCTCCCGCGCCGGTGGGGTCCTGCGGGTGCTTGAGTGGCCAGGCCGGGCAGCGGAAAAGGCGGATTTCGCCCTCGGTCGTGCGGTGGAAGAGGGTGGAACCGGCGCTGCCGTGCTTCACAATCGCATAGCGTGGCCCTGCCGCCAGCAGTTTCTCGCCAGCTTCCAGGGAATCATCCGTCTGCGCCCAGAATTGCGCTTCCTCATCGTTCATGAGCATCAAGTCAACATTTTTGAGCAGCTCGGTGGCGTATTCCGGCTCGCGCTCCAGCCAGCTTTTCATGGAATCGGCCATGCGGAAGCATGCCTGCGGGCATTGTTGCAGCATGCGGTTCTGCAGGCGCGGTGTCACATTGGTCGCGACTGCAATGCTGCATTCCTGCAACGCCGGAGGCAGCTGCATCACCCAATGCTCCTGCACTCCCTCGGTGCGGCTCACGGTGGTGCGCTTGTTCATATCTTCCTCGTACTGGCCGGTCCAGGCAAAGGTCTGGCCCGCTTCATGCGCCACATGTTGCATACTCACACCGCGTAGCTCCAGCGCCTTCTCCCAGGCTTCCGGAAAGTCATCGCCCACCACACCGACCATATCCACCTGGTCGGTCACCAGCCGCGCCGCCAGCGCCGCATACGGCCCGGAGCCTCCCATGACTGAGTTGACCTGTCCCCCCGGGGTGATGAGGGTATCAATGGCAATCGTGCCGTAGATGAGTGCGCGTCCGTTCATAGAATAATGTGTACTAAAATTATTTCCAAAGCGGGTGGCTTTGCCAGTTGTCCGGTAATCCCATCCAGGAGTGGTGAATGCAGGCAAAGCGAGGCTCGCTGAATAGATTGAAAAGCCTTGATTTCCACTGCGACTTTGCGGCTACTTTCTGGATAAGATAGTGGCAGATGGTTAACATGCCTCCGGTTTTTGACATGTTGAATGTCGTTGTTTTGTTCAACCCCGGAACCCACTGCTGAGAACGTGGGTCAAAAGTGCAGTACCAGTCTGTGTTCCGGGCTGGAATGGAGGCCTGCTTCACCCAGCCCCTGTTCCAGACGCGGTTGTGGTGGGCGCTGGCATTTCGTACATCGTTCAATGCGCGAATCCAGGAAAGCAGGACCGAAGGTGTCGGGAGACCGAGCGAGCGAGAAACCTTTTTTTGGATTTTAGGTTCTACGCTATTGAAGAAGAAAACAGTGGCTCCGAAATCCATCAATTCACATGCGAGCCACAAGGGCAGGTGCTGGTCTGAATAGCGGATGAAAAAATCTCGAACGAGTAATAACGAGCTTTTATTGGCAGCCTCATTCAGTTTGTCCACCCACTTTTGCCATTTGAATTGATGAACCTTATGAAAATTATTCAAATCCAGATACCCGAATGCGCCGTATGATTCGCAGAAGTAATGCACTAATTTGTTGCGTACTGCAATTTCGATGCGCTCGATGGCATCTAACAGTAGCAACCTGAGTTGGCGGTCAAAACAGTATTGTGCCCATACGGTGTCAAAGTCTGAGCGAATCTGGCCTTGCGCATTTGTGCCCCAATAGGCTTGCAGCCGCTGATAACCGACATCTTCCAGGCATTGTTTGATAGCGTTGAAATCTCCCCGCATACCTCGTTTGAGAAGAAGGCGGGTCAAATCATCGTAGCTCAAAAATGGGTGGCTATACGGTTGCTTGGACATATAAAAAATAAGGCACGCTTTGTTGCGCTTGCATCTTCCTCGAAAGAAAGAGCAGAGGCGTCAGCGTGCCATGACCCAGAATTTATACCATATGTGTGGCTCTCTGTCAAGTGGGGCTCAACTGAAAAAAATCTATTTTGTTTCGCGTTTTCTCAGATTTGATTAGCTTGGGCCTTTGACCCTTCTGATGCTTCAGTCGACTTCGATAAAAGAAGTGCTCGTTTGAGGGAATTGAGGGTGACGGCAGGTACATCGTATCTCTGTGCGTCTTTAGCCTTGCGAGATATTTTCTCTTTGTGGTTTTCTCCGATAACCAGGTAGTCAGCCCTGCTGACCGTAGTGCTGATGAGGCCTCCTGCATTTACTATCAGCTCTTCGTATGTGGCTTTTTTCATATCCAGTTTACCGGTGATGATGAATTTCTTGCCAGGTATGCTAATCGGAATGTCCATGCCAACTGCTTCACCGTTTTCATTGACCATACCTTCATAGACAAAGTTTTCGTCTATAACTGGACGTTGGTGAGTTTCTTTCTTTGATTTGTGAACGGCCCCTTCTCGCAGGAATGAGATGTAACTGGATAGTTGGGAACATCCGAAATTATCTGCACGTTTGAAAACACTAATCAGACGATTGAAAATGAGGGAAAGCTGGTAAGGCCGTTCAATGGCAGGGGTAGAAGCCAGACACTCTTCGATACTCAAGGAATCTTTTTTCCTGTGTTTGCTGTCCATGAAATCAATATCCGGCCATTCGGGGAGCTTGATGAGCGCCTGCATGAAAGTCTCAATATCAAAATTGCGGGCACGCCCGGAACTGAGGATGATTTCTGCAAAATCCCCCAGCTGCCACTCTTCCGGGGTTTCACTGGCGGTACGCGCTGTGTGGAATTCGTTGATGTGTTTGACTACGTTGCCTGTGCGCATGTATAGTCGTGCTTTGCAATCGGGGCAGGTCATGCGGGCAAGCCCGAATGTATCTGCCGGGAATGCGTACTCAAATCCACATTGTTGGCACTTGGCCGACAGCATTCTGATATCTTCTGTATCCGTCGCCGTCATGGGGTTAAGATTCCAGAGTGAACAATTCTTCTTCGGACTGATTATCAGAGCCCTCGCTTTGCATCATCTGTTCAAATTCTTCTTCGCTGATGATGGGGATGCCGAGTTTGGCGGCTTTGTCGCGCTTGGAGCCACCGCCTTCGCCTGCGACGAGGTAGGTGGTGTTTTTGGTGACAGAGCCTGTAGCCTTGCCTCCGGCTTCGGCAATCATTTTTTCGAACTCGGGGCGGGGGCGGCTCAGGGTTCCGGTGAGCACAAAGGTCTTGCCGCTCAGCGGGCCGTCGGTCTGCCTGGTCATATTTTCCACAAACCCGGCAGAGATGGGGTTGATGCCCAGGTCGGTGAGCGTGGCCAGCACGGTGCTCCCGGCGGCAGATTGGAAGTAGGCCAGCAGCCTGCGGGTGGAAACCGAGCCCAGAGGATTGGTGAATTTGAGCTTGTTGCTGCCATCTGGCTCGAGTTTCACATAGCCGCGGGCGGTGTAGGGGGCTGCGGTGGCTTCCAGCTCGGCTTTCAGGGATGCCTGGCGGGCGAGGAGAGCGTCCTTATCCGCTCCCTTGTTGGCGCGGGCTTTGGGATTGAGGGCGTTGTATTGCTCCACGCCCTCCTCCAGCTGCACCAGCAGGTGCAGGAACTCACCCCCGGCAAGCTCGGCCAGGTCGCGGTGGTATCTGGCCGCGGTGCGGGCGGTTACTGTGCCGATGGTGGAGATGCCGAAGGCGGTGAGCCAGCGTTCGAGGGGGAGGGTGCGGGCGTTCTGCAGGGCGGCCAGGGCTTTGGCGGCATTTTTCTCGCCAAAGCGCCGGGGCTCGTCATCGGTGCCGAGGTTGAGGGCGCCGAGCTGCTCCACGGTGAGGGTGAAGAGGTCGAGCGGGGTGGAAATCATGCCGCGGTTCACGAGGGCCTCGGCCACGGTGCCGCCCAGGTTTTCGATGTCCAGCGCCTCGCGGCGGCAGAAATAGGTGGTGCGCATGGCGGCCTGCGCGGGGCAGGTGAAGTTGGTGCAGCGCCAGGCTACCTGGCCTTCCTCCTGCGCAATGGGGGCGCCGCAGCTGGGGCATACGCCGCCCACGGCCTCATACAGGCTGTACGGCACGGCTCCGACCGGACGTTTGGCGGTGATGACATGCACGACCGCCGGGATGATTTCGCCGCTCTTTTCCATGAGCACCGTATCGCCGATGCGGATGTCCTTGCGGGCGATTTCGTCCTGGTTGTGCAGGGTGGCGCGGGAGACGGTGGTGCCGGAGAGTTGCACCGGCTCCAGCTCAGCCACCGGGGTGAGCACGCCGGTGCGCCCCACCTGGATGCTGATGCTGCGCAGCACGGTTTCCTTCTGCTCCGGCAGGTATTTGAAGGCGGCGGCCCAGCGGGGGGCGCGGGCGGTACTGCCCAGGGAATCGCGCAGTTGAAAATCATCCAGTTTGATGACGGCACCATCGGTGCCGTAGCCCAGCTCCCGGCGCAGCTCATTCACCTGCTGCACGGCTGCACGGGTGGCTTCCAGCGAATCGGCATAGATGACCGGCTGGTTGCGGGGAATCCCCATGCGGTCGAGTAAATCGGTAAAATCAGCGGTGGTGTGCAGGGGCTCCCCTTCGTACACGCCGATTCCATGCGCCAGGAAGCGCAGCGGGCGGCGGGCCACTTCTTCGGCATCCAGCAGCTTGATGGTGCCGGCTGTCGCATTGCGCGGATTCGCAAAGGCGGGCAGGCCATCGGCATCTCGCTCGGCATTCAGCTTCTCAAAGTCAGCCGAAGGCATGTAGATTTCACCGCGCACCTCCAGCAACTCCGGCGCACCGGCTGGCAGGGTGAAGGGCACGCTCTTAATCGTGCGCACATTGGCCGTGATATCATCGCCCGTGCGGCCATCGCCGCGCGTGGCGGCATAGTCCAGTCTGCCGCTGCGGTAGAGCAGCGTCACCGCGCAGCCATCAATCTTCGGCTCAATCGTCACCCGTGGCGAGGCAATACCCAGACTACCCGTCAGGCGGGTGTAAAACTCCACCAGCTCGGCATCAGTCTCTCCCTGCCCGGGCTTGTGCTCAAAAATATCATCAATGCTCTGCATGGGGGCAGGGTGCGTCACTTTCCGGAACCCCTCACTCAAATCATTGCCCACCCGCTGCGTCGGTGAATCCGGCGTGATGAACTCCGGGTGTTCGCGCTCCAGCTCCTCGATTTCGCGGTAGAGCTTGTCGTACTCCGCATCGCTGATTTCCGGCTGTGCCTGCGCGTAATAAAGTTCATTGTTGTGGCGCACGATGGCGCACAACTCTGCATAGCGCTCCTGCGGGCTTTGCGGGGGCTGCTGGCTGGCGGCAAATTCGAAGAGGTCCATATCCATAACGGTTTCACGTATCATAGCACACCCGCACCTGCCCGGTCAATGCCCACGCCTCCCCCGCATGCGTCAGCATGCGCGGTTTATGCACTGGGCTGCCGCAGCATGCAAGAACCCGCCCGGTTCAGAAGAAACCGGACGGGTTGTTTTTCTCTAACTCAATCGAGTGAAATTGCGTTACTTGCGGCGGCGGCGCATCGCCAGACCGCAGAGGGCCAGCAGGCTCAGCGTAGCCGTGGTGGGCTCGGGAACCAACTCGCTGCTTTCCACCATGATGGAACCGGAGGAGCTGCCAGTCGTGACTTCGGCACTCATGTCATTGGAGTGGTCATCGTCACCGTCCGTAAAGACGATGTTGGCAGAAGTAAGGTTCGAGGCATTGCCAGCGAACAACTCGAACTCCTTGCCTTCCAGGTTTTCCAGAATCTCCGGAGTTACCGTCACCATGATGGTGGTGTCTTCGCTGATGTTGAGCGTAGCATCATCCGCAAGCGTCACGGTTGCGCCATCGGCAAAATTGATGGTGCCGCCATTGAGCGTCAGACTGCCGGAGGTGATATCGCCCTGCACATCGATGGTGCCGCTGTTCATCGTGATTTCGTAGTTCTCACTACCTGCTCCCAGAGTCAGGGTGCCACCATCCACCAGGATGTTGCACCAGGCCTGCCCTTTGTTTTCGAAGGTCCCATTCGGACCGACCGTCATCGTGAAGCCTGCGCTGGCTCCCAGCAAGGCCAGACCTGCGTCCTCTTCGCTGGCAAGGGCAGCTATCGCCTGGGCATCTGCTGCGCTCAGCGTTCCCTTGTTCACAAACGTGCCGCTGTTAATCGTCAGCTCACTGGCTGCCAGGCTGCCGGTATTGGTCACCGTGCTGCCTTCGGTGCTCAGCGAACCACCGCTCAGCGTCACATTGCTGCCTGTTACTGCACTTGTAGCGCTGCGGGCTACTCCGCTGGTCACATTCAGCGTGTTTGCACTCAGGCTTACTCCCTCTGCCACTTTGATTTCTCCGGCTCCATTCTGCGTGACCACATCTGTGCTCAGATTGCCATTCACATTCAGCGTGCCTCCGTTGCCTTCCTGGGTGATGTCGAATGTCGCACCGATGTAGGAGCCACCGAGGTTAATCACACCACCTCCGGTCTGGGTAATGCTGCTCTTCTCAGCAGAAGCAGCCCCTGTCTTCTGATTGTCGAACTTGACACCGCCGAGGTTCATGATGCCGACACCCGTTTGGGAAATAGCAACAGAAGGATTGATTTCTGCAGTCTGCCCATTTTCCTTCAAGCTTTCAGCCACATTATCGTAGTACGTGTTGAATGCCTTGAGGCAGCCGAGTGTCATGGTGCCGCCAGACTGTTCAATGGTGCTGTCGCCATAATCGGCCAGGAAGTGATATGTGTTCTTGGAAATGACCATGGTACCACCCGACTGATTGATGTTCAGCCCCCCGATGGAGAGAGACTTACCTGCCACCGTCAGGCTTCCTGCCGTCTGGTTAATCTGGGAGGAATTTACCTCGAAGCTCTCAACGCCTGTAATGTAGCTGCCCACAATAGAGGGATTACCCTCATAGGTGTACGAGCCAAATGAGGTCAGCGTGTGGTAGTCCGTCTCAGGATTCTGCGTGTCTGCCTTATCAGGATTGGTGTGGTTAATGTACTGGGCGTGTCCGATGGTGACAGTACCACCGTTCACATTCAGTTCTTCACGGATTTGTACCTGCTTGGAGTCTTTCGCGCCTTCCACACGATACCCCATGTTTCCTTCGGAACGATACGAGTGGATGTTAACGGTACCGCTGTTCACAGTAACCTTGTTGGCAATAGCATTCCAGGTATTCAGCTTAGCCTGCTCGTTGACCTCAAGGTTGTTGACGATAAGCCCCGTGAACTCATCCACGCTGAAAATATTAAGTTTGTCCGTCGATGTTTTGTATTGTCCGCCCAGAGAGACTTGTGCGGAGCCGTTAAGGGAAAGCGTACCCGTTACCTGGACGTTTTTCGTTACGGTACCTGCGCTTTTCTGCTTCAGTTTGCCCCAATCGTAGCTCCAATTCTCCGTGCCGAAGTTAGAGTCGGTCAAAAGATTGCCGGAGGAGTCAAAGGTTCCCATGCGGTCAGTACCGGTCAGGGTGAGGTCTCCGCTGTATACCTTGTAATTAGCTTCCTTGCTGGGCAGATTGTTACCGCCAGTATGTGTGCCAACTTCATAATCTGCTGCGCATGCTACGGAAAGTCCGGCAGCAGCTATAAAGAGAAGTTTTGGTAAGTGTAATTTCATTGTTTTGGTTCTATCATGTTAGAGTTAGAGATGCATCACAGGTAGAGACGAAACCGGCGCGTGCGCGAGCACCATATCGCATTTTGTGTGCGATGGCAAGACTAAATGTTAAAAAGCGTTGAGAAAAAAGCATATATGGGAGATACCTCTGAGTCGAAAACAACAGAATTCTCTTGAATTGATCCATGTAGCCTATTGGTGTTTAATGAATAGGATGTCATCGCACACAAAAAGCGATGTTGAGCAAGCAAAATGGGGGATGCATCAGGGACAATGCATGCAGGGTATGAGAGATTCTTATGGAGCTTCGTTCACGCAATGATTGCGGGTGATGAGAGACTCAGTACGCACAGAAAAATAGCTTGACTGAGATATTCCGGGTGGGCTAGACTAGGAAAGATAGCCGGAATGATGAGTATTGAGTAAAGGTATGAAGGGTAAGAGTATAGCGTGGCTGGGGGCTGGTGTGTTGCTGGCAGGTGTGGCAGGTCTGGTTGTGGCAAGGCGTCGGAAATCGGCAGGGGCCTCGCTGCCCGGGCCGAAAGCGGCAGCAGAAAGCCGGGAGCATGCAGCGTTGCGCCGGATTCTGGATTTATCGGTTGCGTATAATGATGCATTGTATGAGCGGGTGAAGGCTCTGGAGGAGGTCAGGGAAACGGCGGTGCTTGTGCCGGCCGTGGCCGCACTTGTGCACCGGAATGAGCAGGAGCGTGCGGTGATTGATTCTTTGCGCCAGGAGCTGAAAGGGAACCTGGCAGAGCAGGGGCGCGAGTTTTCCGATATCGAAGGTTTTGCCCCGCTGCTGAGCCGCTACCGCTGCATGACGCTGGAGCAGGAACAGCGCCATCTGCAGGTGTATGAACGGGTGCGCCGCTTGCCCGGGATTCCGGAATCCCCGGAGCTGCACGCCTACATGAAGCTCGGTTTCCGGGAGCCGGAGCAGAAACAGGCAGATACCGCCAGCCAGTTGCGGAAGGCAACGGAGGCCCAGCGAGAGATGATGCTCCGCGTGGGGCGCTTGCTGGCTGCGACGGATGACCAGGAGTCTGCCCGCACGCTGTATACCGAATTGCAGGCGGTAAGCCGCCGGTATCAGGAGTTGACATCCCGCATCCGGCTCTACCGCGATGATGACCCGACCGGGGCTGCTGCTCCGCTGGTGGAACTGAAGCAGATGTACGCAGCGCTCACGCCAGCGCTGAAACAGCAGGCAGAGCGACTGCGCGCCGCAGAGTGCTATGGCCATGCGCCTCTGCTGGAAATTCTCAATCTCCTGCTGCCACCCACCAGAACAAATTCCTGATTGGAAGCTTTTGATTTGACTTTCTTGAAAATTAAGTCGTCTGTGGCCATCTGGGGGCTTGCAACGCCCCGCTTATTGTGGTAGACTGAAACAGTTAGTGTAACATATCATGCTTGAAGCGCGCAATATCTGTCTGGAGGTTGATAATGATGGGGAGAGCCTGTTTCTGCTCAGCGATGTGAATTTCTGCATTCCCCGGGGGCATTTCACGGCGATTGTGGGTCCTTCCGGCTGCGGCAAGACCACGTTGCTGAAGGCGATTGCCGGTATCAAGGAGACGACCTCCGGCACGTTTTTCTGGGAGGGGCGTGACCTTGCAGAGGACGGCGATTTTGAACCGTATGAGATTGGTTATGTGCCGCAGTTCAGTATTGCCTATGAGGAGCTGACGGTGGATGAGAATGTGGAGAGCTCGGCTCGCCTGCGGGTAGATGCCGATGATGATGAGCTGGATGAGATTATCGATAGTGTGCTGGAGGAGACCGGGCTGAGCGAGATTGCCGACCGCCCGGTGAAGCTGCTTTCCGGTGGTCAGAAGCGGCGCCTTGCGCTGGCGATGGAGTTGGTGAGCAGCCCGCGTATCCTGCTGTGCGATGAGGTGACGAGTGGTCTGGATCCGCGCTCGGAGCGCGAGATTGTGGAGCTGCTGCACCAGCTGAGCATGAAGGATGGGCGTATCGTGATTTCGGTGACGCATAGTCTGGCTCAGATGGCGCTCTACGATAGTATCATCGTGATGGTGCGCGGCAATCTGGCCTACCATGGTTCTCCGGAGCTCATGGTGCATTATTTCGGGGAGCAGGATTTTGAGGAGGTGTATCCCAAACTGGCCTTGCGTGAACCTGATGAGTGGCGCCAGAGCTGGCTGAAACACCGGGTGGATTATTACAAGCGCCTGGAGAAGAAGCACTTGGCCAAGTTTTCGGCCGCGGGCTTGCCGCCGCCCACGCCGCAACCCCGCGGTAGTGAGGCTGAGGAGGTGCCGCAGCCCTCGTTTATGGCGCAGTTCAGCACTTTGCTGAGGCGGCGCTTCACGATATTGTTCCGCGACCGCACTCAGCTGTGGCTGCAGGTTGCCATGATTGTCATCTTCCCGATTCTGGTGGCCCTGTTTTCCAGCAAGGGGCAGGACCAGCTGCTGCAACTGACTGACAGCATGGGTACGGATCTGGCTGCCGAAGTGCAGGCGCAGCAGGAACAGGCCGAGGTGCGCGCCAAGGTGGGCTCGGCGGTGTCGGGTATCATTATGTTCCAGGTGATTCTGCTGGGGCTCATGGGCTCCAACAACTCATCACGCGAGGTTGCAGGCGAGCGCCTGATTATGGAGAAGGAGAAGTTTGCCGGCACGAGTCCAGGGGCGTACCTGGCCTCCAAAATCGTGTTCCTGAGTGTGCTGGTGCTTATCCAGAGCCTGTGGATGTTTGCCTTTGTGCAGTATTGCTGGCCCCTGCGTGGCGATATTGTCAACCACCTGATATTCCTGCTGCTGGCCAATGCCGCCATGACCACGATGTGCCTGGGAATCTCGGCCAATTGCAAGACACCGGACCAGGCCTCGCTGCTGAGCATTTACCTGGTGGGTTTCCAGTTGCCATTGTCAGGCGCGGTACTGGCTTTGCCGGAGTTTGTCGAGGTGTTCACCCAGCCGTTTATTTCGGCGTACTGGGCCTGGAGCGGCAGCGTGAATGGCGGCTTGGATTCCGAGGTGCTCAAGGCGGTGAACAGCATTGTGCAGACCACCTTTGCAGACCGCAGCCTCTGCATTGCGGTGCTGCTGGGGCATGTGCTTGTGGGTATCATCCTGACCTATATCGGCGTGCGCCGGACTCGTTGGGAGTAATTTTTTTCAAGAACTTATACCTGATACATCTGATATGGCAAGAAAGAGACGCTCTTCCAAGAATAAGAAATCGCAGTTGCCGATGGCGCTGGGCGGTGGTGCTGCGGTGCTGGCGCTGGCCGTGGGGGCTGCGGTGGTGATGAAACCCTCTGAGCGGCGCGAGGATTCGCCCGATTCGCGCTTCAGTATTGTGGACTACCGCCACGATGCTTCGCGCCTGACCGGCAACAGCTACCGCCTCGTGGCCCGCGTGGAGAACATCGAGACGCTGGGCAATGACCGTCTGGTGGCGGTTTCACTGCCCAATAATAAGCAGGAACGCCTGCCGCTGCTGGTGCGCAGCGGGGTCACGGGCAGGGTGAACCTGACCCGCGGTGATACTTTTGCCTTTTATGTGCAGTGCCGCAACGGGCAGGATGCCCAGGGACTGGATGTGAAGGGGATTATGGTAGTTGATAAAGTGGAGACAGAGTGAGCATGATGAAGACTTTTTCCTATATAGCATGGTTGCCTGTGCTTTGCGGCGGTCTGCTGATGCAGCAGGCTGGGGCGCAGGGGCTGGGTGGTGCCAGAAAATCCGTTTCCTCGGTGGCCGATGTGCAGCGGCAGGCTGGCGCAGCCCAGCAGCCGGTGATGCAGCTCAACCAGCCCCAGACCGGGCAGATGGAGCATGTGCCCAAGGTGGGGCAGTCCTATGTGGACCCCAATAGCGGGGAAACACCCAATCCCCAGGTGCTGGGGATGGAGATGCCGCTGCTTGACCCCTCCGGTGATACGATGAGCTACAACGGTGCCAAGTTCGATGTGGGGAATAATGCTGTGGTCCGCGCGCGCTTCGAGAAGTACCTCAACCAGAACCCGGATGACAGTACGGAGGCCAAGCGCTACCGCAAGAGGATGAATGCGCTCATCCGCCTCACTCAGAAAACGGCCCGCACCCGCCGCGAAATCGGCAGCGAGACGCTCGAAAAAATCGGCACCGGCCTTTATGAGCTGAATGAGTACGATGGCGATGGCGGG
Source organism: Akkermansia sp. (assembly GCA_017517805.1). GTDB lineage: Bacteria > Verrucomicrobiota > Verrucomicrobiia > Verrucomicrobiales > Akkermansiaceae > Akkermansia. Next base: position 12,601 of record JAFWYD010000072.1, read on the forward strand.
CAGGCTACCTCGCTGGCCAGCGCGATTGCCAGCGCCGTGGCTGCCCAGTATGCCAACCGCAACCGCAACCGCAAGAATGATGCCTTGCAGAAGGAGATTGACAAGCTGGTCTACAAGACCAATCTGATGACCACCCGCAATACAAACCGCGGACAGAGCGGCAAGAATACGGCGGGTGCCAGGGATGGCGGAAACTCGGTTCCTGCGGTGGCGAATACGTTCTCGATTGCGCACAATACGAAGAAGATTGCCACGATGGAGGCTGCCGGCGTGAAGAATGATGCCGATAGCCTGGCTGCAACCGAGCTGGCCAAGATCAATTTCCAGAGCACCATCGTTTCCCTGCTCCTGCAGCGCCGCTACAATCACGCCCTGATAGGTGCGCACACCTACCGCCATATTTTCCGCGATGGTGATACCACACTGAAGCTGGATAGCGATTCCCAGGCGGCGCAGATGTTTGAGGGTGGCGTGGGGCTTCCCCCGACGGTGAGCACGATGGCCACCATGGCTGCCAATATGCGCCGCGATGTGGACCAGAATATGGAGGCTGTGGCCAACATGCTGGCTCTCAATAAGCTGGGAGAGGCTACCAATAGCCTGATTCAGGCGGTGGCGATCGGTGAGTACATGGAGAGCGTGGCGACGTTCCCGATGGAGGGCCGCCGCCGCATCGCAGAATACTGGAATCTCCGCAAGCGTGCCTTGCCGGCGCTCAATGCCAGGGATTACGGAGCGCTGGAGGAGATTGCCGCCAAGATGAAGGCGATGGATCCGGATTTCGATGATTCGATGCTCACCACTTATTGCAAGGGGCGCAAGGAGCAGAGTAATCTGCACCTGCGCAATGCTGCAAAGGCTATCAAGGCGGGGGATGAGGAAACTTTCAACGCCGAAATCACCAAGGCTGCCACTATCTGGCCGAAGAATCCGAACCTGGACAAGGGCCGCGAGCAGCTGGAGAAGATTGATAACCAGGACCACATCCGCGATGAGTTCCGCACGCTGATTGCCCGCAAGGAGTACCGCACCATTTTCAACGAGCAGGATAAGTTCGAGGTGGTGGCTATCGATGCCGAGCTCAAGAATCAGTACAAGGAGGCTATCACCCTTATCAGCACGATTGATGGCATGTTGCAGCACATGCAGGATGCTGCGAAGCATGATTCGGTGATGGGGCCCTGCGCGGCTTACGAAAAGCTGCTGGAGAGCGGCGAGCAGGATCCCCGCTACAAGGAAGATCCGAAGTACCGGGATGCGCTTAATCAGTTTGCCCTTGCGGCGCATGATTTCACGAAGGCTCTGGAGCAGGCCAAGAGCAGCGAGGCGCGCCGCGAGTACGGTTCGGCCTTGGCAAACTACTTCCGCGCGCAGTGCCTCTACCCGCCTTCGACCCTGGCGGGCGAGGGCGTGAAGCGAGTCAGCGAGATCATCCTGAAGGCCAAGTTCTGATGTCTGCTTCCTGTTTGTTCCAATGATAAGCAAAGTCTCGCGCGGTGAATCCGCGCGAGCTTTTTATGGATGAAGATGATGCCGGGTATCACAACTCGCTTTGCCCCCAGCCCGAGTGGCCCCTTGCATGTGGGCCATCTGCTGGCCGCGCTCCAGGCCCGCCGCCTGGCCGATGCTCACGGTGGCCGCTGTCTGCTGCGGGTGGAGGATATTGATACCCGGGCGCAGCATGCCGGATATCTGGCTCTCATGTATGAGGACCTGGAGTGGCTGGGGCTGCGCTTCGATGGCGAGGTTATGGTGCAGACCCGCCGCTTCGGTGTGTACCGTGCGGTGCTGGAGGAATTGCGCCGGCAGGGCCTGCTGTACCCCTGTTTCTGCACGCGTTCGGAAATCAAGGCCCAGGTGGCGGAGATGGGCCGGGCACCCCATGCTACCCTGGGCTTCCTCTACCCGGGAACCTGCCGCCGCCTTTCTGCTGATGCGGTGGCCGAGAAACTGGCTGCCGGGGTGCCTCACACCTGGCGGCTGGATATGCAGCGGGTGCAGGATGCTATCGGCTGTCCCACCTGGCACGATATGCACCGCGGCACGCAGCGCTGCGTGCCCACGCTGTATGGCGATGTGGTGCTGGCGCGCAAGGATTTTCCGGCCAGCTACCATCTGGCGGTGGTGGTGGATGATGCTGCCCAGAGGGTGAGCCATGTGACCCGCGGGGCAGATTTGTTTGAATCGACCCATATTCACCGGGCCTTGCAAGGGGTACTCGGGCTGCCTGTGCCGCAGTATTGCCACCATGCTCTGCTTCGCGATAATGCAGGCAAGCGACTGGCCAAGCGCGATGGCGCGCGTTCGATTGCCTCGCTCCGCCAGGCGGGATATTCGCCCAGGCAGGTGCTGGAGTCGCTGCAGCTGGCGCTGGATCGCGGGGGAATCTGGTGGGTGTGAGGCAGAGCAGCTGCCGCGTGTCAGTTCAGCGGCAGGGTCAGCGTGAAGGCGGTTCCTTTGTCGTTGCTCTTTTCGAGCACCAGATTACCACCCAGGCTGCGGGCCACATCGCGAGAGAGCGCGAGACCGAGTCCTACGCCGGGTTTGCGGCCCTCCACATCCTTGGCAGAGCGGGAGAAGGGGCGGAAGATGCCGCGCTGCCATTTCGGGGGGATACCGGGTCCATTGTCGGCAAAGCGTATGCTCAGCGTATCGTGTCCGCGCATGGTCGAGATGCTGATGGTGGGGTGCTCTGCTGTGGCGGCATATTTGATGGCATTGTCGGCCAGATTGGTGAAAATCTGCTCTAGCGAGATGATATCGGTATTCAGGTTGAGCAGCTCGGTGCGTTTGTCGTGCGATACCTGCACGCGGAATCCCGCTTCCTTCAGTCGGAATTGCACTTTTTCCAGCGCCCGGTTGATGAGCTGCGGGCAGGTTCCCTTATCGGCCCTGCCGCGGAGCTTGCCCCGGGTGAGTCGCGCAAAGGCCAGCACATTTTCGACCAGATGCCCCAGCCGCTGGCTCTCCTGGTGCAGGGTTTCGTGGTATTCATCGAGTTTTTCTGCCGGTACCAGCTTGTTTTTGAGCATCTCGGTCATGAGTGAGAAACTCGTGAGCGGGGTCCGCAGCTCGTGGGTGACGGCCGATACGAAGTCGGCCCGGCGGCGCTCCATGCGCGCATAGAAGAACAACAGCCCGAACAAGATTCCCACCGCAAGCACCGTCACCAGCGTGGCAGAGGCCAGCGTGCCGCGCATTGCTTCACGCCGTGCCGCCGTATCCGGCACTTCCACATCGTCCCCCGGCCGCAGTACCATGGGCAGCGGGAAGAGGTTCGCCGGCTCCTTCTTCTTGCAGAGTGAAATGGTGGCACCCTTCAGCGCGGGCTCTACCAGCGGCAGCAGGTGCGCGGCCAGTTTCTCTGCATCCAGCATGATGCCCTCGGCGGCAGAGCCGTGCGTGGTGCGGATATTGCGCATGTACACCATGTCGTCAATGTAGTACCAGGAGTAGAAGGGGCCGGGCTCGCCCTTCATTTCCATGGCCGAGCTGAAATCCTGATCTTCTGCTTCGTATACGCCGAAGATGGGTAGCTGCGATTTCGGGTCGATTGTCTGGTGCGTCGGTTTCGTGGGGTCGTAGACCGGGGCTGCCGGGTTGAAGGCCTTGCGCCGTATGGTATCGATGATGGCGGGCTTGCCTTCAATCTCTGCTGCCAGGGCATCCTGCCCCTCGGGCACCTGCAGGCCGGCGGGGGTCAGCAGAAAGTAGCCGCGCACATAATCCGGCATGTTTTCGGTGGGCGGGGCATAGGCCAGCTGGCCGATGGGGGGGGCATAGCCCAGTTTCTGGCGCTCCTGCTCCAGCAGCTGCCTGATTTTTTCCTGAATACGCGGCAGGGAAAGCTCCACCAGCCGTTTCTGCTGGGCTTCCTTATCAATCTGCAGCAGCCGGGTATCGAGGGTGGCTGTCTCATAGGCCAGCCAGGCTGCGGCGCTCAGGGTGAGCAGGGTGAAGAAGGTGATGATGAGGGTGAGTTTCTTGTTCATGGTGCGTTCCAGCGGTATCCGCGACTGCGGATGGTTTCAATACAGGCTGAGGGCTCTGCGCCGATTTTTTCGCGCAATCGGGTGAGGGTGACTGCCACGGTGCGGGTCTGGGCGGCCTTGTTCCGGCTGCCCCAAACCCGCAGCAGCAGCTCTTCCTGTGGGATGATGCGCCCCGGGTGGGTCAGGAAGTAGCGGAAAAGTTCAAATTCCTTTTCTGTAAGCGGGATAAGCGATCCATCTGCAAAGCAGGCCTGCCGGGTTTCGCCATCCAGGCGACCCCCGGGAAACTCCAGCACCTGCGCCACCGCCAGCTGCCGCCCGGGAGAGCGCCGCAGCACCGCCGCTATGCGCGCCATGAGCTCGGCGATACTGAAGGGTTTCACCACATAATCATCGGCCCCCAGCTGCAGTCCCTTCACCCGGTCCTGCTCATCGCCGCAGGCCGTCAGCACGATACTGGGGATTCCGGGGCATTCCTTCTGCATCATGCGCAGCAGCTGGAATCCGCTGATTTCCGGCATGTTGACATCCAGCAGCGCCAGATCCACCCGGGTGGAAAGCAGGAGCTCCAGCGCCACCCGGCCATTTGGCGCCGTTCGCACCTCATACCCGGCACCGGCCAGCGAATCTGCCAGCACCCGCCGGATGGCGGCATCATCCTCTGCCACCAGTATGCACTTGTTTTCCATTGCTGCTTAATCTAGCATGCTGCCACTGGCGATGCAAGCGCAAAGCTTGTCACGCTCCGCCGGTGGTGTTCATGTGCTTCACCAGAAAAGCCAGGATTTCCTCCCCGGGCACCTTCCGCTTCTCCAGCCATGCGGTAGCGGCGGTGTTGAGCAGCTCCTGGAGTGTTTCCTTGTGGAGCCGGCACCGGAGGTGCAGGTTCGCACCAGCCTCTCCTGCGGTGAGTATCCAGTACTCGGGCGAAGCGCCGTCGGGGTCAAGCGCCAGCGGTATCCCCAGCTCCCGGCTGCCCAACGATACGAGCTTCCGCATGGCGACTCTCCCCAGCATGCTGTCGGTCAGTTTGCCGATGGCGTTTTTCTCTACCAGAGTTTTCAGGAATTCCTTGAGCATTGTGATGCAGATTGTTCATTATTTGAAGGGTAAGCCGTTGAGCATTTTATCATACGCCTTCATTTTCTGCCGCTTGAGCTTTTCTACGTATGCAGGATTCTTCCTCAGCACGGGCGCTGTGTAATCCTGCAACAAGAGCGACATGCCCATGAAGTGTGCGCGGCCTTCCAGCCACAGACACAGCAGCGAGCCTGTTTCGTATTGCGGCTCCTGGGTGGCTCCCTTGCCCTGGGCTCCAAACATTTTCAACGCCCGGCCCATGGCAAACTGTCCGAGGTGGTTTGCCAGTTTGGATTGCAGGATGGCTTCGGCATCAAGACTGTTGATGACAGCTGGTCCCATGATGCTGATTTCCTGGGCTGCGTTTGCTTCGTCTGCCCGCATCTGCGGAAAGGCTACCTTCAAGGAAATAATATGCTCCGCGCAGTGCTCCATTTCCAGCATGGTTTCAATCAGATCGCTCACGGCATCTTCCCGCCTTGTCGGTGATTGTATCCTGGCTGCCTTTGCCTTGTATTCTGCGGATAACCTGGCAAAGGTCTTAAGCTCTTCGTTGATGGCGTACATCAGTAGTTTGCGGAGCCGGGAGTCGAGCATGCGGTCTCGCGGCGTGTCCCACACGCTCTCATCGTCCATCAAGTTCACAAAGTTCAGGTACTGCGAGCAGAATTCCTTTGCTCGTTCGGGCTCTTTCAAGCGGATGTGGTCATCCGTTGAATAGGATGATTGTCCAGTTGTCTGGTTTTCCGGCTGGGGTTCGGGGTCGGGCTCTGGCTCCGGTTTGGGCGTGGGCGCGACCGCCTGCCCGGTGGGGTATTTCTGCTCCAGATAGGTCTTGAATGCCTGGGGCAGGGGACTATTGCTGATACTCTGGGTCAGCTGTGTTATCTGTTTTGTCTCCCGGGCGCTTGGTTTGTCTTTCTTGCTGAGCTTCCAGCGCTTGATGTAGGTGTCTTCAAGAGAGAAGGCCGCCAGCAGTCCTTGCTTGAAACTGCCTGCATCACTCGTCACATCCGGGTAGTTTGCGGTAATCCCCTGCGCGATCGATGTTCCCGCTTTTGTCTGATTTTGCGTGAACTCATGGAATGATGCATTCGTTTTATTCCCCATATTATCAATGAGGTGCTCTGCGTACAGCCCCGATACGGCCAGCGGATTGATGCGGCCGCTTTCGTCTGTCAGCTGTCCTTTCTGGGAGAAATCCGCCCAGTATTCCCGGATTGCCGGGTAGTTTTCTGCTGCCCAGCTTTCCCCAAGCGCGTAGGCTGATTCCTTCAGTATCGTGTAGGTGAACTCTCGGATCTCTTCATCGCCCGGCTCTTCTTTGCTCAACAGATTGACCAGGGCCGTATCATTGACCGCGAATTTCTTCTCCTTCAGCAGACCGGTGGTGTAGGTGCGCGATAAGGAGCTGGCGTGGCCGAGAGATTTGAAAGCCGTTTCATCCGTGAGAGTGTAGTTCCTGCCTCTCTTTACACGCGAGGTATTCAGTTTGCCTGCGTTGTATTTGGCGTAGTGCTTGTTCAGGGCATCTGCCGTATTGGTATACAGACCGACTACCAGTTCGACTCGTTCCTGCCGGGTCATTTCCTGGCCTGAACCTGGTGTGTTGCACAGAAATGCTATCAGAATGGCAACAATGAGGCTTATTGCAGATTGCGTCTTCATAACAATGATGGAATCCATGGGTTCAGTCTGCGAAATTGGTATAGATATCAGCCCCTATCCGCTGCAGCGATGCTTCCAGTATTTGCGGTTGAGTGGAGAATATTTCTTTCTCACCCCTGGGGGTATGCCTTTCCTTAGCATCTGCATTGAGCATGTCCGCTATCGTTGTGCCTTTGTTGAATATCCCGCTTGTTTGCATGCCCAGCTGGGCTGTCATGCTGTTGGAAAATACTTTTTCAAATTCGTCGAGGTTATCATTATTCTTGACTCCTAGTCTTTTTTTCAGTTCTTCTTTGAGAGTGTTTTTTTGTTGCGTAGTACCTGTCTCTTCTTGAGCTAGCTTTCTTAAAAACTCAAGCAGTGAGTCCAATTTAACCTTGTCGTAGGTGATTTTTTTTCCGTTCGTTTTTGTCATTAGCGCAAAGTATGCGCTGTATCCTTCAGGTACAACCCGCTCTTTAACCTTTTTCGGCAGATATGATTTGCCTTTTGGTTTATTTATTTTATCGAAAATGACTTCACTATAAAGAGATAATGATTCAGATGAAAGCTTTCTGATATCTGATGTGAGATTGTTTTTGAACTCGTTTTCTGATTTTTTGAACGAGTTGCCGAGCGTATCATTAAAAACAACGTGTGTTAATTCATGAACAATGGTGCTATCGATGTCATCGGTGTTCTTGTGTTGCGTTGGATAGATGATGACCACCGTTCCATAGCCTTTAGCACTTACGGGATAAGTATATCCAGACATTCCATTTGACTGCCCGGTTGGCATTGCAGAAATGATGAATACGCCGCCATTTTTGCTGAAAACATTTTTATCTGCGCGCATGATGTTTACCCAGAAAGAATTGAAATTACTGTTTTTGAAGGCTTTCGTAATAAGTTCTATGGAGCGATTCGAAATGTACTTGTCATCGTGCTCGGTTGGCATTTCGTGAAAAGGTATATTTTCTTCAATCGTGTTATTGTCCTTATCAGTAAATGACACTCGCTGGATGTATAGTTTTATGTCCTTTCCTAACTCCTGCGCTAATGGCGTATTTAGATTCCATGGAAGTTGGTTTGCCTGATCAACGTCGAAAGAGAAACTTCCTTGGTCGTCTGTTTTTTTATTAATGTAAGTTGCCTCGTCTGTGAGTATTGGGGGGCTGAATGTAAAGGCTCCAGCATTTGTCATCAGCGCAAGAGGGATTAGTATGTTAAATAAGGAGATGTATTTCATGGCAGAAATTAAGAATTGGAGAGAAAGGCATAGTCAGAGAAGCCCATGCTGCGAAGTATAACAGATGACAGAATCAAGTCAATCATTAAGCGAGCCCCCGCACCAGTAGCAGGTGAGGGGGCTTCAGAAAGGGCTGGATTGTGGAGGTCTGCTCAGGAATTATTTTTTTCCCCGGCCAGGCCGAAGATGATGAAGATGAAGGCAGAGATTCCCATGGCGAAGGGGTAGAAGAGGTGGGGGATGATGGCAAAGGCGGTGATGCCGGCCAGGGCAGAGCCCATGAGCAGCTGTGCACCATAGGGAAGGATGCCTTGCACGATGCAGGAGAAGGTATCGAGCAGGCTGGCGGCGCGTGGGGCGGATATGCCGTATTTCTGAGCCACGCTGCGGGCGATGTTGCCCACAGCCACGATGGCTACGGTGTTGTTGGCGGTGCAGAAGTTGGCCAGCGCGGCCATGAGGCCGATACTGGCTTCGGCCCCACGGCGGCCCCGGATGCAGGCGGTGAGGTGGGTGATGATGTAGGTGAGCCCGCCATTGTAGCGGATGAGTTCGAGCATGCCGGCGGCCAGCAGGGTGACGATGATGAGTTCGCCCATGCCAGTCATGCCCTGGCCCATGGCACCGGCCCAGTCCATGAGGGAGTAGTGGTTATCCATGACCACTACCGCACCGGTGGAAAGCAGCCCCAGAATGAGCACTTTCATCACGTTCATCCCGCAAAGGGCGGTGCCGAGCACCAGCAGGTAGGGCAGCACTTTCAGCCATTCGGTGCCGGAAGGTACGCTGACCGGGGCGAGGCTCCAGCCCAGCACCACATAGATGCAGAGGGTCACAAGGGCTGCAGGAAGTACGATGGCGAAGTTGGCCTTGAACTTATCCTGCATGGCGCAGCCCTGGGTGCGGGTGGCGGCGATGGTGGTATCGGAAATGAAGGAGAGATTGTCGCCGAAGAAGGCACCGCCGATAACCCCGCCGGCCATGAGCGCGAGGTCGGCTCCGGCCTTATCTGCCAGCCCCACGGCCACGGGCATGAGTGCCACGATGGTGCCCACCGAGGTGCCGATGGAAAGCGAGATGATGCAGGCGGCCAGGAAGACCCCTGCCAGCACCATGTTGGCCGGCAGCAGCGAGAGGGTCAGGTTTACCGTGGCATCGACTGAGCCGATGTATTTGGCCGATTGGGCAAAGGCTCCGGCCAGCACAAAGATCCACACCATCATCATGATGTTGCTGTGGGCGGCACCTCGGGAGAATCGCTCGATGCGCTCGTTGAAACGGCGCGGCCGGCAGACGATGAAGGCCCAGGTGCAGGCGGCCATGAAGGCAACCGTGACCGGCATCTTGTAGAAGTCTCCCACCACGATGGAGGTGGTGACATACAGCAGGAAAAAGACCAGCAGCGGGCTCAGGATCCACAGGCCACGGCTGTGGGATTTGCAGGGAATCTCGTTTTCGGTGTTCATGGAGGAGGTAATGCGCAGATAGTGTAACAGCCCGCCGTTGAATTGTCAAAGAAAACAAGCAGGGGATTTCTGGTGGACACATGGGGATGAATTTGAGGGAGTAAAAATAAAAGCTGTGCAATGACCCGCCTTTATGGTATAAGAACGCCATGAAAATCTGGAAGAACATATTGTTTTCGGTGATGATGCTTGCTCTGGTTCCAGCCTATGCCCAGGAGGAGCAGGAGCTCACGGCTGATAATCTGCTGGCAGCCATGCGCGATATGACGGTCAGCCAGGGGAACAAGGATGTTTCCGGCCGTATCCGCAAGGCTAAGCTCAAGGTGCCCTTCAGCCTGAGTCTGCGCGGTGAGACGATTGCCTTCCAGTACAAGGAGGGCGAGGCGTGGAAGCGTTTCGATGTGCGCATCCGCGAAGATAAGGCTGAGCTCATCCGCGTGGAGAAGGGGAAGGCTATCGTGATGGCTCCCGAAAAGTTTGCTGATAAGATTGCCGGCACGGATGTCTGCTACGAGGACCTCTCCCTGCGCTTCCTTTATTGGAAGGGGGGCGAACTGGAGGAGGTGGGCGATGCTGCCCGCATCAAGGGCCGCGATTGCTACGTCGTGCGGGTCCCGAATCCGACTCCCTCCGTGGGGCAGTTTGCCTGGGTGCGCATGTGGATTGATAAGGAAAATGCCACCACCTGGCAGATTGATGGTTATGGGGCCGATGGCAAGCTCAGGAAGCGTTTCTCCATTACCTCTGTCCAGCGCCTGGATGACGGTACCTGGTTTTTCAAACAGATGAAACTGGAGGTGCGCAATCCGCAGAATCCGAACCGTACGATTGCGCTGAATTACCTGGAAATGGATGATTTGCCCGGTAAGAAGAATTGATGCTCCGGCGATTCTTCCAGCTTCTGGTGGCGCTGGTGCCACTGGTCTTGTTTGCGCTGGCGATGCCGCCGGTGCAGAAGCGCCTGTACGGCGGCCACGCAACAGAGGGTATCCTTCTGCTGCTGGCTGCCTTGGCGATTCTGGCTCTGCTGGAGGGACTGTTGTTCCGCTATTGGATTCTCCCCGGCTGGGGGGATAAGATGGCTGAGCGTCTCTACGCTGGTTCCTACCTGCCTGAGCAGGACGAACTGGCACGGCTGGTCGACCGCATGACTCAGGAGAAGGATGCTGCCGCCCTGCCTGCGCTGGAAAAACTCGTGCACCAGCAGCCGCGGCGCCTGCGTGGCTGGCTTGAGCTGGCGCATTTGCAGTACGAGCTCCTGGGAGATGCAACCGCTGCGCTCCGTACCCTGGAGGCGGCACCCCCCCACATGCGAGACCCGGAGGATGCCGCCCTCCTTTTATACCGGGCTGCCAGCCTTTGTGAAAAGTCCCTCAAGGATGAAGCCGCTGCCCGTCGTTTCCTGGAGCGGGCGGCTGGGCAATATCCCGCCACGGTATACGGGAAGCGTGCTGCCGCGTTGCTGAGGTAAGGCATGAGGTGCTTTTTCCCGCGATAAGATTATTGGTGTCAAATAGTTGATGCTGACTTATGTTTGTCTTCATATGTGGCATGCGCAATAATAGATAGGTGGTAATTCAAGAATCTGATAGATAGGGTGTTGAGTTTTTTGTTAGATAATCATTTGCAATGGTGGATTCTGGCGAGTATGATGGTCCCCACCCTATATTTCTCTTGCAACCCTAGTGAGAAAAATGCCCAACAACCCAAATGAATCGCAAACAACCAGGGAAGGGGGAGCCGCATGGTAACCCCCGGATTTCTGCCACGGACCCTGCGGGGAGTCGGCGGCGTGAGATTAATCAATATGCCGGGTGTCATATACCCGGAAGAGGTGCTCCATGGTCCCAGGGGGGCTGTTACAGGCAGCGGAAAAGCGCATGATAAGATACCACGCTGGGGGGTGACTTCGCGGCAGGCGGCAGAGATGCTGGGTGTGACGGTGCGCTCCGCGCGGGCTATCCTGAGTCGCAGTAACTCAAAGTGCCAGTTGGTAGCTCTGCCTGGTGAGGTTGCTTGCATGTATTGGGACAGGCGGGCCGTGGCGAGACTGGTAGCAAAGCGTCTGCCTCTGGTTCGGAAGGTGCCGGAGAAGCTATGCCCAGCAAGGGAGGCATGCTATATTCTTCTGATATCGCGCAGCACGTTATACCGCTATGTGAGACGCGGTTTGCTGAAGGAGTACCGCATGAGGCATGCAACTGAGACCGGGGTGCGCGTGGTTACCTATTATTTGCGTGCCGAAGTCCGGAAACTGAGTGCGCGGAAAAATGCCATACGTGCTCGTGTGGAAGGCTTGCATAAAAACCGGCTGCAGAGTGAGTGGCAGGAGCAGAGGGGTCGGCTGCAGGCTGATCATCACCAACCTAATAGCTAGAGAGATAGATTGCAATAAGGCGCTATTGTGCGGAAAATGCACAGCATGCAGAGAACGGTTTCGGATCAGGTAGTAGATATGCTGGTGGCCGCCGGTGTGCGGCGGATATATGGAATGGCAGGGGATGCCTTGCACCCCTTCATGGAAGCGTTGCAGCGCGATACCCGCATTCGCTGGGTGCATGTGCGGCATGAGGAGACAGCGGCATTTGCGGCCAGCGCAGAAGCTCAGCTCACAGGCGAACTGGCGGTCTGCTGCGGCAGTTGCGGGCCTGGCAATATGCATCTGATCAATGGACTGTATGATGCCAGCCGGAGCGGGGCTCCGGTGCTGGCGCTTGCGGCACATCTGCCTACACTACAGATAGGAACGCATTATATACACGAGACGCACCCCACATTCTTTTTCCGGGAATGTGCGGCGTATTGCGAACTGGTGAGCCGCCCCCGGCAGATGCCGGCGGTGCTGGCAGAAGCCATCCGCACGGCCCGGGCAAGGCGGGGTGTGGGCATGGTGGTGCTACCGGGGGATGTGGCAGCCATGCCGGGTGTGCAGGAGGCTGAGGTCGCGGTTGTGCACGCTTCAGAGGATTCAAGTCTGCACGCCCCGGAATCGGTGTTGCAGCGCATGGCTGGTATGCTGAATGGCACTCCCCGCATCGCTTTCCTCTGCGGAATCGGTTGTGCCGGGGCTGAGCAGGATATTGTGGCATTGTCCCGGCGCTTGCAGGCTCCTGTGGCTTATACACTGCGCGCCAAGGAATTGCTGGAAAAGGATAACCCGAATGCGGTGGGGATGACCGGAATGCTCGGCTGGGGCGCAGCTGTGCATGCGGTGCTGGAGTGCGATGTGCTGGTGATGTGGGGGACGGATTTTCCCTATTCCGATTTTCTGCCCCGGCGTGGGCGTGTGATTCAGGTGGATACGGATGCTGCAGCGTTGGGGCGGCGGGTGCCGCTGGCGTTGGCGGTGCAGGCCGATGCCGGCGTGGTTGCCCGGGCTATGCTTTCGATGGTGCAGCCTAACCGCTCTGATGAGTTTTTGCGTGCCATGCGCACCTTTCATGCCCGCGAGGTGGCTGGTATCAGCGCACCTTTGCGTGTGGTGGATGCTGATGCACCCTTGCGCCCGGAGCTGCTGACCCGCGTGGTGAGCGACCACGCTGAGCCGGATGCCATTTTTACGGTGGATACAGGCACGCCGGATATCTGGTGCGCGCGGTATCTGCAGGCACTTGGGACCCGCCGCATCCTGGGGTCATTCAATCATGGGGCCATGGGGTGCGCCCTCGCCATGGGGGTGGGAGCCAAGGCTCTGTATCCGCAGCGTCAGGTCATTGTGCTTTGCGGGGATGGCGGCATTTCCATGCTGGCTGGAGATCTGCTGACCCTGCTGCAGGAGAAACTGGCGGTCAAGGTTCTGGTGTACAATAATTCAGAATTGGATTACATCGCCCTGGAGCAGATGAGGGCGGGCATGAGTCAGCCCGTGGGTACTGCCCTGCACAACACAAACTTTGCCGCTGTGGCTGGTGCCATGGGGCTGCGTACCTGGCGAGTCAGCACGGTGAGCGAGCTGATTCCTGCGGTCAAGGAATGGCTCGCGGCAGATGGACCAGCCTTGCTCGATGCTGCGGTAGACCGCCATGCCCTGCCTTTGCCGCCTCCCCTCACCTTCATGCAGGGGCTGGGATATTGCAAAGGGCTGGGCGAGCAATCTGCCCATGCTGCGTTGGATACTGTGAAGAGACTCCTTTTTGGAAATCGCCACTTTTTCAGTTGAGCGTCGTTCCTTACACGGTACTAATGGGAAGTCCGCTTATATGTATTTCCTCTCGCGGAACAAGTGCGCGCGCACCGGGTCGGCAGCGGCCAGGTGGGTGTAGCCTATGGCCAGGGCATCGGCTGCATCCGGTGCCGGGGTTTCGGTGAGGGAGAGCAGGGCGCGCATCATGAAGGCGACCTGTTGCTTTCCGGCCCCACCTCGGCCTACGGTAGCCAGTTTCACGCAGGTGGGCGGGTATTCCATGATACGCAGCCCGTAGCGGGCGGCGGCCAGCACGCTGGCTCCCCGGGCTGAGCCCATGGTGATGGCCGTGCGGTGGCTCTGCACGTAGATGATGCCCTCGATGGCGAGTTCATCCGGGTGCCATTTCTCGATGAGCTGGCAGATATGCTCGTGTATCGCCAGCAGACACTGGCTCTGGCTGAGTTTTGCCGGCAGGGAAAGCGTGCCGTATTCCAGAGCGCGGGGTGCGCGGAAATCTCCCTCGATGACCGCGTACCCCGTGTTGCGGATTGCCGGGTCTATGCTGACGACTCGCATGAAGTGACTGAGCCCTTAGCGGCGGCGGCGCTTGGGTGCTGCCGGGCGGGGTTTGCGTACCGGGCGCACCGGGCCTTCCTCCAGCAGGGCGGTGTAGGCGTAGTTGAAGCCTTCGAGCTTGCGGCGGGCAATCTTGCGGTTGATGAAGATTTCCACGCTCTTGGCAAAGTCTACCTCATCTGCGGTGAGCAGGGTGAAGGCATCGCCGGTGGATTCGGCCCGGCCGGTGCGGCCGATGCGGTGCACGTAGTCCTCCGGGTTTTCCGGCACGCGGTAGTTGATGACATGAGTCACGCCGTTGATATCGATACCGCGGGCGGCCACGTCCGTGGCAACCAGGATGCGGAACTTATCTTCCTTGAAGCCTTTGAGCGCGGCCATGCGTTCCTTCTGGGCGATGTCGGAGTGCATGACCGTCACTTCATCCTTCCATCCGGCATTGGCAAGCATGTTGCCCACAGTATCGGCCTCCTTGTGGGTGCGGGTGAAAATCATCAGGTTCTGGAAATCGGTGGCTTTGATGAGGGCGAGCAGCAGTTCATCCCGCTGGTCGAGCCCCACCGGGTAGAAGGCGTGCGAAATCGTGCTGGCCACCTCGCGGCGCGCTATGGCGATTTCCACCGGATCCGTCAGGCACCACTTGGCAAAACCCTGCAGAATCTGCGGCATGGTGGCAGAGAAGAAGAGGGTCTGGCGACCTTCCCAGGGGCAGAGGTTCACAATTTTGCGCACGATGGGCAGGAATCCCATATCGGTCATACGGTCCACTTCGTCCAGCACCAGGGTCTTGATGGCCTTGAACTTCATGTTGCCGCGGTAGAAGTGGTCGATGAGTCGCCCCGGGGTAGCAACGACTACGTCCACCCCTTTCTTGAGCTCTTCGGTCTGGGCACCGTACCCCACGCCGCCGTACAGCAGGCCAACCTTGATATCGGTGTGGCTGGCATAGGTGCGGAAGGCTTCTGCCAGCTGGTCTGCCAGTTCGCGGGTGGGCTCCAGCACCAGCACCTGCGGCTGTCCGGTGTGGGTGATGCTGTTGAGCAGGGGCAGGGCAAATGCTGCTGATTTACCCGTGCCGGTCTGGGATGCACCAATCACATCCTTCCCTTGCATAATCTGGGGAATGGCCTGTTCCTGAATCGGGGTCGGGGTCTCATAGCCGCAGTCCTTTACGGCTTCCAGAATGGGGGCCGAGAGCCCCAGTTCTTCGAATGTCATCTTGGTATCCGTTGTCGTTGGTTGTGTAAAACTGGTGTCGTCTGCTGCTTCAGCAGATGTAGGGGTTGTTCAGTTGCTCCTCGCCGATGGTGGTGGAGGGACCATGCCCGCTGTTCACGGTCGTGTGCGGGGGCAGGGGCATCAGATGCTCGCGTATGCCTCGCACCAGGGTACTCATGCTGCCTCCGGGAAAATCGGTGCGCCCCACGCTGCCCGCAAACAGGATGTCGCCCACAAAAAGCTCGTTTTCCCCCGGCAGGTAATAGGCTGCTCCATCCAGCGCATGACCGGCTATGGGGAAAATCTCCCACTCGAGGCCGCCCCAGTCTGCCTTGCGCGGGGTATTCCCCAGTACATCGTCCACGGTGTAGGGCTGCACGGGCGGCAGCCCCCAGCTGGCGGCAGCCAGTTCCAGGGTCAGGTCCTTGCTGTAAGCGGCCACGGCGTGAATCATGCAGCCTGTGCGGCGCTGGAGTTCCGCAGCTCCTTCCACATGGTCGAAATGCTGGTGGGTGAGCAGGAGGTGTTTCACCTGGGCGCCTGCCGGGAGTTTCCGGGCCACCCAGTCAGCTATCCCCAGGGGGGCATCCACCACCACATAGCCATCATTGGCTTCAATCAGGTAGCCATTGCACCCGACGCTGCCTCCGGTATAGACCTGAATTATTCTGCTCACGCGCGCATTATAACTGCTTTCCGGCTACTTGGCGAGCCGAAAGTGAGGCAGTACACCGGCATGAATACGCCTAGGCGTGCAACGCCACGATTACCCAACCCAGAATAAAGCCGCAGGCGGAGTAGGCCAGCAGGGCATAAAACGCCGCCAGACAAGTGCGCAACCAGCCCAGCATCTGGCAGACACGCGATACAGCCATGCTGCACAGCAGGATGCCGATGACCAGGAAACCAGCCGACATGAGCCAACCGGCACCCAGCATTTGTGCCGCAAAGTTGCTCAGCATTGCCAGTACGGATACCAGCACCAGATTGAGCAGACCGCATACCATGGCTTCTTTCTTGCGCCATAAGTTATCGGCCAGGAAAAATGCCAGCGCAAACAGCGCCCACATGAGCACACAGTAGAGCATGACAAACCAGATTTCAGGATGGAACAGAGGCATCATAGCAGAGAAGTGGATGCTCTGCCCGGGGTGATGGTGCAGTAATTGTTGGCGGTATTATTTGCCTGATTGCGCCCATTGTGCTAAGAATTGCCAGATGAAGGCGAACGAGGCAGAGATTCAGAAGATTCTGGAGCAATTGCTTGAAATCCAGAAAAAGGCCGACCCTGAGCTCACCAACAGGATGCAGAGGACTCTGTGTCATTGGCTTCTGGTCACACAGGTCATGGTGCTGGTGACGGCACTTGGAACGGCTGTCGGCGGATTATTCAAGGAATCCTTCCCATGGCCGGGAACCCTGGTGGGGCTGGTGGTGGGCTGGCCGGTGGCCCAGGTGTATGTTTATTTCCTGAAGCGAAAGAGATGACTCCGGTCAATCAGCGGCGCAGTCGCTGCACGCTGAGTCCATAGACGGTGTCGCGGAAGATTTCGAGCGTTTCGCCGTTTCGGCTCTGCGTGGTGATGATGGCGAAGCTGCCATCCATACTCACCTGGATGATATCTGCCCGAGGCAGCAGTAGTTCCTTGATGGCAGATTCGGGGGTGCCGTTTTCGCTGGGAGTGGTGAGCACCTGCACCAGTTTCTCCACCGTGGCTTCATGCCCGGCCTGTTGCAATAAATCGCTCAGGGCCGCCGCCATGCATTCCAGCACGGCACCATTCCGCTCCCGGTGGCCGACCAGTTCTGTCTCCAGTCGCCAGAGTGTCTCATTATCCAGCGTGACCCGCTGCAGCGTAGGCAGACCATCATCTGCCAGAAGGCTGGGGATACCGGCGAAAACGAACAGGAGGCTTTGGATGCGCTTTTTCATGAAGACTGCACCCATACTGCCAGAGCCAGCCGTGACTGTCAATGCAATTCTGCGCTTGTTTCACCAGCGTAAATATGCTACAACCACACTCGTGCACGACCCATCCTCAGCAGAGCTTGGCCCCCTGGTGTTCCGCTTTCTGGAGTACCTGGAGAAGGAGCGCAACGCCTCCCCCCGCACGGTGGAGGCATACCACCGTTCTCTGCAGTTATTCCGCCGCTGGGCAGGTGAGGGGTTTGAGGCATGGGAGAGTTGCAGCAGCGAGTTGTTCCGCGCCTGGCTCTACGAGGCGCTGAATGAGGAGCTCAAACCTGCGACGATACGTTTGCGTTTTGCTGCGTTGCGGTCGTTTTACGAGTACCTGATGCGCCGTGAGGGACTTCAGGCAACCCCGCTGGCAGAGGTGAGCCTGCCGCGTGCCAGGCAGAGCCTCCCCGTGCATCTTTCGCTGCGGCAGATGGAGGAGCTTCTTGCGCTGCCGCTGCGTATACCGGCAGATAAGAAGAGCCCGGCATGGTTGCCGCACCGCGATGTTGCCATCCTGGAGTTGTTTTATTCCTGCGGGATGCGCCTGAGCGAACTGGTCGCGCTCAATGCCGATTCTCTGCGACCGGGGGAAAACTGTATCCGGGTGCTGGGCAAGGGTCGCAAGGTGCGCCTGGTCCCGGTGGGGGATTATGCCCGCGAAGCTGTGGAGCGGTATCGCGAGCTTTCCGGGGTGCAGGGTAGTGAGCCTCTCTTCATCAGCCGACTGGGGCGCCGCATGAGTTGCCGCAGCGTGCAGCTCATGCTCGATAAATACCTGCGCTGTTCAGAGCTGCCATTCCACATCTCCCCGCACAAGCTGCGCCACACTTTTGCTACCCATATGCTCGATGCCGGGGCTGACCTCCGCGCTGTGCAGGAGCTCCTGGGGCATAGCTCGCTGGCCACGACGCAGATTTATACGCATGTGACCAAGACCCGCATGCAGCAGGTGTACCGCCAGGCTCATCCCCGGGCTGGCTGGGATGAATCCTGATTTTATTGCTCTCCTGGTGCCTGCAGCATCGCCTGAATGCCGGTGGTGGGGAAGCGCAGGTCATTGCGGGCAAAAGGGCGAAGGAATTTCATGGCACGCTCGCGAGACCCGAACAATTGCTCCAGACTCAGGCGCTCAGCCTCGGGGACTTCCAGCTTATTCTGCAATACCACCAGCAGGCACCGCAGGGAGGGGGAGCGGTGCCGCTCCTCTTCATATAATTTTCGCCCCAGTTCCCATGCTTCCTGCTCGCGCCCGCGGATGCGGCACAGATTGTAAAATACCCAGCGCAGGTGCATGGGCGAGGCTCCCAGCTCCACTGCCCGGCGATAATCTTCTACCGCGCGGCTGAAGTTGGTGCGCCTGGCCAGGTCTTCATCGAATGCTCCCAGTTGGAGCCAGAGCAGGGCACTCTGCGGGTTATTGGCGATTCCCTCTTGGAGAAATTGCTCGGCTGCATCCAGGTACATGCGGCTTTCCACCGCTTTGCGGTGTGTATCCCAATCGGGCTGCGCATGAACCCAGGCGACTGCGTTCTTGGCCATGTCGCGCGAGGCTCGCGCCCAGTAATTCACGCGCCGCGGGCAAAGGGTGGTAATTTGTTCCCAGCGCTGGCGAGCCCGGGGCCAGTCCTGTTGCAACCAGGCATTTGTGGCATCCACGCAGAGCATTTCTGCGGCAAAAGTGCGCAGGCCCCCCAGCGCGAATACAGCCAGTTTCTGGCTCAGGGCATCTGTCTGCTTGTAATCGGGCGGGGGAAGCTGCAAACCGGCGCTGCGCTCCTGCGCCTGCAGATACCCCCGCAGCGGTTGAAGGAGCAGCCCGGCGGCTGCCAGCAACACTAGCGCCCCTCCGGTGCAGAGTGCCTTCTGCCACACGAATCTGCCGCTCACCGGTTTCATGCACGATTTAATCTTGCGCGAATATCTGCCGCCAGTTCAGACCAGTATGGCACCGGTACTCCTGCTTCCTGTGCACGCGCCAGCGTGCTGCCCCAGATAGCATCGTACTCTACTGCTCGCCCGCGCAGGTAATCCACCGCACTACTCGGGATGAATTCGCCCATGATACGCGTGCGCTCCATCTGGCGGTGTACGATATCCATCGGCAGCGGGAATCCACGCTTCTCAGCCACGGCGCAGACTTCTTCCATAATGCAGCGGGCGCGTTCATCCTGCCCGGGCATCGTGAAGAGCTTGCGCACGCTGATGCCGCCGTGTGCCACGCACAATCCATTGAACGGGATGTTCCATGTCAACTTGCACCATTGAATCTGCTCCGCGTGGTCATAGGCACTCGTGATAATCCCGGCCTTCTCAAACAGGGTTGCAAATTCCTTTGCCCGGAGACTGCCGACTGGCGAACTGACAAAGGGGGCAAACTGGATATCACCACCCTCCAGATGGCGAATTTCGCCGGGGGTATCCATCATGCAGCACACAAAGCAGAGGCCGATGTAGATTCGCTCTGCTGCCACATAGGCCGAAATGGCTTCGGCGTTGCCCATGCCGTTCTGAAAGGTCAGCACTTCGGTATTCTCATTCAACAGAGCCGGAAGACTGGCTCCGAGCTGGTCGTTGCAGGTTGTTTTCCAGCATACGACCACCAGATCCACCGGGCCGCATTCTGCTGAGCTTTGGCAGACCTGCACCTGCGGCAGGTGAATATCGCCATGCACACTCTGCACATGCAGCCCTTTTGTGCGTAGTGGTTCGCATACTGAGCGCCCGATGAAACATACGTCGTTTCCGGCCTCGGCAAGCCGTGCTCCATAGTAGCATCCCAGCGCGCCTGCTCCTAAAATGGCAATTTTCATGCCCTCTAGACTAGCATTTGTGCGCCATTCTGGCAACAAAAAAGCCCGTACACACACTTTTGCCTTGCATTCTACCACTAAAAGCTGTATTTAGAAGTCGCTTATATCAACCCGGGCGGGTCCGTTTACCTGCCCTACAAACATCAATCAGTACCACCATGGGTCAACAACATCGTAAGGAGACGAAGCGCCGCCGTCGCACCGCCTACATCAAGCGCCAGAAGGAAATCGCCAAGAACAGCAAGAACACCACACCTGTTCAGATGGCCAAGAAGATTTCCAAGGACTGATTCGGTCTCCATCATATTGAACTTTAGAATAAGGCATGCTCCCGGTCAGGGTGCATGCTTTGTTCTTTTTTCATCATCGGTGCATGCGTCTGCGACCCTAATTGAGTCAGCAGGAAAAGATTTGCCTTGCATGCAGTAGGATTTCTGCCATAATCTCCGCGCACCATGTTGAACCAGGAAGTGATAACCGAGGCAGAAACTGCTGCCATTCAAATACCTGCCGGTAATGCTGTCCTCCTGCCGGAGGGCTCCCGCATCTATGTGACCCAGATGCTCGGGAACTCCATTACGGCCGCGACGGATATAGGCCTGGTGCGTATTTCCCGAGAGGAAGCCTGCCGCGCCGGCATTATTGCAGCTTCTCAGACTGTGCAGGAGAGTGATGAGAACCTGACGCTCGAGGAGCGCATCTGGAAGGTGCTCGGCAATATCTACGACCCGGAAATTCCGGTGGATATCGTGAACCTTGGTTTGATTTACGGTGTTGAGGTGATACCTCAGAAAGAAGGCGGCAGCCACGTGGGCGTGCAGATGACGCTGACGGCACCCGGCTGCGGCATGGGACCCCACCTTATGGCCGAGGCTGAGATGGGAATTGCTGCGCTCGAAGGGGTGCAGAGTGTGGATGTCGAGTTTGTTTGGGACCCGCCCTGGAACCAGGGGATGATGACTGAAGAGGCGCGGATGCAGCTGGGCCTGGAGTGAATGATATGGGCAAGGTTACCTTAGAGTTGACAGAAGCTGAAATGCGCAACCTGGCAGAGGTCTGCGCCATGGGGCTGACTGTCCTGGGTCAGGCCATGCCGGATGGCCGCAACCCGAAGGCTGATGCGTGGCATAAGTTGCTCGTGGAAATTGTGAAGGCAGGCCGCACCGTGCCATCCATTGCCCGGGATATGGAGCTGAACCCGGATTGCGGGTATTGGTTCTTCAAGCGTCCCTACATTGAAAATGCTTTTTACTCTGATGTGATTGATGAGTATCGGGATTCTGTGTTCTGGGAGGAACTGGTAGCGCGTTTATCTGCGCGCTCGCTGGTTGAGTACTATGGGCAGGAGGCGGTAGATGCCATGCCGCCCGAGACTCGGGCTTCCCACGTGGCCGCGATGGAGAAGACTTTGTGGAATGAGGTGACCCGCTATGGGGTCGACCGCCTCATGTTCATGCTGGCACCCGAGGAAAGCTGAGATGAAGAAAAAGCCGCAGGTTGATTTCCTCCCTGCGGCTTTCCTGGTGAATTGGTGAAATAGTTTATGCTCCCATCAGTTCCTTGATGGTAATTCCAGCAGAACAGGAGGGGTGCTGGTCGCAACTCCTGGCATAGCATGGGTGGCAGGGCGTGTGGTTGCTTACTGCATGGTGCCCGGCTCCAAGCGGGGCGTACACAGCTGCCAGTCGGCTGGCCATGATGACATGGCAGCGGCTGCCGACCAGAGCTGCCAGCTGGGGCAGCAGACCGTCTACTGCATACAGCATGCATTGAGGACCAAGCACGGTCGCGACATTTTCCGGTCGGACCAGAACGATTCCGATGCCGAGTTCCTCTGCGAGTTTTTCGGCTTTTTCCGAGTCTTGCTCCAGCGCCAGCAGCCGGGTATTACTCCCCAGCGCAGAAACCAGTTCCTTCCATTTTCCGGTTTCCCAGCTATCAGCATCACCCAGCGTGGAGAACGGGGCAATGAAGTTGCCTGTGGCTTCTGCATTGCCGGTGGCTGGGTCGGGGTATTCTCCAGGTCTGGCGACTATATGCCACCGGAGCAAGTGTTCATAATGCTTCACTTTGTGCTGTGGCTCTTCCCCCACTGCCATACTGACCCGGTTATTGAATGCCTTTGAAAGGGGATTGCTGGCAAAGCCGCTGATGAACATAGGCATGAACCGCTGGAGGTTCATGAATACCCGTTTGTTGCTACTCAGCATGAACAGGTAGTCATACGGCCCCTTTTTGTATAATTCCGGGGCTTCCAGCTGGTCTGCCGGGCTTTCCTGCTCATTTGTCGTGGCCACATTGTCAATGTAGGCCTGTGTCTGCCAGAATACTTTCTGTTCTGCGGGGCAGACAACGGAGAGTTCCATATCCGGGCGGCAATTTTTCAGGCAGCGCAGCATGGGAATGGTGATGAGGGCTTCTTCAAATTCTTCTGGTACGCAGATGATGATGCGGAATGGAAGCCTTGCGTATTTGCGGATGATTTCATTCTGCTTCTCATCATTGTAAGGAGCAAAAATCATGGTGGACTTCCAGCGGTGGTGCATCCAGAATCCATCCAGAATCCCCTGACTCTGTACCTTTTCCAGCTCCAGGTTGACCCGCATGGTGATATCCTCGATGGATGATTCCTCCGTGGCGGGAATCTGCACCTCGTGGTTGAAATCCACTTCCCATTGCCCCAGCCCTTGTGTCCGGCTGGCTACGGCATACAGGTGCACATTTTCCTTCCTGCGTTTATAGATGAGCGCAGGAAGCGTCGTGGTGCCAGTTACTTTGCCGAAGTAGGGAATATAGATTCCCTGCTGGGTGAACTGGTCGCTGAGCACACCGAGCAATCCACCATCGCGAGATAAGCGGAAGATATCCTTGAGCCCGTTCTTGATGTTGAACATCTCGCACCCGTAGCGGGTGCGGATGTCGTATACTGCCTTTTCCAGCACCGGGTTATCCAAGCGGCGGTAGAGGGAGCCGTA
Source organism: Akkermansia sp. (assembly GCA_017517805.1). Classification (GTDB taxonomy): domain Bacteria; phylum Verrucomicrobiota; class Verrucomicrobiia; order Verrucomicrobiales; family Akkermansiaceae; genus Akkermansia. The sequence continues at coordinate 35,700 of JAFWYD010000072.1, forward strand.
TCGCTTGACTTTCTGGAAGACGGGCCTCAGACGCGCCAGCATTTCCCAGTTGCCGGCATGCGGAATGCAGCAGATGATGCAGTCTCCCTTTTCTGCATCCTCGCGGAATCGATTGTCGCCGATCAGGGTGGCGCTGCGTTTCAGTTCTTTGTCGGTGAGGAGTCCGGTCTTGAAGGTGCATGCCATGTTCACGCAGGTGCGCACGATGTTCTTGCGCACCAAGGAACTGAGTTCTTTTCCCTTCAATTCAGGATTGGCTGCAATGCGGAGGTTTCTGGCAACGATGCGCCTGCGGCTGGGGAAAATGGCCCAGGTCAGATAGCCCACAGCTGTACCAACGAGCGCAACCAGCCGGATGTCTGTCATGCGTAGAATGAGGAAAAGCAGTCGGATGAAGAATCCGAATACCTTTTGCCCGATGCCCGGCTTGCTTGCACGTTTTGCGCTCATGGCTGAGTTGTTCCCGACTTAGTTGAAGGTCATGAATCGAGGTACATAGAAGGGCTTTCGGGTGTAGGGATCCCACACTTTGTCGCCCACGGAGCTCTTGGTGTAGTCGAGCTGGTAATACGGCTCGTACGGCGAGACCAGGATATTGGAGAATTCACAGGGCAGGGCGTAGGGTAATCCGTCACTTGCATATTCGATTTTGCCGTGCAGGTGCCCCGAGGGGGGTAAATCGTAGGGGTTGACCTTAATCCAGCTTTCAGATGCTGGCTTGCCTCCTGCATCGGCAATCACATGCGGCGGGCGTTCTCCGGGGTACTCATCGCGGATAAATTTATCGGCGATCTGCTGGAAGATGCAGGAATTGAGGGTGACAACGCTGGTTGCAGCGAGAATGCCCAGTAACAGTTTGTGTGTGTACATTTCGGGGTTATGTTAGTTTGTGTGTTGAGAAGTGTAGGGGATGAGCCGGACGATGCTGTCGTGCCCTTGTTCGCCTTTGATAAACTGGGGACAATAGTTATATTCCCTGATGATGGCGGATATTTCAGAATAGCAGGCCAGCAGGGTATCGAGAGCAGGAGCCAGCATGCTTACATGCCGTTCCGGTATACCCATCAGGCCGATGCTGCCGCCTTCCGGTATGTTGCCAAAGAGCACCGGGGTACCTGTCAGCCTGGCTTTAAGCTCGGGTTTCCCCATGTTGACCTCTTGCCAGAAGGTGATGTTGACAGAGGTCGTCTGGTGAATGTTGGCTCCTATCAGGCGGTCGATGACAAGTTCTGCATAGCCATCATGAATGCGCACGGCCACTCCTTCCCCGTGGGTGATGATGGAGAAGATACCCGTCTGGCGTATGCGGCACGTTTCGCGGAGGTATCGGTTGATTTCGGCTTCTGTGAAGCTGATAGCCTGGCCATTGGCATTGCGGAGCAGGGCGGTGAGGTCCCTGGCGCTGCCCCGGTCTGCATAACCAGCGATGTTGCGCATATCCTGCGGGGTCCACATACTGACCAGCGTGCAGATGAGGGCTGTGGTGAAGACCAGGAAGACAAGCGTTGCCAGGATGCTCCAGAAATTGAACCGTTGCCAGATTTCCTGCCACAGGGGGATAGTTTCGCGGGGCTGAGCAGTCGGTTCTTCTTCGCCTGCCGGTGAGAAAAAGGCGGTTTTGGTGATATCCTTGCTCTGGGAGTTTTTATCAAACAGGAACCCCCACAGAGAGGTTTCTTCCTCTGTGCGCTTCCTGGTGCGTTTCCTGTTCGTTGTTCCCGCCATGCTACACTACGCGGCTATTCTAGCATGCAGAGTGACCCAAGAAAAGCAAAAAACAAGGAAGCGGAAGCAAATGTGAGGCATATTACACACCGTCCAGAGCCCAGCGGAGGTATTTGAGCGACTCTGCCCATATTTTGCGGCTGGTGCTGCCGAGCACCACGACGATGACGGCCCTGCCATTGCTGGCTGCGCAGGAGATGAGGCATTTGCCAGCAAGGTTGGTGTAGCCCGTCTTCATGCCCTGCACCCAGGGATGGCTGGTGAGCAGGCGGTTGGTGGAGCGAATCATGCGCACCTGCCCGTTGTTGCGGCGGAATTCATAGGCCGGTATATTGATCATGCTGCGTATGGTGCGGTTGTTATAGGCGTAACAAGCCGCCAGTGCCATATCGTAGGCGGTGGAATACTGCTCAGCAGGCAGGCCGTTGGGGTTCGCGAAGTGCGTGTTGTGCATGCGCATGTGGCGCGCGCGCGCGTTCATTTTATCAACGAAGGCTTCCACGCTGCCTGCGCAGTCTCGGGCCAGGGAAACGGCCACGTCGTTGAAACTGCCTGTCAGCATGGCCTGCAGAAGTTCTCGCCGTGTATACTGCTCGCCTGCGCGCAGATTGAGGCGGATGGGGGGTTCCAATCTGTCGGATGCCTGGATGGTGACCAGCTTATCCAGGTCGCCGGTATCGCAGACACACAGGGCCGTGATGATTTTCTGCGTGCTGGCGACCTGCCTGCGTTCGCTTGCGTTGTAACCATACAGGACGTGCCCGTTGTAGGGGTCAATCACACAGACCGCTGCGCAGTTGGGGGCCGGGGCTGCAACCGATGGTGTGCGGAGAGGGCGTGCCGGGTTGAGGCCGCTGCTGTAGTTGCGTCTGATTTTTCTTGCCGAAGCGGGGATGGGGGAGGGGTGGTATCCTGCGTATGGCTGGTTCTGCACAAATGGGGCGCTGAAAGCCTTCGCGGCTGGTATCGTGGTGGCGATGAGCGTGCAGATTGTCAGGAGGGTGGCAAGAATACGCATGACGAGCGAGTGTAGGTCACCCCCCCGGTATTTGCAAGCCTAAAGTGTGTTCACCGAGGCAGGGCAAAACGCCCGCCGGGCAGGGGGATAAGCCTTCGTTCAATTTGAAGGCGCATGAGCAAGGGGGTGATGCAGTGGGCTCCTTTACCTAATGCGGTGCAGAGGGTATCCAGTGTGTCGTGTCCCGCGTCGATAGCCAGCAGCAGCTCCCGGGCTTCAGGTGAAAGAGATGAATCTGTATCGGCTTGCTCTGCTTTGATAGTGAAGAGATCCAGCTGACGGGGCTGGTTGTCCCACCCCATGTCGTTGAGCAGCTCTGCGGGGGAGGTGCAGAGGGTGGCTCCATCGCGGATGAGGGCGTGGCATCCGCTGAAACTGATCTGGCTGATAGGGCCTGGTATGGCGAATACCCTGTTGTTGTAATCGGCACCAGCCATGCTGGCGGTGTGGAGCGAGCCGCTGCGTTGCGGTGCCTCCACAACCACGGTGGCGCGGCTCCATGCTGCCACGACCCGGTTGCGCTGCGGGAAGGTGGTGCGGCTGGGGCGCATGAACATGGGAAACTCGCTGACCAGGGCTCCGTGCCCATCGCAAATGCGCTCTGCAAGTTCCTCGTTCTCTTCGGGGTAGAGCCCAGCCATGCCGAATCCCAGCACGCCGATGGTGCGGCCTCCGGCATCGAGCGCGCCCCAGTGGGCGGCTGTGTCAATCCCGCGCGCCATGCCGGAGATGATGGTGCAGCCGGCATCTGCCAGCTCGCGACCGAAACGCCGGGCGGTTGTAGCCCCGTAGGGAGAGGCCTGCCGGGTGCCCACCAGGGCTACACTACGCTCGGCATCTGCCTGCCTGAGCTCGCCGCGCAGGTAGAGGACCACGGGCGGGTCACTCATCAGGCGCAGCTGGGCGGGGTATTCTTCATCCAGCAAAGTGATGATTCGTACCCCGCGTTCTGCTGCACATTCGATTTCTGCGCGTGCGTTGGTGCAGTTTTTCCAGTCTGCGATAATGGAGGCCAGCTTTGCCCCGATGCGGGGTACCATGGCCAGCATGTTTTCCGGGGCGTTGAGCACGAGCTCGGCGCTCCCGAAAAACTCCAGCAGAGCCTGAATCCTCATCGACCCGATACCGGGTATGAGATTCAGCGTGATAAGGGCCTCCTTGGGGGTGAGCATGCGGGGTGAATCAGCGCTCGACGGTGAAATCGAGTCCCAGGTCGAGTGAGGGGACAGAGTGTGTGAGGCAGCCGAAGCTCATGAAATCCACACCTGTTTCCGCGGCAGCCGGGGCCGTGGCGAGGGTGAGGCCACCGGAGGCTTCGAAATACGGCTTGCAGTTCTGCCCGCGCATTTCGACTGCCTTGCGCATGTCGTCATTGCTCATGTTATCCAGCAGGATGTAATCGACCCCTTCCAGCTTCAGGAAAGCTTCGACCTGCTGCAGGTTATCGGCCTCCAGCTGAACCTCCACTCCGGGGCGTTCACTCTTGAGTTTGTTGATGCAGCGCTGCAGGTGGTCGGTGTTGCCATCGGTCATGAGGTGGTTATCCTTCACCATGGCTCGGTCGTACAGCCCCAGGCGGTGGTTGTTGCCGCCGCCATGCACCACGGCTGCTTTTTCCAACAGACGGTATCCTGGCGTTGTCTTGCGGGTGTCGAGCAGCTTGCAGTCGGTGTGCGCTATGGCTTTCACGTATTTGTGAGTCATGGTAGCCACGCCGGAAAGACGCTGGATGAAGTTGAGCGCGGTGCGCTCGGCCCCCAGAATCGACTGGGCCTTCCCTTCAATCATCATGACAACGGCACCCGGGGAAACTTCATCGCCATCGCTCAGGTAGACCTCTACCTTCAGCGTGGGGTCAACCGCTTTGAACACAGCCCGGGCTACATCGACACCCGAGAGGACACCCTGGGTGCGCGGGCGCAGCAGGGCTCGCGCCTGAAGTTCTGCGGGTACAAAGTAGAGGGAGGTCACGTCTCCGTCACCGAAATCTTCTTCGAGCGCCAGTTTAATCAGCGCTTCCATGTTGTCAGATACCTTAGTGTGGCTCATGCGGGAATGATAGCCTTCCTGCCGCCGATTGTAAAGGCAGAAATGCGTTGTATTATGCACTAGATTGCGCTTGCCTTGCGGTGCGGTGCATGCTAGAATCGGCGCGCTATGTTCTATATCACGACAGCAATTGACTACACCAATGGCGCACCCCACATCGGGCATGCGTATGAGAAGGTTCTGGCAGATGTTCTGGCTCGCTGGCACCGAATGTGTGGTGAAGATGTATTCTTCCTGACGGGTGTAGACCAGCACGGCCAGAAGGTGCAGCAGAAGGCAGAGGCCGCTGGCATGCAGCCCCAGGAGTATGCCGATATGGTGACGCAGAAGTTCATTGACCTCTGGGCGCGCCTGGGTATCCAGTACGATGGCTGGGCCGCCACGACCGATGCCCGCCACAAGGCCTGTGTGCAGGCAATTCTGAGTGCTCTCAAGGAAAAGGGCTGCCTGTACAAGAAGGGGTACAAGGGCTTCTACTCAATCCGCCAGGAGCAGTTTCTCACCGATAAGGAGCGCAACGAGCAGGGCGAGTTCGGTCCGGAATGGGGCGAAGTGGTGGAGCTGGAGGAGGAAAACTGGTATTTCAACCTCAGCCAGCAGGTGGAGTGGCTCAAGGACTACGTGACCAGTCATCCCTCTGTGGTTACCCCCGAGTTCCGCCGCCAGGACCTGCTCAATGCCATCGAGCGTGCTGCCGGGGTGGATCTCTGCATTTCCCGCCCGAAGGACCGTCTTTCCTGGGGAATACCGCTGCCCTTTGACCCGGATTTTGTGACCTACGTATGGTTCGATGCTCTGGTGAACTACATTTCCTTTGCCGGTTACAAGGCGGCAGAGGGTGCTGGCTTGCCCGATTTCAACAAGCTCTGGCCGGCTGCCTGCGAGGTAATCGGCAAGGATATCCTGGTGCCGGCTCACGGTATCTACTGGCTGTGCATGCTGCATGCCATGGGCTTTGCGGATGAGCAGATGCCCGCCCTGCTGGTGCATGGCTGGCTCAACATCAAGGGCGAGAAGATGTCCAAGTCTCTGGGCAATATCGTGGATCCCAACGATTTGTGCGATGCCTTCGGTGCCGAGGCGGTGCGTTACTACCTGGTGCGCGATACCAAGACCGGTTACGACAGCGATTTTGACCCGGAGCGCATGAAGATGATTTACAACACGGAGCTGGCCAACGATATCGGCAACCTGTGCAATCGCTCGCTCAATATGTGCGTGCGCTACTGTGGCGGTGTGGTTACTCCGGGTGAGGGGGATGACGAGCTCTCAGCCGCGCTGCGTGAGAGTATGGCTTCCACTATCTCCAGGTTTGCCGATTGCATGAATGCCTATAACACGGCCGATGCTCTTGCTGCCCTGAATGCCCATGTGGGCCTCTGCAACAGCTACATCGAGCAGAAGCAGCCCTGGGCTCTTGCCAAGGATGAAAGTAAGCTGCCGGAGCTCCAGCGTGTGCTGGCTCATCTGCTGGAATGCTGTGCCCAGGTCGGTTTCCTGCTGGGGTGCGTGCTTCCCGAGGCTTCCGGGCGCATCCTTTCCCAGTTGCAACTGGATCTTGCAGGCCTGACTCCGCAGACCATGAGCTGGGGGCTGCTGAAGGATGGTCATACGGTGCTGGCACCCAGCCCGGTGTTCCCGCGCATCCTTTCTGCTGAGGAGAAGGAAAAAATGGCAGCTAAGGCCGCCAAGGCTGCTGAAAAGGCCGCACGCAAGGCTTCTCAGCAGGCATAATCGGCATTCGCCTCTGTTTGTTTATACTAACCGGCGCAGCAAATGCAGCGCCGGTTAGTTGTTTCTTCTTGCAAGAGTGGCGAGTCCGTGCTAGTATGAGCGGAAAATCATGAGACCTGTCATCTACCAGCTGTTTGTGCGCCATTTTTCGAACTTCACCACCGGGGGGGCTCCCTGGGGAACCCGGGAGCAGAATGGCTGCGGCTCGTTCAATGCGGTCACAGATACGGCTCTGGAGCAGATTGCCCGCATGGGGGTGACACACATCTGGCTGACCGGCGTGCTGCGGCATGCTACACAGTCATCTCATGCAGGATTGCCTGCCGATCCACCCTGTGTGGTCAAAGGTATTGCGGGTAGCCCGTATGCAGTAACGGATTATTTCGATGTGGACCCGGACCTGGCTGAGAATGCAGAGCAGAGGCGGGAGGAGTTTTCCGCCCTGCTGCAACGATGCCGCCGCTGGGGGCTTATCCCGATGATTGATTTCATTCCGAATCATGTTTCACGCCAGTACCACTCCACGGTGCGTCCGGAAAGTGATTTCGGCTTGCACGATTGCTGCGACTGCTTCTTTGCCCGCGATAATTCCTTTTATTACCTGGAACCCCACCGCAGCGATATCCCGGTGCAGCTGCCGGGCGGGGAATATGCCCCGGAGCGGGGCAGGGGGCGCGTGACGGGCAACAATGTTGCTTCGTGGAATCCTGGTGCGTACGACTGGTACGAAACGGTCAAACTGAATTATGGCAGCGACTACCGCCACGGAAGTCATGCAGCAGAGGCGCTGCCCAGTCTACTGGCCCCGGAATATGCGCTTCCACGCACCTGGCAGTTGATGAATGAAGTGCTGGCTTATTGGCAGGATATGGGGGTGGGTGGTTTCCGCTGCGATATGGCTCACATGGTGCCGCTGCCGTTCTGGCGCTGGATTATTGCGCATGCCCGCTTGCGCGACCGCTCGGCTTTCTTTGTGGCAGAGGGGTATGATGACCACCTGAAGCTGATAGACGGCCCGGTGCATGAAGCGCTCCTTTCTGCCGGGTTCGATGGAGTGTATGATGGTGTGGCCTATGAAGCCCTGCGCAAGATATATGAAGGGGGTGCATGGGCGAATGACCTGGACCGCCTGCATCGCTCCGAATCACGGCTGTTCAGCGGCGGGGTGCGATATCTCGAAAATCACGATGAACCCCGTCTGGCTTCGCCGTTGTACTGGGGTGGCCACGGGGAGCAGGTGGCCCGGTCTGTCATGGTGGCCCAGTATTGCTCTTCCTGCGGCCCCATCCTCGTGTACAACGGGCAGGAAACGGCAGAACGCGCTGAGGGTCCCGGCGGCTATGGGGGCGATAATGGCCGGACCAGCATTTTCGACTATACAAACCTGCCGCGTTTTCAGCATTGGACTAATGGAGGCGCGTATGATGGCTCCCTGCTGACCGGGGAAGAGAGGAAGTTGCGTGATTTTACCGGCCATCTGCTGACTCTGCTCCAGCACCCAGCCCTTTCCAAAGGTGGCTTTTATGGCTTGAACTGGGCCAATCTTGACACGCCGGATTACGGGCGACGCCCTGGTGAATCTGTATCCGGGCATCATCTGTATGCCTTCATACGCCATTACCGCAAGGCCAAATCAACCTTGCTGGTTATCTGCAACCTCAGCCCGGAGTCCCCGGTGAGCACTCGTATCCACATCCCCCGCAATGCGATGGAATGGGTAGGCAAGAAACCCGGCAAGTACTGCTTTATTCCGCTGCTTGATACGGAAGCTTCCATCATGGAGGCTGATGATGCGATGCTTGAAACGGAGGGGCTGCCCGTACTTCTGCTGCCCGGGCAGGCCGCCGTGCTCGAATGGTGCTGAGCTCCCTTGCTTCCTGTGATTCAAAAATCCCGCTGCAATCCCGGAACCCTGGGTTTTATGCTTGATTCTGCTGCCTGATTATGGCATGATATACGCGCGATGTATGGGCATGTAATCATAACCGGGGCTTCATCAGGTTTTGGAATGGCGTTTGCACGCCGCCTGGTGGGGGAGTGTGCGCACATGATGCTGGTTGCCCGCCGGAAGGATGTGCTCATGGAGCTGGCAGACGAGTTGCGCGCCGCCAATCCTTCGCTCCAAGTGACGGTGATGCCATGCGATCTGGCCTCCCACCCGGCCCGTATGCGGGTGGTCGAGGCGATAGAGACCTTGCCTCCGGGCAAGACTTTGCTGGTCAACAACGCAGGGCTTGGTGATTATGGTGAGTATGCTACCAGCACCCCGGCCCGCAATCACGACATGTTGCAAGTGAATGTTGTCGCGGTGGCAGAGCTTACCCGCGCGGTGCTTCCCCGCCTGGTTGAGCAGGGGGGCGGCATTATCAACATCGCCTCACTGGCGGCTGACCTCTTCATCCCGGATTTTGCCATCTATGCCGCCTCAAAAGCCTTTGTGGCCTCGTTCTCTGAAGCAATTCGCCTCGAGGTGCGCAAGGCCGGAGTCCCGGTAGTGGCTGTCTGCCCCGGGCCTGTGCACACGGGCTTTGGCGATGTGGCGCGCCGCAGCGGTTGCACGAATGGTTATTCTTCCTTCAAGAAATGGGTGTATACGAGCATCCCTACTGTGGTGAATGGTGCTCTGGATGCCTTGAAACGAAATAAGCCGCGATATTATCCCTCGCGTCGTATCCGGCTTGCCGGGTGGTTGCTGCGCAATATGCCCCTGGGGGTGATGCGCCTGGTTATGGGGATGCGGCCGCGCAAGGTTGAGGCCGTGAAGGAGTAAAATAAAGAATGATTATGAAACACTTGTTTCACCGAAAATCGAAGATAAAGGTTTTTACCTGGTTCCGGGTGAGCTTGCTGCTGGTGTTGGCGCTGGCGGCGGGGGCGCTCTATACGCCGTACCCGGCTGAGCTGGTCAAGGCCCTGGCAGGTTCCGGGGATAAGCCCCTGAAGAAAAAGAAGAAACGTAAGGCTCAGAAACAGGCCGATTCGCAGAATCCCAAGCCTCCGGCTCCGGGCATTCTGCCGTCTCAACCCGAGCCCGATGATGCGGACGATGTCATCGAGGTGGAACCATGGCAGCCCGAGGATTCCTTTGCGATGCCTTCCATTACGCTGCCTCCGTTTCCTCCTGCCTTGCCCGAGCGCGTGGAGCCCGGCAAGTATGACCATATCAATAGCATGACACCCGGGCTCAATGTATTCAGCTCGGTGCAGTTTGAGGCTGGCTCTACTGCTTCTCAGGACCGCAAGGCACAGGATGCCTACCAGCTTCGCGTAGCGCTGAACCTCCGGCTTCCGAAAGCCGCTGATGGGGAGGGGTTGAAACTGGCCAACCCCCGGTTGCCTGAGGTGCTGAGTCGTTTCGAGGAGCTGATGTCCCGGGCGAAGGTATCGCAGTGGTACCAGGCAATCTACCTGCACAAGCAGAACTACATGCGCAAGAATGCGGCTACTCTTTCCCGCATGCTTGACCGCCACAATTACTACGATACCGATACGGTGCTCGAAATCGAGGCACCGGAAACCGGTCGCAAGGTGTTGTGGCTGCAGGCAGATATGGATGTCGTCTGCGATGGCTCCGATGGTGACCGCCTGCCGGATATGCCCGAAAAGGTCAAGAATAGCGATAATTACCAGCCCATGACCTCATACCGCTGGCGGAAACGCGGCACAACCCCCAATCCATTGCTGCCACACTGGCAGGAGCGGGTGCAGAAGCTCAGCAAGGATAAGAAGGCTAATGCTCAGACTTTGGAGCATGCCCGGAATGTGGTGCACGATTTGAAGAAGTACAGCTTCCTGCTTGCCGAGTATGATACCTTTATCGTGGTGCCGCTGGTGTTCAAGAGCGGGGAGAATGATACCTACCGCCCGCAGTTGGGAGACTATGCTGCCGTGGTGGTGGAGGATCGTGTTTTTCCTGCCATTGTAGGTGACTACGGTCCACGCCATAAGACCGGCGAGGCATCCTTGCGTCTGGCTCGCCTGATTAACCCGAAGGCTACACCCTTTGCGCGTCCGGTTTCCAATCTCGGCGTGAGCTACATCGTGTTCCCCGGGTCGAAGGAGCCGGAGAATGGCCCCATCGACTATGCGCGTCTCAATTCTCGTGTGCAGGAGTTGCTGCAGGAAATGGGCGGCCTTGCCCCGGCGGCCAGATTCCAGCAGGTCGAGGACCCGCTGGCGCCGAACAAAGAAACGACCTCTCCCCAGTCATGATTGCTTTCCTGCGTGGTACCGTGGCCGATGCTCTGCCTCAATGCCTGGTGGTGGATGTGAACGGTGTCGGGTATGAAGTGATGGTTCCCTTGTCGACCTTCGACCAGCTGAACCCGGTTATAGGGCAGGGGGTTATGCTGAAAATCCACATGCACGTGCGCGAAAATGCGCAGGTGCTGTATGGTTTCGCAACCGATGCAGAGCGCGATATTTTCCGCTTGCTGATTGACCGGGTGAGTGGCATTGGCCCTGCTACGGCGATTGCTATTTTGAGCAGCCTGAATGTCAATACCTTCAAGCAGGCGGTGGTGCAGGGGGATGTGCAGGCGGTGGCTCGCGCCAAAGGTGTGGGCAAACGCACGGCTGAGCGTATCATCCTGGAGCTGAAGGATAAGATTGGCGTGGCTTCCACTTGGGAGGCCCAGCAGCAGGGTACGACGACCCAGGCGGCTTCTGATGCCGAGCTCGCCATGGTGGCGCTGGGCTTCAAGCAGGCAGAGGCGCGCAAGACTATCGTGAAACTGCTTAAAGAGAACCCTCAGGCCAGCACCGATGAACTTATCCGCGGGGCTTTGCGCCAGCTGAGTTGAAGTCTATGGACTGGACGCTCCTCAAATCTGTTTCCCGTTCGTTTTACCTGAGCATGGTCTGGTTGCCGCCCGCCATGCGCCGGGGAATTGCCTTGGGCTACATGCTGGCCCGCGCTACCGATAGTGTGGCTGATACCTCCAGGGCAGATACCGCCACCCGCATTTTTGTGTTGCGGCAGATGGGGCGGGCCGTGGCAGGGGAGCTGGCTGAGGATGAAGTGCAGGAGTTGATGCGTCTTCTCCGGGGGAGCATGGCTGAGGCCCAGAGTAAGGAGGCGGAAGCCATGCTTCTGCGCCGCTTCGATGAATGCCTGCTCCAGCTGGCTGGGTTGCCGGATACTGAGCGGAGCCTGATACGGCGAGTCATTGCCACAATCGTGGAGGGGCAACTCTGGGACCTGACTTATTTTGAAGGGGGGAGGCAGGTAGGTAGTGATGATGATACGCGTCGCTACACGTATCTGGTGGCTGGTTGTGTGGGTGAGTTCTGGACGGAACTGGGTCTTGCCACCATGGGGGCTTCGTTTTGTGCGCCCGAGCGGCGCAATGTCATGGTGCAGGCCGGTATCCGCTACGGCCAGGGGCTTCAGCTGGTCAACATCCTGCGCGATCTTGCTGAAGATGCCGGGCGGGGACGCTTCTATCTCTGTTCCGATGCTCTGGTCTGGCAGGGCCGAGCAGCCCGTTATCTGGCAGATGGCCTGGATTATTCCCGGCGTCTGGCTTCGTTCCGGCTGCGTTTCACGAGTATGCTGCCTGCTTTGCTGGGGCTCAAAACCCTGCGGCTGATTGCTCAGCGCGCAGGGAATGAAAAGGTGAAAATTTCACGCCGGGCAGTATATGCCTGTATGCTCAAGGCTCTGTGGCTCAGCGTGTGGCGGCGAGCTTTTTGAGCTTCTTGGTCAGCGTTATCTTGGCGGCAGAGGAAACGCGGTCCACAAAGAGGAACCCGTCCAGATGGTCGCACTCGTGCTGCAGGCATCGGGCGAGAAGACCACCGCAGTCCAGCTCCAGCACGCTGCCGTCCAGCAGGGTCAGCCGGGCTTTGACGAATTCGGGGCGCGATACATTGGCACGGATGCCGCGCACGCTCAGGCAGCCTTCTGTAAAGAGGTATTCCTTGCCGTAGGGCTCAATCTCCGGGTTGATGAACGCAAGGGGCATGATGCTGCGCATGGGCTTCTGCTCGCCGTTCACGGTAATCATTTCAGGTTCTTCCCCTTCTTCTTCATCTTCGGGGATATCGATGACCACCAGGCGGATATTGAGGCCAACCTGGGGGGCGGCAAGTCCGATACCCTCGGTGGCATACATGGTTTCAAGCATGTTTTCGACCAGATTCTTGAGGTCATCGGTCACCTGTTCGACCGGGGCGCTCACAGCGCGCAGGACGGAGTCTCCGTATTGTTTTACGTTCAGCAGCATGGTGTCTAGTGTTGCGGGGTGAATCGCGGTGAACTATTCTGCTGGGATTGTGCCAGAATGTCAAGCCCAAACTCAAAGTAAACCGCCCGTCAAGCAGAAGATGACGGGCGGTGGAAGGGATTGCAGAGTTTATATGTTATTTTGCCTCCGGCGCATCAGCTTTCGGTGCCGGCATCTGCTTGCGGGGCTTCCGGGTGTGCTTTCGGGGCTGCGGCTTGGAGACGGGCTCCGGAGCGGCTTCTCCCTTGGGGAACCACACGGCGTTGTCGCTGGTCACAACGATGTATCCTTGCTCCAGCAGCCAGATCATATCGGCCACATAGGGGGCGTGGGCATCGGTTGCAGCCTGGATGCTGGCTTCGTCACTACCGGCGGGTACTCCGCTCAGCTCGGCAAACATGGCATCTGCCTTCTTGCCGGAGTTGTCCCTTGCCCAGTTCATGATGGCCATCATGCGATCGGCCAGTACGGTGTCTTCGGGCAGGGCGCGCACGCGGCTGGGGCCGGTAAAGTGGTTGCCATGCCACTTGTAGATGGGCAGGTGGTGGCGGGCCATGCCGTGGCAGAGGTTCGGGATGAGCATCTGCGGGAAGCGGCGGGTTTTATCGGAAAGGATTGCTACATGTGCGGCAATTCCGGGGGAAAGCAAGGCACGTGGTGTCGCGCCGTTGATGAAGACTTTGTCGACCACTTCGTATACGCTGCCGTAGTGGTTGGCCATGAAATCTGCCTCGACCGCACGAGTGTCTTCCAGCACGGTATCGGCCGCGCCTTCGCGGGTGGGCTTCCAGATGGTCTTGTGGCTGGCTGCCTGCACCCAGGCTGCCACGTTTTCCTCACTCTTATCGACCGAGATGCGGTTTTTGAAGGCTTCCAGAGGCATAGTGGCGTACTTGCTGCGGTAAAGGCTCATGAGGGCTGCCTGGTAGCCGTGCCAGGTCACCGGGCCGATGAGTTCGCCACCCAGCGAGCAGACAGCAACAGCCGTGAAATTGCCCTTGGGTGCTTCGATCTCAATTTCTTCCCTGGTGTAGAGCTCGCTGAACCAGGGGGCTTTCCAGAGATAAGCTGTGGCTTCGGCTTCCGTCAGCCAGCATGCCTGGTCGCCCTTGGTGGAGTGTATCAGCATGGGGCCGTTCTCCAGTTTCATGAAGACAAGGTCGTAGCGTGCCTTATCGCCCATGACCACATTGGCCAGGTCGATGAGGGGGAGGGCTCGCTTCTGCTTCTGGATGTTGGCAGCAAAGAGTTCCAGGATGCTGTTGGCCGGGCGAAGCTCGACCCGGAATCCCTCTGCCGGTGCCGGCAGTTCGCGCTGGGGTCTGGGTTCGCGGCGTTGCGCGCTGCGTCGGTTGTCGCGCTTCTGTCCGTGCTCGCTCCCTGTGCGCGGTTCTCCGCTCTCGCGGCGGTCGCGATTGTAGGGACGCCGCTCGCCGCCTTCCTTGCGGCGGGTCGGGCGGCTTTCGCGTGCGGGACGCTCAGTATAGGTAGGGGTACTGGCTGCACCGGGGCGTGCCCAGGCCGGCCCGAATTGGAAATCTGCCAAGTCTGACAGATTGAGGGAACTGGTGTTCCCCTGGCTCTTTTCTTCCTTCATGCGATTAAGTTCAGGTAACTGGCAATTAGACTACTCCGAATTACGCGTCATTGCAATCATTTTTTGCGCGATTCCGGCGAAAAATAAGTGAATTTCGCGCTTACTCCTCATTAAATTCCACCCCGAGCAGGCAGATGTCATCGTCCTGCGCGGTGCTGCCTGTGAATTGGTGCACCCCTGCCAGGGATATATCAATCATTTCGCGGATATTGCGGGGGTTGCGCTCGTGCAGGAAATCCATGATGCGCGGTGCGCCGATTTCGTCTCCACCGGCATCCTGTGCTTCGGTCAGACCATCGGTGAACAACATGAGCTTCATGCCGGGTTCCAGGCGGATTTCGCTTTCGCGGAACATCGCATTCTCCAGCAGCCCCAGAGCCGGGGTGCGGGGCAGCGGCGGCTGGAAGGCCCTGGCATCTGCCGATAGTACAATAGGGGCGGGATGCCCCGCGCTCGCCATGGTCATGCGCCGGCGGTCCAGGTCCAGATACACATAGCAGGCAGAGGCAAACATGGTGATGTTCGCCTGGCTAAATATGCGGAACATCTGCCGGTTGAGCGAGGAAAGAAAGAGGGCTGGCGTGTCGGCCAGATTCGTCAGCTGGCCCATGAGCCCGCGCATCATCGAGGCGATGAGCGCTGCGCGCACGCCGTGTCCCATCACATCGCAGATAAGCATGCCCACGCCGCTCTGCCCCACCGGGAATACTTCGAAGCAGTCGCCTGCCACGCCGGCAGACGGCAGGTAGACGTGGTGGAAACTTGCCTTGCGGGTGCAGCCGCTCTCGTGCTTCCACTCGCGGTCCGGCACATAGACATTCTGCAGGGCCTGCTGAATCTCTCGAGCGAGGCCGATTTCCTTTTCCAGCAGTTTGTTCTTTTCATCCAGCTGCTTGGCGATGCGCTGGTATTTCTGCTGGGTTTCGATGAGCTTGGTGACATCGCTGGAGATACCGACGATGCCTTTCACGGTGCCATCTGCCGCATACCAGGGGAATTTGGAGACGCGCCCCCAGGTGGATTTGCCGCCTTTCCATTTTTCGTGGTGGACGCGGTTCAGGATGGGCTTGCCCGTGGCCATGATTTCGGCTTCCTCTGCCCGGGCGATTTCGCACATCTCCGGGGCAAAGAAATTGGAGTCCCTGCTGCCGATAAGGTCGGAGGGGGTGCGCACTTTCATCTTCTTTGCCGTGGCTTCATTGGCTATGACGAA
Source organism: Akkermansia sp. (assembly GCA_017517805.1). GTDB lineage: Bacteria > Verrucomicrobiota > Verrucomicrobiia > Verrucomicrobiales > Akkermansiaceae > Akkermansia. The sequence continues at coordinate 51,263 of JAFWYD010000072.1, forward strand.
GCGGGATTCCCGGTTTTTGAAGTAGATGTTATCGGGCAGGTAGTTAATGAGGGTGCGGAAGAGGTCGCGGTCTTCCATGGCGTGCAGGTCTGCCATCTTGCGGCGCGTGATATCTACCCAAACGCCGACGAGCCGGATGGGCTTTTTGGCCTTGTCGTACTCCAGCAGCCCATTGATGCGCACCCAGCGCCAGCCACGGTTGCTCTGGTTGAGGAGCCTCACTTCCACGCGCAGGGGATAGGTGGTGGGGCGGTCGATGTAGCGCCTGACCTTGCTGGTGAAGAAACTGACATCTTCCGGGTGGATGGTTTTTTCCGGCTCGGTAAAGATGTTGGGTGCCCAGTCCTTCATCGACATACCCATCATTTTCACGCATTGCTCGGTATAGAAAATCTCATCATTCTCAAACAGCCAGCAGAATACGCCTTCTTCGGCGGCGCGCAGGGCTTTGCGCACCATATCCCACACAAAGACACCGGGGACGGTGCGCTTGGCATTATTCTGCTCGGGCGCGTTACTCATTTGCCCTATAACATACCGTTTCCTGCATGCAATTTCAAGCAGAATCGTCTGTGATCGGATAGTTTTTTAATTCGCAAGAGCCAACCATACCGCCCCTAGTGCTGCGGAAGACACGATGAGTGCGAAACGCGCGATATGCCGCATCCAGCGGTGGATTTTTGTATAGCGCCGGATGATGGGTACGGGCAGCGGGGTATCCTTGTGCGTGAGTACGATGCCATAGGGCTTGCCGCGCAGGCGCAGGAAGACGGAATCTGCTGCGGTGATGGTGCCTTCCTCCATGGCTGCCCAGGGAATGAAGCTGGTGAGGCCCTCCTCGCTGCGCGCAACGAGTCCGCGCCGGGTGCGGCGCACTTCTTCGCCCACATAGGCTGCCATTTCGAAATTTTCTTCCAGCTCGTAATGACCGGTTGTAGCAGCGCTGGCTCCCAGCACGAAGACAATCAGGCAGACTCCTTCATGGGCAGGAAACAGGAAGGGCGTGGCCAGGCCGAAGAGAAACCAGGGCAGGGCGGTAAGCAGAAAGGGGCAAAGGGGAATATCAAACGGAGCACCTGTGAGAAAGACTTGCTTTTCGTAAGCAACCGGTTCCTTGCGGAGCTTCTTGTGTTGTTTAATCTGCGCCCGTGTGAGCTGCAGCAGGGCCTCCTGGTCTGCGGGCTCAACCGGCAGACAGAAAAAGGTATCTGTTTCCTCATTCCATAGGAGAATTCCTTCCTCTCCCACGCGGGCTTCCTGCAGGTTTTCCCAAGGCAGGAACAGGCAGCTGCCCTGCTTGTCATCGCGGTAGAGCAGCACGCCACGGCGGGTGGTACGCCACTCGTTGCACTGCTCCTCCAGGGTGTTGCCCGCGCGTGACGGGGGGTGATATTTCATCTCTATGTCGGACTGGAGCATGCAGGTCAGGCAGAATCCGGCACCAATGCAGAAGAAAAGCGCGGGTGAGGAGTCGCTGCACCACCAGGCCAGTAGGGCTGCTATGCTGCCCAGGCCTGCGGCAACAAGCAGTCTCAATCCCCAGCGAGCTTTCTCCGGAGGGGCGGCTTCGCGGCGCTCGAATCGGTGAATCATGAGTTGTCGCGGTCGGGATAGGGTTCCTGTCTACTCTCCGTATGCTGCCAGCCGGGGAGCAGGTGCTGCCAGAAGGTGTAGTGTTCGCTCTCCTTTTCCTGCTGCATGCGCCCGGCATTCATGCGGAAGGGGTATATCTGCACGGGGATATTCGGAACCCCGGCTTTGAAGGCTTCGTTCACCAGGGTGTAGATTTCCTCAATTCCGGCATCCGTCATGGCAAAGCAGCCTACGGACCTCCAGCCCCCATGCACCATGATGAAACTGCCGGTTCGCCCCAGACGGCGGTCGTAGAGGTTCGGGTAGCCGATATTGAAGGCCAGGTGAAACTTGCTTTGCGGGTTCATGCTGTGGGGATAGACCCGGTAAAATCCTTCTGGTGCCTGTTTGTCGCCCTCGGCTGTTTTGGGGCCGAGTGTGCCGCTCATGGCCGCGATGCTGTAGCTCTTGTGGTATTTCCAGCACCGGGAATCCCGCTCTTGCAGCCAGAGTTCGAGTATCTTCTCTTCCTTGATGATGCGGAGAAAGACCGCTTTGCCGAAATGCTGGCTCCATTCTTCCTCTGCGTGGGTGCGGGCTGTAGCAATTCTTTCTTCCGGGCTTTTAGAGGGCAGGAGCAGCATATAGGCGATGGGTATGGAGAGAAGGAGGATGAGCAGGAGCAGCTTACGCATGGCTCATTCTACACGGAACAATGGGTTTGTCAAGCCGGATGCTCGGTGCAGATTTTACGATGCTGATGGGTGCAGGTGGCTTTTTGAGCTTGACTTGGACGGGGTTTCCGGGTAGGCTTGTCGCCGTCATAACAAGACATCTACACTACTATGTCCCGTACCCCCATCATTGCCGCTAACTGGAAGATGAACAAGGGCCCGAAGGAAGCTAAGGAATTCCTCGCTGCTCTTAAGGATGAACTTACTTGCGAGTGCAAGGCTGTTGATAAGGTGATCGTTCCCCCGTTTGTGACGATTCCTGCCGTCATGGAGGCCCTCAATGGCTGCACCTGCATCGGCGTGGGCGCTCAGGATGTGAGCGACCGCGACAACGGTGCTTTCACCGGTGAGATTTCCACCACCATGCTCAACGAACTGGGCTGCAAGTATGTGGTGCTTGGCCACAGCGAGCGCCGCCAGTACCATGGTGAGACCAATGCCTACATCAACAAGAAGATCAAGAAGGCTCTTGCCGCTGGTATCTGCCCGATTTACTGCATCGGTGAGACTCTGGAGCAGCGCCAGGGTGGCGAGCTTGAGACCGTGCTGAAGAGCCAGGTGGTCGAGGGCCTCGAGGGCCTGACCGCCGAGGAGGTTGCCGGCCTTGTGATTGCCTACGAACCCGTGTGGGCCATCGGTACGGGTGTGACTGCCTCTTCCGCTGATGCTCAGGCTGCCCATGCCTTCATCCGTGGCGTGGTGGCCGAGGCTTTCGGCGCTGCTGCTGCCGAGGCTGTGCGTCTGCAGTACGGTGGTTCCGTGAAGCCCGACAATGCTGCCGAGCTTATGAGCCAGCCCGACATCGACGGTGCCCTCGTGGGTGGTGCCGCTCTGAAGGCTGATTCCTTCGCCGCCATCATCAAGGCTGCTCTGTAATCGCCCGCCAGCTGATTATCATTTAAGGCACGCAAGCCATGCTTGCGTGCCTTTTTCTATGAGAGGTACTCAATCCCGGCAGGGGTCAATCCTTGTAAACGCGCGGAACGCGGCCTGAGATACTGGTGATGATGTTGCTCGGGATGGTTTTGGCTCGCGCGGTGAGTTCTTCCCAAGGGACATTCGGCCCCAGGATTTCGGCAACATCGCCAGGCTGGACTCCGGCAAGGTGGGTGACATCCACCATAATCTGATCCATGGTCACGCGCCCGAGCACCGGGCAGTATTCCCCATTCAGGTAGACGCGCGCGCCGGTATTGGAAAGGTAGTGCAGGTAGCCATCGCCAAAGCCCAGTCCGATGGTGGCTACGCGGGTGGGGCCGCTGGTGATGTAGGTGTGGTTGTAGGAAACACCGTGGTCGCTGGGCAGGGTGCGGAGCAGGGTGACGCGGCTGTACAGCGTGAGCGTGTTGCGCAGCTCCCGGTTGTAAGGCGACGGCATGGGGGAGTACCCGTACAGGATGCGCCCCAGCCGCACCATGTTGGTGCAGGGTGCTTTGTAGTTGAATACACCAGAACTGCTGCAGAGGTGGCGGTAGGGTATATTCAGATAGGCTCCCAGCTCTGCCACTGCGTTCTCGTAGCTGCGTATCTGCCGGTGCGTGAAGGCGATGTCTTCTGCCGCTGCTGAGAGGTGGGAATAGACACCCTCTATTTCCAGGTATTCAAAATCGGCCAGCCTCGCTCCCATCTCGCCGAGGATATGGGGCAGGAGTCCGGCGCGTCCCATGCCGGTATCGACGTTGATGTGCAGGTGGACTTTCTTGTTGTACAACTGCCCCAGGGAGTTGTAATGCTCGGCTTCCTCAAGACTGGAAAGGGCGGCTCTCCAGCCGTTCTGCACCACCATCTCCCGCTCTGCCGGGAAACACGGCCCCAGGATGAACGGGCATGTCTTGCAGCCTGCTGCCTGCACGCGCTCGGCTTCCGCCGGAGTTGCAACCCCGAAAAACTCCAGGTCGCAGTCATCCAGCGCTTTCACTACGCCTTCTATGCCGTGTCCGTACGCCTCAGCCTTGACAATGGCCATCTGTTTATGGATGGGCAGCACACGGCGAACTACGGAGAGATTGTGGCGCATGGCCGCGGTATCAACTTCGGCCCAGGCACGAAAAAGTTGGGTATCCTGCATGTCGTCATTCTATGCTTCTCTTGGCGCGATTGCAATACTAATTCGTAAAAAATACGATACAGACAGGTATCTCGCTTGAAATTGCATCTGTTTTGGCTTATACTGCGCGCGTGAGTATGCATACGATGATTTTATCTACAGCTGATCCCCTCAAGTCGATGGGCTGGGGCCTCATGGAACTTTTTGAGAAGGGTGGCCCCCTGATGTGGCCTCTCCTTTTTTTGTCCGTGGTTGCGTTCATGGTGATGTTTGTTTGCTTGTGGACGACCCGCACCTCGGCTGTTATTCCATCGCGCATGGTGATGTCGGTGGAATCCTGCATACGCCGTAAGGATTACGCCGGGCTCATGAGCATGTGCGAGCGCGATGGCTCCAGCTTTGCGCTCACGATTCATGTGATTGTGATGTTCCTGCAGCGCAATCCCCGCGCCGGTATTGATGAGGTGCGCGAGGTGGCCTCTGCCGAGGGTGCCCGCCAGACCAATATCCTGACCCGCCAGATTAACTGGCTTTCCGATATCGGGGCCATTGCTCCCATGATTGGTCTGCTGGGTACCGTGGTGGGCATGATGAAGACCTTCATGGAGATGGCTGCCGGTAATTTCGAGGGTGTGAAGCAGATGCAGATGGCTCACGGTATCGCCGAGGCCATGATTACCACCGCTGGTGGTCTGGTGCTGGCTATTCCGGCCATGGCCGCCTATGTGTTCTTCCGCAGCCGCATCCAGAAGCGCATTGCTGATATGGAGGTTGCCGTGACCCACATCCTTTCCGTCGTGGCGGTGCAGATGGACCGCGAACGCCGCATGGGCAACAGCTACCAGCGCGGTGCGACTCAGGAGGTGCTGGATACCGATGATTATTAAAGCGTTGAGCGTTGAGCTATGAAGTTCAATACTAAGATTCCGGAACCCATCGGATTCCAGCTGGCTCCCATGCTGGACGTGGTGTTCCTCCTGCTCATCTTCTTCGTGGTCACGCAGAAGTTCATCCTTAATGAACAGGACCTCAAGGTGAAAGTACCTACCGCCCCCAAATCTACCGAGGAAACCTCCCGCGCCATTGATGAAATCATCATCAACGCTCGCGAGGAGGACGGTGCCCTGGTCATCACCATTGACCGCGAAGTCTTCACCCGCGAAAAACTCTCGGCTATGCTGAAGCGTATGATTGCAGTCAACCCTAACCAGCCCGTCCGTATCCGCGGGGATGCTGAGATGAGCTGGCAGCGCATGGCCGATGTGATTTCCACCTGCTCCCAGGCGGGGGTGTGGAATGTGTCTTTCTCCAAGCAGATGCCCGAAGCCAAAAAGTAATCTGGCGCTGGGCTGTGGTTCCATGATATAACCTGATTTCCCCATCCATGAATAATTCCCTTTCTACCGTGCTGGTGCTGGGTGCAGCCCTGGTGCCGGCTCTTGCCCAGCAGAATGCCGATGAGGCACCGCTTGTAGCGAACGCAGAGCTGGATAGCTACGCCATTGCCGAGCAGCTATATGCGCAGGCTCGCAATACGACAGAACCCATTTCCCGCGGGCAGGCCATGGCTCGTGCAGCCCAGCTTTTCGACCGATTTGTCAACCGTTTCCCGAATGCTGCAAATCGAGATAAAGCATTGTATCTTCAGGCTGTCTGCCAGGCAGAGGCCGGGGATGAGGAGGGCTCGAACAATACACTCGGTACCTTGGCCAATAACCACAAGGGCGAATATGCCGCGGCGGCAGCCTATAAGCTGGCCAACCAGGCGACCGAGCGCCAGATGTGGCAGAAGGCCATGGGCTATTACCACATCACGGTCCGGGAAACCCAGCGCGCCGATTTGCGCAATGATGCCCTGTATCGTCTGGGGCGCGCCCAGCTGCAGACCGGTAAGCGCAAGGAGGCCGAATCCACCTTCCGCACACTGCAGGTGATGCAGGGGATTGACCCGCTCATTCTGCAGACTTCTTTGCTTTCCATGGCGCAGATGAAGACGGAGGATGGCAACGATGCGGAAGCATATTCCTTGTTCCGCAACATCCTCGGCATGAAGACGCTTGATGACCGGGTGCGCGGTACAGCCACACTCCAGGCTGCGCGTCTCGCCGCCCGCCTGGGAAAGGCCGATGAATCGCAGCAGCTCTACAGCCGCCTGACCCGCATGAAGGGCATGGAGAAGTACGCCGGCGAGGCTCAGATGGAAAGTATCCTCTCCCTGTATAAGAGCGGCCGCTATGCCGATGTGGTGCGCCGGGCCTCAACCCAGCCGGCAGATTTGAATGACCCTGCCAAGGATGCCCGCCGCTCGATTATTGTAGGGCAGTCGGCCATGGAAATCCGCCAGTACGAGGCCGCCGCTGTGTGGTTTGAACAGGCTGAGCGCCGCCAGCCGGGTACGCCCTTGGCAGCAGATGCCGGCTATCGCCGCATGATTTGCCTGCAGCAGAGCCGTGGGAACAATTTCTCCCAGCAGGCCGAGAAGTATCTGGCAACCTATGCAACGCCGGGGTCTTCAACTGCTGGCTTGCCTTGTGTGGACTTGGTGCGCCTCATGTATGCCGACCGGCTGATGGCCTCTGATACCGCCGCCTCTGCCCGCCAGTTCGATGCACTCAACTTTGATAACCTGCCTGAGGCCGTGCGCCCGGATGCCATGTACAAAAAGGCCTGGACTGCTGCACAAGGTGCTGTGTACGACCCCTTGCCCACGCTGTCGCGCTATATTGAGAATTACCCGGCAGATTCCCGCATGCCCGAGGCACTCACCCTCCGTGGTACCTTCCTGGGCAAGAGTGGCAAGATCAACGAGGCCCTGGCAGACTATGACCGTGTGATTCGCGATTACCCGGATTCTGATTCTGCGGCCGTATGCTGGCAACGCGCTGCCAAGCTCTGCGCCGGACGCGATGCCGCCAAGATGCAGCACTACTACCTTGGCTTTATCAAGCATTGCGAAGAACTTGCCAAGCAGGGCAAGGCGGTGAAACCTGGTGCCCTGGCAGAGGCTCATTACAATGTGGCTGGTGTGCTGGCCGAAAAGGATCCGGCTGCAGCGGTTCCTCATTTCCAGGAGGCTCGTACCATGTACCCCGAGCAGTATGCCTCCCTGGTGGATTTGCGCCTGGTGCAGTGCTTCTTCAAGATGAAGGATGCCGAAAACCTGAAAAAGTCTCTGGAGGTGCTGGAGCGCAGCAACCAGGCTTCGTATAACGCATTGCCGCCTGCCATTCTCCGCTGGTGCGGCTGGACCTGCTTCCAGTTGCATGATTACCTGGCAGCAGATAAGTACCTCTCTGATGCGCTGGCGCGTGAGCCTCGCGAGAAGTATACCGCGGCGGATGGTTCTGAGCAGGAGCGCCCGAAGGTGGAGCCCATCGTGTGGAAGACGCTAGCGCGGGCCCGGCTGGAGCTTCGCCTGTTTGCCCGTGGCCTGACTGCGGCCGAGCATTACATTTCCATGGAGAAACAGCCCTATCGCAAGGCTGAGGGCATGCGCGACCAGGCGCAGCTCCTCATTGGTCTCAACAGGGGAGCAGAGGCCCGCAAGGTATGCGAATCTGCCATTGCCATGGGTATCGACGGCCCCATCAAGTCGATGCTCTTCATCACGCTGGGGGATGCCTGCTATATCGATCGTGAATACAGCGAGGCTGCCAAGTACTACGGGCGCACGGCCAACGTGGTGAGTGACAAGGAGCTCAAGCCGCTGGCGTTATACAAAATCACCCAGGCTCTCAAGAAGTGTGGCAATGAGGGTGAGGCTGCCCAGTACGAGAAGGCGCTGCAGAGCGAGTTCCCGAACTGGACGCCCTCCAGCAATGTGCTCTATATGATGGATGAGCAGAAAAGGAATGCTCAATAAGGTGCAGTAAGGCCTATGTTCTACTCTCCCACCCCCAACCGGCGGAAAAGCTGGTACCGCCTGCTTTCAATCGGGCAGAAGAAGCTGATTATCATCGGCTTCTTCATGGGGGTGCTGCTGGCAGTCTTTATCGGTATCCTCTCTATCTATGCCTACCGGGCCATGCAGTATGACCTCGATAAGGTCAGCCAGGGCCTGGGTAGCAGCGTGCTCTATGATTCGGAGAACAGCCCCATGGCTTCCCTCTCTGAAAATACGCCTTCCTTTGCCTCAAGGGATGAATTGCCCCGCCATCTGGTGAATGCCTTTGTGGCGCGTGAGGACGAGAAGTTCTTTGAGCACAGTGGCGTGGTATTCACTTCGGTTCTCCGCTCGGTGGTGCGCAATATCATGTCGATGCGTTATGAACAGGGCGCATCAACCATCACCATGCAGCTCACGCGCAATGTGTATGAGCTGAGTGGTAAATCGATGGACCGCAAGCTGCTGGAGACTATGCTGGCGCAGCGCATTGAGCGTCGGTTTGATAAGTATACCATTCTGGAGCAATACCTTTCCCGCATTTTCTACGGTCAGAACTGCTACGGCATCAAGGCCGCTGCCCGCCATTATTTCGGCAAGGAGGTGAAGGAACTGGACCTGGTGGAAAGTGCCACGCTGGCAGGTCTGGTGAGGGCTCCTTCGCTGTTCAATCCGGTGCGGAGTATGGAAAACGCCATGGAGGTGAAGGCCGAGACTCTGCAGCGCATGCTCGAATGCGGCATGATCAGCCAGGAGGAATGCGATGCTGCTACCAAGGCTCCGATTGTGCTCAACCGAGGTACGACAGAGAAGGATACCACCGGTTCGTATGCGGTGATGTGGTGCCACAAGGAACTCGATGAACTTTCTGCTGAACTTCCGGAATATACAGGCGGCATATCGGTGGTGAGCAGCATGCTCCTCCCCTTGCAGCAGTATATGGAAAAGGCGGTGGAGGATGCTCTCATCACCATCGAGAAACCCGGCTATCTGCCTGCCGCCTGGGTTGCGGGGCAAAGCCCGGAGGAGGTCGAGGCCACCCGTAAATCCTTTGCCCGCATGCGCCGCCCCAAGGGAATGAAGATCCGCGGTGAGGATAATGATTTGAAGGACGTGTTGCAGTGCTGCGTGCTGGTGGTTGATACCAGGCGCAACCAGCGTGGCCGTGTGCTGGCCATGGTGGGTGGCCGTAGTGTTTCGGATGGCATAGACCGCTGGCAGGGCAAGGTGCGCCCGGGCCGGGCTTCTGCTCCTTTTTTATTCTGCTGCGCCTGCATGCCGGGCGGTGATGATTTGCACATCGTGGCCCGCAGCACCGAGGTGACCGGCAAGCGCATTGGTTACGACGTGGTGAGCTCGTTCTACAAGTCTCTGGAACTGCCGATAGAACTGCCCCCCCGTGAGCAGGAATTGTATCTCTACAACGGTCTTTTCCAGATTCGCAGGCTTGATTTGGCTCGTCTGCTGTTCTGCATGCAGAATGAGGGCCGTGCGTACCGCCTCAGCCTCATCAGCTCGATATGGAACCACTCGCGCGAGATGGTGTATCTGAATGAACCGGAGAAGGCCCCCGAGTATTTCCGCCGCCAGAGCGCTACCGCTGTTTCCACACTACCGCCGTTCCAGGTGGCAGAGGGGAAGCCCGTCATCATGAATGAGGCGCTGCCCGAAGGCTCCGGCCATTGGACAATGATTTACCGCAACAAGGCGGTCTGCACATTTGTCTGGATGGGCTATGATGACCCGGCGCATCCGCTGGCCTCAGCCAGGGAACTGAAGCCCCTCTTGTCGCGTGTCTCCATGAATCTGGCGCGCGAAGTGTTTGATAAGGCCCGAGAACTCCTCCGCGCGCAGACTGATTCTGCATCGAAGCTCCAGAAGAATACCACCCCGTGATGCCTGATTACTCTGCCTATATGCTAGCCGCCCGGCAGGCCGCCCAGCTTGCCGGCGCGTTTCTGCGCGAGCAGTTTCATGCCCCCAGGATGGTGGATGAGGACTTGCTGCACGATATCAAGCTGCGGCTGGATAAGGAGAGCCAGGAGTTGATCAGCCGCAGCCTGCTGGCTGCGTTTCCGGAAAGTGCCATTCTGGGTGAAGAGGGCAACTGCGGTGATGCTGCTGCTGAATTCCTCTGGGTGATTGACCCGATTGACGGCACGGTGAATTATTTTTACGGCATCCCGATTTTCTGCGTGAGCATTGCGCTTCAGCACCGGGGCAAATGGGTGCTTGGCTGTGTGTACGACCCCATGCAGCAGGAGTGCTTCGAAGCGGTTGCAGGTGGCCAGCCCACGCTGAATGGTCGCCCCATTTCGGTGTCTGCCCGCGCCCGCATGAGCGAGGCGGTGGTGTTTATCGGCCATGGCACCCACGATGGTTCGGGGGAGGCTGGCATCCGCCGCTTTGCGCACCTGTCGCGCCAGGTGAAGAAAATCCGGATTCTGGGCTCGGCCGCGCTCACGCTGTGCTACATTGCAGCCGGCCGCTTCGATGCCTATGTGGAAAGCCGCATCTGCCTGTGGGATTTCGCCGCGGCCCGGGTCATACTGGAGGCCGCTGGTGGCCGGGTGGAGTTCACCCCGCAGGATACTGCCGGTATCAAGGGGGCCATTATCGCCTGGAATGGCAGCATCCCGCTGCTGGAATCATTGCAACCAAGTAAGCAATCATGACTTCTTCTCCATCTGTGCGCGCCCTTGCCTGGAAATGCCTGCTGCGCTGGTCGCAGGGGGGAATCTTTGCTGAGACGCTCATCGCCCGAGCGACGGCAGAACACAAGCTCCAGGCGGCAGATCGCGCCCTCCTTCAGGCGATTGTCTATGATACGCTGCGCCACATGAGCTGGCTTGACCACATTCGCAAGACGCTGCGCCCCGGCAAGCTGGAGGAGAAGATGCGCTGGCTGGTGCTCATGGGACTCTGCCAGCTCTTTGTGCTGCGACAGGCTGAGCATGCTGCGGTGAGCGAGACCGTGCGTCTGGCACCCCAGCGCGTGCGCGGGGTGGTGAATGGCATGCTCCGCAATGCGGCGCGCCGCAAGGCTGAGTTTGATGCCGAGCGAGCCTCCTTGCCTCTGGCGGTGCAATTTTCTACTCCCACCTGGCTGGTGAACCGCTGGTTGAGCGAGTTCGGCGCGACTGAAGCCCGTGCCATGCTGGAGTGGAATACCCAGACTCCGCCAGTCTATGCGAGAATCAATCCGGTGAACCCGCCACTTGCCATACCGGCGGCATGGGAGCCGCTGCCAGATCTTCCCGGCTGGTACCGTCTCCACGGTGCTTTGCCCATGGAGGCCTTGAAGGCTGGTCAGTTGTATGTGACTGATCCCTCCACTCGCTACTGCGTGCAGCTGCTGGCACCTCAGCCTGGCGAGCGCGTGCTGGATGCCTGCGCGGCGCCGGGTGGCAAATCGGCAGCCATGCTGGCAGCCACAGCTGGTCATCTGCACCTGCTTGCCACCGATGTGGAGGAATTCCGTCTCAAGCCCTTGCGCGAGAATCTGCTGCGCGCAGGTGGCCTCGATGTGCAGGTCGAGCTGCACGACTGGTCGCAGCCTTGCCCGGCAGAGTGGGCAGGGGGCTTTGATGCTGTGTTGCTCGATGTGCCGTGCTCGAACAGCGGCGTGCTTCAGCGCCGCGTGGATGCACGCTGGCGACTGTCAGAAGCAGAAATTTCCCGCCTGGCAGCGCTGCAACTCCGTATTCTGGAGCAGGCTTGCGTGGCGGTTCGCCCGGGGGGACGTCTGGTGTACAGCACTTGCTCGATTGACCGTGAGGAGGATAGGTCGGTGGTGGAGGCATTCCTTGCCTGCCACCCGGAGTTCTGCCTCGTGCGCGATTATCTCGCGCTGCCGCATCGCGAGCAGGCAGACGGTGCCTACGCTGCCTTGCTGAGCCGCGTAAAATAGGCGTTTTTATAAAAAAAAGCTCGCAATTTTTGCGGCTGGCAGTATAATGAGGGACGAACAGTATCCCTCAACACCTCTACCATGATTACAAAGAAGCTCACCGTTCAGAACAAGCTTGGTATCCATGCACGTCCCGCTGCGCAGTTTGTGCGCGTGGCCAGTCGTTTTCAGGCCGATGTATCGGTCGAGAAGGACGATGAAGCCGTCGATGGCAAGAGTATCATGGGCCTCATGATGCTGGCGGTGGGCTGGGGCGCGGAAATCGTTGTGACGGTGGATGGCCCGGATGAGGTGGAGGCGCTCACGGCTCTCGAAGAGTTGATCAATAGCAAGTTCGGCGAGGCCTGATACCTCGCCGCTGTGTTTCGTTTACCCCCTGCCAGCGTCCAGATGAACGAAGGATTCGAGCGGAGGTTCAAAGGTCAGCCCGTTTCCCCAGGTATTGCCATGGGGAAGCTGCGCGTCGAGGCTCGTGGGTGCGCGGCCCCGCTTATCCGCTCGATTCTGCCCACCGAGATTGAGGCCGAGTGGCAGCGATTCGAGGAGGCGCTGAACCGCACCGAAGCGGAGTTGCAGGTGCTCAAGGCCCGGGTCGAGGAGCTGAGCGGTGCCTCCGAAGCCGCTATTTTTGATGCGCATCTTCTTTTTCTGCGCGACCGCATGATTATCAGCCGCATACGCAAGGAAATGCCCAAGCGCCTGCAGAATATTGATTCGGTTTACTACGCCGTAGTGCAGAACTTCATGGAGGCCATGCGCCAGGTGGATGATGCCTACCTGCGCAGCCGAGTGGTTGATATCGGCGATGTGCTCCAGCGTGTCCTCAAGAATCTGGACCAGGGGAGAGCCAGAACCCGCAAGAACAAGCCGGTGAGCTCTGAACCCTGCATTCTGGCGGCTCATGACCTGGCCCCGAGTGATACGGCAGACCTGGATTCCCAGAATGTGCTCGGTTTTGTGACCGAGGCTGGTTCTGCAATTTCGCACACGGCCATCCTCGCTCGTTCGCTTGGTTTGCCTGCCGTGGTGGCGGTGCCGAACCTGGTCATGGAGTCCCGCGTGGGGCATCCGGCTATTCTCGATGGTTACAATGGTGTCCTGATTCTGAACCCGACCCAGGAGACGCGCGAATACTATGAGCGCTTGCAGGCCGAAAAGGAAAAGGCCTACCAGGCCCTCGTTGATATGAAGGACCTGCCTGCCGAGACGCAGGATGGCCGCCGCATCCACCTGGCCTGCAATGTGGATTTCGTGCATGAATACAGCGCCGTCAAGCGCTCCGGGGCAGATGGTGTGGGCCTCTACCGCACGGAGTTCTTCCTGCTCGGGGGCGATGGCCTGCCCGATGAGGAAGCCCAGTATCAGCACTACCGCCGACTGGTGGAAGAGTGCGCCCCACAGGAGGTGATTTTCCGCACGCTGGATTCCGGGGGCGATAAGCTGCCTTTCGAGGTGCTGGAGGAGAAGGAGGATAACCCCTTCCTCGGTTGGCGCGGTATCCGTGTCTCGCTGAGCCGCCCCGCTATTTTCAAGGAGCAGCTGCGCGCCATCCTCAGGGCATCTGCCCATGGTAAGGCTGGTGTCATGTTCCCCATGGTTTCCGGGCTTACCGAGGTCAAGGAAGTACACACCATTCTCGAGGCGTGCCGCCAGGAACTCCGCGAGCGTGGCGAGCCTTTCGATGAGCAGATGCGCGTGGGTATCATGATTGAGGTTCCCAGCGCGGCCATGATGGCCGATGTCCTCTCCCGCTATGTGGATTTCTTCTCCATCGGTACCAATGACCTGACGCAGTACACCATAGCTGTAGACCGGGTGAACTACCGCGTGGCCAGTATGTTCCGCTCGACGCATCCGGGCGTTATCCGCCTGATTCACCAGACCATTGCAGCAGGTATCCCCACCGCCATCTGCGGTGAGATGGGAGGCGATATCACCCTGGTGCCACTTCTGGTCGGGCTCGGGGCCACGGAACTGTCTGTAGGGGCGCACCTGCTGCCGCTCATCCGCTTTGCTATCCGGCACTTGAACTACGAGGAATGCCGCCAGATGGCTCAGCAGGCACTCCTGGCAGAAGATTCGCACACTATCCGGACTCTTTCCAAAAGCGTGGCGAAGCGCTCGTACCCGGGTTTGTTCGAATAAGCCTCCACAGAAAACGATTTTCATTTCATCAAAAGCACGATATAGAACACAGCAGCTATGGCAGAGAACGATTTAAGCATTGGTGTCGATATGGGGGGAACCTCCATCAAGTTTGCCGTTGTGCGCGGAACCGAACTCATCGGTCGCGCAGAGCCGGTTCGCACGCAGGACTTTGTTTCCCCCGATGCTATTTTTGCCGAGGTGGGCAAGCGCCTCAAGGAGCTTATGGCCCGGTATCCGGAGGTCAAGGCTGTGGGTATGGGGATTCCCGGCTTTGTGGACCACGACCGTGGCATTGCTGATTCGCTGACCAATGTGCCTGGCTGGTACGATGTACCCGTGCGCGATATGCTGGAGGAAATGACCGGCCTGCCCGCAGCGGTGGATAACGATGCCAACTGCATGGCGTACGCCGAGTGGAAACTGGGCGCGGGCAAGGGGCTCAACGACCTCGTCTGCCTCACCCTCGGCACCGGGGTGGGCTCCGGTATCGTGGCCAACGGCCAGATGCTGCGTGGTTCTCTCGGTGCGGCTGGTGAGCTAGGCCACCTGAGCATCGACTACCAGGGTCGCCTGGGCTACTACCAGAACCACGGCGCGTTGGAAAACTACATCGGCCACCCCCGCATCCAGGAAGATGCCGCCGCAGCCTACGCCGCGGCCGGGCAGGAAAAGCCGCTGGAAGACTGCGCTCCCTATCCGCTGGAGCTGGCCGCCAAGGCCGGCGATCCCGTGGCCCTCGCCATGTGGGATGATATTGCCCGCAAACTGGCCACCGGTCTGCTCAGCTGCCACTATATCCTGAATCCCGCTGCCTTCATCATCGGCGGCGGTGTCGCCAAGGCTGGCGATTTGCTCTTTGAACCGCTGCATCGCTACCTGAAAGCGCAGACCTACGGCCCGCACTACGAAAAACTGCGCATCCTGCCCGCTCAATTCAGCAACGAGGCCGGTATCATCGGCGCTGCAAAGATGGCGCTGGAGGAAGCTGAAGCCCGCGGTCTGGCATGAGTGCTGAGCCCGCAGGCAAGGGTGAATTGAGACTCTGCGCCCGGCTTGGTCTGGAGGGGCAGGCGGCAGAGGCATTGCTCGCAGCCATGCGGGCAGGCGTGTCCTCCCGCGGTGCGGTAGTGCTCACGGCTAAGGCCCCGCCGGACTATGTGCCGCCTTTTGACTGCGCAGAGCTCAATGCCCCCTGGCTGCCACCGCACGTCTTTGTGCCGGCAGAAGGGGTGAAACCCACGGCGCATGCAGACTATGCCGCCGGGCTGTACTACTCGCTCGACCTCTCCTCCTGCTGGGAATCGGCCTGTCTGGCAGAGGTCCCGCCACCTGCATCATCGCTGGATATGTGCGCCGCCCCCGGCGGCAAGACCATGCTCATGGCGGCGCGATTCGGGGCAGGGAACCACACCGCCAACGAGGTGCACCCCGGCCGCCGTGGTATCCTGCGCCAGAATCTGGAGCAATGCGGCATGCCCCAGGTGCGCGTGGCCGGCAACCGCCCTGATCAATGGGCTCGCAGCGGCGAGACCTTTGACCTTCTGCTGGTAGATGCCCCGTGCAGCGGGCAATCGCTGCTGTGCAAGGGAATCAGGAATCCCGGCTGCCTGAGCTCCAGCATGGTCAATGGCAACGCCAAGCGGCAGAAGGGAATCATGCTTGCCGCCGTGCAGTGTGTCAACCCCGGCGGTCATATCGTCTACACCACCTGCACCTACGACCCGGAGGAAAACGAAAAAGTCATCGCCTACATCCTCAAGCGCATCCCTGGCTGGTCGGCGGTCGAAGTCCCTCTGCTGGCTCCCTTCCGCTCCCAACTGGCCGCATTTCCGGCCTACCGTCTGCTCCCGGCTCATGGATTCGGGGCAGGGGGATTCTGCTGTTTACTTAAAAAAGATAAATAAATCATTCAACGGTGGACGCTATTATAGTATCTAACCATTAGAATGACGATGAAATCTTTTCTTCCCGCTGTAATCCTGACGCTGCTGCCCGGTGTATTCGCTGCTCCCTTGCCCGAAAAAGCCGAGTTGCTTGCGTCGAATACCGTTGTAGCCCAATATATTGGCACGGTAGAGCGCGCCTGCTGCTTCCGCACCGCCCTCTGCCCGGATCGCTGCGACCACGCCATGAAGGCGGCCCAGTTCCGCGTGCTCACCAACGAAGCCTACGAGAAACCCGGCCAGTATGGCGATGACAAGGCCTCCCCCGGCAACCTGCTCATGGTGGATGCACGGCACGACGTGCCCGGCCAGCCTGATGATATGCTCCAGAAGCTGGGCGAGCTCAAACCCGGCCAGCTGGTGCGTCTCACCCAGAAGCATTATTATGCGGAGCAGGAGGGGGTCCACATGCCCATCCGTCCCGTTACGCAGCTTGAGCTGCTCAAAGGTGGTGCCTGCGAAGATATCCCCTCCATGCCGGACGACCCCGCCAACCACGACCACGAAGTCATGCCCTTGCCCCTCTGAAATAAAAAGCCCGCCGGTTGGCGGGCTTTTGCGATTTTCAGGATATTCTACCGTTTATGCAGCTTGCCTGAATCTTATTATCGTTTATTCGAATAAAGTTGAACGACAGGTGTGTTAAGAGAAGGGGATTTATAGATGACACCAGTACTGTAATGAATATGTAACGAATATCGGGGCGTTCCATTGCTATTGAGGGAAACATCACTTTGCTCGCATGCTTTGAGAAGTTCGCTTGCAGAAATCCCGAATGCATGGGTGACTTTTTCTTTGATAAAGACAAAGACGAAAGATGCATGATGCTCGGCTGCCTTCTGGAGCCTCTTGAGCCCTACGTCTGCCCTCCAGAAATCAGGGTAGCCAGGCATGGGGGGTACAGCCTGCAATGATTTCCTGATTCAAGGCATAGTTGCTTTCAAATTGGATGGAGTTTGCCATATTGTATTGTGCTGTGAAAAGTTAAATCAGGAACTTCGACCAATTATACATGTCGTATCACATAAAAGCTGATAAGGCAACAATCAAATCGTGAAAAGATAATTTACAAGCTTCGTGTTTTGAGACCCTATCCTGCATAGCACCATCTCCTCGGGACTCGAGCTTCGCAGGATAGGGTGATCGATGAATCCATAGTGTTTATCTGATTATGCGCAAATAGGTTTACACCAGCGATAAGGCGTATTCTTTTTGTCTCATCTCCGCAGTAGCTGTATAATCTGTTCCCTATTGTGTTTGCCGAGACAATCCTCGGGCAAAGCACCTTTGCCTGTTTTGGCTCTGGGATTGGCTCCGTGGTTCACCAGCCAGGATACAGCCTCGACATCTCCCGCTGCGCAAGCGTAGTGCAGTGCGGTGTTTCCTTTTCTGTCGGGTGGTGAAATATGGATTGATTTCCCCTTTTGAATCAAAGTTAGCAATTGAAGCAGCCGCTTTTGGTATCCCTGCACATCCGATTGCTTTTCAACATCTCCTTTCAATCTGTCAATCAGATTGTTTAGCCCTGCCATTTCTTCTTGAGACACGATTTTTGCTTCGGCCTCTTCATTGTCGTATGTAGCAGGGATTTCATTTTTTTCCCGAGCATTGGAAGCCTGTGCAGACTTATTCGCGAAGCCGTGTTCTTCAAGAACGACGTTTGCAAGTTTAATCATCCCACCAACCATGCTTTGCATTTCTGCATCGGAGTCGACTCCGCGAATTTGTGCTGTTGCATAATAATTTTCTACAGACTTCTTGATTTGCTCGTGGGCTTTCTTTAAATCTTCAAGCTCTTTGTTCTGCTTGTTCAGCCATGCTTGATAGACTTTTGGTCGCTCCGATTTTACCGGCTTCTTATTCAATTCGTTAAGTTTGACCAGATTGGTATATCTTGTTTCCATGCGATCGATTTCTCCGCTGATTCGGGTATAATTCGATCGTATTTGCTGCCATTTTGGATAGAGCAGGGGAAGGTAATCTCTTGAATACTCCAGAAGGGATTCCGGAACCTCCAGTATGTAGCCATTAAGCGGCTTGTTTTCTAATTTGAGGTGTTCTATATAATAGGCGCAGGCACTATCTGCGTAAATGTCACTTTTTTGTTCGCAGAGAAGTTTACAAAGAATGCCACTTACAAGGAGTGAAATAAAAAGTATTACAATGGGCATATGTGTTTAGAGAGAATTGATTTGTTCTACTTGCTGCATCACTTGACGTACTGCCTTGAGTTCTTCGTTGATGTTCTCGGAAATGTTTGTCTGTCCAGTCGGCCCGGACAGATGTTCCAGGTAGTTTATAATAACCTGTTCGAACGCACAACTCTCCAGGATATGGAGAGAACTTTCTAATTTGGCGACCAGTTGATCAAGGCTTTTTTGTTTCTTTTTGAAAATCTGTTTTGACTCCTCGTTTGAAACATTAGCCGCTTTGTTTTCCAAATCTGCAGAGACGGAGCGTATTTTATCTATATTGTTTTGTATTTCTGTTGCAGCCATATGGATGGCTGAAACGGAATCCTGATGATGTTTTGTAATAAGCATTTCCCCATCTCTTTTGAATATATAGGCTGCAAGGTCCAATTTTGCATCATTGCTCATGTAGGCTATTTCACTCAGACCAATCAGTAGAGGCCCACCGAACGCTGTTCCAAATATGGCCCAACAATTTTCTGATTGAATCATAAAGAATGAAGCTATACACAGGATTGCTCCTATTACCGAAATTAATGAACAGAGTGCTTCCATATAAAAGAAAATGGCAGCCACATGTGTCACATGTGGCTTGCCTCTTGTTACTAATTAGAATGCTGAGAGATTGACATCAATGGCGGCTTGTGCTCTGTCGCAATCCTGTTTGATGGATTCCTCGAGTTCTCTCGCTTTTTCGAGTCGTTCTTCAGATTGGTCAATCATCATATCATCACCCAGAGAGCCCATGGCTTGGAGCGCTGATACTTCGTCTTTCAGAATTTGAAGTGCTACCTTCTTTTCCTCAAGTTCCAGCTGATAGGTTTTGAACGATTCTTCTACCTTTACTTCCCGCTCCTTGAAAACGGCTACGCGCGATGCGAATTTCTGACTCTCCTGCTCCTTGAGCTGTGCAAGGTTTTCCTTACCTGCAGTGCGGTACTTCTGCGCGGCTTGCGCTGCTTCATTGGCTCGCCGTTCGTAGCTGAGACTCAGCTGTTTCATACGAATCCAATTTTCCTTGCGCTTGCGGAACTCCATTTTGTAGAGTTCCAAGGCAACATCTGCCTTGCCGACTTGTTCGACCAGGGCATCTACCGCCTTATTATGCATGACTTTAACAGCAGCTTGTTCTTTTTCTCCGCAACTTGCCATAATAAAAAGCGAGAGAATACTTGCAATGGTTTGAATTTTCATAAGATATGATATGTCATAGTTGATTGAATGTTATTCTTCTTCTTAGCGTAGCGATATGCCGTTCATATTGGCAAAAATCAACAAGTGGGGAAGGCATGTAAAGATTGATAAGAATAAGTTGATTGGTAGCATGAAGAAATAGTAAAAAAATCCTTTTGAATCAGGATCTTTTGGTTCTTTTTCTCCGTAGCCACAATACGGACAAGTAATGATGGAGGTAGAAAGTCTTCTTCCACAACCTACGCAATCGTAGCCTCCTTGACCTCGCATTGATGCTTCAAATCTCTT
Organism: Akkermansia sp.; assembly: GCA_017517805.1. Taxonomy (GTDB): domain Bacteria; phylum Verrucomicrobiota; class Verrucomicrobiia; order Verrucomicrobiales; family Akkermansiaceae; genus Akkermansia. The sequence goes on from JAFWYD010000072.1 coordinate 71,174, forward strand.
TGACTTTTGTAGACGATATTGACTTCCTTTGCTGCTAAAGACTGAACCAAGCAGTCCAAAGAAGCATTTAATTGCCCTCCAGAGAAATTTCATTGTGTACACTAAAAAGCATATCTTGAGCAGCACTATGGCAGTTGCTTTCAAACTAGCTTTGAAGTTTCCCGATGTTTTATTTGCTGTATCATTATCGCTGTTCATAATCAGAATAATTTTAATTATAGTTGAATGTGGATATTGTGTAAGGTTCAATATTATATGAATTTTGCTCCATGTACCAGCAATGCGCTATTTCATCAACAGATAACATCCGCCGATGACAAGACCGATCACCGCGATGAAGAACAGAAGTTCTATAAAAGTGAAACCATAAATTTGCTTTGTCTTTTTCATCTCCTTATTGTTTTCTTAATTTTTCTTTGTTGTTGTGAGAGTACCGAAGTAATCTGAAATCGCTTTTAGCTTATCTCAAAAAGCGAATATGTCAAGAATAAAATCGCGAAAAGATAATTTACATGGCAATAAATTCGTGCTAGAATGTGCTTGTGAAAAGAAGGAGGAGAGGTGTATTAAAGTAGTATATATAGTAAAATTAACTATTTAGAGATAAAATGAATGAAGAAGAGCAAGAAAGTGGGGTGTCTCAAAAGGAATCGCAGCAAGAGAATCGGGAGCTGAAAGTGGAGTTACCGCTGAAGGAATTTGCCCGTTTGTCGCAATTAGCTACCGCCACAGGGGTGTCTCTGGAGCAGCTGGTTGCCCGGGAACTGGCGAGGCTGGTGGAATAGCTTGCAGGCGAACGCGGAGCTCACTTGACAATGGATTTGATTGTGGTAGTATAGAGCTCACACTATGCAGGGCAACGGGCAAGCAGAGTTCAAGAGTTCGGTGAAGCAGTGGCTGAAGAGTCACGGGCTGGATTACCGCTGGATTGCTGAGCAGTGCGGCGTGTCGGAGATTACGGTGCGCAACTGGATGAGCCAGAAGAATATCCCGCCGCTGAAGCAGCAGTTGCTGGAGCGGGTGATGGTGCAGCTGCCGGCAGCCCGGGAGAGTGAGGCGGAGGCTGCGGTGCCCGGGGTGAGTGTGAATGCTGCGCTTTCGCTGACGATCCAGCTGGCTCCGGAAATGTACAACCGCCTGGCTGAGCGTGCTGTGGCCATGGGGACTACCATGGAACAGATGGTGGCGATGGCGATTACTCAGCTGCTGGATGATGCTCCGGCCGGATTGAAGACCCGCAAGGTGATTCTGCCCACACAGTAAAACTGACCGCTGACCAGCCATGGAGGAAATGAGCAGCACCGGAGTGGCTCTTCCCCCGCATACGCGGCTGGGGCACTGCGAAATCTGCAATCAGCTGGGGCAGGGTGGCGGTGGTATCAGCTATCTGGCGTATGATACGCATCTGGAGCGCGAGGTGGTCATCAAAGAGCATTTTCCACCTTCGCTTTGCTTCCGCATGCCCGGCACAGCGGAGGTGCAGGCTGTTTCGGCTGCGGCTTATGAGCGTTCTCTGGCTTCATTCTGCCGCGAAGCCCGCATTCTGGCAGGCCTCAATCACCAGGGCATTGTCAAGGTGTATGATATATTCCAGGCTTCCGGCACGGCGTACATGGTGATGGAGTATGTGGAAGGTGAGCGTCTTTCGGATTGGCTGCCTGCGCATGCTGATGATGCGGCGGGGGTGGCGCTTGTGCTGAAACGTCTGCTGGAGGGGCTGGTGTACCTGCATGCGCACGATGTGCTGCACCGCGATATCAAACCGGCCAATATCATCATCAAAAACGATGCGGTTCCGGTGCTGCTTGATTTCGGTGCTGCGATGCTGGGAACCCCTGCCACGACGATTACCCTGGTCGGAACCCCTGGCTATGCTGCCCCGGAGCAGTTCCAGCAGCATGGCAGGATAGGCCCGTGGTCCGATCTGTATGCTCTGGCTCATTCTTTTTTAAGACTCATCCCGGCAGATCTGCTGAGGCGTTACCCCAGGCACCTTGCGGCATCCCTGCACAAGGCGGCAGAAGCGGATTGGGAAAGGCGGTTCCTCAATGCGGCCGCATGGTTGCTCTGCCTCGAGTCTGGGAAATCGCGCATGGTGAGGAAGCTTGCGGTGGCGGCGAGCAGTATTCTGCTGCTTGCTGCTGGCGGAGTATATGTTTTCGTGAATCAAAAGCCGGAGCGTGCGACACCACCGGTCTCACCAGCCGCGCAAGTGGTTTCTTCGCCTGCCGGTATTCCGCTACCGACAGCGAAAGAGGCTCCTGCGCCACTGACTCTCGGTGCTTCATATAGCGTGTTGCCTGCGGGTTACATGCTTGCTCCCCTTTTACCACCAGAGGAGCCGGAAGAGATTGAGGTGAGCGCCGACGCAAGTGAAGAGTTCCGCGCTGCTGTTCAGAATTATATGGACACGGCGAGAGAAATCCGGAGGAGATGGGATCATCGCGGCAACCTGTCGCCGGAGGAGGAAAATCGCTTAGTGCAGGAACTCCAATATCTGCACATGGAGAACACGCGGAAGTATGCTGAGGCGGTAATGGCTGCGGAGGAAGAGAAGAATCACTAGAAAGCGTTTTTACAATTGTCTCTCCATATTGGGGACGGGCTTACCAGGGTAGCGAGATATAGCCCAGGAGGCGCAGGAGCCACAAGTCCAGTGCGGCGAGAGCCAGGAGATGCCAGAAGATGATGCCGCCGGTGCGGACCAGCTGGCGCGGTTTGTTGGAGACATGCCCGCGCTCCAGCACGACTTTCCGGTTCTGCTGGGCAAAGATAATGTCTTCGTTGGGGGCTAGTTCTTCTCTCATATCCGGGCAGGTGCAATGTAGCACAATCGCGCACGCGTTGCAATCTCTTTTCCCGCCAGTGGTTCAGAAGGCACACGTGTCCCAAAGATTTGGGACACGTGGATTGACAATTGACAATTGACGATTGACAAATTGAAAGTTAGCGGCTTACGCCGATAGAGCCACAAATGCATGCTTACTGCCGATGGTGAGGCGGGAGATACCCTGCTA
>JAFWYD010000006.1 GCA_017517805.1 Akkermansia sp.
CCGCGGAAGCCCTTGGCGCGAAGCAGGATGCGCTTGCGGCGGGCGCGGGATGCCGGCCCATTTGTAGCACGTGCCATAGTTCTTTTTTATCTATATGCGTTGAACAGACTGTTCTTCCTCACCTCCTTGCAGTCTCGCCTGTTCGATCCCCATCAGTATGTCGTGGGGAAGGCTGCACGAAGGCCGCCCGATATGCGGGCGGGTGCTTGGCTGGTAGCCATGTTCCTCGGCTTAAGCGAAGGGCATGTTCTGCTTGACTGCCCAAACCTGGGTGGCGTCCACCAGAGCGGGACGGCCCAGAGCGCGCTTGCGCTTGCTGGACTTCTTCTGGAGAATGTGACGCTTACCCTGCTTGCGACGCAGAACCTTGCCCGTGCCGGTCACCTTGAAACGCTTGGCCACGGCCTTACGTGTCTTGTTGATACCACCTTTGCGGGTCATGGTGCAGGGATTATACACACCTTTTCCTATCTGGCAAGGAAAATATCGGTACCTTTTGAAAAAAATTAAAAATTTTGTCAATTCCTACTTTTTTGCTTGCAATTCGATTAGAATTGTTCTAAAGTGTGCTCATGAAGACGACGTTTATCGAATATCCGAAGTGCACGACCTGCAAGAAGGCGAAGAGCTGGCTGGCAGGGCAGGGGGTGGAGTTTGCGGATCGCCACATAGCGGAGCAGCAGCCCACGGCAGAGGAGCTGCGCAATTGGTGGCAGGTGAGCGGGCTGCCTCTGAAGAAGTTTTTTAACACCTGCGGGGTGAAGTATCGCGAGATGAATCTCTCGGCGAAGCTCAAGGAGATGAGCGAAGAGGAGCAGCTGGCCCTGCTGGCCACGGATGGTCTGCTGGTGAAGCGCCCTATCCTGGTGACGGCCGATGGGAAGGTGGTTCCCGGCTTCAAGGCCGAGACCTGGAGTGCCGCTCTGGGTAAATGAATGATTTTTCAGTTGGTAAGTTAGAGAGAAAAGAGACACCGCGCATCGGGCATGTCCCGGTGCGCGGTTCAATGATTTAGCTTGCGGGGCAGGTGGAATGATGCTATAAGGAGGATACGCGATGATGAAGATAACACCAACTCAGCAGAAAAAGAAATTGTTGTATCCTATGGCGACCGTTGCGGCAGCAGGTTGTGCGGTGCTTTCCGGCTGCCAGCAGCAGCAACACCAGCAGAATTATGCCGGAGCCCCACCTCAGCAGGCGCTGGGCGGTGTGGTGATGATAGAGCCCTCGAAGGGGGCTCCAGAGGTCAAGTCTGAGCAAAAGTAAGGGTTCTTTCTTGCCATGCAAATCAGACCTGTCATCCGGAGAAGTCACCTCCTCTATCCCCTGGCGGCGGTTGTAGCTCTATCCGGGTGCGAACAGAGGCAGAGTGTAGTGGGTAAGTTCCCGGCTCCTCCCGCACCGGAAATCCGGGAGGAATCGGAGATGAAGCCACAGGAGGGAAGCCAGTTGCTGCCGGGCAGGGCAAAAGCCCAACCTCTTCCCAGTGAGATACGGACATCGCAGTGAGGAAGACGCTTCAGCTGACCTTGTGTCTCACGCATGATTGCACGCTGCGTTGCGCTTATTGCTATGCGGGGCGTAAGTATGCGCATGCCATGAGCCGGGAAACGGCTGAGCTCGGGCTGGAGGCCGGGTTGGCAGAGGGAAAGCGCACCGGGCGAGGGGTGGATGTGAGTTTTTTTGGCGGTGAGCCGCTGCTGGAGTGGGATTTGCTGCGTTATTGCCATGAGTATGCGACGCGGCGGGCTGCTGAGCTGGGGGTAGATATCCGCTTCGGGCTTACGACAAATGGCACCCTGCTGACTCGTGAGCGCCTGGCCTGGCTGGCTGAGCGCGATTTTCTGGTCGGGCTGTCGGTAGATGGCTCCCCGGCCATGCACGATGCAAACCGCCGCTATGCCGATGGCCGGGGAAGCCACGAGCAGGTGGCTCGTGCGCTGGCGCTTACGCAGGAGTTCCCCGCCCTGCGCAGCCGGGTCATCTGCGTGGTGAATCCTGCAAACCACCATTGGCTGGGGCAGGGGATGCAGTGGCTGCATGCGCACTATCCCGGCATGGTAGGACTGAATTTTGATTTCTGGAGCGAGTGGAGCGATGAGCAGTTTGATTCGCTTTGCCGGCAGTTGGATACCTTGCAGGAATTGATGCTGGAATCGTACCGGGCCGGGGTTCCCATGCGCGAGGAAAATATCGAGGGAAAGATATGGAGCGCGTTCCGGAATCCCGAATCAGCCTGCGAGCATTGCTTTATCGGTGAGCAGGAGATTGCCGTATCGGTGGATGGGAATTTCTTCCCCTGCTCGCGCATGGTGGGGGTGGGCGATGCCCCGGAGGTCACCTTCGGCGATGTGCATCGTGGCATTGACCGGGCCAAACAGCTGCACTTTATCACCACTCGCGGCAATGCCACCCCGGAGTGCCGCTTCTGCGAGCTGCGCCACCGCTGCCTGAATTCCTGCGGTTGCACCAATTACGCAGCCTCCGGCCATATCAACCGCGTATCTCCCTTCTTGTGCAACCTGGAGCAGAAGTTGATAGCCGTGGCCGATTCTCTGGCAGAAACCCTGTTCCGCGAATCGAATCCTGCGTTCATGCAGCGCTTTTATGGCAGCAGATAAATCGCGCGCAGGGCATTGGTGCCCCGCGCGCGGTGTGTGGTTGCAGAAATTTTGTTCTTCTATCTTCCTTATTGTTTGTTGATGATGAACTTGCCGAATGTGTCGCGTTCGTTTTCGGCGTTATCGACCGTGATGAGGATACGCGGTGCTTTCAGGTCGCTCCCGGCGGTCACGAAGTAACTGGCTGGGGAGGTGAGGGTGATGCTCCGGGCATCTTCGCAGATGAAGGTATCTCCATCGAACAGGGCCACCCGGGAGATGCGAGCAGGATTTTTGCCGCGCGTGGGTTCAAAACGAATCTCGTATTTCCCGGCAGGACCGATGGGAAGCTTTCCCTGCAGTTCGGTCGGCACGCCCTGCATGGGCAGCGAATCGGGGGACCATCCACGCACGAATTGAAGCCCGTGGGTCCAGTCGCGGATTACCACATCTGCCGAGCGACCGAGTACGGATTCCGGGTCTAGCGATTTCATCTGCAGGGCATATTTGCGGATGAGGTCGGACCCGCCTGAACCTACTTTGCGGCGGATGGTGCCGATGGTGAAGGCACAGGCATTCTGCTTCTGTTGCACGGTGTGCAGCGGGTTTGCTATGGCCTTGTCCATTTCGGGCAGGATTTCGCTGAGCGTCATATCCTTGATTTTATCGCCCAGCGGGTTGTTGTGGAACCGGAGTGCTGCCAGACAGCCGGATTTATCCTCCGGGTCAGCTTTTTTGAGCAGGTTCTGGGCATCTGCCGGCATTTCGATACCAGCCACACGGCAGGCATCCAGGATGAGGTTGGGGCGCAGGTCGGGTGCGGCTTGCTCTGCAAGGCGCAGGAGCTGGTTCTGCTGCTCGAGTGCTGCGCGGCGGGCGGTGATGAGGCGCGCTATGCGGTTGGCATCCGGGTAGACCATGGCTGGACCGCAGATGATGGCGTACTGCCGCCCGGCCTTGTCGTACATGACGATGGCGGGGAAGGAGTGCGTGCTGTGCACGTGGGGCAGTTTGAGCTTGCCCATGGTCTTTTCCAGTGCGGCTTTCTGCGCTTCATCCGGGCTTTCGGGCAGGGGGACCAGCATCATGGCCGCCTTGCCGACCGCTTTTACGATAGCCGGGTTGTCATACAGCCCGGTGGTGTGCTGGCGGGCGCGTTTGTCCCAGTCTTCGCCATAGATGAAGAGTACATAGCCATCATCGGTGAGGCTGGCCTGCGCCTGCTCATAGGTGCTCACCTTGGTGGCAGCCTGGGCGGGCAGCATGGTTGAGATTGCCGCAAGGCACATCAGTAGGGAAAATGCAAGTTTCATTGTGGTGCTGAATGTGAGTTGTGAATCAGGCTGCGGGGGTACCATAGACATACAGGCCATCCAGGTGGAACACACCTTGGGTGCCCGGGCGGATGACGCGCACGTATAGTGCTTTCGGTTGTTCGGCTGTGAGGTCGATGCGGATGAGCCGCTGGGTGCATTTGCCCGTGGGCTGGCCCACGTTGTGCCAGTCATCGTCCTTGCCGGTTTCTGAGACCTGAATCTGCAGGTCGTTGAGTCGCTTCCAGTTGGCATTGTTGCTATGCGCGGCGATGACCACCCCGCTGATGGTGGCGAACTTGGGCAGCTTGACTGTCACCCACGGGTCTTTATCGCGGTTGGTGTGAATCTGCCCGCCAAGGCGGGTGAGCACGTTGGCATGCGTTGCGGGCCAGTCCCAGTTGCTGGTGGAGGAGGCAAAAATCATGCCGCCTTCCGATACGAGCTTACCGGGGAATGCCTCGAAATTGCTGATGGGGCGGTTCATGTGGGCCGCATCGCCCTGAATCATCTTGCTCACCGCCTGGAAGGCGCTGGTATCGCGCATGGCCTCGGTGGTGAGCACGGCATTCGCCAGCGCCTTGGTGCGGGCCTCGGGGCTCATGCCTTCGCCTGCGGTGATGGCTTCGGTCATGATGGTGAGCATGCGGGTTTTGCCTGCTTCATCCAGGTGGTTGAGGAGGTTGTTGCCGCATTCCAGGGCGTAGGAGCCGTAGTGTTCCCTGTCGATGGTGTTGGTGATGAGACTCTGGAATACTTTGCAGGTGTTTTCCGTGTTTGCATTCTTGCGGGCTTTGTTGAGCAGGGCAATCTGCTTTTCTGCCAGCTCCTGAATCTTCCAGCGCTCTGGTCCCCGGGCATCAATCCGGCTCCAGAAGGCGGCAAAGGCGGCTTCCTGCTCATCGAGGCTGAGGCCGCTCTGAGCCATCGGGTCGTAGATGTGGAGGCGTGCCAGGGTGGAGGCGCATTCCGGGTAGCGCGGCACCAGGTTGGTGCACAGGCTGGTGTTGAGCTGCTGCCAGGCCTGCGGAGCCTTGGCAAACTTGCCTTTCAGCAGCTCGGCATGCTCGCGGTAGGCCTCGTAGTTGAGCGGCTGGGCGGCTTCTGCCTTCAGGTAGGCCTGTGCGGCTCCTTCGGCATCGCCCTTGAGCTCAGCCATCCGGGCCAGAGCGCGGTAGGCATTCGAGAGCCGTGTGGCCTTCTTCTGTTCCGGCGAGAGCAGTTCTGTGGCCAGGTGCAGCGAGGAATAGCTGTTATTGTCCATCCACGGCCGCCAGTGCACCCCGCGCTGCCAGTTTACGGAGTAGGCGGGAACCCACTTGCCGTCTACCCAGACGACGTAGGCACAGTGGCCCGGCTCTCCCATCGTCAGGCCGGGTACGCCATGCGCACAGGCTGCCGAAGCGCCGAAATGCGATAAGCCGCCGCACACGCCGCCGACTTCCTGGGTGAACTTGTGGTGCTGGCCGATGTAGAGGCCTTCGAAGGCTCCGGCGTAGGCCGGGCCGTGGATGCTGTCGCCATAGACATTGTGCAGCACATAGCCGCAGCGCCAGCAGCAGCCGGTGTAGCGCTCATCCGGCAGGTTCACATTGTAGAGCGCCCATTCGAAGCTTTCCGGGGTGCCGGAGGAGTGGTCGCCTTTCCAGCCGCACACCACGCGGCGCAGCAGGAAGGGCAGTGTGTCGAACTGCGGGTGCAGACGATCCTGGCGCCAGTTGCGCACAAAGTATTCGGCGCGTTTGCAGGCGGCATCCACCGTCCACCCGGAACGGGCAAACTCCAGCGCGGTGGCGGTGGCAATTTCGCGCGGCAGCTTGTCATGGGGAAGCATGCGCGTGTAGCGTTCCATCATGTTGGCCAGCATGTTGAGCATGCGCCCCGGCATGATGCATTCTCCCGTGTAGACCACATTGCCAATCCATTCCAGGTCATTGGCTATCAGGTTGATGAGTTTCGAAGCCCGCGGGCGTTTCACTACATCGGCCATGCGCACGGGTTGCTTGAGCTCGGCTTCCAGTTCTGCTATCTCGCCTTTCAGGCGGGCAATGCGGTAGAGGGCGCTTTCACGGGCTGATTCGCCTCCGAGTTCCGGCAGTTCCTTTTCCTTTGCCTCCAGTTCCTTGCGCCGCGATTCAAGTTTCTTGTTGAGCTCTTTCGTGTAGTTCTCGCAGGCGGCTGCGGACTGCACTTCGGCATTTGCCAGGTGCCAGTTCGCCAGCAGTAGGCGGTTTGCCGGGCTCTTCAGGAAATCCTGCACGGCGGCTTCATCGGTGCCGCTCAATCTGGCCTGTATCTTCTTGCCGAGCAAATCGCGGAGCTCCTCCGGGTTGCGCCAGTCTTTGCTGCTTGTGAGCTGCGTCTGGGGGCTGCTCGCTTGCGGGGTTTTCGGCGCTGGTGCCACCGGGGCGGGTTGCTGGGCCTGCACATTCAGATTGGCGGCCAGCAGCAGCGCGGGGAAAAGGTATGCTGTTTTCATATCTGTTCGATGCGTGGAAAAGATGTTGTCCGCATCTTAGCCTCCTGCTCCCCGCTCGTCAAGTTTATACTTAGGAAATCTTAAAGTTTTTTTGAAGGGTGGATTCCCCGGTGCCTGCGTTTCCTGCCGTGCGCTTTTCTCCATGCTGCTGGCGTATTCAAAGTGCGCTAGAATCAATGGATTGAGCGGTGGTTATTCCCTGGGGCTGGGGCATCCTCCGGGAGCAGGTGGAGATGGGTGATTTCTGCCGGGGTGAAGAGACGGAGCGGGAATCCGGACCAGAGCGACGTGGCATTCGACACGTAGACCTGCGTATCCCCCAGGCGGTAGAGGCCCTGGGCGAGTCCGTGGTTGAAGCGGGCAATCAGCTGGCGCACCCCTGGGGCGTGTCCTCCGTGCGTATGACCCGAGAGCTGGAGCTCCACCCCGAGCTGCGCTGCCTGCACCGCCTGGCCTGGCTGGTGTGCCAGGAGGACGATGGGTTTACCTGCCGGCGCTCCGGCAATAGCCCTGGCTATATCGGGGGGTGGTTCGTTGCAGCGGCTGGCTGCGGGGTCAGTCACTCCGGCGAGCACGAGTTCACCCTCGCCAGGTAGCGTGTGTTCATTGTTCAGAAAGCGTATACCCAGGCTACCCAGGTAGCTCTGCCAGGCATCGTGGCCGCTGAAGTAATCGTGGTTGCCATCGACTGCAAAGGTACCCCAGCGGGATTGCAGCTCACTCAGCGGAGCCAGGGCAGGGGCCAGCTCCTGCAGGGAACCATCTTCGAAATCACCGGTGATGACCACAGCATCAGCCTGCAGCTCATTGGCGCGCTTCACAATCTCGCGAAAGAAGGTGGCATCCTTGTGGCGGTCGGCGTGCAGGTCGGTGAGCATGGCCAGGCGCACCGGCACTCGGAGCCCCGGCAGGTGAATCACTTGCTCCCGCACGAGGGGCAGGGCAAAGGCATTGTGAACCCCGCGGGCGGTGGTCGCCAGCGCCAGCAGCAGAAGGACCAGGTTGAGGCTGTTGTGCAGCTTGCGCCAGCCGGGCAGACGCTTGCGCAGCACCCGCCATGCCGGCACCCGCACCAGGTCAGACATCAGCAGCAGGGCCACCAGCATGAGCAGCGCCATGAAGAGCCAGTTGCTCCCCAGCTCCACCCAGGCTGGCACCGCCGGCCGGAAGAAGTGGCCACCCCAGAGCCCATGCAGAATCTGGAACTTGTACGCCACTATTGCAAGCGGCACACAGAGCAGGAGCTTCCACCGCCGGCGCACCTGCAGCGGCACGATGAGGCTGAGCACGCTGTATCCGAACAGCACACTACCCAGGATGATGGTGGCTTTCATGAACATGGCTCAGGGGGCAGGGTGATGATGAAGCGGGTGTGCTTCCCGGGGGTGCTTTCGACCTGGATGCTGCCACCGTGTGCCTCGACGGCGTGTTTGACAATGGCCAGCCCCAGCCCGGTCCCCTTGACCCTCCCTGTCTTGTCGGCCCGGTAGAAGCGGTTGAAGATGAAGGGGAGTGCCTCCGGGGCGATCCCCACGCCATTATCCACCACTTCGATGTGTGCCGCGCCATTGGGCCCGATGCCAGCCTGCAGCTTCACCTGCAAGCCAGGGGCTGGGTTGTTCTTCAATGCATTCTCCAGCAGGTTGAACAATACCTGCGACCAGTAGAAACTATCCCCATGCAGCGGGAAGGGGGCTGGGGCTATCTCCACGTCAACCGTGGCGTGCTGACTACTGGCCATGGGCTCCAGTCGCAACCGCACATCCTCTGCCAGCTGGCAGAGGTCAAAATCCTCCTGTTTCAGGTAACCGGAATCCGGCGTTTCGACGCGCGAGAGCATCAGCATATCGGCCACCAGCCTCGCCATCCGGTCGGCGTGCCGCTTCATGATACTCAGTGAGCGCTGACGCAGGGCGGCATCACCATCGGCTTCCGGGTCATCCAGGAGCGTTTCCAGATACCCCAGAATCAGCGTGAGCGGTGTGCGCAGCTCGTGCGAGGCATTGGCCACGAAATCGCGGCGGATGACCTGTGTGCGGTGCTCTTCGGTCATATCCAGGAACACGATGCCGATATGCCCCTCCCGGGTGGCAAGCGGGGTGGCCTTGGCGCGGTACATGCGCTGCTCTCCGTCCCGCTGCACCGGCACCATGGCGCGCAGCTGCTCGCCTGCTCCGCATGCCTGCTGCAGAAAACGCCTCAGCTCACTATCAGGCAGAAACTTGAGCAGGTTGACCTGTGCCAGGGATTGAATGCCCAGCAGCTCCGGGGCCTTGCTATTGGCCATCACCACCCGCCCCGAGGGGCGGATCAGCAGGAATGGCACCCCTAGTGCCTCCAGGAACAAGGATTGGTCGCGCCGCACGTGCTCCTCCAGCTCAGCCTGCAGAGAGCGCAGCTGCCGCACTTCGTTGTGCTCTTCCTGGGCGCGGCGACGCGTGCTGGTGATTTTGCTGCTCAGGAATATGAAGGGCAGCGCAAATACCATGACCATGAGGCCCAACACAATATCCCAGCTCACCATGCCCCTATTGTAGCAGAAAGACACCAGCCTGCAAGCCCCGATTTTTTCCATCAAACACGCACATGTGTCCCAAATTTTTTGGGGGGACTCATGTGTTCATGCGTAATTCTCCCAAAAAAATGGCTTCCTTTCGGTGGATATCATGCTAGAATAGCGGGGTATGAAGGTGCTCGTCGTCGAGGATGATGTAGATATTGCTGAGCTGGTGGCGTTTAATCTGGAACGCCAAGGCTGGGAATGCTCGCTGGTGCACCATGGTGCCGAGGGCTGGGAGCAGATTCAGAAACTGCGCCCGGACCTGGTGATTCTGGATGTGATGCTTCCCGGAATGGATGGTATGCAGATTTTCCGGCAGATGAAGGAGCAGGAGATGACTCGTACCATACCGGTGATTTTCCTGACGGCCCGCGGGGCTCTCGATGACCGCCTGGAGGGACTGAGCATGGGCGCTGATGATTACGTGACGAAGCCGTTCAGCCCCAAGGAACTGGTGCTGCGTGTGCGCAATGTCCTGGCGCGTGCCAATGCCGGGGCTGCGCAGCTGGTGGTGCGCGGTGGCCCTCTGGTTATGGATAAGAATACCCTGGCGGCCACGCTGGCTGGTGCTCCGCTCGAGCTGACCACGGCTGAGTTCAAGCTGCTGGCTTATCTGCTGGAGCGCCCCGGCAAGGTGCAGGACCGCTACGAATTGCAGAAAATCCTTTTCGGCTATGCCGATACAACCCAGAGTCGCGCGTTGGACACGCATGTGAAGCGCCTTCGCCAGAAACTGGGTGACCACGCGGGATGCATCGGCACCGAACGCGGTGTAGGCTATTATTTCAACCCCTCGACCGAACGATGATGAACCGATTGACCATGAGCATGTTGATGGCATTGGCGCTAGGTGCCGGTGCTGCTGAGTATTCGAACCTGAAAGACCGCTTCTGCGATGCGCAGAACCGCGTGATATACGATGGTGCCGGTCGCTTCTCCCTGGAGGCTCAGGCCGCTACCCAGCTGGAGCTCACGCTTGATCTCGCAGCGCTGGAGAGTTACCTTGCTTCCAATGATTACAAGCAAGGCCCCATGGTGACCTGGGAAATGTCGATGCCGGGGGGCCGCAAACTGGTCTATGGCCTGGCCGATACTGCAAAGCACCTCACCTGCTTCTGGGATGGACAGCCATGGGAAAAAGATGGGGTTGTAAGCTACGAGACACTCAAAACACTAGCCCAGCAGGGGCGGGTTACGCTGTCGCTGAGCATCAACCCTGCTCAAGGAATTGAAGTGCGTTGCGGCGATAAGACGCTGCTGAAGGCTCCCAACCTGAAGACCCAGCTCCCCTTTGATACAACGCACGCCTATGCGGTCAACACGAATTACGTGACATCTGTAGGTATCAAGGCTGCTTCCAGCCTCGATACATCGGGCTACCAGGCCCCGACCGACTACACGCAGCCCTTTACCCGCACGCAGGAAAAATCCCTGGGGCGCGTGATGTTCTGCGGAGATTCCATCACCCACGGCGTGAATGACCAGACCTGGCGCTGGCAGCTGTTTAAAACGCTGGTCGATAATGCGGTTGAAGCCCAGATTGTGGGCCCCCGCAGCGGGTACACCCCCGGCTACACCCGCCTGAGCACCTCAGATGCCGGCGATTCGTATGCCGGCGTGCCGTTCCCGAATGTGCACCTGGCTCAATCCTCCGGTCGCACGCACAACATCATCTCCGGTTCCAACACCGGCATGAGCGGCGTGAACTACGGCGGCCATTCCACCCGGACTGCCGCTGCTGCCTTCAACTGCGATACCTGGTGCTGCCTGATGGGAACCAACGACTTGCTTTCTGACCGCGGCTATTCTCCGCAGCAATTCGTGCAGAAAATGCAGAATCTGCTGGGAGGCAAGGTGAGCCAGAGCGCTGGCAGATACACCTGGAAACCCGGCCGCGAATGGGGCAACATGGGCCGTATCGCCGCCGATGTGCTCAAGGAAGACTCCGATATACTCTATGTCATGGCCGTGCCCTGCTGGGGCCACCATTCCAACAACAACGAACCTGAACGCCACGAGGCCGTCCGCCAGTACAACCGCCTGCTCAAGGAATGGGTTGCTCGCTACTCCAGGGCTCATGATAAGAAATTGCGCTACGTAGAGGTCAATGAAGGCATGGTGGATTACGACCACCCGGTCCCCTTCAGCTGGCCCGATTCCATGTCGAACCGCCCCGGGCGCGATGGCTTGCATCCGAATGAACAAGGCTCACTCATCATCGCTGGAAACCTCGCTCGCGCCATGGGGCTGCCGGGCCGCACCGCCGGCCTCCCCCGCGCAGCATCAGACTCCTGGCAGAACATCATCAGGGATCGCAAGCTCAAAACGCCCCAGTCCCTGCAGCTCAATCCTCTCTTCGACCGCGCAAAGGGGTACAGCATTGAGCTGAAATTTGCCATCAAAGGCCAGCGTAAACATAGCCGCAACGGCAGCGGTGCTGTGGTGCTGACCGTAAGCGATACCCATGGCAGTGGAACCCTGCGCATCACCCCAACCAGCATTTGCTGGGGGGACCGCACGCTCTACTGTGCCCGCTCATTTTCAGAAGAACCCAGACCTCTCCGCCTGGTCTGGCATCCAGGGGCTCCGTCCCTCAACCAACCCCAGGGCTACTACCTGTGGCTTGGTGATATGCTCATAGGTCAGGGATTGCCCGCAGGAGCTCCGGCAGGGCAGGGAATCAGCCTCGAAGCCTCCGAACTCCGCCTGTTTGCCCCCATCTGGTTCCGCTGCACCGCAGGCAGCTTCTCTCCTGCAGAATCATCGTAGTCACCATCCACATGTGCCCCGAAGAGCGAATAAAATAAGATCCAAAAGACACAGAGGCATGGAGTTCTATAAGAAATTCTGCATAGGGGTATCACATGCTTCACCATCGGCAATAAGCGTTCATTCATGAATCTATCAGCGTAAGCCGCTAACTTTCAATTTGTCAATCGTCAATTGTCAATTGTCAATCCACGTGTCCCAAATCTTTGGGACACGTGTGACCTCTGCCGCGTGAGCAAAAACAAGACTTGCGTTCTGTCACACCTTTGGTATAATGCTCGAGGGTGCTTTTCAAATAGTAAGTGTTGTTTGTAAACAATAAGAGAAATATAGGGTATTGGCATCATGCCACCTACAACACTGAAAAGCACCCCTTTTCTTATATTTGATAAAATCCTTAATTTTTGAGGGAATAGAGGCATTGCACAGTCTCAACAAGAACCTGGCAAATCAAGTGAGAAAGAACCTGCGCGAATATCTTTGTGTCTTATTCGGTTACAGTCATTCTGAATCTCCGATTGAACAGGAAACAAAGAACGTGTACCGGGTAGCTTTTTCTATCTCGTTTTCCACGGGGCATGTTGACGAGGGCCAGTCTCGATATGTGGCGTATTTCTGACCTGATTCTACCCTCTCAGATTGTGGGCGAAAGAGATCGAAAGTTTTCACATACTTGTAAATTGCTTGTATAATGCGTTACAAAAAACAAAGTTGCAAACGGAAGACAAAATTCAGCTTTTTGTTTTGGCGATTAGGTCGGTAGAGGACAAATGCAGATGCTTCGACCTGAGCCGCATCTCGATGCTGAAATCGAAGCCGTCTTGTGGCTGGAAGAGGAAGAAGCCCGCGAAGCCGAACGTGCAGAAGAATTAAACGAACCCATGACGGACGTGGAGCCGACCGCCGAAGCCCCGGCACAGGAATCCATCGTTGAGCCTACTGAACCGAAAGCTGCCGAAGTGGTCGAAATCAAGCTGACCACCTACAATCTGAAAAAGGCTGGCCAAGCCCCGGTAAGCATCACGCCCGAGAGTAAAGACATCAAACTGGAACCCGGCGACCAGCTGATACGCATCTACAAAGGCACGCTGATTGAGGTAGACGTACTCGATAGCGGATACAAGTGGAATGGCGAGATTTACCCCACCCTCACCCACATCAGCTGGAAAGTCACCGGCTACCAAATCGGAGGTAACAACTTCTTCGGGCTTCCTACCAAGCGCCGGGGGGAATAAGCCTCCCCTTTCAGCCGGTTCAACTCCGGCTTTTTCTCGTTGCTACATTAGCACTTTCTTTCGCATGAATTAAGGCTTAACGGATTTTTGGAATTCAGGTCGACTCATGACGGTTGCAGGAAACTTTGGAAAAGACTTGTTATTAAGGTTTTGCAACTTGTGTTAACATTGCGTACTCTCATGCATATTGAGGCGTTTTGGGGATAAACATGTTGCATTTTTGTGAACTTGATGCCCAAGGAGGGTGTACACCCTAATCGTCGGGCTAGTGTAAACTTCTTTCTGTAAAATCAAATGAGCACTATGTTTTCATCTACAGCCCCCATCCTGCGCAGGTCGAGCCCCGAGGAGCGAGGCCTGCGCAGGATGGGACGCCGGCTGAATGATGCCCTTATATCGGCATGTCAGGATGAACACTTAGGCTGTGAACGTTACGAACGCATGTCGTCGAGAAATGGACAGCGTAATGGCTTCAAACACCGCACCATTCGAGCCTCCACCGGGCAAATTACACTTGATGTTCCTCAGGTGAGAAATGCGCAAACTCCCTTTACTCCCATCATTCCCGGGTTTGAAAGAGGCTCTCGAATTGACCGAGCTCTCACCCTGTTCGCATTCACCTTGAGATAATTTAGGGATAAACGAGTTGCATTCTGGTGAACGGGTCTCTCCAGGTGGTTGCAGTTTTTTGAGATTGTGATTTTTTACAGCTTCGAAAAATTGTGTGTAAATAACTTATGAAAATTATCTCTAAATTTGGCTAGAATCATAATGAGTTGGAAAAATTCAGGAAATACTTTTCAAAATGCGCTAACGTTGCGTTGAATGATTGGGTAAACCTTTGTTCAATAATCAGGAATTCCGAATACGGCAGTGCAACAACATAAAGCCCCCCATGTTGATAATTTCTAAATCCGTCTGTTTATTAATATTCTATAGCCCTTAGACGCCACTTTGTTCTACAGTTAGTTTCTACATTATAAAAATCCGTTATATAAGAATCATCATGATTGCCTGCATACTGATAATTATATATTTGTTCTTGAGAAATGAATTGTTTTCTTTTTACATCATACACTATTTTATTTTTCAGATTACTAACAATCAATAAATCTTTAAAATTTAAATTTATATCTACAGCTTTTTCAAAACACCCTAAATAAATTAATTCGTTATCGAAATAGACTAACTCTACAATAGGTGTTGACGACAACGCTGGAAATTGAAACCAATTAATTTTACCCACAGAAAAATTGCCAATGCATATCATCACCCCAGAAAAAAACAATAACACTATGGATATAATCGCCGTGTACAAAAATTTTCTTTTCATCTGCCTTTTAGATGCTTTATTTCATCGTATTGTTCAATTTTTTTCGTTTGGTTAGAAATTGGGCCATCCCCCTCTCAAATCCTGATGAGGGGGATGGCCATGGTTATCCGATTAAACGTTATGCCAAGTAACTATGCGAAAGCGTCGTCTGCAACCGTATAGGCATTGGCAAGCACAGTAACGTTCGATTCCATTTGTCTTCTCTAGAATGATTAAACATCTACAAACCCTCTATTTTTTAGCGGAATTGCATCAGTATCAGTCCAATTATGAAAATATGCAAATGGATTACCCGATTCCATCTTTTGAATTCCTATCCCGTATCCACGTATTTTGGTGTAGAAAGGTTCAATAAATATATCGGCATAATATATATTCATTTTTGCATGCCAATCATATGAAATATTTCGACCACTAGGAAGCCCACACCAACTATAGCTATACTCAGATTCTGTATACACGGTTCCTCCGCCAAGGGCGAATAGAACATCATAAAAATCATATCCTCGGTGAGTTCTGTATACATCCTTCGACTCACCTTGATTTTTTTTATTTTGAGTAACCTCAATTTTGATTTTTAATTTTACTTCCTCATCTATCTGATCTTGAACATTCTTGGGAATTTCGTGTTTGTTTACAATCAATCCAAAAATTTCCGCAGCGATGCCTGGTAATAGAGTTTCAATATCATAAATTGCACCTTCAAACCGTTCGATTTCCGGTTTTGGTCCATCAATAAGTTTCCCAGGCACAGGATTTGCCATATAAAACAAGAATAAGGCTAAAGATGCATCTTCAGGATAAAGCCCAAGCAGGTCTTTTTTAAAGACATTGTTGAAGCAATACATGTATAGATTTTTTAAGGCCTCATTATTATCAATAAAATCACGATTTATCCATTTTCCTAATACCGGATTATAATAACGATAATTGTAACAGGATAAGCCTAATTCGTCATCATAAAATTCACTACTCCACTGAATATGCTGGGTGATTCTGCCGGAGGCAGTCATTGAGCCAAAGGGAGTATAGGCGTATGATCGCGATATAGAACCAGATGTAGAGTAGAGCTCACAAATATTCTTGGTGATATCCCAACCGTAGGTGTACCATGTACCATTAATCTGGATGGCCAACGGGCGGGGAGTTACGGGCTGCGTGGGATCCCATGTAATATACCAGAGAGCCGGGTGATTACTGCGAGTAAGGTCGATGCATGCAATCTGCTGGAACCCATGATAAAGAAATCGTTGATGGAGCGTTACAGTGCCATTGCTTGTCACTTTCTTGTATGCACGTCTCCCCATGGAATCGTAGGAGCACTCGACCACGATATTGCTTTCCTCGTTCGTGAAACAAATCGGCCGGTTTTCTGCGTTGTAGAGGGTAATCCAAATGCCGGTTGATGTCTTGATTCTTGTTTGATTTCCATCAGCATCGAACAGAGGTACAAAGGCGGCTGCTCCGTTTTCCGTAATGGCGGAGTATTGGTTGAGCGCGTTAGAATCGTACATGATTGCATTGCCATCCTCAATAGCGGACATGCGGTTGCCTATGTTGTCGAACGTATACTCATACTCCTTATTGTTGACCTGTGCCTCTACTAGCTCAGAGCGGGTGTTGTGGGTGAATGTATCATTCACGACAGAACCCTGTCGGGCTGTGTTGCGAGCGGTGGGTCGACCGAGGATGTCGTTGGTGTATGTACGCTGCGCCACGAGAGTACTGCCACGGTGGTACGCTATACCAGTAAGCAAATCGCGAGTAGATTCGTAGGTCTGTGTGAGTGCCATTCCGTTAGGTTTGTCGAGCGTTTGCAACAGGTTGGTGCCTGCGAGGTAGGTGTAGCCGAAGTTTTTAGCTTCGCCGCCATGCAGGAATCCGGCAGAGCTGATGCGCCCGTCATCACCATAACCGGTGTTGACAGTCTGTTGAACCGTGTCATTTTTGGCGTAGGTGTAGCCTGATGAACGTCCGAAGCTGTCGCGCAGCTTGGTGATGAGGTGAGTATCGCCATCCACCGCGAGGCTGTCAGTTTCGCGCTCGCCGTAGCTATTGTAACCAAAGGAACGTGTTCCCGCATCATCCACCACCTGTACCATCTGACCGAGGTGGTTGTAAGAGAAACTACAATCGGCGGTGGTGGTAGTGCCA
>JAFWYD010000073.1 GCA_017517805.1 Akkermansia sp.
CATCTATCGAGTATATCACACTTATGTGATAACTGCAAGAAAACTAGATTTTTACGATAATTCTTTCAGTGTAAATTCAAAGTAAATTTTCGCAAGCGGAATAACGAGTTTGTATGACACTTCTCAAATGCGTTTGCCCTGCACTGCATACCAGGCTGACTGATGTAGAATTTAAATTTTGATGAGGCGAGAAGAGACGTGCAAAGAACGCATTTTTACCAAAAAGTCAGGATAAGCGAGAGCTCAGGAACAACTGCTGCCGCGCACAGCCATCGTGGATATCGCCCGCAAAGCAGATTTTGACCAGTCCCGCAATGGCAAGACCGGATTTCGTGTATTTTTCACAAAGGAAGGCTGAATGGAGCCGCCTAATCACAATTCGATAGCGATATGCATGCCTGCGGCGTGGACCATGAATAACAAAGAAACCGCCGGGAATAACACCCCGACAGGCATAAGCTGAATACAATTGATACCTCTTGCTTCTGGCGGGGTTTTCCAGCTATACCTCCATACATTAACTAATCACTCGCAAACTACTGCCAGCCCCCCCCAAAAAAAACCGCCGTCCCATAGCGCAGGACAGCGGCTCTTCATCACGTATGGATATGTTTTCAGCGACGGCGGCGCAAAACCACCCCAATCAGAGCCAGGAGACCCAGCGTAGAAGTAGTCGGTTCAGGTATAGTAAGCTGCCCTATCGTACGCGTTGTTGAAGTACCATCAGCCCCCACAACCCGCACCTCCAATTCGGAATCATCGAATCCGTCACCTACTGTGTAATTAATAAAAAATGAATCCTTTTGAATCGTTGTGTACTCATCCACCATGTAATCAACCTTCAGCGTAATGGAAACCTGGTCATCTATCCAAACAACGTTATCATTCATGTCAATTACACCGTTCTCCGTGAAAATGATAGAGGCAACATCATCTTCACCTGGTCCATATAAGCTATCGCTCAGGCTAATCAGCCCTTCCACAACAAGTGTGCCACCACCAAAAACATTCATCTCCCCATACTGGCTACCCTCCTTCGCATACAAAACACCGCCTCCATCTACAAAAGTCGCCCCATCAATAACACCATAATTGGTGAATACCGCATTTTCTGCCGAGACATTCAATACCCCCAATTCCCCATAGGACTCATTATCTGTGATTGTTCCATAATTTGTAACAGTGCCACCCTGCATCCACAAGCGATCAATATCAAGCGTGCCATGATTTGTGATTGATACCGATTCTTTTATATCTATCAGCCCAGCTTTCAATGTTCCATTTTTTTCAATGGTAACAGTCGTATTCCCTTCGAAATATGTATTTTGTCCCTCATATGTCTTGGTTGTTTCGCTCTTAACCTCAATATTGCCTTCCGAAATCGTTTCCGCATTTGAAGGTACTGCAACAGCCAACGCCATCATAAAGATGCTGAAAATCGTCTTTTTCATATCGCCTGGTAATGATGTTGATACAAGTTAAATTTATCCAATAACAGGAACAAGACTATCGCATTTCCTATGCGATGTGCTTTTTTGGGGGGCAAGGCCCATGCTCTCAATGCCCTTTGTTAATCTCTTCAGGCGTGAAATTTCTTCGTCGTTTAATTGGCACAAGCAAAAACCATAGTAAATTGAAGATTTTTCATCTTTTTGCTGTACATCGCATAGGAAAGGCACTTCTCTTTTTCCTTCGCTTGTCAATTCTTGACATTGAGCCCTCCCGGCGGTATAGTGAGGCAAACCAACACATAGAAACAACACATACCATGGGACTTCTTCAGAATCTTGCCGCAGTCGCTATCCGCAACAAGGTGATGGCCAACCTGCGCGCCAACTGCCCGGAGGGCATCAAGAACGAACTCGAAACCCTGCTGGGCAATAAAGAGGCCGTCGGCATCATCCAGAAATTTGTGACCGAGGCCATGAAGGGCGGCGGCAAAATCCAGGCCGAAGCTGTGACCACCCTGCCCTTCCCGGCAGAAATCCAGGAACTGCTGGCCGCCACCCCGAAGCTGGTGACCTATCTGGTACTGGCAGCCCGCATGGCAGGGCGCAAGTAATGCCAATTCCGGAACAGTGCCTGAACAATTCCCGGAAAGCAGCAGATATCCTGCTGCTTTCCCTCAATATTCTCCTGGTGGCGGGGTGGGTGAGTTTCTGCTATTGGTGCAACTGGTGGCAGCGCACAGAGCCACCCCCCTTCCATGCCTCCTGGAGCCAGCAACAGCGGGCTGACCTGCTGGAAATCGATAACGCCATGCGTTACAGTGCCATCTTCAACGCAATGGCAGCAGTTGCAGCAGAAGCGGATGCCCCCTCCGTTGAGAGACGGGCTCTGTACAACCTCAGCGCTTCATGGCTTATCTGGCGGGGGCGCCGGTTTGCAAAGCCTGCCCGCCATGCTCTGCATGATGCCATATCCACCGGCAGGGGCGATGTGTATACCGAATCGGGCATCCCTGTGGCGTACTTCGCCCTGCGGTTGCACAAGGTGGAGCTGGTCAAGGCTCTGGTGGAGCGTGGCTGCAACCCCAATGCACCCTACATCTCGTGGAGCGCCGCCGAAAGCATCGACAAACCAGGCACCCTTGCCGTTGGCAACCTGCTCGTCGATTCACTTACGGGGGAGTATATTGAAATGACCGGCTACCTGAGCCCGGCCACCCGATTGGAACTGCTCGATTTTCTGGAACAACACGGGGCTGATACCAAGCAAATACCCAACGCAAGGGATGCTGCTCTGAATGCCCTGCTTCCCTGCCTTGGTTCAGACCCGGACGGTGGAGCCACCTATGCCTGGTTGCTGACCCACGGCCTGGAGCTTGATGAGAACTCCCTGCACAGCCACGCAAAGTTCCTCCAGGATGCGGGAGCCACCGCCACACTCGAAGACCTGCGTAGCAAAGGTTTGCTCCCGGCTTCAGCAGAACTTTCAGAACAAAACTGACCATGATCACAAAAACAGAAACCACCTTACCGCCGGAATTAACAGAAGGGGAACACATCCTGTGGCAATGCCCCATGCCACGCCGCCCGGAGAAAACTGACTGGATCATTATCGGCGTGTTGCTCCTGCTCACCGCAGCTTGCGCCGCAATCTTCTGCAAATGCGGTATCTCAAATGCGGGCAAGGCGGCGGCGGCTTTTGGCGGGCTATTCCTGTTCCTGCTGGCGCTGGGTATTCATGTCATCATCAAGGAACTCCGCATCCAGCGCCGCACAATCTATGCGCTTACCAACAAAAAGGCATGCATTGCCGAACGCCCGGCCAGGCCGGACGGCAAATGGCTGGTTTTCAGCTTCGAGGTGCACCCGCTCATGGTTTTCAAGGTAAGGCACCACCGCAACGGTACGGTGGATTACCTGCTGGGCAAGGAACGCCGCGGCTCCATCTCCTATGCCAATGGATTCAGGAATCTACCGCCAGAACTCGACCCTGCCGAAGCCTTTGCCCAGGTGGGTGCCACCCTGCCTGCAAAGGGGGAGAAGAAACGTAAACCCTGCGTATATACCCGCCCCACCCCTGCCGCTCAGAACTTTGCAGGGTTCATTTTCCTGAGCTGCCTGTTTGCACTGGCGCTCGGGTTCGACTACGACAACCACGCCGCCGACCTCTTCCTGCGCGGCAAGGAAACCACCGCCACCGTGGTGACCTATGAGCAGGGCACCGAGGAACGAGGCGGACGCCGCAGCAGGCATGAGGTGACTGTCTACTACCCCGTGGTCATGTTCCGGACCGATAGCGGCGCAGACTGCCTCACCGTCAGTCAGACCGGCTACGACAAGCACCCCGCCTGCAGACCGGGTGACACCGTTGAATTGCTGTACGATGCCGCCGACCCGCGCCGCGCCACCATCAAGGACACCAGTATCCTCATGCGCCCGGGCTTCTTCCTGCTCGCCCTGCTCTGGGCGCTCTGGGAAGCCTGGAGGAGCTTCAGACGCTGGCGCGTGGAGCGGAGCATGAAAGTTATTGAGGTGGAATGCACCAGCAAGGAGAAACCGGTCGGCATCGGCACCTGGTGAATATCATCTTTCACCTACTGCGACATGATGAAAACATCAGACAATCCCCTGCCCTTTGAGCTGGACGAAGGTGAAGAATCCTCTGGACGCTGCACAAGCCGCAGCCGCCCGGCTCCATGAAACTGCGCATTCTGCTGTGGTGCGTGGCGGTGGTGCTGGGCATACTGGCCCTGGTCCTCCTGAGTATGGATTTTGAGCCGCCACATATACTGGGTACGCTGGCCTTGCTCTGCATCTTCGGGGCAGAGCACAGCTGCACCAGCGCCCCGCACCGCATTTCATACGTGCTGAGCAACCGGCGCGCCTTCATCATCGAAAAACCCGTGAAGCGAGGCAAACCTGCCACCGTCATCGCCTTCCGGGTACGCAGGAACATGGTGGGCCGGGTGCTCCGCCGCAGCAGCGGGCATGTGGACTACCACCTGGGCCGCGAAGTAATGGAGGGGGAGGAAGACCTGCCCCGCGGGTTCATCAACCTGCCCCCGCAGCAGGACCCGGCCCCGGTTTTCACCCAACTGGGGGTGGAACTTCCCGCTGAGGGCGAAACCCGCATGCTCCCTGGATTCAGCTATCCCCGGGAAGAAGAGCGCCGCCGCCCGGGCTACAACCTCATCCTGGCCGTGCTTGCCATGGCCGCCTGCCTGTTCTGCCTGGATACACAAGGCACCAGCCTCCTGCTGAGCGGGCAGGAAACCACCGCCACCATCCTGAGCTACGAGCAGGGCAAAGAAACGCGAGGCCGCAAATGGACACGCCGCACCGTGACCACGCACCACCCGCTGCTGGCCTTCAGCACCCCAGATGGTCAGGCACACAAAGTGCAGAGCATCTACGGCTTCAATGATGAGCCGAAATACCCCGTCGGCTCGCAGGTGACCGCTCTCTACAACCCTGCCGACCCCGGCTGCGCCACCATCAAGGACTACGGCATTCTCCGCGTCCCCGCCTTCCTGCTGCTGGCCTTCCTCTTCTTCCTGGTGCGCTACCTGCGCGCCTCCCGGAACAAGGGGCCGGAGTACGTGCTCATCAAATGCTGAGCGCAGTGCTTTTAAGCCTTGAAAATTCGGCGTTAAAATTTGAAATTTGGGTTGACAAACGGGGGCGTTGGGGGTATCCTCAGCGTCCCCGCTGATGCTGCAATACCAACAACGGAGGGCTGGGGGCTAAGCGCAGCACCTTCCAAAACCCCGTGCATCCTGCCGCAAGGTTGCACACAACACATACAAAATACAATGATTAACGAACTCGTTACGAAGATGG
>JAFWYD010000074.1 GCA_017517805.1 Akkermansia sp.
ATTCGAACCGCGGTTCTATGACTGAGAATCATATGTCCTAACCCCTAGACGATGGGGACATGTAGTACGCGAATCGGGACTCGAACCCGAGACCAATAGATTAAAAGTCTACTGCTCTACCAACTGAGCTATTCGCGCACTCAGGTCGCCATAATGGCGCGGCGGCATGTTAGCCGACAATGGCCCCAAAGTCAAGCAAAAATTTTATGGCATGTAAAAACAACCGCTTGACAAAGCACCGGGCGGGTGTAGAATGAAGTCCAGAAGCACATGAATACCCAGCTCCACATCGCCCGTTGGTGGTGGCCCTTGCAGCGAGACGCAGCGTAAGGGACCCAGGAGCAATCGTGTGCCATTCACCAGAAAAGCAGAATCACCGGCCTGTCGAACTTACGACAGGCCTTTTTTGTTTTAACCGCCATCCCCCCCCCACACAACAAGATCATCATGAAAACGATAAAACACCCAATAATCAATACAAGCCACGGAAAATCCTTGCACGAGCAGGAAAAATATTCTAATATCGCCGCTGACATGGATTTCCGAACCTATCTTCGCAATTATCCCGATGCAAATGGCTTCTACGGCCGTTTCGGCGGTGCCTATCTTCCCAAGGAACTGGAGCCTGCCTTCAAGGAAATTACCGATGCGTATAATGACATCTGCCAGTCAGCCCAGTTCATCAACGAGCTGCGCCGCATCCGCAAGCAATTCCAGGGGCGCCCCACGCCGGTATACCACTGCGAGCGACTCTCGCGCCTGGTGGGTGGTGCCCAGATTTACCTGAAGCGCGAAGACCTGAACCACACCGGAGCCCACAAGCTCAACCACTGCATGGGTGAAGGCCTGCTGGCCAAGTTCATGGGCAAGAAGAAGATTATCGCAGAAACCGGAGCCGGGCAGCACGGCGTGGCACTTGCCACCGCAGCCGCCTATTTTGGTCTGGAATGCGAAATCCACATGGGCGCAGTCGATATCGCCAAGCAGGCTCCCAATGTGACCCGCATGAAAATGCTGGGTGCCAATGTCGTGTGCGTGAAACACGGTCTGCAGACCCTGAAGGAAGCCGTCGACAGTGCCTTTGAAGCCTACATGCGAGATTACAAGGAAGCCATCTACTGCATCGGCTCCGTGCTGGGGCCGCATCCCTTCCCGATGATGGTACGCGATTTCCAGATGGTGGTGGGCCACGAAGCCCGCGCCCAGTTCGAGGAAATGACCGGGCACCTGCCGGATGTCGTCTGCGCCTGCGTAGGCGGCGGTTCAAACGCCATGGGCATGTTCCCAGCCTTCCTCGGTGACCCGGTGGATATCTTCGGTGTAGAGCCGCTGGGGCATGGTCCCACCCTGGGTGAGCACTCTGCCTCCATCAACTACGGTTCAGAAGGCATCATGCACGGTTTCAACTCCATCATGCTCAAAGATGAAGCAGGCGAACCAGGACCGGTCTACTCTGTAGCGAGCGGGCTGGATTACCCCTCCGTAGGCCCGGAACACGCCTTCCTGCACGATATCGGCCGCGTGAAATACGAAACGGTAAGCGATGCCGAAGCCGTGGATGCGTTCTTCAAGCTTTGCCGCTACGAGGGCATCATCCCTGCGCTGGAAAGCGCGCATGCCGTTGCCTTTGCCATCCGCAAGGCGAAAGAAATGCGCCGCGGTTCGATTCTGGCGAACTGCTCCGGGCGCGGGGACAAGGACGTGGACTACATCGCTGAGCACTTCGGCTACGGCGATGAGCACAAGTTCTGATTCCATAAGACGGTCAGAAATTTCAAAACCGCCGCAGTTGCCATGGCAGCTGCGGCGGTTAGCGTTACATATTTTCCTTCAGGTATGCCTTAAACTTGTGGCGCAAGGACTTGACAGGAACAATAGAAGCCAGCAGTTTGATAAAGAATCGTTTGCGCCGGAACCGCCTCCGGCGTTCCCTCGAACCGTCAATAGAATACTGGGCCAGTATCTTACGAATTGCCTTCACATCACCCCGGACCGCATCATCCTCCTTGCCATTGTCCAGCTTGGCATACAAGGTGTATCTGTTGATATTATCAGCCAGGAGTTTGTGATGCACCACCCCCTTGGGGCACTCCGGGTCATGTTCTATAAGCAGGAAATGAATTTTTCGCCCATACATTTCGCACACCTTGCGACACTGTTCGAGCGCAACCTCATCTGTCGTAGGATACGTCAATGAGAAATACACCAGCAGCACATCCTTCGTCGCCAGATTCTGCCTGAAACGCTCAATTCTGCGTTCATAACGCTCCTTCACCTCAGGGAAGGCATCGTGCAGCGGCACCCCGAGCGGGAAATCATGAATGATAAGCTTATTATTTCGCGTATTGCGGTAATGCCAGTGCTCCACCTGCTGTTCAGCCGGTGTCCAATCCTCAGTATATACGAGGTCCTCCTCGTTAAGGTAATTTTCAAAATCAGCAAGAATATCATTGGTATTTCCCTCAAAATCATCCAGAACCCAGTCGAAAGGACCAGAAGTCTGGCGCATACACATATTCTTGAGATGAACAGAAGTGCCACACGCAGAACCCACACTATAGGCAATGTCAAAATCGAATCGAGGCTGCATAATCATATCTAATCGTTATCCTTTCTGCCAGACCGGCAACTACCATGCTCCGCCAGGGATGCGCGAAACTGATAATCCTTCTATAGCTCATTTCCCCTGGTTCGTCAAGTTCTTTCAAACCGATGTTGAGCAAAACCTGAACTGACCAGCTTTCCGCTTGCCAGTACGGCGGGCATCATCTATAATGCGTACCATGCGTAAGACATTAGCCACCGCAGCCATTTCACTTCTCGCAACAGTCATGGCAACAGAGGAAGCCATGCAACAGGCGCTAGGCACCTGGAACCAGCAGGTGGCTGATTACGAAGCAGCCCTCCGGGATGCCCCCAGCGATGAAGCAAAAGCCGCCATCTCCCCCCCTGATGGTCGCGATATCGCCCCCATGCTGTGGCAATCATTAAGTGGGAAAACCGGCACCCGGAAAGCCCCCAGGGGCAACGGCCGCATCCCCACATTTGAGTTTGAGAACACATGGGCCCTGCCAGGCATCATCTGGATTCTTGAGCATCCACAAGCGTTTACGGCCGCCTTCACCGATGAGGAGCAAGCTCAGCTGACCTATTTTGGCAAAGCCATCGTCGACTCTCTCGAACGGGTACACTTCAGCCACCCGGACGTAGGGGGTATCTGCCCGAGCATATCGGCTTCCTCCAGCGTGCGCGAATACGAGCTTCTGCAAAAAATCTACCAGCGCAACCAGAACAGGGAAGCCCGCGCCTGTGCCGCACTCGGCATGAGTCTCATGCTCAACAACCCCATGGTGTGCAGCATCGAAGGTAGTGATTCGATGGCCCGCGCCAAGCGCTTATATTACCTCAAGCAATCCATCCTGCTCTCTGGCAAAGAGACAAAGTTCGGCAGACAAGCGCTGACCGAGGTTGCCATGGAACAAGCCTACTTCCTGCGGCATCTTATCCCAGGCAGCATTGCTCCTCAGTTGCATCTCAAAGACACAAAAGGAATCGCCCACACCCTGCCAGAAACCGGCACCCTCAATCTGCTGGTTTTCTGGACTCCGGCAGACCCCATCGGTGCCGCCATGCTGAAAGATTCAGCCAAGCTGGCAGCCAGATACCCCGGGCTGAAGATATGCCCGATCATGCCACATGCCCCGCAGGATGTGCAGCAGAAAGCGCTGGAGGAGCTCGGGATTGAAGAATCCTACACGGATGACGACAAGGGGAATGCCTCCCGAACCTACCGGATCAGCCTGATACCCAGCACCATACTGATTGGCAAGGACAGCCGCATCATCTATGGAGGAGCGCCGGATATGAAGCTGCAGGCCGCGCTGGAAAAAGCCACAGTTCAGGAGCGCCAGGACAGCAAAGCCAATCGTCCCTCTATCACCATTGAGCACGATACACCAGCCATCCTCCAACCCGGAGCCACGACTCCGGCAGACAAGCCGCTGCCGGACAGCAAAGTACCGGAACTGAGAGAAATGCCTGAGTTCTGATTCATCTCCACCAGAGCAAGCCACAAAAGAAATGGCCAGCCCCGCACAGCAAGTCATACGCAGCCTTCATCTGCTGGCAACACTCGTCACGGTAGTGGCAGACATTGCCAGGGCAGAAGCCCCTGACCAGGTGAGCTCAGATGATATATCAGGCATGTATGAACAAGCAAAGGCCATGCTGGAAGACCGCTCCATCCAGAACGTAGGGGGAGTCCCCCTGATGCTGGAAGCCTGCTCCAAGGAGCAGCATCCGGAAGCCACCCTGATGCTGCTGGACATGTACGAAGGAAAATATAAAGGCCTGGCTCCCAATCCGGAAAAAGCAACAAGCCTGGCAAAAAACCTGGCAGAAGACAACAAACTGGATTTCAAAAGCGATAAACTGAAGAGACTCCGCACGGAAGCCATGTTCCGCCTTGCTCTGTACTGCGAAAAAGGCTACGGCACAAACCAAAACCCTAAAAATGCCTACCGGTGGATGCTCCAGGCAGCAGCCCGAGACATGGCACAAGCCAAAGTCGAACTCGCGAGATACCTCATGCAGGGAACCGGAACAACGCCAGCACCGAAAGAAGCGTGGAAAATTCTGAGGAAACAAGCCATCAAAGCCCCCGACACCCCCCACGTTTTCTTCTACATGGGGCACATGTGCGCCAAAGGCACAGGCATCCCGAAAAATGCGCGCAAAGCCTTTGAACTCTTCCGCATGGGAGCCAGGCTCAATGATGCACAATGCCTCAACAACCTGGGTACCATGTTTGAAAAAGGCTACCCCACCCCCCGGGACCCGGAAATTGCCTACCGGCTCTACCGAAAAGCCGCCAATCTGGGCAATAAAGAAGCCTCTGCCAACATGCAACGCCTGGCATTCAAAGAAGGCATCCGAGCCAGCCATATCAGCTCCACCCCGATCCGGAAACGAATAGACAACGCCACGCTCCACCTGATTCAGGCCCTGCCCGCTCCCCCAAAAGTACTCGAACGCCTCATACACATGCTTACCCGACAATCGCCTTCCCATGAATCCTGAACCGGGAACAATCATGCAGGAGCCGGCTCGCCAGGCTCTCGAATACGCCGCAGCGCAGCTGGGGTTTTCAGGCATGGGCGTGGCTGATGCCAGGCTCCATCAGGGGGATCGGTTGCGCCAGTTTCTGGACGAAGGGAAACACGCCGATATGGAGTGGATGCAACGCCACCTGGCCGCGCGACTGAACCCGGAGCTGGTGCTCCCCGGGGTCAGGAGCATCATCATGCTCACCTATGAATACCCCCGGCAGGATGCCCGGAAAACCGCCGGAAGCATCGCCCGCTACGCCCAGGGCGAAGATTACCATAAATTACTGCTGCCCAAGCTGGCAGACCTGGATGAAACCTTGCAGTTCTACGGAGGCAGCCAGAGGTATTTCACCGACAGCGGCCCCGTCAGCGAACGGTTCTTTGCCGAACAAGCCGGGTTAGGCTGGGTGGGGCGCAATGGATTACTCATCCGCCCCGGCAAGGGGTCATACTGTTTTCTGGCAAGCATCCTCACCACGCTGGAGCTGCCCACCGATTCCCCCATGCCCAACAGATGCGGCACCTGCCACCGCTGCGAGCAAGCCTGCCCCACCCAGGCACTCAGCAACGGCTGCTGCGATGCCCGACGCTGCCTGGCATACTGGACCATCGAAGCCAAAACACCACCTCCACCGGAAATAGCCGCCCGGCAAGGCACCCGTCTGTACGGCTGTGATGCCTGCCAGGAAGCCTGCCCGTGGAACAAGGTGGCAAAGCCCGCCCCCATCGACCCACACCTGCTCATGCCCGCCCCGCTGAAAAGCAAGATTCCGGCAGATTTCGCGCGCATGAACGAAACCGATTTCCTGCGATTCTTTGAGGGAAGCCCCATCCGCCGCATCGGGCTGGAGCACCTGCAGCGCAATACCCGCGCGGGTAATTTTTGAACACCCGCGCACCACTTCGCATCTAACTCGCCAAATATAATGATTACTCTTGCAAACATTCTGGCCCAGACATACTACTACGGTGGTGGCAACGACCTGTTCAATACCTCCTCCGGAGGCATGTACGGAAGCACCACCTTTATCGGCATGATTCTGATTTTCGGTGCCATGCTGATAGGCGGCATCGTGCAGATGGGGCTCAAAAATGCCTTTTCGCGATACGCGCAGGAACCAGCCCCCATCACCGGCGCAGATGCCGCCCGGCTCATGCTCCGCCAGAATGGTCTGGAAAACGTCACCGTCACCAGCGTCAAAGGGCAGCTCACCGACCACTACAACCCGCTCGACCGCACAGTTAACCTCAGCGAAAGCGTGTACAACGAAGCCAGCGTAGCCGCCATTGCCGTGGCGGCGCACGAATGCGGGCACGCCATCCAGCACGCCACGGCCTACCCCTGGCTGGGCCTGAGGTCCACGCTGGTACCCATCGTCAATTTCGGCTCACGCCTGGGGCAGATAGTTCTCATACTCGGGCTTGTTCTGCTGGCCGCGGGGAGCAGTACTGCCGTAGCCTGGATTGGTCTTGCCCTGTATGCCACAACTACCCTGTTTGCCCTGGTCACCCTGCCGGTTGAGTTTGATGCCTCACGCCGGGCCCTGGTCTGGCTCGACCGCAGCGGTCTGGCCACCAGCACCATGCACGGACAGGCCGGCACCGCCCTGCGCTGGGCCGCCATGACCTATGTCGCCGCAGCGCTGTCCTCCCTGGCCATGCTGCTCTACTATGCCCTTATCATCCTGAGCCACGCCAGCAACAACCGGGAATAATGATTCGCAACCGGCAAGATTTGCTGGAACTCGTGCGCCTCAGGCTCGGAGGAACAGCTACCCCCAGAGCAGCCCAGCTTGCTCTGGAAGCTGTTTTACAAGCCATGCGCGATGGGATAATCGAAACGGGCGAACTCCGACTGGCGCATTTCGGCACCTTCAAAACGCAAACGAGAGCCCCTCGCAAGTTGCTTCTTCCCCGCAGCGGAAAGACCCACCTCCTGCCGGAACGCACCGTCATCACCTTCAGGCAGAATCGCCCGGCACATTAAACACAGCGCTATAACACAGAGGCATATACAGCCCCCAGAGATTACCACCGGCTCCCCCTCCCGGGAAGCGCAAAAATTCCCGCTTGCCAAGGCATTGGTATTCTGGTAGAATGAAAGCGTGTTATGAATCAGCCCGCGCAATCCCAGGCAGAGGAAAGCATGGCCGAGCTGGAAGCCCGCGCCATCGAGCTGCAGAAAGAACTTTCCGCGGTACAGAATGCGATTGCCGGCATTCATGCCCGGATGAACGAAGGGCAGCAGCCAGCCGCAGCAAAAGACGTGCCGCTCACCCCGGCGTGGGACGCACCGCTGGCCATCTCTACACCGCCGGTTTCCCAGCCTTCCCTTACTGCAGACGAAACAGCCGATACCGGGTTCATTTTTCTCCAGGCGCTGCAGCCATACCACGCGCTGCGCGCCAAGTGGCACCTGGGCAGCGGATTGGAAAACGCCCTCATGCCCGAAATTCATATACCGGACAAGCAAGGGGAAGATGAAGTTGCCAGCGATTTACGGCTATTCGGATTGCTCAGCGATGGGAATCCGTGGGAACAGCGCATTCCCTTCCACGAAATAGCCCGTGAGAACGGGGTCATCCTCGGCCGCGACCCGGGGGTGGCCAACTATGTAGTGGACGATACGAGCATCTCCCGCAGTCATCTGCAACTCCGGCTCGATGAATACGGCCTCGTTGTCAGTGACCTGGGCAGCACCAACGGCACCTCGATCAACGATGTTCCCGTTAATGCGTACAATAACAACCAACCCTTGCAGGACGGAGACACCCTCACCATAGGCTGCGTCTCCGTTCAGGTCGAATTTATCTAATTTATCCGCCTCTACTCACATCAACAGTATGAAACGGTACCTACACGCCGCAGCAGTCCTGCTCTGCCTTAGTGCATTCCCTGGCGAGGCAGGAGTTGCGCATCCTACCCAGAACTACCTCTGGTACAAGCAGCCAGCCATCGTCAAGGCTGCACCCCTTCCCTGGAAGCAGGAGCAGGAAAACCTTCCGGGCAAAGCCTGCAAAGACCCATGGGAAGCACAGACCCTCCCCATTGGCAATGGTCGCGTGGGTGGCACCATTTTCGGAGGCGACAGATTGGAGCGGATCAACCTCAACGAGGTAAGCCTCTGGAGTGGAGGCCCCAACAAACCCGGAAACGGCAGCGGGTATTCCTATGGTCCGCTGGCAGGGAAGGATCAGTTCGGCTCATACCAGCCCTTCGGCAACCTCTACATCGGCTTCGAGATGGAAGGCCGCACCAAGGAATACGCCCGCTCTCTGGACCTGGAGGATGGTATTGCACGGGTCTCCTTCAACTGCGACGGTGCGGAGCACGAGCGAGAATGCTTCGTGAGCGAGCCCGACAACATCCTCGTCTACATGGCGAAAACGGATGACCCGAAGGGGCTCCACGCCCGCATTGCCCTCACCCCCAATCACTCCGTCTCATACTCCAAGCAGAAGCGAGGTATCGTCATGAGCGGCACCCTGGCCAATGGAGAGAAGTTTGAAGGCCGGGTCATCATCCAGGCCAAGGGGGGCGAAGTCTCAGTCAAAGGCAAGGCCGGGGCCGTCAATATAACCGGCTATGGTAAAGGGGGCAATGCTATGGCTGCCGAATTCTCAGCCGACAACATTCCCTACATCGAAGTAGAAGGCTCCGAAGCCATCGTCCTCTATGTCTCCCTGGCCACCGACTACAAGATGGACTACGCCACCAACTGGAAAGGCAAGGACCCGGCCAGCACCAACAAGAAAATCCTCCAGAAGGCGGCCGTCAGGAACTACGGCGAAGTCCGCAAGGCCCATGTCGCCCACTACAAGAAACTTTTCAACCGACTTTCGCTGAGCCTGGGCAAGACCGATACCGATATCTCTGCCCTGCCTACTGATGAACGCATCCGCCGCTACGATGGCGACGACCCTGAGCTGGAAGCCACCATTTACCAGTACGGTCGCTACGTTCTCATCGCGGGATCCCGCCCGGGCAACCTGCCGGTCAACCTGCAAGGCATCTGGAACGACAAAGTACACGCAGCCTGGGCCTGCGACTACCACAACAACATCAACCTCCAGATGTGCTACTGGGGTGCAGAAGTCGGCAATCTTTCCGAATGCCACATGCCATTCATTGATTTCATGCAGGCTATGGAAAAGCCGCTTTCCGAAATGACCCGGACCCACTTCGGCACCCATATCGGCGGCTGGACCACCCGCATCTCCCAGAATCCCTGGGGTGGCGGCGGCTGGGTGAAGTGGAACCCGCCAGTCAACGCCTGGTACGCCCTGCACATCTGGGACCACTACAACTTCACCCACGATAAAGCCTACCTGAAAAACGTCGGGTACCCGATTCTCAAAAGCATCTGCGCCTTCTGGGAAAGCTACCTTAAGGAACTGGGGCCGGGCGGCGAGGGGCTCATGTCCGACGGCAAGAAGATTGATGTGAGCCAATACCCCGAGCTCAAGGATATCAAGGCGGGCTCACTCGTCTCCCCGAACAGCTGGTCCCACGAATGGGGCCCCGATGAAGACGGAGTCATGCACGACCAGCAGCTCATCTGGGAACTCTTTGATAACACCGCCAAGGCCGCCAGAGAACTGGGTGTTGACTCAGCCTGGGCCAGGAAGCTCATTTCTCTCCGCGATCGGCTGGTTCCCAACCGTGTGGGCGAGGGTGGCTACCTTCAGGAATGGATTATCGACCGCCCGGACAAAGTGCGTGGCCACCGCCACACCTCTCACCTCATCGGCGTATTCCCCGGAACCTCCATCTCGAAATCCAAGACTCCGGAACTGGCAAAAGCCGCCATGAAGAGCCTGGAGCTGCGAGGTTGTGGAGGCGATAACCGCCGCAGCTGGACCTGGCCGTGGCGCACCGCGCTCTGGGCGCGTTTCGGTGAGACAGAGCAAGCCTACGAAATGGTGCAGAGCTATATCCGTTACAACGTGCTCGACAACCTGTTCGGCAACCACCCGCCCATGCAGATGGATGGCACCTACGGCATGACTGGCGGCATGAGCGAAATGCTGCTGCAAAGCCACGCCGGGCAGATTGAACTGCTGCCCACCCTGCCGGATGAGTGGGAGGAAGGCTACGTGAAAGGCATCCGCGCCCGCGGCAATATCACCGTCGACATCGCCTGGAAAAACGGCAAGGTCACAGACTACAAGCTCACCGGGGGTGACAAGGGCGAGCCGGTCACCGTGGTGGTCAATGGAAAGGCAGTCAAGGTCACCCCGAAAGCCGAAGCAGGAGATGGCGATGATGACACCCCGGTGAAAAAGAAGAAAAAGAAGAAAAGCAAGAGAAAGAAGTCATCTGCCGACTAAGATTTCAAGCCTTCTGCCCTGCCGGGCAGGAGGCCGTTTTCATGTGCAATGACGAACCGGGGCCCGCTTTTGGCTTGCAAGCACGGGCTGCAATCTGCTAGGATAGGCGCATGCTTTTTGAACGCGAAACAGTCACCCCGCACGGCAGGCTTGCCGCCATGGAGGAACTGTTTGCCCGGGTCGCCAAGCGCCGCGACACCGCACATGAACCCGGGCATGTGCCCGTAGAAACGCTGGAAGCCTTCGGCGACCTGGAAACCCCGCTCCGCTACATGCTGGAAGCCGCCTCTGCCGGCTGCAAGGACCGGGCGCGCCTCTCCCAGCTGCGCAAGGTTGAAAAGTGCCTCAACAACCTGCCCGAAGCACTGATGACCAGTCTTTCTGCCGAACCGGATGAAAACTGGTTGTGCCTGTTTCGCCACCTGTTGCAGCTGCACACCCTGCTGACCGATGCAGGCATAGGCACCGAGGCAGGAGAATACGCCACCCTGTTGCAGAAGATGGTGCAACTGGCCGAAAAAGTCTCCCAGGCGGCCCGGGTGGAAATCAGCCCAGCTTCCATGTTCACCCTGCTGCTCATGCAGGTGGAAATGCAGCGCATCAACCACCCCCGCAAGCGGCGCAAACCCGCCCGCAAACGCCGCAAGGCCAAGTCCCGGAAAACGGCCTCTGCCCCCAAGGAAGCCTGAGCGCTCAATCAGATTCCGCTTGTGGGGCCGATTCTGCGGCTGGTTCAGGCACCGGCTGGGTAAAATCGCATTTTTCCAGGAAGGAAGCCGCCGTCTTATTGCCCTGGGCTGCGGCTTTCTGCCACCAGGCCTGAGCCGCCGGGCGGTCCATCTGCACCCCGGCACTACCGGAATAAAGCAACAACCCGAGCCTGAGCTGCGCACGGGAATCGCCGGCTGCGGCAGCCTGTTCGAGCTCAGCCCGCATCCGGGCCAGGCGCTCGCGCACCACAGCATCCGGCGGTTCGGGTTTCTCAGGCGCAGCAGTTGGTTCGCTTCGCCTGCCCTCCCACGAGCCCATCCGCAACACGAATGGAGCCAGGGCACTCAGCCAGAATACCACCATGATGAAGCTCACCCAGCGCGACATCTTCTTGCGCATGGGCAAGCCTCCGTAGCGCCGGCGCGCAACATGTTTCTCGCGGCGTGAGTCGCGGGAGCGACCTCGCCGCATCGAAAAACGAGCCACCCGTGGCATGCTGGCCAATTCCGGAGTCTCAGCATAGCGGATATCGCGTTCGCGGGCTTCATCATACAAGCGGCGCTCGCGTTCATCACCCAGAATGCGGTATGCCTCGGCCACCAGCTTGAAGCGGTCTTCAGCCACGGCATCCCCCGCATTCAAATCCGGATGATATTTTTTCGCCTGGCGGTAATAAGCCTGCTTAATCTCAGCAGGGGTGGCAGAAATCTCAATCTCGAGCAGAGCATAGTAATCCGGCTGCGGCATCTCTCACCTCCTCCATTCGTGGGCAAATGCCAGCATATTCCAACGGGGACACCACCCGAGACTGCGCAGGCGGGAACAATCCACCAGCATATCCGAAACACCCCGCAGCGAGGGGAGCATCGACTCCTCCTCCGGGGCAATGCCGAACTCTGCCTCCAGCGCGGCATACACCTCCCCCCGGGCAAAACACTCACCGCTCACATTGAACACCCCCTCTGGCAACCAGGGGCGAATCCCCAGCAGCAGAAGAGCCTGCACAGCATCATCGCGGTGCAGATAGTTCAACAACCTGCCAGCAGAGCCGGGCAAGCCGGGTAGAGCGCAGAAATAACGCCGCAGCAGCTCGCAGCGACCAGGGCCGAACAGAGGAGCCAGACGCGCCACAACCCCGCCGGATTCCAACACCACACGCTCAGCCTGCAGCAGAATCCCGGCCCGGGGCGACTCTGCACGTGGCGGGGTTGCCTCCGTAACCACCTCTCCCCGGCAAGCTCCATAAACCGAGGTGGACGAGCAAAACACCACCCGCGTCTGGCGCAGCAACTGCGCCAGATTCAGCACGGGTGCCAGATAGGCCTGCCGGTAATCCTCTGCAGAGCCCCCGCGCGTAGCGGTGCAGCAGTACACAATATCAGGCACCAGCCGCTCCAGCGCATGCTCCAGCACGGCCAGGTCTGCAGCTGTCCCGCGCAGACAGGAAACAGCCGCCGGGTCAATTGTCAGCACCCGGGCACCGGCAGTGCGGCATACCCCAGCCAGCGCCGAGCCCAGAAACCCGGCACCCAGCACCCACACACTATGCCCCTGCAAATTCACGCCCGGTGCAACCAGATAAGCTCAGCCAATTCCAGATCACCCGGCAGGGTTATCTTCAAATTCACCCCTACCTGCACCAGCTGGGTCGGCACCCCGAGCGCCTCCATGGCTGATACCTCATCGGTCACCACCAGCCCCTGCGCCTTCACCCTGGCATACGCCTCGGAGAGAAGCTCCAGCCGGAAAATCTGCGGTGTTTCCATGCCCCACAAACAATCGCGGCTCACTTTCTCAGGCAGAGAAAGTCCGGCAGCATCGGCACGTTTCAGCGTATCCACCACCGGGTGGGCGCATGTGGCAGCCCCGGTCTTTGCCGCAGCCTCCAGGCAGCGGCAAATCCCCTCCGGGGTGATAAGGGGGCGCGCTCCATCGTGCACCGCCACCATGCGGGTCCCCGCAGGCAGGGCTGCCAGACCAGCCGCCACCGAATCCTGACGCTCGGCCCCACCATCGACCCGGCTAACCGGCACCGGGAAAGTGGCCGTGGCGAGGCCGGTTTCCACCCACCGGGATTCGGGGCAAACCACCACCACCGCCTCTGCACCGGCAGCCACAAAGGCATCCACACTCCGACGCAGCACAGGCAACCCGGCCAGAGGCGCTGCCAGTTTATCGAACCCGGCACGCCGCGAACTCCCCGCCGCTACTATGACTGCGCAGAACATAGCTTCTGGAGAAAATCTCAACTCAGGCGAGCCCCCACCAGCTGGGAAAGCAATTTACCGGGAGCGCGGCCTTCCGTGCGGGCCTGCATCTCCTTCATCACACGGCCCATATCCTTCTTCGTGCTGGCACCCAGCTCGGCAATGACGGCCTCGAGCACGGGCAGAATCTCAGCCTCTGTCATCTCCCTGGGCAGCAGAGCAGCCAGCACCGTGATTTCGGCCTGTTCCTTCTCCACCTGCTCGGTGCGGCCTGCCTGGGCATAAAGGGCGATAGCATCCTCGCGCTGCTTAATCTGCTTGCGCACCACGGCCTGCTCCTCAGCGTCTGAAAGCTCGGCATTCACGCTCCCCTTTGCCAGACGCGCCGTCTGCATCGCAGCCTTCAATCCGCGCAATGCACCCAGCGCCACGCTGTCCTTGGCGCGCATCGCCGCCTTCATCCCTTCCGTTATCTGGTCATTCATCGAACTCATAGTGCCACCATTAAACCACGCATGCGCGCGCCTGAGCAAGCCTGAAATGCACTTCATGACAAGTATTGTGAGACTTTTCTGCCTCCATGCCCACGCTCCATGCTTCAATTATCTCCCCTGCGTAACGCGCTGCGTGCTTGACTCCCCCGCCCTGCCCTGTTATAAGATTTTTGAACATTCAGACCCTTGGTGGTGTCACTAACAGATAAGCATATTAAATCAGTATGAAATACTATTCCCTTTTGCCCATCATCGCGCTGTCGCTGAGCACCCCGCTGCTGTATGCCCAGGCACTCCCGGAAGCAGAACCCGCCGCCAGCCAGGGAGCAGAGGTAGTGGCAGAACTCCAGGAAGACCCGCAGATAACAAAAGGAGAATTGGCCAATGGGCTGCGCTACATCATCCGCCCGACCAGCGAGCCCAAAGGGCGAGCCAGCGTGCGGCTGTACGTCAACGTAGGCTCGCTGGATGAGCAGGAGCACGAAAAAGGCATATCGCACCTGCTAGAGCACCTGGTATTCAATGGTTCAAGAAACTTCAAGCGCGGCGAGCTCATACCCACCATGCAGCGACTGGGGCTGGGGTTCGGCGGCGATGCCAACGCCTACACCAGCCTGCTGGAAACCGTCTACATGCTCGACCTGCCGAATCTGAATGAGGAGACGGTCAACTTTGCCTTCACCATCATGCGGGACTTTGCCGATGGTGCCACCCTGGAGGATTCAGCCATCGACCACGAGCGAGGCATCGTGAAGAGCGAGCTCTATGCACGAGATTCGGCCAGCTACCGCAGCATGATAGCCATGCTGCGCCATGCGGCCCCCGGCACGCGCCTGGCCGATTATCTGCCGATTGGCACCGAAGAAGTCATCATGGGCGCGCCTTACGAAGTATTCCGCAACTATTACAAGACGCACTACGTAGCGCGCAACATGACCGTCATCGTCACCGGTGATTTCGCACCGGAAACCGCCCTCGGCTGGGTGGAGAAACACTTCGGCAGCATGGAGGACACCCCCGCTGCAGCCCGCATAGCCCCCGGTACGCCCGATAACCTGGGGCCGTCCGAACGGGTAGAGGAAAACCCCGAAAATGCGCACCTGAATGCCACGCTGATTGTCAGCAACCCCTGGCAGGAAAAACCGGACACAGCAGAGCAACGCGTTCGCGACCTGCCGTTGCAGCTGGCATGCGCCATGCTCAACCAGCGCCTTGCACGCATGGCGCGCGAGGCAGACAGTCCCTTCCTGCGCGCCGGGGCCTCCCGGGAAGAATTATACCGGACCGCCGATATGTTCAGCTTCGGCATCACCAGCTCACCGGATAAATGGCAGGAAGCCTTCCAGAAAGCCATCATCGAACTGCGCCGGGCCTGCCAGTACGGATTCTCTGCCAGCGAGCTGGCAGAGATAAAAGCTATCGTCCGTGGTGGATTCACCCGCAAAAAGAACAGTTGGAGCACCATAGATGCTGCCACCATGGCCAACTCCCTGGTGGATGCCATTTCCGATATGGCCAGCATGACCACCCCGGAAGAAGACCAGCGTATCTTTGAAGCAGGTATGCGAGCCATCGAAGCCAGCCCGGATATCTGCCGCCAGGCCCTGGAGCGAGAGTTTGCCCCGGACCGGGTGAAACTCATGCTGAGCGGGACCAAGGTGGACGGTATCGATAACTCCACCCTCCGCGCAGAGTTCAACAAAGTGATGCAGCAGGAAGTCACCCCGCCCGCAGAGGAAAAAGCCTCCAGTTTTGCCTACGAAAGCATTGGCAACCCCGGTAGCATCGAACAGCAGGCGGCGATTGAAGACCAGGGTATCACCACCCTCACCCTCTCCAACGGAGTGAGGGTCAATCTCAAACCGGTCGATTTCAGTAAAGGCAGCATCAGCGTGAATGCATACATCGATGGCGGCAGCCTGCGCCTCCAGCATGTACCCGGCCTGGCTTCCATGGCCGCCAATGTCATGCGCATGGGCGGGCTGGAAGCCCACGACCTCACCGAACTGGAAAAGCTCTTCGCCGGGCACAACGTGGGCATGAATTTCGGCATAGGCACCGACAGGTTCAACATCAGCGGCACAACCACTCAGGAAGACCTTGAGCTTCAGTGCAAGCTGCTGGCCGCCATGATTCTGCACCCCGGGTTCCGCAATGAGGGTGAAATCATGCTGCGCCGCCAGCTGCCATCCACCTACAATAAATTTGAAACAACCCCGAGCGGGGCATACAGCCTGCAAGCCCCCCGGCTCATGTACGGCAACGACCAGCGCTTCATTACTCCCGATAAGGAACAGGTCGAAGCCTGCACCACTGCCCAGGTGAAGCAAGCCCTCACGCCCTGGCTGCAGCAGGGTGCCATGGAAGTGAGCCTTGTGGGTGATTTCAAGGTGGAGGATGTGCTGCCCATCATCGAGCGCACCTTCGGTGCCATGCCTGCCCGCCAGCGCGAGTTCGCCCCGCTGAGCGAGGAAGAACTCAGCGTGACCACCGCCAGGTGGGGGCTGCGGAAATTCCTGCCCTACACCACGGAGCTGGATAAGACCATCGTCACGCAGGTGCGTCCCTGCGGCGATGGCATGGATCAGCGCCGCAACCGCCGGCTTGCGGTGCTTGCCTCCATTACCCGGGAAAAACTCTTCGATGGTATCCGCGCCCAGCTGGGCGAGACCTATTCCCCCTCCGTGCGGCTCTCCACGCACCCCTCGCTGAAGAACGCCGCCACCATCACCACCGCCAGCGCGGGTGTGGTGGGCAACCGGGTGAAGGTCAACACCGCCATGGATGCCATCCTCAACGACCTGGGACAAGGTAAGATCAACCAGGAAGACCTGGACTGCGCCCTCAAACCCTACATTGCGCGCACGCAGAAGAGCCTGCGCACCACCGGATTCTGGGAAAGCGCCCTGGCGCGCCTGCAGAGCGACCCGCGCCAGCTTCCGCTTCTGCGCGGGCTGGTGGAAGACGTACAGAGCATCACGCTGGAAGAAATTCAGCAACTCGCCCGCGAAATCTTCGGCCCGCAGGATAACACTAACTACTTCTTCACCATGCCGGCAAACTCCGTTCCCCGGCATGAGCAGAGTACTCCTCCTCAGGAAACCCCGGACAACGGCTACACCATCATCACCACCGAAAGCACCAACTCGGACCCCGCCTGGGCAGCAGTAGCCCAGGCGCTAAAAAAAAAATACCCACACGCCGTCATCTGCAGTCTGCCGGAGCTGAATGAAGCCAGCATCGCAGCGGCCCTGCGCAGCAACCATGCCCGCTATGCCGCCTGCATCCTGCGCCCGGAGGAAGTGGACCGCACCCTCGTCAACAACCTGCACCGGGCTGCCCGCCAGGTAGACGATGACCCCTGGGGAGACTGCATCTGGGGCATCATCACCGGCCACACGGCACAGGATGCCCTGCGCATCGCCCAAGCCGGCAGACCGCTCATCATCAAGCGGCTGCTGGCCACCACCAACATAGGGCACGAGCGATTCGAACACAGCTGCTGCATCACCGACTGGACCGATTCGCCCGTGCGCGAGCAAAGCGGTTATACTGAGCCCGGCAGCATCATCTACCCGCTAGCCCAGCAGAACGATGCCCTGCTGGGAGTCTTCACCCGGCAACTGGCAGAAGAAAAGCCACAGCTGGTCATCACCTCCAGTCACGCCACCCAATTCAACCTGGAAATGCCCTTCAGCCGAGGGCTCATCTTCTCCTATAAGAACCAGTTCCATGAGCTTCCGATGGCTCAGCTGAAGCAATTCGGCAAAACGCTCAAAGAAGCCACGCAGGCAGATTACCAGGCCATCAGCGAGCTGGCAGCGCAATGCAGACCAGTACCGGCAGATGGCGAGCCGCGCGTCTGGCTGGCCGCCGGCAACTGCCTGTTCGGCAATGCCCAGCGCAGCCAGCACAGCATGGCTGCAACCGCCCTCTCGGGCTACAGCTGCAACCAGGTAGTCGGCTACACGGTACCCACG
The DNA here is from genome assembly GCA_017517805.1 of Akkermansia sp. Taxonomy (GTDB): domain Bacteria; phylum Verrucomicrobiota; class Verrucomicrobiia; order Verrucomicrobiales; family Akkermansiaceae; genus Akkermansia. The sequence goes on from JAFWYD010000074.1 coordinate 17,831, forward strand.
TGGTACGGAGCCGCCGGTTGGGGAACCGTGGGCACCTTCTTCGGCAACACCAACGGAACATCCCTGGCCGAATCCTGGTTCCTGAACAACCAGTTCATGCTGCACCGCACCCGGCAGCTGCACCCCAAACTCATGCAGGTGCAGTTCAACGGTACTTCTTTCTCACTGGGTGAGCTCGTACCCCAGTTCATCCAGCAGCAGATTGAAATTGACAAGAATAGCGTGAAGGATGCCCTCGGGCTGGTTTACGACCGCGATGTGCTGGCTTTCTACGGAGACCCTGCCTGGCGGGCCGAGCTCGACACCACCCATGCACAATCCCCCTTCTCCATCTACTGGGAAAGCGCCAAGACCTTCACCATCACGGCCAATTACGACACAAAAGACCGCTGTGCCATCTGGTTCCCCACGGCAGAAACCGGCCGGGGTGCCAGCCAGTGCAGCGCAGCAAATGCCATCTTTACCAATGACTTCATCCTCTTCCCGGAGCTACCGCTCAAGAAGGGAGAAAGCCTGAAAGTCGAAATCAAATAAGCGCCCTCAGGGTTCCAGCTCAGCCGCCGGGGTATCAGGGGTAGTCAGCTCGACCAGAGGAGGCACCCCACCCGGCGGCACCCCGAAAAAGCCGCCAAACAGCCGCACTCCGGCATACGATGTGAAGCAACCAGCGCAGCCACTATACCGGCAAGCCCTCAGGAACACCTGGTCAACCTCGCGCCGTGACACAGGAGCCCCACCCTGCCGGGCATAATACAAAGCATCGTGCAAGAGGCTGGGCAGCAATTCATTCAGCTCGGTTCTCCCCACACTCATACCATCCCACACGAAACTGCGGTGCAGGATAAGTGTATCGCCCCGCCCTTCCATCAGCACCCGGTGCGGGGGTGATGGATGCCGCACCCGCCAGTAGCCCAGCTGCATCTCCGGGTCGTGGTAGCGGATAGCGCATCGCGTCTTGAGGCAGTAATACGGAGCCAGCGCGGGCAAGTAGTCATACCAGCAATCCTGCAACGCTGCGCAGGCCGGCACCTCCGGTGCCATCTGCTTCATATCCACAAGCTCCACCACCTGGCGGCAAGCCGCCAGGTGAAGCACAGATAGCAGAATCATGAATTTGCGCATGCGGACCATTCCCTTCACGGGCAGCGCAGTAAAAAATGCGCACCCTGCCACGCATTATAACCCAGCGTGGCAGCGGAGCAAAGAAAAATCGGCCAACTGATAGACTTATGGCTCGCGGATGGATTCATCCATCGCTTTGATGAAGGGATGCATCAGATACGAAATCACCGTGCGCTCACCCACCTTCAGCTCTGCTCTCAAGCGCATACCCGCGCTCTGCCACAGCTCAGCCGGCACATGCTGCAAATCCCCCTGCACATCCAGACGCGCGCGGAACTGCGGGCGGCGACCACCTGTCGCGGCCAGCGAAGAATCCGCGTCCTCCTCCAGATTAGCGTTAGATTCGTAAGTATCGGCCGAAATGAAGCGCAGCTTACCCTCCAGCGTACCATACTGCTGGAAGGGGAATGCATCCAGCTTGATGCGAGCCACATCGCCCTTGCGCAGAAGACCCACATCCTTGGGCAGGATATCCACCTCTGCTTCCAGCGGGGCATCCATGGGAATCAGCGTGATGACCGCCTCGGCCTCGCGCACCGCCGACCCCTCCTGGTACGGAGCAATCTCATGCACCACCGCGCGGCAGGGAGCCTTCAGGCTCTCCGTCGAAACCAGATAACTCGTCTGGCGCACCTTCTCCTCCAGGGTATGAATCTGCAGCTCAGTCTCTGCCAGATCCACGCTGATCTGCTGCTGCCACTCTGCCAGGAAGGTCTCCAGCTCAGCCCGGGCTGTGTTGCACATCTGCTGGTCCTCCACCAGGCGGGTGCGCTGGTTTTCCACCTCGATCTCATTGCCCATACGCTGAATCTTCGTATTGAGCATATCCACCCGCGGGGTCATCCCCTTCTGGGCAAGGTTCACATAAACCTCCTCAATGCGATTCAGCGGCTCCATCATCTCATCATACTTGGCAAGTGATTTCTCGATGGAGGCCGTTGTGGCCGTGTAGCGCTCTACGCTGGCACGAAGGTACGCGCTACGCCTGGCGTGGTACTCCCGGCGGGCAGCAAATACCTCCATCTGGCGCAGAGCCGGCTCAGTACCAACAAGATCCGCGGGCATCGTAAGGGCTTCGTTCCCAGCCTGCTCTGCCTTCAGGCGGACAGCCAGACAGCGGTAGTACATCAGCTGCTCCTGCAGATTCCGGAGTTCAGCGGCATTCACCGTGGGGTCCAGCTCAATGAGCACCTGATCTTTCTCCACAATCTGCCCCACGCGGACCGGCACCCGCTTGATAACCGTACGCTCCAGCGGTTTCATAGTGATATTCGGGCGCGTAGTCACCAGCTTGCCTTCAGCCGCCACCACCTTATCCACCCTGGCCAGGCAGGCCCAGGAGACCCCGGCTGCCAGCAGCAGGATGATGACCCAGAGCACACTATGCGCCGGCAGCGGGCATTTGCGAGTCTCCAGCCAGATAGACTCCGGCTCGCAGGCCGCGATATCTGCATCCGTCAGTTCCTTCAGTTTCTTTTTCTTGCGGCTCATGGTCGTTAATCCTCCTCAGTTCCCATCTGCTGCTGCCAGAAGCTCGCATACAACCCACCCTGGGCCAGCAGCTGCCCATGGGTTCCATGCTCCAGGATGGAGCCCTTCTCCAGCACCACAATATCATCTGCCCGGCAGAGGATGGAAAGACGGTGCGAAATGATGAACACCGTGCGGTTGTGGGCTATCTGTTTCAAGTTCTTGCGAATAAGCGTCTCGCTTTCAGGGTCGAGCGCACTGGTGGCTTCATCGAAAATCAGGATGCGAGGGTTGGGCAGCAGCGCGCGGGCAATCGCCAGGCGCTGGCGCTGGCCACCGGAAAGATTGCTTGCGTTCTCCTCCAGCATGGAGTCGTAACCCCGCGGCAGATTCTGGATAAACTCCTCTGCGCCGGCCACGCGAGCCGCATAGATGACCTCTTCCATGGTGGCATCCTTCTTAGTCAGGGTCAGATTCTCGCGAATCGTACCATGGAAGAAGTAGTTATCCTGCAGCACCACGCCGATATGCGAGCGAAGGTGGGCGCGGTCAATCTCTCGCAGGTCGATTCCATCATATTTGATGACTCCCTGCTGCAGCGGATAAAGCCCCTGCATCAGCTTCGTCACCGTCGTCTTGCCGGAGCCACTGCGCCCCACAAGGCCCACCGTGGAGCCAGGCTGGATGCGGTAGGAGAAATCACGGATGGCAGGGGGCGCATCCGGCAGGTACTGGAAGCGGATATTCTCGAATGAAATCTCACCGCGCAGCGGCTGGCGTATACCGCCGCCCACCTGCTCATCGCGGGCATTCATCACCACGCCCAGCATGCGCACCGAAAGCGACGTCTGCTGGTATTCATGCACCAGCCCCACGATACGCACCAGCGGCCCCGTCACACGCCCGGCCAGCATATTGAATGCGATGAGCGCACCCACCGAAATCTCAGCATCGAACACCGCCATGGCACCCACCCAGATGATGCACACCCCCATGAGCCGCTCCAGCCAGTGGCTCAGCGTACGCGCTGTCATCGATATCTTCGCCACGTTGAAATAACGGGAAATCGCATAAGCCGCCGTATCGTTCCACTTGCGCTGCAGCACCGGCTCCAGCGCCAGCGACTTCACCGTGCGCACACCATGAATCGTCTCCACCAGCATCCCCTGGCGACGGCCTTCGGCCTGGTAGAGCTCCTCCAGCCGCCGCTGGAATGGCTTGATCAGCACCGCAATCACCACCGCCATCAGGAAAGTGAAGAGCAGCACCACAAAGGTCAGCTTTGCGCTATACCAGAACAACACCGGTAGGAACACCACCAGCGATATGAGCTCCAGCAGGCTGAAGAACAAGCTCCCGGAAAGGAACTGGCGAATCTTCTCCGTCTGCTGCATGTGCTTGATAAGCACACCGCTGGAAATCCGCTCATAAAAATCGACCGGCAGATTCAGCAACTTGCGGAATGTCTTGGTCGCCAGGCGGATATCAATCCGATTCGTGGCGAAAATGAGCAGGTAGTTCTGCAGGAACTCCAGAATCGCATTGAACACCAGGGCCACGCAGACAGCCACCCCAAGCACCGTGAGCGTAGTGTAGCTCTGGTGCACCAGCACCTTATCCACCACCAGCTGAAAAAACAGCGGAGTCACCAGGCCAATGGCGCTGATGGAAAGCACCGCCAGCGCCACCTCACCCAGCAGCCGCTTCTGCCGCGCAAACTCCGGGATAAACCACAGCAGGCCGAAGGGGCGGTTCTCATCCAGCAGGGAGAACACACGCTTGAACAAAACCACCTCACCCGAGAAGCGGGCCTCGTAATCCTCCTGCGTAATCCACTCAATCGAAGGCACCTGGCCCTCAGCATGCGGAGTCGGGTCCCACACGCCCAGCAGCATGGGCAGCTCGCCAGCCTCCGGAGCATCCGGCGCAGGAGCCGCCTCGCGCATGCCGCAAAGCACGGCGCCCTTCCCCTCCGCCGTGACTGCCACGCAAGGGTAAATATGCTCACGCTCCTCCAGCGCAGACCACTTCATGCGCCCCTTGCGCGATTTAAGCCCCAGGTCATCGCCCATTTTGCAGAGCAGGCTCAGGCTCGGTTCCTCCTCCACCGCATATTCATGCAGCAGACGGCGCACATCGGCATCCAGATTATGGTGGCGGCAGATACTCACCAGGCAGTACAGCAAGGTATGCCGACCATCTGCCGCATAATTCTGATTCGCAAAATTCCTCAGGTAAAGAGCCTGCCCGCCCCAGGCCTTCTGCAAGGCAGCCGCTTTCAGGAACATCACCTTGCCACTCTCGCGGCTCAGCGGGTCAAACACCGCATAGTGGGGGGCCTCCCCCTCTGCTCCGCGCCGGCATCCCAGGAATATCACCCAATTGCCATTCAGCAGCGGCAGCACCACCGGTGAACCAAAGTGCGTCGATAATTCATCCACCGTCACCTCGCTGCGCAGCTCCGGCTTCAGGCGCAGTTTCTCCAGCACCTCCTGCACACGCTCAAGGGAATCCACGGCGGCATCCCCCGCCAGCGCCTCCACATTTCCCGCACCGGGAACCAGCTTGATGAGCTCTTCCAGACACGCGCGTGCCGTCAGCTCTGCCTCTGTCATAGCCATATCAGGAAATCCTCAACTGAAATTCGGAGAAGACGATACCGGCGGCTGAGCCGGTGCCGCAGAAGCCGCCGGTGCCGCAGCCCGGCTGACCACCCCCTTGCGTTCCAGTTCGTTCACAAAACGCTGCATCGATTCAAACGCCCGCAAGAACGCAGCAGGCGGCAGAATCAGCTGAGTATCAGCCACCCGGGCGGCAGCGACTCCAGCTTCTGCCGGAGCTTCATAATGAAACAAATCCAGCCGAACCATACCCTCAATCAAGGATATGTTCTCCACACCATCTGCATACAAATGACTTTTCATGTTTACACGCGGGATGGATTATAGCATATAGACCCTAGTTGACAATCTAAAAAGCCATAATCCACCCCGCGAGTGACACACTTAACCCTGGGCCATGATATTGCGCTCGGATTCGGCAGCCTGCTGCTCCTCCTTCTCCAGCGTGAGCGAATAGGCCGTGTTGTACTGCCCGGCGCCGGCATCCAGCGAAGCCACCTCCACGAAGTAGGTGCCACTCGTCAGGCTCAGCGTTGCATCCAGCCCGCTGGCGGCCTTCACCGCGCGCGAATCCAGTTGCGCCAGGCTGCCATCTGCCCGCTGCTCGTAGATACGCACGCGAGCGGCGGCCTCCAGCTCATCGAGCCCGATACTCAGGCTGCCCGCCGCAGCCATCTCCACGCGATGGAAATCGCAGGCATCGCCCGCGCCCACCCAGCCGCGGGTCTCAGAGCCATCGGCGCTGCTCTCCGCTGCCTCCTCAGCGTTGTTATCCTGCGTGGCAAGCGTAGTACCAGCCGGCACGGTTCCGGTGATGTTCAGCTTGTAGAAGCCGCCGATGCGTTCGGTACCCATACCTTCGACCTTCACATACAGGGTCTGGTCATCGCCAAGGCAGACACCAGGCAAGGTAGCCACGGCCGCACCGGGGGCAAGTATCAGCTCATGCATGGGCACAAACTCGCCTGCCGCATTCCGGGTTCCGACGCTGATTGCGACAGTCATCATCAGCGAGGCGGGGTCCAGGCTGACAGAGTATGTACCGGTCCCTGCGGACGAAACGCTGATGAAGTCCACCGTATCCGTGTCCGAGAGGCTTTCGGTGAGGCTCGTAGAGTATATGGCTGAGCCGTCTGCCACACCGGAAAGCCGGAGCTGCTGGGAAAGCCGGCTCTCATCATCCATATTCGGCATGGCCTTAATGGAGAAATCACCAATGACGGAGAGCGGGGACTCCACCCCCTGCAGCAGGTAAACGCCGCCATTATCCCGCCCGACAAGCAGGTCAAGAACACCGTCCTGATTGCTATCCGTCACCATCACCTGGGTCGTAGTTGCACCAGGCAGAGCAAGCTTACCGCCATCGACTTCAAGCAATTCGTATCCGGAGAACAAGGGATTCGAGGCGGTTCCGTAATTGCGGTAGTACAGCAGCTGGTCGCGCGAATTGCTGGCTATGATATCAAACAAACCATCGCCATCCCAATCGCTTGCGGCGAACACCGCATTTCCACCGGGCACGCACAGGGGGGCTGCGCCATCCAGCAGGTACTGCCCGGAACCAAAGCGGATCTCCCCTTCCTTGCCCTGGTTCAGATACAGGATGATATGCCCCTCCTCATTGCCGATAAGCAGGTCATCCTTGCCATCGCCATTCCAATCGACCATGGCAGGAGCCGCATTTGCCCCCACATCAACACCTGGTACTGAGCCTGAATACTCGTAGATGGTTGTCTCGGGATTCCGCTTCGCAACATTCAACGTTCCGTCAACAGAACCACTCACCAGTTCATTCTGGCCATCATTATCCACATCTGCCATGACGGGTGAACGAGTCGGGGCCGGTGCATTCTTATACTTCTCGCCCGCAAAGGCGAAGGCAGGCAGCGCAGCCGGCTGCACCGGCTCCCCAGCAGAGCTCTGCAAGCCCCCGGGCTTGAGGGTGATGACATAATCCCCGGCCTGAAGTGGATCCGCAGAGTGCCAGCTCAGGGTGCAGGTGGCTGCATCATAGCTGAACACCCCGCCCGATAAATCGATTCCGGTTCCCTCCTTCGTACCCAGAGAAACAGCATCTGCCCAATCTGCAGCCAAAGCGCTCAGCTCAACGGTCGCATTGAAGCGGATGCTGAAGCCATTGACGAAGCCGGTCCCCGCCTCGACCAGAGTATCGGTACCCAGCACGGCAACTGCGCGGGTTTCGGGTCGTGGCTGAGTTCGAGCACCGACTCACCCGCCACCCCGACATTGCCGGCAGCATCTGTCGCAACCACGCGGAATTGATAATCTTTCTGCGAATCTGCCGCCGTAAAGACTGCGGAGGTCCAGGTAAGCCCGGTTGCCCAGGGCTCCCAGGTGGTGCCATCAGCAGAAACGTAGATGTCATAGGCAACAACCCCGGATTCAGCATCCTGCCCCTGCCAGGAAATCTCGTAGCGGCGGGCATCGATACGCCGAGCCTCCGTATTCATGCCTGCGGTGGGAGCCGTCTTATCCAGCGTGTTGAATATGGCAGGAGTATCAATCGGATCGTTCCAGTCAAACACAATCGTAGCCTTGGAATCCACGCGGGTACTGGTCCGGGCTCCAGCCTGCGGGCTGATGGAGTAGCGCACCCAGCCTTCGCCTTCCGGCGATTCGTAGTTCGGTGCCAGGAGGCCCAGGTTGATATCGGTCGGAATATCTCCGGTAAGCGGGTCTATGCCGGTGAAACTCCAGGTGACCAGGCCGGTGTCATAATCGACATGCACATCGACATCGACATACAGCCCGTGGGTATCGCGCCAATCGAGGCGTGCCTGGTAACTGCTCAGCCCCTCCGGCACATCGATATAGTAGCCCCCCATGTTCATGGAACCAATGCGGAAAGTGCTCCAATCGAGGTCCGCATCGAGCTGCTGGGTGATGACAACACGCGCCGCCGAAGCCGCAGCCTTATCTTTATCATTCTCGCAACGAATCAGGTAACTCTGCACCCCATCGGCTACCCAGTTCTGCTCACCCACGCCCTCAGGTCCGCTGATATCATTGGGATCCCAGGCTTTCTTGGTGGCCATGCTCACCACGTCTTCGCGCAGCGCCATATTGATATCAGCCTCAGGATCCTGCTCTGGCTTCTGCACCACGGAAATCACCGCATCATCCCAGACAATCCCCACCAGATTATCACCGAGGCGGATGTCTACCTGCTGAGTTTCATCGTTCCAGATTGCGGTGTAATCCCGCACATCGCCGCTGGCCACCACGGTCCTGCCACCTTCGCCCTCGAGCGGAGTAGTGACCAGGTGATTCTCCTCCACCCAGATACCGAAGGAGCCACCCTCTGGCGTGACAATCATGTTGGGCTGCGAAATCGTGGAGCCTACGTCCACAAGTTCCATCACTTCGGGCAGCTCCAGCCGCAGCTCGGCACCTGCTATTTCCGGGAGCATGTAGAATTGCTCGCCGGAGAGACCGCCGGTCGCCCACCGGTGAGCCGTACCCAGTGCGTATGACTTGCCCGGCACCAGGCCGGAAATGAGCACCCGGCCATCAGCATCGGTAACCCCGGTGTTGCAGAGGATATACTTACCCTCAACCACCTCATAAAGATTGACCATCATGCCTGCTGCCGCGGGCTCGCCAGAGGACATACGGATCATACTACTGAGTGTGCAGCTCGGGGCATACTCCGGATGCTGCGCGATAATCTCCTGCACCATCTCCGGCAGACCGGCATTTGCATCGCAGCCAGGGGGGAGCTGCGCGGAAGCCAGCGTATCGCGCATACTGTGAATAAACTGCACCACATCGCACACCCGGTTACCGATGCGCGGCACCATGGAGGACCACCAGGCATTCCAGGCATCATCGCTCATAGCCTGTGGGCGCAGGGCCGATTCCAGCCACCCCCACATGGCGTGGCTCACCGTGCTGGTATCATCCACCGCGAGGATACTGGCATGCGTGGCCTGATTGGCGCTGGAGGAGCATTCCGTGAAGGTGAAGGTGTAGCTTTCGCCGCCCACCATGGCACCGGGGCTGGTATCATTGCTATCTGCCAGGAAGAGAAGCGCCTTGCGCGCGGTGTGAGATTCGCGCCCAGTGCTGTTCACCTCGCCGTAGTAGAGCATATCCCGGTCAATACTCTCATGCACAAGCACCAGGGGCGAAGCCACAGAGCCACCCGCCTGGTTGCGGCATTCCACCTGCATGCGCAGCATGGAACCTTCGCGGATGTAGAAGCCGTATGACTGCCGAATAAACTCTACCGCAAGTTCGTAATAACCGAAGGAAAGAGTGGAATCCAGCGCCGAAAGGACCTCGCCCGCCGGAGCATCCAGCGCCTGCAGCGTGTAGTCTCCCGTCTTCACCAGTTCTGTTTCATCGATGTTGAACACCAGCTCAACCTCACTGTGCGACTTAACGATGACGGAATCGCAGGTAATGACAGAGCCGTCCTCATGAACCAGGCGGAATGCCTTGGCCGTGCCCAGGTTGGTACCGGTCACGGTGAAGCGGCTTTCACCCAGGCGCACATAGCGGGTATCCACCGAAAGCAGCTCACACGGAGCCTTGGTGATACTGACCGGCTGCGCCGGAATCTCCTTCAGCGCGGTAAGCGTGAAACGGTAGGTAATACCCTTCACTGCATCGAACACCCAGCGGGAATCGGATTCCAGCTGCTGAACGGAAGCATGGGAAGCCTGCCCACGCAGCTGCTCCCAGCCCCCGGTGGTCATCTGCACCGTGAGGTACTCTGCCGGCACATCAAACATGAGGGTGCCATCCTCCGTGGCGGTGTACTCGTAGTAGAACACATCGCCCTGTTCTGCACTCAGCGAGCCATCCCACTCATCAGCAGTAACCACAAGCCGCCCGATGCAGGACACGTTATTCTCCTCATCAGTTTCTGCCACCGAGTTGTTCGAATCGGTCTTGACAAACACATAATAAGTCTTGTTCATGTCCAACCCGGCAATGGAGATAGCCTGCGTCAAACTCCTTGACCCGCCTTCGCTGATTCCGGCGGCATCGATACCTCGGGCAATCACCTTGGCAGCAGCAGCATTCCAGGTCGCACTTTCGCACACATAAACGGAATCCTGGCGGTTGCGCCCCTGAATAGCATCGCCGCTATTCTTTACCTGGTATTCCACCGCAGCGCTGGAAAGCGACTGATTGGCCGAAATCTCGTACAGAGTATCAGCCTCAGCTACACTCAGATCCGGGGAGGAGATATAAACCTTCTTTTCGAAATCTGTCTCAAGGCGGTCACCATCTGAGGTCAGGTCCACATCGGCATCCAGCTGCAGCGTGTAGGAGCCACCCTTGTCAACTCCGTCGAATACGACGTGGAAATAGCGGCCATCGTTCATACTGGTTACTGTTGCGGGAGAGTAGGTGTTGCCATCCGCATCTACCAGCACCACGGCAGCCTTGAACAAACTGGCATCCACCACCTTGTTCAAGAATACATCCACGCCATTCAGACATCCGGGGGCCTCATCAAACAAGGCTGCCAGCACTTTCACATTCCCCAGAGGCTGCACCGTTACTGCCAGTTCTGCGCCATCCACGGGGCAGACAAAGGCATTCCCCTTCGTATCCTTCAGGGTATCACTCACTTCCAGTGTGTAACTACCCTCTGCCACGGCTTCATCCAACTGCACCACCAGTTTCCTGCCGGTAACCAGCACCGATGTGATTCCGACCAGATTTCCCACCGAATCCCGCAGCGTGACAGTATCAGCCTCCAGGCTGGAGGCATCCAGATTCGCAGAGAAGAGAATCTCCAGCTTCGTATCACCCTCCCTCAACTTGAGACCGGCGAGCATGCTGCCATCATAGCTGAAGGAATCATCAACGGGAGAGAGGGGCAGAATGCTGTCGAGGATGAAGGAGCAATTCCCCCTGGCACCTGCCGCAAATGAATTCAGACGTTCCAGAATAGCCTCCTTATCCGTTGTTCCCCAATAGTTTCCTGAGAGATCTACCACCAGAGACTCATACACCTCATCAAAATTAAACGTCATCCGGGAGAGGTCGCAGTTCGAAATCTTCACACCACTATCTTCGCTCACAAAAATCGTTCCCGCGCCGGAGCAGTTGCTGATTTCCAGCTTGGCTTCATACCCGGACCGCACTTCCACGTGGGTAAGGTTCAAGCCATCCAGCACGGTATTCTCTCCCTGGCAGTTGATTGTATGCGGCTCAGCCCATTCAGGGACATAATCGAATGAACAATCGCGAATGGTCAGGTTTTCGAAATAGCCACCTATGTAGGACGAAGGAGCAAAGCTGATGCCCGCCAGGTCAATGGAAACATAATCATCCACCATGAGGTCCTGCACCTTGACCTGAGCAAAGCCAGCCGGGCAACACTCCTCCAAAGCTTCCTGGGTCAGGGTAAGATCCGACATAGCAATAATCTCCAGAGCAAAAGCAGCATTGGGATTCACCACTTCATAATCAACCCCGCTCAAAGCGTTGGAAACAGATGACAGAGAATCAGATTCGAGGTTCGCCACATACTGCACGGCTATATCATTCCCGAACTTATACCCGCTGCCGAGGAATTCGGTTTCGTCATTGAACGAAAGCGTCACATTGAACAAGGTATCGTCTGCTGTAATCCGGGCACCATTGACACGGAGCAATGCGCGCTGCCATTCAACGCCAGATTCGTACTCCGGGACCGTATCCAGCAAATCCACACCATTGACAACGCAGGACTTACCGAACGAGATACCCCCGCCGTCCGATAAACTGAACTCGTTTACATTCAAGCTCGTATTATCAGCAACCGTATACACACCATCATAGGCAGAGAATACCAGGCGGGAACATCCTTCTGGAGTTATGGATGCAATCAGGCTTTCATCCAGCGCTACTTCATCATTCCCCGGCCCGCCAAAAACGCAATGCGCATACGCATTCTCGTTCGTGCATTCAAGAGTTGCCCCAGAGAAGATGGAATCATACGCAGCCTGAACATCGGACTCCTCGATATGGAAAGTAAGGGCATGTTCATTGGCCAGCTTGATGCCGCTGCCCGCTATGGTCGCCTGCTGGAGGTACAGGGTAGTATCAATCTGGCAATCCTGACCGTTCAGGCAGGATTCACTCAATACCAGCGCACCCTTACCCGATAGCGTGGTGAGGCGGCTGCCAGCCTCCATTACCAATCCACCTTCGCCATCGTAGAAATCGCAGTATGGCGCGAATACCTCATCGGTGTACAGCGTCACGCCCTCACCGATTCTGAATGTCTCGAAATAAAGCGATTTGCCCTGAAGCTCATACTCAGACTGCCCGTTCTGCAGTTTCTCCAGCTCCAGGCATTCCGAAGTATTGCGCAAATAGATGGGACGGCTCGTTGACTCATAGCTGATGGTCGTATCGAACAGGGTATCCAGCTCCGCCGTAGAACCATACCAGGAATGCAGGACAATCCGGCTGTCGCCCATCAGTTTCAGACTTCCGCCGGTTATGCTGGCACCAGCCGCCACATGCAAATCCCCGTGCAGCTCCACCGCGCCATTCAATTTAAGAGTGGCACCTTCTGCCAGGTAAAGCCCCAAGATGGGGTCGAATTCAAAACCGCCTTCCATCATATCATCACCAGTCGAGACAGAAAGCTTTTCCTCATTCACCTTCAGGCTGGAAGCAGCCCCCAATTCCAGGGTGGCTCCGGTACCGACTGTAACCACGCGCTCTACCTCCAGCTCTTCACCAGCCCCCAGCACCAGAGTATTACCCTCCTGCAAGGTAATGGTGTCGAATACAACCTTTTCAGACGCTGCGTATCCGAGCGCTTCCAGCGCATCAGCATCAAGGGTCACAGTCTCCCCGGCCAGTCCATTGATGGAGTAAAGCATGCGCGCAGAAGCATCAGACTTCTTGATGGTGCCGAGATTTTTGAGCAAAGCTGGAGCCGCGCCATCCCAGGAATCCAGCGAGATGACCAGAGTGCTATCGCTGGCAAGTGTCATGCTCGTGCCCGACACATTGGCAGCACTACTGATAATCAGATTACCAGCCACCTGGGCCTCACCATAGGTGAAAGTGGCACCGCTCTGAATCGTGAGAGCCCTGCGGGAAAGTTGCTGCATGTCAGACTCCCAGTCATAACTCAACATACCGCCTTCCGGAGCCACGATGCGTGCAGAGCCCTTGAAGTGCAGAGTCCCGGTAATGCCTGCATTGCGCGCCAGCACCAGGGTCACACCATCATTCACAGTCAGCGTGTTTCCATAATCATAAAGTTCTTCGGTATATGTGTACACCGTAGGTGTCGAGTCTATCGCAGAAAGGGTCACATCACCATACCACCAGCAGGTATCGACCTTGGCTACTCCGGCTTCAAATACCGACTCCGTCAACCCGGAGAAGATTGGTGTGGTATCGCCTTCAAAATCAGCCAGCAGGAATTTAAAATCATCTGCAAAGATATTAGCATTACCAGAGAACTGAGCCTCGCTTCCCAGCTGGAACGCCCCTTCGAAGCGCGCACCATTGGCCTCAATGCCCCCCGTCACATACACCGAACCATACAAGCTATCTGCCACTACCGTAGCCCCGGCTTCGCAGACCAGTTTCCCTTCAATCCTGGCACTCCTCACAAGCGCCTTAACTCCGCGTTTGAGGGTCAGGGTAGCCCCATACTCGATGGTTGATGAGTCAAGATTGTAATACTTGATACCGCTCATCGGGGTATCAAGCACAGCCTCACTTCCGCTTGCAACAGAATTGATTCTGATGCAAGCATTATCATGGGAAATGGTGCTGGCTGCCAGATTCTCAGTAAGCGCGTTGAGATTTCCAGTGAGCGAATCCACAATCAACACCGTCTCGCCGATGAAGGTATTACCGGAACCACTCAGCTCCATGGAGGAATCCTGCACGTTGATTCCCTCTGCAAAGGAATTATCGGCCAGCGTTGCAGAGCCCTGCAGTTCAATCGAGCCCTTGAACGTGCAGCCCGTTGCCTCCAGCTTACCGGCAGACTGGAAATCCTGTTCAAGCGTAGCAGAGCTCAGCACGGCACTCGAGGTATCATCCAGCGCAACAGAGCCCTCCACCGTCACCGAAGTCAGAGTGAGCGTGCCGCCGTTCTGCGCGCTGATGGAGCAATTCTCCACATCGCCCCTGGTCAGCGTGAGCCTGGCAGCCTCTCCATCCACTATGATGGAAGGTGTCCCGTCCGAGGCGAAAAGTACTTTTGTCTGCGTCGTATTGGTTGCCTCCAGTTCACCATGGATTACCAGCTCGTTCGACAGCAAATCAAACCAAGCACCGGGAGCCAGCACAACCTTCTCCCCCTCTGCAATGGAACAGCCATTGAACAAAGCATATCCACCTGGCAATTTATCCGTGATATCCGCATAGGTACCCCCCCTTCAATTCGCCCCGCAGCCCCAGCTGAGCTTCGGCATGCGTCGCCTTCCAGGTCAGGGAATCCAGCAAGGCGGCAACATCTTGACTGCCATTGATAAGGAACGCGGTCTGCCCAGTAAGGATAATACCCTCCGCCCCCGTTGTGCTCACCGAAGCATCTTTCCCCAGCAAGAGCCCCGGCACCGTCACATTATCCAGCACCGCAGTACCGCTGTCCACCTGGAGTTCGTACCAATCATCCAGAATCTCAACATTGGTCAGTTTCAGCGTGCCTTTGGTGTGTGAAATATACTGCGTGAAGCTGGAATCCTTGATAGTCGCATCACCATCCGTAGTGAGAGCTCCATCGCAGGTGACACCATCGAGCGAAACGGTGCCCCCCTCGCGGACACGGAGTGTCGATACCAGCTCGCCATCCTTCATTTCCAAAGCGCCACCCGTCTGCACCTCCACGCGGAAAGAATAATACGACTCTGTTCCACAGATAGCATTGGAAATCTGCACCTTGCCGCCATTGCCGATAATCAGGTCACCATAACCGACAAGGCATTCCTGCTTCGTCTCATTGGAGGCCACCAGCGTACCATTCACCACCAGATCCCCACTATTTAAATTCAAACGAGCACCATCACACAGCGTAAGGGTCTTGCCAGCCGGCACCGTCAGATCATACAGGATTGAGTACCCGCTGCATTTACTGCCGGGATTCGCCAGAGTCAGGTCTCCGGCCTCGCCTCTGAACTGAATAACGGAACCCTCCGGGGCGCTATCGAAAAACGAAAGCAAGTCTGCCGTATCACCCGACGCACCACTCAGGAGCCAGAATATCTGGGCTGGCCGGTTCGCATTTTCCTTGGTGAATACATTGCCGCTGCCGCTGAGTGATGATATATCCTTTAGTGCGATGTAGGAATCAAAAGAGCACCCGTTGGCCTCAATGCTGGCGTTGCCATCGATACCGCCGGACACGGTGCAGTCCTCCAGGGAAATAACCGCTCCGTCCTCAGACCTGATGGCAGCACGCAATGAAATATCAGCATTGCGGAATTGCATGCTCCCCGTCTCCCCCAGCGTAAATACCCCATAAGAGGACGTGGAAAGCAAAGCCGTACCAGGAGTCGCCCAATCTGCAACCAGGGTTCCATCGACATCAAAATCCCAGCTCTGCATATTCAACACAACATCCGGCGCTAATTTCAGCGTCACGCCCTCGGGCAATGTCATGTTGTACAGAAATTTAAGCTCACCTGCCAGCTCCGGAGAAAACTCAATCACCACCTCTTCTCCACCAGTATAGGCAGCAGCCTCAGCAAGCGCCGCTCTCAGCGAGCCTTCCACAACAGATGCTCCATTGGCACTATCCTTTAAATTTGAAACTGTTATCTTGTACATAGCTCCTTATCGGAATAAAAGTTCACAAAACTCAACGATAATTAATAACATTATCAGATTCCTGCTATTTTTCAAGTTTATTCTCCAACGCAGCCAGCCGCCAGGCAAAAAAAGCCGCTCCCTCCACGAGAGCGGCTTTTCTTCATACTATCGCGTTGACTCAGGCCAGGTTCGAGAATCGCTTCTGAGCCTCCTCGGCAGCCTGCTGCTCCTCCTTCTCCAGCGTGAGCGAATAGGCCGTGTTGTACTGCCCGGCACCGGCATCCAGCGAAGCGACCTCCACGAAGTAGGTGCCGCTCGTCAGGCTCAGCGTTGCATCCAGCCCGCTGGCGGCC
>JAFWYD010000075.1 GCA_017517805.1 Akkermansia sp.
ACTTACTGTCAAACCGCTATGAAAGCCTGGAATTTTTCTAAAAATTCATCATAAACTATTAGTTGTCTTTTGCCCTTTGAAAAACAATCATCTTCAATCGGGGAATGACTCCTTTGAGTGGGGGTAACACTGCACCTATTTGGAGGAATGAGATATTATTTCGCCGCAGCCTGCTGGCTTGCAGCTAAATAAGAAGGTGGCGCCTGGTGCAATGAATACGAACTCCGGCAGGCAGGGGAAATAAGGGTGGGTGATATTTCGCCGAATGGGATGCTGGCCGCGTGGCTGACAGCCAGCAGCAGGAAGCCCGGGACTGAATCAGTCCGGGCTTCCGTGATTTGTTTTAGCAGGGGACTATCCTTGCTTTCACTCCCAGCGGGCAGGAGAGCAGGGAGACGGCGACTGCGGATTTGGGGATGCCCAGGGCATCGGCCACATGTTCGCGGTAGGCGGTCATCTGTTCCTCGTATTCCTCCTTCAGGGCGTCGTACGATGCCTTTTTGTCGGGGCGAGCTGGTTGGTCTTGAAGTCGATGATGTGGGCGGCTGTCGCTTTGCCCTGGGCGTCGACGGTGATTACGAGTCGGTCGATGGTGCCGGAAAGCCATTCGTTGTCTTTGGTGATGGCTTCTATGGGCTGCTCGTTGTAGACTTCCTGGTTGGGCCTGCAGGTGAAGAGTGCAGCGATTTCCGGCTGCCGGAGGGCGTGGTAGACCACGTTCTGTGCGGGGGTACGGCGGGCATCATCCTCTTCCTCCATCCATGCGGGGCGAGTTTCAGCGTCCTTCCAGATGATTTCCTCCCACGCGGCGTGGACGCGGTTGCCGAATTCCGCAGCAGTGAGCTCGCCGTAGTCTACGCGGGAGCGGTTGCCGGAAGTCTCCGGTTCCTCAGCCTGCTTGTCCTCAGCCTTGGCCAGGGTGGAGGGGTTGACTCGCTTGCGGCGTTGCACTGCGGCACCGAGGGGGGCGTGTGGCGTGGCCGGCAAAGCCGGTGCGGGAGCTTCATTCTTCATCTCTTCGAACCAGGTGGGCTCTCCCTGGGTGTAGATGACCTGATTTTCTTCAATCTTGCCGAGGGGGGATTTCTCCACGCTCCCCAGTCTGGTTGCGACCTGGCGGATGAACCCGCCCATGGAGCGGGCGGCGGCTTTCCAGGTGGTGGCGGTTTCGCCGGTTTCTTCATCCTGTGAGTCAGAGCAGAGCTCTGCACCGTGGCAGATGATGTAGTTAGCGTGTCTGGCGCGGGTGGCTGCAACGTAAAGGAGGTTGTATGCCTCTCTGCGCTGGTTCTGCTGCCACTGGGAGGCGAGCTCCGGGAAGACGGGGCTGAGCTGCGCCCAATCGGATTTGGCACCGGGTTTGAGCAGCATGGCGCTGCCGTCTTCGGTGATGAAGTAGTTGATATCGCGGGTGTCGTCCACTGCCTGGGTGCCGGCATAGGGGAGGATGACCGCATCGAACTCCAGGCCCTTGCTCTTGTGCATGGTCATAATCTGCACAGCGCCGGAGGAACCGGCGGCCTGAACGCTGAGATTTTTCATGCGGTTGCACCAGTCTTCCAGGGCGGAGCCTTCGGCATCGAAGGCGAGTGCGCTGTCCTGCCAGAGCCGGATCGTGTGTTCATTGGCTGTGCGGTCCGTGGCATTCAGCGGGCTGAGCAATTGGTCGAGCGTGGAGGCGTAGCCGGTTTCCTGAAGAATCCTGAGCCATTTGGCGTGTACCTGGTCTGGCAGGGCATCGAATATTATTTCCAGGAAGGAGGTGCGTGCGATATTCAGGGCAGCGGCATCGCTGGGGTGCAGCAGCCACTTGAAGAAATAGAGCAGGATTTCACCCAGCGGGCTGGCGGCAGCGGCCAGGGTGTCCTTGACCAGCAGGCGGGGTAGTCCGGGCATCTTATCACCCAGCCTGGCCATAATCTCATCGGCTTCAGCGTTGCTGCGCACCAGGATGGCAATGCTCATGCCGTGCAGCGGGCGGCTGTCGGCATCTGTGAGTTGGTGCAGCTTGTGGACAATGGCGTCGTAGATGCGGGTGCGGGAGGTGGCGTCGCTGTCAGTATCGGCGTCATCTTCCTGCGGTGGCGCCACGGCCATGATTTCCACATAACCGGCTTTATCCTTGGCGGCCCGGTGCACGGCAAATTGCTTCAGGTGGGTGACGGGGGCTGTTTCAATGCAGCTGGTGTTGCCGTTTTCCGGGCATTCGATGGAATGCAGGGTGGAGAAAAGGCGGTTGATGAAACCATCCTGCCCCATGATGACAGGAGAGGAACGGAAGCTGCGCTTCAGCTCCGAAGCCTGGAGCGGGAATTTCCAGGTGTCGTCTGTCTTGAGTCGGTCAAATACCTCCGTCTTGCCGGTGCGGAAGCCATAGATACTCTGCTTCACATCGCCTACTACAAAGATGCTTTCGTTGGTGACGCAGTGCTTCTCCGGCTTGAGTCTGCCGCGGAGGGTGCGGGGCATGTCGGATTCCCAGCGCTCGGTGGTAAAGTCGAAGGCATTGGCTCTCGCATCGTTGGCAATGGGCTGGAGCAGGGGGGTAAGCGTGGTGAACTGGTCCTCGGAGGTATCCTGGAATTCATCCAGCATCCAGTGGTGCAGCTCGCCACCCATGCGGTAGGCTACATGGTGCCGCAGCAGGGTGGGGTCGCCGATGTCCTTGAGCATGAGCGTTTTTGCCATGCGTGCAACATCGGCGAAGGAAAGACGGCCCTCTGCCAGCATGCGCTGCTCATAGCAATCGGCGTACCCCGCCAGCAGCGAGTGCAGTGCAGCGGTGCGGTCTGCAATCTGCCGAAGTTTACAGGGAGCGGCCAGCGTGCCCAGCGTCATGCTGCAGTGCTTGAATGCTTGCAGGTCGCGGCTGTTTGCCTGCTGGGCCAACAAATCATCAACGGCGCTTCTGAACGCTTTGGTCTTGGCGGTGTGGTTCCACTTTTTGGCGTCGCGCAGTTTCCTGATGACTTCTTCCAGACCGTCGCGCTGGGTTTTGTTCCAGCTGTATAGATCGGGTGCAGAGGCGACAATGGCCGCATTCTGCTCCAGTTCCGGAGTCATGGGCGATTGGGCGTCAAAGGCGTCCAGCAGGGCAGCAAGCTCAGGCAGGCCGGGGAAATCCGTCCGCAGCCCTTCCAGCCACTTGGCCGCGGTCTTGCCGATAAGCAGAGCCCCCGCTGCCAGGTCGTTCAGCTGCTTGCGGAGCCCCTTGGTGGCGGGGAGATACTTGTAGTTGCGTAGAAGGGAGCGCAAGGTGGCCGCTGCGGCCTTGTATTCCTCCCTTTCGGCATCAGAGGCGACATTCAGCTGAGTTTCCGCCCCGAACGCGGCGGCATCTCCCCACTTTGTGCCGGGGGGCAGCTCGCGGTAGAGTTTGAGGAAGCTTTTGAGTTCGGCGCTGATTTGCGATTGGGTTTTGTTGCCCACGCCACCGGTCAGGCTGCTGAAGATGCGGAGGAATTCCTCGCGCGAGTGTTCCTCTGCGCCCTGGGCATCCAGATAGTCGCGGATGGTGGCGGCCTGAACGCGGTTTTCATCTGCCGGGTCAAGCGGGGCGGCGCTGTTCATGCCAAGTTCCAGGCTGTTGGTGGCTACCAGCGAGGAGAAGAAACTGTCAATCGTGGTGAGGCGGAGCTTGCCGAGCACGGCGACCATTTCCTTGAGCAGCCGGGCAAAGGTCTTTGCATCAGTTTTGTGGAATCCGTAGTAGTTCTGCAGCTCCTGGTTGTAGTTGTACAGATCTTCCGGGTAGCTGTGCTCGGCCTCGGCCAGCTTCACCAGAGCAGCCGTGACCGGCAGCAGTGGTACCGGGTTGGCCGCTTCGACTGCTTTGCCATTCTCATCGATGCTCAGCCCGCTGAGGACGTCCCACACACGTACTGCCAGTTCATTGCGGCCGGTTTTCTTGTCGCGCTTGTCGCAGGCACCTTCTGCCAGCGCATGCAGAATGCGGTTGCGGAATTCACCTGCGGCTTTGCGGGTGAAGGTCAGCGCAATGATTTCTTCCGGCCTGGCGCCGAGAACCAGCAGGGCGATGTAGCGGGAGGCCAGCTGGTAGGTCTTGCCCGTGCCGGCAGAGGCGGCGATCAGGTTGCTGGTGACGTGGTGGGGGAGCGAATTGGATTCGTATCTGGAAACTTGTTCGGTCATGGAAGGGGAGAGTAAGTCGGGGTTATTTGGTGAGCCTGGGCAGGCGGAACAGACTGCGCGGGTCGCTTTCCAGGGAGAGGGCTCCGAAACGCGGAGTCTTGCCGCCCCATTTGCCGGTGTTCAGCGCCGAGAACGGGCGGCTGGTGAATTCCAGCGCCTCGGCGGAGAAGAGGCACTGACCCGCGCGAATCATACTGATGGCGGCTTGCACCGTCTGCATGGCGGAGGTGAAAAGTTCCTCGGTGCTGAGTCCGCAGGGTGCCTTGGTGGACAGGGGGAGCACGGCGCCATCCCGCACGAGGTAATGGCACTCCAGCTTCTCGGTCTTGCTCTGCAGATTATAGTACACCAGGTCGGGGATGACCCCGCTCATATCAGCATCGCCCATGTGCAGTTCTTTGCGGTCGCCTGTGGAGGGATTGCGCAGGCCGTATGCATACAGCGGGAGCTGCACGTCGTTCCAGCGATAGAGCTTTTCGCCAAAACTGACGGTGCCGAAATCATAGCCTTGCACATTCATGAAGCGGCAATAGAGGGAATCGGCACCGCCATCCAGCAGGTCGAAATGAACCTTGTGCGGGTTTTTCTCGCCGCTGGAGGTTTTGTAGTCGATGATGCGCCAGCGGCCGTCCTTGTGGCGGTCGATTCGGTCCGCGTTCATGGAGAAACTGATGGTTTCGCCATTGGGAAGCTGAAGCGTGGGTTGCAGAGTGTATTCTCTCTCCACATTGCACCAGCCTTCCGCCAGGTCTTTGCTGTGCTGTCGCACGAATTCGGCCAGGGTGCGCTCGATGGCCTGGAGCTGTACCTCCATGGGGAGAGTCTGGCTCTGGCGGGAGGAGGTGCTGTTGTAGACGCGTTGCCATTCCTCAGCCGCGATGCGCCGGGCCTCAGCCAGCATGTGTTCTTCCGCGGCCATGGTGTCGTTTTCTGCTTCGGGGCATGAGGTGAGCAGCTCTTCCCAGCTGGGGAATTGCTCGACCAGCTCGTCCAGCACGGCATGCATGACCGAGCCGTATTCGTTGCTTTCCAGTTCGCTCTTATTTTCCTTGTAGGTATCGCCAAGGTCGATATGGAAGAGGTGCTTGATCCAGAAAGTAAGGGGGCATTGCAGGAAACCGGCAAGCGAGGACGGCGAGTAGCTTTTCTGCACCAGCTGTTCCTTTTCGTTTTTGAACCACCGGGTAAAGGGATTCTGCCTGCCCGGGGCAATCTGGGAGATATGCTCGAGCTCTCCGGGTGATATGGATTCGCGGCAGCCCGTGGCCCTGCGCAAGGGGCAGGGGGCAGGCCTGGGTAACACCTTGGGAGCCTTGCTTTCGGCAAACAGGGCGCGGGCGCGTTGCGGCAGTTCATCCCCGCAGCGCATAAGCAGGGCCGACGGAGCCAGCACGGAGCCATCGGCCTTCTGCCGGGCCAGGATGAAATCGACGCGCCCGGATTGACGCCGGCTTTCTATGAGGGCGGTGAGCAGATAGCTATCGCGCGCCGTGCGGAATTTCTCGTGGCGGATTCCCAGTTCATCGCAGAGCGATTCCGGCAGGAAATCATCTTCCGGCACCGGTTCGGGGATGCACCCGTCGTGCATGGCGGCCAGAATAACCCGTGAGCCCCTGGCGTAGGGCAGCTCACGCCAGCCCAGCAGGTCGCCGGTGGTGGAGTAACTTTTGGTAAAGACCGGGCCTTTTACTCTATCCTCCACCTGGCGGCGCAGGAGCTCCAGCGCACACAGCGGGGTGGGTAGGTTGTCCGCGATTTTGGAACAAGCCCGCATGTGCCTGGCAATGCCGGTGGCCAGTTTGTGGTTCGGGCTTCCTTCGTGGCATTTTTCCAGCTTGGTGGCCAACCTGGTCAGGGCTTTCGCCGGTTTCGCGCTGCACAGGCTATCGATGAGCTTGTGAACCCTGTCTGCGAAGTCGAAGTAAGCCTGCTGCTGGCCGGTTTGGAGTTTCTCAATGGATTTGTAACTATCATCCACTTTCGGGGTGGCTTGGAGCATGCTCAACAGGGCATCTTCGCTGCCGGGCAGCAACAGCATGCGGATTTTTTCGACGTGTTCCTGCATGCCGATGAGTGCACCGGGTTCTTTTGCAATGGCTTGCTGCAGCGCCGTGTTGGTGAGCAGGGCGATGAAGGCATCCAGCCCCCGGACATCGTTGTTGCGGATACCCTGCTGCGTTGCATTCCACAGTGGCAGATTTTCGCGGGCATCGCAGGCATCTGCCAGTTGACCGGGCAGGCGCCCCAGGTCTGTGGTCATGGGATTGCGCCCTTCCGGCAGATTGAGCTGCCAGGCCGGTGTGGCTGCAGCAAATGCGTTGATGATGGAGGGAGAAAATTCCGAATCGCCCACGGCGAGCGCAAGCTCGCGCGAATCATGCCCACCCGCCAGGCGCAGGGCTTCTGCCGCCATGGCCTCGGCATCCGTCACCAGATGAATGGTTGAGGCGTCGTTGTCTACTACCTCCCGCGCGGTATCGGCATAGACCAGAGCATCGGGAATTTCAATCTCTCGGTTGAGCCAGTCTGCTTCCAGCGGGAGGCCGAAGTCATCAAACTTATAGGCTTCTGTCTGCGGTGCATGCACCCAGATTTCCACCCTGCCGCCATCTTTGCCGTGCAGATTGCTCAGCAGCGTTTTAATCTGGGGGGAGAATTCCGGCACACAAGCCATGATGAGCAGGCGGCATTGCTTTGCCCAGGTGGCATTGCTGACGAATTCCGCCTGCGCTTTCTCGATGGATTTTCCGGATGGAAGCAAGGCGTCCACCCGGTCGAAGATGGATTGTAGTTTGTGCCATCGCATCTGTTCATTGGCGGCCACTTTCCGGCGCGCCAGGAGGGCGGCGCGGGTTGCTTTCCGGCGCGCCAGGAGGGCGGCGCGGGCTGTTTTTGCGTCTTCCGTCAACAGGTCCGCTTCCTCCTGGTACATTATCTCACGTTTCCTGAGCTGGTGGCTGATAGCCTCCAGCTCAACCTCTTCCTGAGCGAGCCGGCTGCGCAGAGACATGAGCTTGTGGGCCACGCCGACCGCCCAGCGTTCGCGGTGTGTTTCCGGGCGGCGGGGAATGAGCGGGGCGTATTGTGCCACTGGGTCTGCTCCTTCCGCTGAGAGAACCTGCAACCATGCCGTGAGCGTTTCCATTTCGGTGGCGACGCCCGGGTACTCGGAGGGAATGAGGTGACCCACCAGCTTGATGGTGGGCATCAGAAGAGCATGGCCAGCCTTTTCTGCCATATATTCGCGCAGTCGGCGGCCGCTGCCTTCGGTCGGGACCACCACGGTGGCGCGGCGGTATTGTGCGGCGGTCTGCGGGGTGCTCAGGCCTTTGAGAAGCTTTTCTGCAACGAGTTCGATGGCGGGCTTATCCCAGCCGAGAAATTCAATCTTGGGAGTATTCATGGGCGATGTTGCTATTGTATCACGAAAAAGCTGTTTTTCAAGGAAACAGGCACACTTTGGCAAAAAAACAGGCAGCCATCAACTGGCGGTTGATGGCTGCCTGGAAGCTTTTGCTGAAATCAGCTTCAGCGCGTGTGGAAGGTGCGGCTGATGACTTCACGCTGCTGCTCGGGGGTGAGCTTGATGAAGTTCACCGCGTAGCCGGACACGCGGATGGTAAGCTGCGGATACTTCTCCGGATGCTCCATGGCATCGATGAGGGTCTCGCGCTCCAGCACGTTCACGTTGATGTGGTGGCCGGTGGCGGCGAAGTAGGCATCCAGCAGGGAGACCAGCTTGGTTTCGCGCTCAGCTTCGTCCTTGCCCAGTGCGCCGGGCACGATGGAGAAGGTGTAGGAGATACCGTCCTGGCTGTCATCGTAGTTGAGCTTGGCAACGGAGAGCATGGAGGCTACCGCACCGTTCTTGTCGCGGCCGTGCATGGGGTTGGCACCCGGGGCAAAGGGCTCGCCGGCGCGGCGGCCGTCGGGCGTGTTGCCGGTCTTCTTGCCGTACACCACGTTGGAGGTGATGGTGAGCACAGACTGGGTGGGCATGGAGTCGCGGTAGGTGTGCAGCTTGCGCAGCTTGTTCATGAAGTTCGTGACCAGAGCTTCGGCGATTTCGTCCACGCGGGGGTCGTTGTTGCCGTAGCAGGGGAACTCACCCTCGGTTTCGAAGTCGGTGATGAGGCCTTCTTCGTTGCGGATGCACTTGACCTTGGCGTACTTGATGGCAGACAGGGAGTCGGCTGCCACAGAGAGACCGGCGATGCCGGCAGCCATGGTGCGCAGGATTTCCGGGTCATGCAGAGCCATTTCGATGCGCTCGTAGCAGTACTTGTCGTGCATGTAGTGGATGATGTTGAGCGCATCGATGTAGGTCTTGGCGAGCCAGTTCTGCATATTGTCGAAGAGCTCCATCACCTTGTCGTACTCGAGGTACTCGCCTTCGTAGCGCGGGGCGGGCGGGGTCACCTGCTTGCCCTTCACTTCGTCCATACCGCCGTTGAGCGAGTAGAGAAGGCACTTGGCCAGGTTGGCGCGGGCTCCGAAGAACTGCATCTGCTTGCCGATGCGCATGGCCGACACGCAGCAGGCAATGCCGTAGTCATCGCCCCAGTACGGGCGCATCAGGTCATCGTTCTCATACTGCACGGAGGAGGTCTCGATGGATACCTTGGCGCAGAACTTCTTGAAGCCTTCCGGCAGGGCGGTGGACCACAGCACGGTCAGGTTCGGCTCGGGAGCCGGCCCCAGGTTGTACAGGGTCTGCAGCATGCGGAAGGAACTGCGGGTCACCAGGGTGCGGCCGTCTTCGCCCATACCGCCGATGGATTCGGTCACCCAGGTGGGGTCACCGGAGAACAGGCTGTTGTACTCGGGCGTACGGATGAAGCGCACCATGCGCAGCTTCATGACGAACTGGTCCATGAGTTCCTGGATTTCGGATTCCGTGATGGTGCCTGCGGCCAGGTCGCGTTCGAAGTAGATGTCAAGGAAGGTGGAGACACGGCCCAGGGACATGGCGGCACCGTTCTGTTCCTTCACGGCAGCCAGGTAACCCAGGTAGGTCCACTGCACGGCTTCGCGGGAGTTGGTGGCCGGGCGGCTCAGGTCGCAACCATAGCTCTGGCCCATGCGGGCGAGTTCATCCAACGCGCGAATCTGTTCGTTCATTTCTTCGCGCAGGCGGATGGTGGCATCGGTCATGACACCGGCTTCGCGGTCCTTGAGGTCCTTGCGGCGGGCGGCGATGAGCTTGTCGGTGCCGTAGAGGGCCACGCGGCGGTAGTCGCCGATGATGCGGCCGCGGCCGTAGGCATCGGGCAGACCGGTGATGATGCCGGCAGAACGGGCGGCGCGGATGTCGCTGGTGTAGGCATCGAACACACCTTCATTGTGTGTCTTGCGGATGCGACCGAAGAATTCGGCAGTATGCGGACACATCTGCAGGCCGTAGGATTCCAATGCCTTCATGGCCATGCGCAGACCACCAAAAGGCATGAGCGCGCGCTTCAGCGGGGCATCTGTCTGCAGACCGACAATCTTTTCGCGTGCCTGGTCGATGTAGCCGGGGGCATGCGAGACAATTGTGGAAACAACTTCGGTGTCGGCATCAAGAAGACCACCGGCATCGATTTCCTTCTTCATGAGTTCCTTCACTTCGTCCCACAGGGCAGTAGTGTCTTCCGTAGGACCGGCCAGGAAGTCGCCTTCGCCTGTGTAGGGGGTGTAGTTCTGCTGAATGAAATCACGGACGTTGATGGTGTCTTGCCATACGCCTGTCTTGAAACCCTGCCACGGATCTACCTGGCAGGCGCATTCCTGAGTGCATGTTGTGTCTGTCATAAAAATAGCTTGGTTTGGAGGTTGTTCTTCGCAGGGAGCGGCTCCCCGACTCTCCACCAACGTGGGTATTCTAACGCCCGCGGAGTGATAAGTCAAGGGTGTTTCTCCTTCTATACTGTAAATATCGTTAGATTTTGCTGGGTTTTATCTGGAATTATTCTAACTGATAACCCGGGAATGTCAAGTGGAATAATTCTAAAAATGAAAAAACGGCTCAAAAAGGCAGCGCCACGGTTAGGTGGCGCTGCCGGGGAAAGACTGAGCTTACTTGCAGAGACCCTGGGTCTGGAGCAGGGCATCGGGGTCCGGGTTGCGACCCATGAACTGGCGGTACAAGTCGGCAGCGGGCTGGCTGTCACCCTGGGAGAGGATGAAGCGGCGGAAATCATCGCCGGTCTGGCGGTTCATCACGCCTTCGTTGCGGAAGCGGGAGTAGGCATCCGCGGCGAGCACCTCAGCCCATTTGTAGGAATAATAGCCGGCGCTGTAGCCGCCGGTTATGCAGTGGCGCAGGCGGCGCATGATGGAGGTTCCGGGCACGGTGGTCTGAATCTGCCAGTCGCGGAGCAGGGTGCGGGTGGCGGCATCGAGTCCCTTGCCCTGGAATTTTTCGTTGTAGAACATGTGCATTTCCAGGTCAAGCTTGGCGATGCAGAGCTGGCCCATGTTATCCGTAGCGGGCAGGAAATAGCGGCTGGAGCGCAGCTTGTCCACCAGTTCGTCCGGCATGCTCTCGCCCGTGGCGTAGTGGAACCCGAACGTGGCAATCCCCTCAGGTTCCCATGCCCAGTTTTCGGTAATCTGGCTGGGGAGCTCCACGAAGTCCCAGGCGACCCCGGTGCCGGAATGCGCCTGAAGCTCAGTATCGCTGAGCATCACATGCATCATGTGGCCGAATTCGTGGAAGAGAACCACGGCATCGCGGTGGCTGAAAAGGGCTGGTTTATCGGAGGTGGCAGCGGTCATATTACCCACCAGGCAGGCCAGGTGCGGTGTGTGTGGTTTATCGCCCACGCGCGGCTCTCCATAGCCCAGGGGCATGACCCAGGCCCCTTCACGCTTCATGTTGCGGGGGTAGAGGTCCATGTAGAAAGTGCCGAGGTGGGTACCGCTGCGGTCATCGGTCACGGCAAAGACCTTGACCTCCGGGTGCCAGGTTTCGATGACGGCATCGGAGCCTTTTTCTCCCGGCTTCAGGCAGCGTGAGGGAAGCTCGGTGAAGGAAACGCCGTAGAGATTGGAGAAAATGCTGAAGATACCATTGACCACGTTTTCGCTCTTGAGATAGGGGCGCACGCTTTCGGCATCGAAATTATACACCTCCTCACTCATTTCGCGCAGGTAGAATGAGCGATCCCACGGGTTGAGGGCCGTGGTGGGTTTGCCTGTGCGGCGCGCGACAAAATCAAGCAGCCGGGTGCATTCTGCATCAAAGGCGGGTTTGACCTTCTGCATCATGTCATCTACGAACTTGAGGGCATTCTGACCACTACCGACCATGCGGCGGTGGGTGGTCAGGTCGGCAAAGGTTTCAAAGCCGAGCAGCTCTGCAAGTTCGCGGCGAAGCTCCATGATGCGGGCTACGATGGGCTCGTTGTCATATTTGCCTGAGCCGATGGTCAGGAACCCCTCCCAACATTTCCTGCGGGTTGCTTCCACCGTGCAGTGCTTGAGCACCTCCCCGTAGCTGGCTGCCTGGAGGGAGATACGCCAGGCCGGGGCAGCATCAGCACCGTACACATGCTTCTTCGCATCCTCCCGGGCTTTATCCATCCAGTCGGCGCTCATGCCTGCGAGCTGTTCGGGGTCGGTGATGATGAGTTCCCATGCCTCGGTGGAATCCTGCACGTTCTTGCCGAACTCCAGCTCCAGCAGAGACATCTCATCCTCAATTTCCTTCTTGCGTGCTTTGTGTTCGGGCTCCAGGTCGGCACCCTGGTCGTGGAAATTCTGGATAACTTGCTCCACATAGCGCCTCTTGGCGGGCGAAAGCTCCCTGACCCAGGCTTGGGTGGCGGCTTTCCGCAGCACGGTCCAGAGCTTATCATTGGCCAGCACTTCGGCCGCCAGCGCGTTCCATTGCGGCATCAGCTCCTCCTGCACTTTGCGTAACTCCTCACTATCAGCTACGGTCTTCAGGTGGTAAATGCGGTTCTGCACTTTTTCCAGTTCATCCTGGGCGTGCGAAAGCGCGAGGAATGTGTTTTCAAAACTTGCTTCCTCCGGCTTGATATTGCTGATGATATCGAGGCGGTGGCGAGCCATGACCATGGCTGCTGCCGAGTCAATGCGGGCCTGGGCCGGGGTCAGTCTGGACCAGTCCGGGTACATCCCCTTGTCAAAGAACGGGTGCGCACCAGCCTGGATGGCCTGCTGCACCTCCTGCACCTGCTGCGGTGCTTCCTGGGCGATAATCTGGGGCGCCCCCAGCAGGGCACAAAGAGCGGTCGTGATGATGGCCTGAGTTCTCATGTCTACCCATACTTACGTATGTGAGTGAGAAATCCTTTCAAGTAATGTTAATTATTTCTCGGCTCAGAGGTTTATTACAGCGGCAGCAGGTGGGGTGGCAGACTGCTGGTGGCATGGGTATAGCGCACATGCGGGGCGTTTCTCAGGTAGGGCTGAAGTTCTTGCTTCAGTCGGCGAATGGTGTTGCTGCTCTTATCATTGAAATGCACTCTGCTGACCTTGGTCCATAATCTGGCCGGGATATTTGCCGGGCTTTTGTATGGGTGGCCGTCGAGCGTGCAGCTGGAATCGGAGTTGATGCAGAGGGGCAGCCCGAGGAGGGCGGCATAGGCATCTCGCCGCTCAGGGAACCAGCGGCGGTAGGGCATCGTTTCATACGGGGCGTATATTTCTTCTGCCGTGCTGATGCGGAAGCACTCGTCCCGTGCCATTTCCAGCTTGTGTTCGAAATAGTGGAACCGGGGATCGCTGCCAAGGTAATCCACGCCGCGGGCCATGCTCCGAGGTGTTTCCAGATATTTCCGCGCCCAGCGGCAGCTGGAAATGAAGCTCGACCACGGCAAGCGCCGTGCCTGGCTGATTCTGCCGCCGGATGATGGATTGACGGCTGTCCCCGGCGGGAACCTGTATCTCTGGAGCACGGGCGTATCGCTCGGCATGCCCGGGCTCTGGTGGGGCGAGAGAACCGAGAATCTGGTGCAGAAGTATCTGCCGCTCTGGTCAGAGAGAACGAAACTCAAGGCTGCTCCTTGATTAGATTGTCCAGTGCGTCGCTGGAGATGGTGCCTTTTTTGCCCCTGAGCTCGAGGATGCAGGCGGGCAATCCACTTGTGGGGATTGAGAAGTCTACATCTATCTTGTTCTCCAGGTGGTGGCGTATGGGCTGCAGTGCTTGGTCGTTGATGTCTGTGTGTTTACTGGGCAGGCGGATACGACGTATGGTCTGCAGGATATCAGTGGATATCGCAGACGGGTTTTCAATCTTCTTTCCCTTGTACCAGTAAACGAACTTTCCGGGCTGGTTATCATGAAGGATAATCAGGCTGAGCGAACTCAGTTCGTCCTCCACCGGAACCCGGTCGGGAAACCATGCCCGGTACGGCATGGGGGTGCTGGGCGTGTATTCAGCAATGCGGTCGATGCGGAATCGTACATTTGGAGCCATTTCCAGCTTGTGCTCAAAGTAGTGGAAATCCGCATCGCTTCCCAGATAATCCACCCCTCTGGACATGGACCGCTGGAAATCCAGGTATTCCAGCGTTTGCAGCAGTGACCAGGTGTGCTCCTTCTGCTGGCAGGCGCAGAGGAGCAGGGCTGTGAAAAGGCTGATGAGAAATCGTTTCATTGATACAGGGGGAGTTTAATCCTTTGAAGCAAGCGCAGCAAGGTATCTGAACCGAAGGCGTTTTCTTTTTCTATATTGATGAGTTGAGATGCAATCCGTTCGCGGCGCGGTATATCAAATGCGTTCATCCAGAGCATCCAGATACTCTGGCGTTCTTCGCAGATTCGGGCTTTCTGCTGGCATTTCTCGTAAAGCGAAGCGATAGCGGGCACCTGTTCGCTGGCTGATTCCACGTCCCAGATGCAGAACAGGGCTGAGTGAAGTTCGCTGGCGAGTTCGTGCAGGTCATTCGCGGCTTGTTTCCGCATGGCTTCCGGGTATACCGGGGCAATGGCAGAAATATCGAACCACTGTTCTACCTCGTATTTCTTTTCTCCGCGTAACAGGGAAACGGTATAGACCAGGAATCGTTTGTTGCCCCTGAACTCCATGCGTTGCTCAGCCCTGGTCTGGCAGGGAAAGGCGTATAGGAAAAGCTGGGTTGCGGTAAACTGGCATTTTCTGAAATCATCCGCAGCAATGCCCCACGCGCTCTCCGGGGTGAATCCGCATCCTCCGCTGATGCTGCTTGCCACCTCATTGGGAAGTGTCATCAGTACATCCGGGCTCAGCCCTTTTCCTTGTGCCAGCAGTTTCTCCGCCTTCTTCCTGCTCTCAGGAATGGGTTTGGTGAGGCTGCGCAGCATGTCCATTTGAATCATGCTGACGATGCCCGGCGCGAGCGGCGAGGGGATGATGCTGTCCTCTGCCGGGAATCCCAGGGCTTCAGCCAGAGCCGCCGAACCGTAGAAGCATGCTTTCACCAGAGGGGCAGATTCGTTGCCATCTGTCCACCATTGCGGGAGCAGCGCTTTTTCTGCCACATCCGCATGGGGCAGGTGAAGCAGTTTTTGTGCGGCGGCATCGGCGCTCTCCTTGTCATTGACCTGCTCGAGCACTTGCCAGAATCTGTTTTCATATTCCTCGATGGCATCGTATTCGGCATCGGTGAGCCCGGTTGCCGGCAGCATCAACCCGCAGATGCACGAAAGAAGCGCTTTCTTTATACTGGTCGAGAACATGATTGAAGCAATTCAGATTGTTTGAGAGTGAGGGTGTAAGATTCCGGTAGTCTATGTGCCCCCGCAGAAATCAGCAGGCGAACCATGGCTTCTCTCTCCGTCCAGAGAGCCATCAGCAAGGGAGTGTGACCGTGGCTGTTGATTGCGTCGGGGTTTGCCCCGGCCTCCAGTAGCAGGCGTATGGGTTCCAGCGGGGCGTTGTAGAATCCGCAATCCCAGCAGTGGTAAATCAGCGGGGTGTCTCCCCGCTTGTTTCTTGCATTCGCACTGGCTCCGGCTTTCAGGGCAAGTGCAGCCAGATTGCACCTGGTGAACAGGAGTCGCGTGGCTGTTGCGCTGCGGAGTGCCGGGGGCGTGTGCTCCAGAATCAGCCGGGCGGTGGTGGCGTCACTGGCGTAGTCGATGAGGGGGCGGTTTCCCTTGTTTCTGGCCTGGGTGTCGGCTCCTGCGCCCAGCAGGAGCTGCGCCGTCTCCGGAGAACGGGTGTATGCCGCCAGCATCAGGGGCGTGCGCCCTTTGCCATCGCGCGTGTCCACGGGTACACCAAGGGACAGCAGCTCTGCCACCCGGGGCGCGTTGCTGCACCAGGCTGCATACAGTAACTGGGATTCTGGCGTCATTTCTTAGCTTTTGGTTGGCGCACCACCTTGTACATGGCTTTGGCAAGCGAGGCCCGGTGATTCAGCTTGACATCAGTATCGTATGCCCAGATCATCACTCCTCCGAATTTCTGCTGCTTCATCCAGCGACATTTTTCGGCGATGAGCTGAGAACCGTTGAATGAATGCATGGGACCGGGGGAACCATCCTGCTTTTTTGATTGGAATGTGTTGTCTCCCGGTTTCAGATTGGGATACCAGCCGATAATCTGGGAATAGCCAAACTGCTCTGTGAGTTTGCCCTGTTCGTTGCTGTAGAAGGGGAGCCCCACGACAATGCGCGGCCTGGGCATGCGGAAATCGTTCAGGCATTTGTTGGCATCATTCTGGAATCGCCACATGGAGGAATGCTGCGCGCCGATGTCGTCGTATGACATGGTCATGAGGAAATCCAGCTGGTCTGTCACCATGAAGGTGGGGACTTTGTAGGTGACCGAGGCTGCAGCGCTGAACGAAAATCCGGAGCCTGCCAGTTCCTCGCGCAAATCGGCCAGGAAGAGACCGAAGTTCGTCCATTGCTCGTTGGTGTCCGGGTATTCCCAGTCGATATCGATGCCATCGTACCCACGCTCGATGGCCCAGGTGGCCATGTTGCGCGCCAGCTTGCGGCGCGTTTCCGGTTCCGCCACAGCGGTGGTCATGGGCTCATCCATGTGCGCAAAGCCGGCCAGCAGCAGGGATTTTGCCTTGGCTTCCTTGTGAAGCCGCTTGATTTCCTCCAGCGCACCATCGGCTATTTCCCGGGGTTCCACGCCTTCCCCGGCCCATTGGTAGACGATATCGCCCTCTGCCGAAACGGTGTAGGCGAAGTGCACCAGGTCAGTGAGCAGGTTGAAATGCTCCGGCGTGAGATGCACGGCTTTCTCCGCGTTGCCCCAGCCTTTCACCCAGCGCGGTCGGTAGTAGGGGACAATGCGGTAGGGGAAGGGGTAGATGCGCCCAATCCTGCGCTTCTTGAGCGCCTTGGCGCGTTTCAGACGGGGCTTCACGGTGCTGCCATCGGCCAGGGTCACCCTGGTGCAGAGGGCATCAATATGGTTGCCGCGCTTCGCTCCTCGCGCCAGGTCGTAACTCAACCAGTAATAGACAGGTTCGGACCCGGCCTCAATGGGCGTTTCAAAGGAGAAGTTGCCTTTCTTATCCAGTTTGGCCTTGTCTTTTTCCTGCACCTGTCGGTCGGTGTTAAGCGTGTAGCCGTTCCAGTTGCCGGAGGTGGACAGCCTCGCCAGCTGAATATCAGATGGCTGGGTGGTTTTACCATCGCTGAAATCGAGTCTGGTAATCTTTTCTCCCGGCTCCCCGGTGATTTTAAGCTGTAGAATGGCCTGCTGCTGCACCCCGGGGTAGAAAACCCCGTGCGTGTGCCTTACTTCTACTGTCACCGCTTGAGCCAGTTGCAACACGCTGGTTGCCAGTATCAGCAAATACCATCTCATGCACCCTAATATAGCAGAATCAATTTCCTGTGACAAGTATGAACTTGATATCGACATGATCCGCTGCTATACTGCGCGCATGGCAAAGCAGGGCGAGAAAAAGAAAGTGCGGGAGGCCGGGCTGAAGAAGGGCTCTGCCAGTCCCGGGGCATTGGCTGCGGCTGCGGAGTTCCTGCATCGCGTGGAGAGGTCGCGAAAGAATTACAAGCCGGATTCAACCCCGCTGAATTCATTGCAGGAGAAGCTGGTGGAGCAGATTGAGCTTGCTTTTGCCGGGGTGCAGTGCCTGAACGAACCCTATGTGTTGCTTTGCGGAGAAGCGATGGATGACTACCTGAGCCAGGAAGTGCTGGATGTGCTGGCTGCCCGCGAGGAGAGGAATGACTGGCACGCCATCCCCGATGATTTGCTTTTTGCCTGCTCGATATCCTTGTGTTTCGTCGGTCCCGAGGCGTACCGTTTCCTGATTCCCCGTTTCATGATGGGAGCCCTGCGCGGCGTGGTGGAAATATACCCCGGCCTGAGTCCCAAAAGTGAGCTGGAGGAACACATCCGCCAGAAGAAGAGCCTCCTCAACGAAGCCCAGCAGCAGTGCCTTTCTGATTTCCTGAGTCTGCAGAGCGTGGATGAGGAAACCGGCGAGTTCTATGGGCGCAACCAGTTCCTGCCTTGGGAGCTGGATGAATACCGCGCCCTCTATGCCGATAAGCTGCTGCCCCGCGAATACGGTGCTATGCTGATGAAACGCTACGCCGAGCGTGTGGGACTCAAAAAATGATGTCTCCACGCAGATGCAAAAGGCAAAATAAAGGAAACATTACACGCGTCTTTGTCAATTTTGCATGGATTATGCAGAATTATCTAATAAATATCCCCCACTTTCTGCAATTTTTTGTTGCGGTTTCAGCAGCGAGATGCTTGAATCTAGATTAGAAGATATGATGGAATCGGAGGACTACGAAACGATGCACCGGGTACTGGAGCGGTCAAAAGTATTGAATGACCTCATTCAGGAAATGGACCTGGATATGCCCCTTACGCCGGCAGCTCTGGAAGAGATTGAAGCGTACCGGGTACGCCGTTATGCTGAAGAATGCTTTTATCGGGAAACGCTGGATGCTCCCGACCTGGAGCTGTACGATTCCTACGAGGCGAAGCACCCAGCAGGGATGCAGGCGGCACTGGCTGCCGGAGCGAATCCGGATTTGCCGATTTGTTGGGAATGCGCTTCGTTGGCCTCAGATGCCGCTCGTTGCGGTTGGGCTGAGGGGGTGGAACTTTTGCTGGATGCCGGGGCTTCACCCCTGGAGGACGATGCTCAGCTACTCATCAACCTGTGTTGTAATGGGCCATCAAGCTTGTTGAAAAAGGCGCTGTTGTTGTGTGATTTACCGCCAGACTGGCAAGATGACCCGGATTTTTTGAATTTGGCTGTCTATTCGGCAGCTGCCGGTCAGGTTGATTGCCTGCGTGCCTTGCGTGAGTGTGGCATGGATTTGCTGGCGCACGATGGTAAGGCTCTTTGCGAAGCGTGCAAGGAAAATCAGCCCGAAGCCGTGCGTTATCTGGTGTATGAGTGCAGGGCGCCTCTGGAAGAAGAGTATGATGACTGGAGCCCTCTCTTTTATGCGGCTCAATATGATGCTATGGACTGCGCCCGTATATTGTTGAAAGCTGGTGCTAATCCGCTTCATGAAGATATTTGCG
The DNA here is from genome assembly GCA_017517805.1 of Akkermansia sp. GTDB lineage: Bacteria > Verrucomicrobiota > Verrucomicrobiia > Verrucomicrobiales > Akkermansiaceae > Akkermansia. Next base: position 18,626 of record JAFWYD010000075.1, read on the forward strand.
GCACAACCCCATTCAAATGGGCAGCGTCAGACAACATGCATATGTTGTTGGAGGAGGCAAAAAGAAAAAGATGTTGGTAATGTAGCCCTATCAATTGCCTCCAGAAACATTTCCCGCGTTCGGGTAAAACACCACCCAGGCTCCACTTCGAGCGAATCCTGCCCTTGCTGCCCTGTTTTTGCGCCATCGGCAACAAAAATGCCCGCCGCAAACGTCTATTTATTAGAAAATCCACACTTTCTGCCTTTTTTTTGTTGCGGATTCGGTGCCGGGAAGTATTATCTTATGTCGAGTAGATAGAAAATAATGAAGACAATTTTCCACAGAATCCTTGCCGCCTCAGCCATCTGCCTTGCGTCGATGGCTGGCTTGAGCTGTTCGCCTGAACATGAATATATCCTCGCAGAAGTCGGGGGTGCCAAAATCCCGGCAGGATGGGATTTTTCCACCAGAAAACAGTGGACGAACCGTCAGGAATTGCGAGATGGCAGCCAGCTTCAGAATGGAGTTGTCGATTTATCCGGAATGCCGGAGTTTGCTTCATACTGTGGCGAAGAGGTTCATTTCCGGGTTCCGCTCGCCATCCAGCGTGTAGATTATGCGGCCGGTACGGATTATAGGCTGACCAATTACAAAACGCTGCCCGATGGGGTAATAGATTTGTACCATGTCCCGGTGCAGATGGGGAAACTGCTGGCTGTTCGTGGCTTGTGGGGAGAAATGCTCAAACCGGGTAGCAAAGTATACAACCTGGAGAGTTTCAGAGTAGAAGCACTACTGGAAGTTCAGCACCCCGATGCGCAAGTCAACAACGGCAAACCGCTTTATTTAACATATGTCCTGGCCGATCACGAGACTCTGCCCCATCGTATCCGCTCCCCGTGGGGCCCTGAACCATCTCCCGATTCACCGCACGCGCTGGAGTTGTTGAGCAATTTCTTCAAAGGCGCTTCATCTACCGGGGAATCTTCCCCGAATCAGCCCGTAGGCCAACAAGCCGAATAATCCACAGCAGGCCTGATAATGTCCACCATCCATAGCATCCTTGCCACCACAGCCCTGTGCCTTGCGGCGTGGCTTTGCGTGGGCTGTTGCAACGCAGCAGCGAAACAAGTAGAGACACAGCAAAACCGGGTTAAGCCGACTCATGAGGAGGCGCGTCTCCGACACATCAGGCAAGCCGAAGATAAACTTGCTAGGTGCAGGGAGCTTCTGGAGACTATGCAAGCCGAAGTGGAGGTATACGGCCCCGGGCAGGATTCTCCCCGCTATGCGGTGAAAGCGGAAGATATGCCTCGTCTGCGGTACATTATCAGTCAGCTACAGGCCAATCCGGAGTTTGCTCCCGTGCGCGTTACGAGGCGGCACTCGAGCCGCCTGTATTTTCTGAATCTGGCTTTCAGCGATGGCGTGTATCTGAGTCTGCGGGCTGAACTTATAACCAGCCCGGGTGGCACGGGTATAAGCCATACGGGTAGCCTCTACGCCTTGCCAGACGCCGGTCTGCGCCGGGAACTTATAGGCATTATCGAACGCGCTCTACCCCCGAAAAAATAAAA
>JAFWYD010000076.1 GCA_017517805.1 Akkermansia sp.
CATCTATCGAGTATATCACACTTATGTGATAACTGCAAGAAAACTAGATTTTTACGATAATTCTTTCAGTGTAAATTCAAAGTAAATTTTCGCAAGCGGAATAACGAGTTTGTATGACACTTCTCAAATGCGTTTGCCCTGACCCGGTGGCCATGCCACCGGGTTGAAAAGGATCAGAGGCTGCCCTGCTTTCACTTGGCCTGCCAACCACCACCGAGTTGGGTGTAGAGGGTGGGGATGCAGGCGGCATACTGGAAGCGGTAGGCCGCAAGCTGGGTCTGGGCCGGGAAGAGGCCCTGCTGGGCAGTCAGCACTTCGTAGTAGCTGGCAAGCCCCTGGGCGTAGCGGGCTTTGGCAAGGGACACACTTTCCTGGTAAGCAGCCACGGCGCGCTCCTGGTTCTTCATGATACTGCGGAGCTTGGTGCGCTGGGTCAGGGTGGTGGAAATTTCTGCCATGGCAGCCAGCACGGCCTGCTCATACTCAGCCTTGGCAGCCAGGAAGGCATCTCGCTTCATCTTTTCGTTGGCACGCAGCTGCCCAGCCTGGAAGAGGGGGCCGGCCAGATTGGCACCCACGCCCCAGCCATCGAGGTTGCCGTTGATACCGTGGCGCAGGTCAGGCGTGGCTACACCTGCAATGCCGGTAAGGCTGATGGTGGGGAAGTAGTTGGCAATGGCCACGCCGATATCAGCATTGGCGGCGCGAAGCTTCTGCTCGGCGGCGCGGATATCGGGGCGGCGGGCTATGACCTCTGCCGGGATACCGGCTGCCACGCCGCTGGCGGCGGCAAAGGATTTCATGCTGCCGCTGCGGGCGATATGCCCGGGCATGCGCCCAGCGAGGGTGGAAAGTGTGTTTTCCAGCTCGGCAATCTGCATCTGCAGATTGGGAATCTGAGCTTCAGCAGCCGAAAGGGCAGCCTGGGCAGATGCGGTCTGCAGGCGGTCTGCCACACCACCTTCGAGCTGGTTCTCGAAGAGGTTGAGCGATTCGCGGTACGAAGCCACGGCCTCGTGCGCAATCTTCAGCTGCTCATCCAGCATGATGAGCTGGAGATAGCCGCCGGCCACCTGCTTCATGAGCGAGATGCGCAGGTTGTTGAAGCTCTCCTCGGCAGCCAGGGCAGATGCCTCGGCGCTTTCGATTCCCTTGCGGGTCTTGCCCCAGAAATCGAGCTCCCAGGAGGCGCTCAGAGCCACGCCGGCCGGTACCGTGGTGGAGTGGTGTCCCTGCATCACCGAGGCAGCGTTGGTGGAGCCCACGCCCTGGTTACCATTGGCACCATAACCAATCCAGGGGAAGATGGGAGCACGGGCGATGGTGATGTAGCGGCGGGCGGCCTCCACATTGTGCATCATGGCTTCCAGATTGCGGTTGTGGGCAAAGACATCCTCGAGCAGCTTCTGCAGGTTGGCATCCTTGAGCACTTGCTGCCAAGGCAAGTCGGCCATGCTGCTGCCAGCCATGCCGGCTTCGCGGAACTCTGCCGGAACTGGCATTTCCGGCTTGGACCAGATGGGTCCGAAGGAGCAGGAGGCCACCAGGCCAGCGGCTCCTGCAAGACTGAGGATAAGAGTGCGTTTCATGCTGATGATATGATAAGTTTTTGTTTGATTTTGTCAAGTAATTTCTACTAACTTTGCCATTATTCATCATCCTTGTGCGCCGCGAGGTATTCGCGGGCACCGGCCTCATCCGGGTCTTCACCCAGGGTTGCCAGTTTGAACTTGATGCGGAAGAGCCGCATGATGAATACATAGGAGCACGGGATAAGGAAGACACCGACCACGGTAGCCACGGTCATGCCCACCACCACCACGGTGCCGATGGAGCAACGCGCCAGCGCACCGGAGCCGCTGGCCAGCATGAGCGGCACACAGCCCAGGATGAAGGCGAGCGAGGTCATGAGAATGGGGCGGAGACGCAGGCGGGCGGCCGAAAGGGTGGCCGCCATGAGGTCCTTGCCGCGTTCCATCTCCAGATTGGCGAACTCGACGATGAGGATGGCGTTCTTGGCGGCGAGGCCCACCAGCATCACCAGGCCCACCTGGGCGTAGAGGTTGAGCTCCATCCCCATCCAGTACAAGCCGGCATAGGCACCCAGCACAGCGATAGGCACGGTGAGGAACACGGAGATCGGCAGGGTCCACTTCTCATACAGAGCCACGAGGATGAGGAAGGCAAACACCGAGGACATGGCAAAGATGGTAGCGAGGCCGGTGCTGTTGCGCACCTTATTTTCCTGGAACGACATATCCTGGTAATCCATGCCGATCTTGGAGGGATCCATGGTGCGGGCATAGACAGCCTCCATGGCTTCCATGAGCTGCTGGGTGGAGTAGCCAGGGCGCGGCATGATGTTCAGCTTGGCAGAGTTGTAGATGTTGTGGTGCATCACGAACTCGGTATCAGCAATATCCTTGATATTCACCAGAGCCGAAAGCGGCACACGCTCACCGTCCTGGTTGGTCACGAAAAAGCCATCCATCTTATCCAGGCTGGTGCGGTCGCTCCCCTGGGCCTGCATATAGACCTGCCACTGCTGGCCGAAAGCGTTGAAGAAGTTCACGAAGGCAGAACCATTGTAGGTGGCCAGCAGACTATTGGCGGCGGCGATATCCACGCGGTGGAACTTACACTTCTCCTTATCCAGCTCCACAAACTTCTGAGGGGTATCGGCCATCATCATATCCATGCACATGGCCACCTCCGGGCATTTGCGTGCCTCGGTCTCGAAACGGAGCACCTGCTCACGCAGGAAAGGTAGCCCCTGGCCCTCCAGGTCGTTGAGCACCATGGTCACACCATTGGCGGTACCCACACCGGGAATGGCCGGCGGCATGAGCACCATGGCCATACCATCCAGCGGGGTCTGGTGCAGGCGCGCCTCGATGCGCTTCTGAACTTCGGCAGCAGTCTCCGGGCGGTCTTTCCAGTCCTTGAGCTCGATGAAGGCGATACAGGCACCGGGGGTCTGCACGCTGTTGAGGATATTGATACCGACCACGGTGGTCAGATTCTTCACAGCAGGGTCGCTGAGGGCATCCTCGAACTTCTTGTTCTCGGCATAGGCCACCTGGAGCGAGGTATCGGGTTTCATGACGAGGGCGGCCAGCAGGAAGCCCTGGTCTTCATCGGGCAGGAAGGCCTTCGGCACCATCTTCGACATGGGCGCAATGGCAGCCCAGAAGAGCAGCAGCAGCGGCATAGAGATGATGAGCTTGCGGCACAGGCCGCCGCAAATCTTCACATAGGCGCTGGCGGTGCAATCGTAGCACCAGTTGAAGACCTTGTAGAAGGGTTTGAAGATACTGCTGTTCTGATTGGTCGGCTTGAGCATGAGGGCGCACAAGGCCGGCGAGAGAGTCAGGGCGTTGAAGGCCGAAATGAGCATCGATACCGCAATGGTGATGGCAAACTGCTTGAACAGAGTACCAGTGATACCCTCCAGCAGGAGTGAGGGCAGGAACACCGCCGCCAGCACCAGGGCAATGGCAATCACCGGGCCGCTCACTTCCTGCATAGCTGCGAAGGAAGCCATGCGCGGGTTGAGTCCCTTATCGATATGGTGCTGCACGGCTTCCACCACCACGATGGCATCATCCACCACCAGGCCGATGGCCAGCACCATGCCCAGCAGCGAGATGGTGTTGAGCGAGAATCCCAGCAGGGGGAATACGCAGAAGGTCGATATAAGCGACACCGGCACCGCAATGAGCGGAATGAGCGTGGCGCGGAAGTTCTGCAGGAACATGAACACCACGAGCGCCACCAGCACAATGGCTTCGATGAATGTGCGCTTAATCTCCTCGATGGAGTAGCGCACGGCGGTCGTGGTATCCAGCGAGACTTCACCCTTGATACCCTGGGGCATGATGGCACCCTGCTTCTCGAAAGTCTTGCGCAGGCGGTCCACCGTGGCAATAGCATTCGAACCCGGAGTCTGGAAAATCACCACAGCAGCCGAGACCTGGCGGTTCAAGCGACCGGTGGCCGAGTAGTTCTGCGAACCCAGCTCTACCTTGGCAATGTCCTTGAGGTAGATGATTTCATCGCCCACCTGGCGCACGATAATTTCCTCGAACTCGGTGGGGTCGCTCAGGCGACCCTGGGTGCGGATGGCGATGGTCTTTTCCTGGCCATCGGGCACGGGGTCAGCCCCCACCTTACCGCCGGGGTTGGTGGTATTCTGCGCAGCGATAGCGGCACGCACCTCACCGATGGAGATATTGTAGTGGGTCATGATATTCGTATCCAGCCAGATACGGATAGCATAACGACCGGCACCATACACCGTTACCTCGCCCACACCTTCCACGCGTTTGAGCTCATCCACCATCTTCACCTGGGCATAGTTGGCCAGGTCGACGGAGTTGTAGCTGCCATCGGGTGAATAGAGGGAGTAAATGATAAGCGGGAGGCCGGGCTGCTGGCGGATGGTCACGCCGGAGTTCAACACCTCCGGCGGCACCTGGGAGGAAGCCTGCCCGTAGCGCATGTTGGTGAACACCTGGTCCAGGTCAGGGTCGGTATCCGGGTTGAATACCACCTGCAGGGAGTACACGCCATTGTTGGAGGAAACAGAGGTCATGTAGTCCATGCCCTGCACACCGGAGATTTCTCGCTCCAGCGGCGTACCCACGGAATCGGCCACGGCCTTGGCATCTGCCCCGGGGAACATGGCCATGAGCTGGATGGTGCGCGGCGTAATCTCCGGGTACTGGGAAACCGGGAGATTCATCAGGCACACCATACCCAGCAGCGTGGTCACCACGGCAATCACCGTGGCAATCACAGGGTGTTTGATAAAGAAGGGACTCATGGTTCTAATCGTTATTCTGCTTTGTCATCCGCCGTCACGGAACTCACGGTGGTGGTGGGCTTCTCGTAGATGAAGGGCTGGGCTATCACCGTACCGAAACCACCCTGGGCACCCTGTGCCCGCATGCCGGCATTGGCCAGGGCATACTGGGCCGCCATCTGGCCACCCCCCACGATGACGCGGGCCTCTTCCACATTCTCAATACCGACTTCGCGGAGCGTCTCAGCAATGGGTTTCACGGTGCCGGTCACCACCTGCATAAGCATGGGTACGGTCGTACCATCGCCATTCGGCATATCCAGCACGAGCTCCTTGCCCAGCTTCACATCGATACCCAGCGGGGTGTTATCCGGCGCGACCACATAGATAAAGCGGTGGTTCATGGAGGAAATGAGTGCTCGTGCCGGCACCAGCAGGGCATCCTTGATTTCGCCCGTCTTCGCGCTCACACGCACCGCTGCCCCCGTGCGCAGTTTGAGCTGCGGATTCGGGATGTAACCCACGAATTTCACCGTGCCGGTGGACTGGCTGATTTCGCTATCCACGGCATGCACCTGCCCCTTGTGTTCAAAGACGCTTCCATCCTCCAGAATCAGGTCGAACTCCCTCACCGGGCTCATCTTATCCGGCATGTCGTAGTATTCGTTCCCCTGGGTCTGCTCATTCATCTGGCGAGCCGGCACGGAGAAATCCACTCGAATGGGGTCCACGGAGGACATGCGGGTCATCACCACCTGCCCCGCAGCCACAAAATCACCCACACTCACATTTGATTTGGTGGCCAGGCCCTTGAAGGGGGCGCGGATCGTGCAGCGGTCCAGATTCAGCTTGGCCATCTCCAGCGCGGCCTCCGCCTGGGCAACCTGGGCGCGGGCCATGGCCAGGGCGGCCTCGCAGCGGCGGCTGTCATGCAGGGCATCCGTATGCTGTTTTTCGGAAACGGACCCGCTCTTGACAAGGGTAGAATAGCGCTCCACATCCTTCTGAGCCTGTTCGCTGGCCACCTCGGCCTGCAACACTCCGGCCTTGGCGGCCGCCACATTGGCCACAGCCTGGTCGTAAGCCGCCTGGTAGGTGGAGGAATCGATGCGGAACAACACCTCCCCCTTCTCACACAGGGAACCATGCCAGTACACCTGCTCCAGCAAGCGGCCCGATACCTCGGGGCGGATATCTGCCTGGTCCACACCGCGCAAATGCCCGAACCAGGTGCTCTTCAGCTCCACCGTGCGCTTCTGCAACGGCATCACCGTCACGTTGATGGGGGCCATCCCCCGCTGGGCTGTCTGCGCCCCTCCATTGTCCTTGCAAGCAACCAGCGCTGTGCTTGCCACCACCCCACCGAGGGCTATCGTTACTATGTGTGTTGCGTTCATTGATTTTCAGTTGTGCGGAGCCGCAGGCCCCAAGGTTAAAGTATTGTGGTAAATCCGTTCCAGAAACTGCCGCAGTTGCTCCAGCTCGTCTGCGCTGAATCCCTCCACCAGCGTCGTTTCAAAATCCTTCATCGCCTGCTGCGCCTTTTCCATCATCAGGCAGAACCCTTCCGTCAGATACGCATGCTTGACCCGCCCATCTGCGCTATCAAATGCAGTGCGCACGTACCCTTTCTCTTCCAGGCGCTGCAGCAGGCCCTTCACTGTCGTATGGCTCACCCCCAGGTACTGCTCCAGTTCCTTCTGCGATACTGGCCCGCCTCCCCGGCTTTCCAGGTGCATCAGTACCCGGCATTGCGGCGCCGTCACGCCCAGCGTGCCCACGCGCTGGGCAAACAGCGCATCGGCTCGGTCCGATACCATCTTCATCAGAAAAACAGGGTGCTTCTTTTTCAATGCCTGGGCTTTCATCATGCGATTATGAAGCATGCTTCACATTTCACCCGCAGTATACCAGCTTACCGGGCGAAGTCAAGGAAATTGACAGGCATCACGCGCGCTTACGCTTTTTGCGGTATTGCTCGCAGAGCTCGGAGAAAGAAGCGCCAGCCTTCATTTCGGCCAGCATGGCATCGCGGATTTCAAGGGCTGCCGCCAGGGACTTATCGCTACTTTCGTACTCAATATCAGTAAAATAGCGGACGTAGGTCTCCTTCTGCCGGGTTATACACAGGCGCCAGCCGCAGAATGATTTACGAGTTCCTTTCTGACCATTGTATCGAGTTATGTAGCGGATCTTCTCCATAGGCATCTGCGGGCATTCTAGCAACGCTGGAAAGCAGAGTCAAGATTTATATTTGAGATTTTCAAACTTTTTACTTTTCAACAAACGGATTTTATTGACATCAGTTGATTAACGTGTTAAAAGTAAAGCATGCCAAGCCGGTACGACGATTTACAGAAGATAGACAAGATGCGCAGCATCACGGACTTTATCAGTCGGGCAGCCATGGGGGGCATGAGCGAATCCATGCGGAAGAAGCTTTACAAACTGAGCGTAAGGCAGTGCGCCGTGATGGCCAACATCCGCCGCTACACCTTGCTGCACCCGGAAGGCATCCCCATGAGCGCGCTTGCCGAGCGAGCGGGCATGTCGCCCTCCGCGGCATCGCACATGATAGACAGTCTGATGAGTCAGGGCATGGTGGAGCGCCACCAGAGTCCGAGCGACCGCCGCGCCGTACTGGTAACCATCGCCAAATCATTCCTGGAAATATCAGAAGACATCAACCAGGCGCAGCAGAAAGCCATCGATGAGCTGCGCAGCGTGCTCACCCCGGAAGAGCAGAAGATTCACGACATCGTGCTCGACAAACTGTTTGCAGCCGTCGTTGAGCAGGAAGGCATCTGAGTCCACCGCGGCAGCATCAGCAGGTCAGCGCATTGGTCGCAAGGCCGGCCAGCGCCGTTTCGCGATACCCGGCCGCCAGAGCTCGGCCGGTTTCATTCATGGTGGCAATCACACTATCCAGGCTCACAAAGTGAGTACCATCGCCGCGCAGGGCCAGGCGGGCAGCATTCACCGCCTTCACCGCGCCGATGGCATTGCGCTCGATGCAAGGCACCTGCACCAGCCCGCAGACCGGGTCGCAAGTGAGGCCCAGATTATGCTCCATGGCAATCTCCGCAGCATTGGCTACCTGCTCGTTCGAGCCACCCATAGCCGCGGTAAGCCCGGCAGCAGCCATGGAGCAGGCCACACCCACCTCTCCCTGGCAGCCGACCTCAGCACCGGAAATAGATGCCTTGGCGCGGTATAGTGAGCAAATGGCAGAAGCCGTGAGCAGGAAAATCTCGACTCCATGCTCGCGGCCGATTGTGGCATCCTGACGCCCGAACCGCTCATAATAGCGCAGCACAGCAGGCAGCACCCCGGCGCTTCCCATGGTGGGAGCCGTCACCACGCGGCCACCGGCGGCATTCTCCTCCGACACCGCAAAGGCCCACAGGTTAATCCAGTCGATAATGGTGAGCGCATCCTGCGTATTCTCGCGGAACATCTCCGCCAGGCGGCGGTAAATGCGCGGCGCACGGCGGGGGAGTTTCAATCCCCCCGGGAGCACCCCCATGGTCTTCACGCCACGCTCAATCGCCTTATCCATGGTGTTATAAATCTTGCGGATGCGGGAGCGAAGCTCCATACCCGTAGGCAGAGCCATTTCGTTACACCGCACCACCGCTGCAATAGTCATATTCTCGCTCTTGCAATGCTGCAACAACTCCGCGCAGGAATCGAAGGGGTACGGCACCGGCGGGGGAGGCTCCGGCAGCTCATCCATCTCATCGCTCCGTCGGATGGCACCGCCACCAATCGAAAAATACACCTCATTGGCCAACTCAGCCCCGGAAGCATCATACGCGCAGCAACGCATGCCATTGGCATGTTCCGGCAGCGTGATTTCCTTCTCCAGCACAATATCGCGCATGGCGCTGAACGTGATGGGATGCGTACCATTCAAGAGCAGCTTACCCTCCGTAGCCAGCGTGGCAATCGCCGGTGTGGCAGACATCTCCATCTTCTCCGCATCCAGCCCCAGCAAGCCATACACCACCGCGCCGGGCGTGCCGTGGCCCACCCCGGTGAGCGCCAGCGAGCCATACAGCCACACCCGCACCGTCTCCACCTGCCCCAGCACCCCGCGCTCTGCCAGTTCACGGGCAAAACGCGCCGCGGCCCTCATCGGCCCCATCGTGTGCGAACTCGACGGACCGATGCCGATGGAAAACACATCGAAAAAGCTGGTGTACATGACTGCAAGTTACACCCACTACACCGCCAAGTCAAGCAGCAACCGTGTTTTATAACAATATCGCCGCACAGCAAAAAAACACTCCCGCCCGTAAAATCGGAGCAGGAGTGCCTGAAAGAAACAAAACGACGGTTTACATAGTCTTCAGCTCGGCCACGGCGGCTTCGAGCGAGGCGACATCCTGAATGGAAATGACCTTGGCCTCCTTGCAGATGCGGCCCATCATGCCGGCGAGCGTAGTGCCAGGCCCCATCTCGATGAAGAGGCGCTCGCCCTTTTCGATGAGGTCCTGCATGCAGGCAGCCCAGCGCACGGAGCCGCAGACCTGCTCGCCCAGCATGGCACGCACATCTTCCGGCCCGGTCACCGGGCGGGCTTCAAAGTTGCAATACACCGGCACATCGGGGGTGGTCATGGGGGTGGCCTCCAGCTCCGGGCGCAGGGCAGTCTGGGCACTCTTCATGAAACGGCTGTGGTAGGCACCGGCCACGTTGAGCTTCTTGGCAATCTTGATACCGGCGGCCTTGGCACCGGCCACAGCCTTATCCACACCCTCCACAGAGCCGGAAACCACCGTCTGCCCGGGGCAGTTGTAGTTTGCTACGTCAATATCGCACTCAGCCGCCAGTTTGGCCACGGCTTCATCGCTGCCGCCAATCATGGCCGCCATGGTGCTGGGGGCCGCCTGGCAGGCTTCCTCCATGAGCGCACCGCGCTTCTGTACCAATTTGAGGCCATCCTCCATGCTGAAGGTACCGGCAGCAGCGTGCGCCGTGAACTCACCCAGGGAAAGCCCGGCAGCAGCCACGGGCTCAATATCCACCAGGCTGCTGAGCACCTTGTAGATAGCCAGGCCGTGCAGGTAGAGCGCCGGCTGGCAGTTGCAGGTGCGGGTCAGCTCCTCATCCGGGCCTTCAAACATGACCTTGGTGAGGGAATAGCCCAGCGCGGCATCCGCAGCATCCATCATCTCGCGCGCAGCGGGATACGCATCATAAAAATCCTTGCCCATGCCCACCTTCTGGGCACCTTGTCCGGGGAAAAGTAATACTGCTTTCATAACGATATGGTAAGATAGGAAGCGCAATCATTGCAGCTTTGCTGCCAAGCTAACCGAAAGCTCGAGTAAAGTCAAGCAAATTCTACCGGAACCATAGGTTTCCCGATCAACCGTGGCCTCATGCCACGGTAATTTTCATCATTATTTTTAGTTATCTCCTGGTGATTCCGGAATCCTCTCTGACTTTCGTGATTCGTCCGGTATTACATTGCAATCCTAACGGGTTTGATTCTACTCAGAGCTGCTCTATGAATTTGGCAAATGCTTTTAATGCACTAATAACCGTGTTATTCCCCTTCTTACCCTCGGCTTCCTTGCGGCCGCCCGGGCCATACAGAGCTACAAGATTCTCTATTTGCTCAATAAGCTCATTCCAATCGAGCACCTCGCTTTGTCTGACATTTTCAACAGCATTGCTATAATTATACACAGTGCTCGGTTTTCCGGACGGAGTAGTTACGCTCATACCTGCCTGAATGAGATATTTTTCATATAACGAGCGAATATCGTGCACCATACGCCGCGTTTTCGTCACTATATTCACATTCGATGGGGAACCGACAGCGGCAACGGAAGCAGGTCGATTCAAGAAATTGGCAAACTGCTTTAATGCGCAAATGACTGTGTTATTTCCCTTCTTACCCTCGGCTTCCTTACGGCCGCCCGGGCCATACTCTGCAACGATGTTCATTATGCGAGAGCCCAATTCAAGCCAGCTGAGTTTCTCCATCTTTCTGACATTTTCAACAGCATTACTATAACTGTACACAGTACTGGGGTTCCCAGTCGAGGTATACTGTTGATACCCCTTCTGAATAAGATAGTTCTTATAGGCAAGCCGAATATTCTCCCGGTAAAGGGGAGCGTTGAGCACATCGTCGTGCAAAGCGGGTTCGATATCTCCTGGTTCAGACAAAAGAGTCTCTGATTCATTAATTGCAGACTCTTGAGCGGGCCGCAAAATCAACCAGCCTTGGGGGAAAAAGCCCTTTACTTCCATATCAATGCTATCACCAATTCCGATAGAACTATCATCCGTTATCGGGCATCGATGAATCGCCCCCAGCTGCTCATCCACAACATAAATAAACTTACGATTACCGGCAAGTATCTTCATTGAAAGCACCTTAAAGGGATAAACCTTGCCGATGTCAAAATGCCTGGGCAGCATTTCCAGATGAGGAGGCTCGAATATCAGATTTCTGTTTTTTATCTCTTTCACCCGCAGACTGATTTGCTGTCCATCAAGAAAGTCTACTCCGTATGTAAAAAGGGAGTGTTCAAATCCAAATCTATCCTGCGCATAGTATTTTCTTGTTCCTTCACTGATTTTTCTGATGATGGTAAAATCATCGTACATGTACCCTTCCTTATAATAGCTCCTGAGGATGTGATTTATATCCTGAACTAAGACAGGGAACTGAGTCTTGCCGCCGCCAATCATTGTGTTGAACCCGGCAACCATGCAGGGAATAATCCGGTCTTTCAGTTCGGCCCGCCCCCACGTCTGCTGAAACGGAAACGGCCGCACACGAAACAGCCATCCATCATCCGCGTATTCCGGCATTGTTTCTAAACCATTATATTTCAGCACATAGTATTTTTCTTCATTAAACACCATTGTGCGGCTATATTCAAAATTATATATCTGTTCGATTTCAAACATGTGTAATTCTCTTGTTAATGTATCGTTGTCAATCTATCACTTTTTATGAAAAAAATCAAACTTTAATTCAACATTTTCAGCCTGTTCTGCATTCTGCGGCAATACGCCGTTCTCGCTTGCCCCCACCGCCGGGCATCGGCGGTGGGGCGGAGCGGGAAATTAAGCCGCCAGTTCATCAAGGAAGTGGCTCACCGGGGCCGCAACCATGCTGACCTCAAACCCGGACGAGGTGAAAGCCTCGCTGAGGGTGTTGAACAAGTCCCCGATAATGGTCTGCTGGCGGGGCGTAAGGCCATCCGGGATGGCATGAAGCATCCGCACAGGGCAGGTAAAGCCACCGGCAATCAGCGCCATGGCCTGCACGGCCGAGAACGCGATATCCTCCGGATAAATCCAGATATTGCGAAAGGGGCGCTCATTCAAGGGCAGCACCTTGAGCGAAACCGCCGAGGTCACGGCCTCGCCCCGGAGGTGCAGCCCCAGCATCTGCGCGGGAGCCATGGCCACCGTCTGCTGAAGCGAATCACGCTGCAGCAGGTGGGCATAACCTTCCGGGACGCGGAAGTTCTGCTGCACCATGTAATGCTGCACCTTGCCCCAGACCTCGCCAAGCGGATTCAGGTAAACAAAGCGCTGGGGCGTGTCGCGCAAAATCCAGTCGCGCACGGTCTGGTCACAGTCTGCGACCTTGCGAAGCCAGGCTTCACAGCTGGCAGGGGTGATAACCTGCCTGAACCGCAGCCGGCGCGGGAGCTTCCTGCAGGCATGAGCTTCGAGCAAGCGCTCAAAAGCAGACTTCCTGGGGGTGGGCTCTGTGTTTTTTACAGTGTGAATGGTGGTGGTGATTTTCATATAATGGATTAGTGCGATTCTATTGCTTACACATCTATTTGTAACACGCCCTTCCGCTCCAGTCGATAACAAGCTATAGGAAGCGCAGCATAAAGTCATTACAACTTTAATCAGCAAATTCATGACTACACATCATGAGGCGGAGCGGAGAATTTTTCCACAGGTCGCGAGCATACAGGCAGGCTCCGGCCAGCACCAGCAATTCTGCGCAGCGCGTATGCCCCAATTTCAAGGCCACGGTGAGAGGAGTGGAAAAATCCTCCGACAAGGGCTTATCCGGCTCAGCACCATCCGCAAGCATCCGTCGCAGCGCATCCACATCATTTCTCCGCACCGCCGCCAGGATACTGAGAGGTTCGCCCCCGATGTCCAGAAGCCAGGGAAAAAGCGTCTCTATTTCGTCGTCATCATATACCCCCATAGCGTAGGGATCAGCGCCGGCTTGAACCAGAAGCGTGGCCAGGGCCGGGTCCTTTCCATAATCCACAATATCCAGCAAGGTATTGCCTACCCCCCAGATATTCGGAGAAGCGGGATTGGCGCCCTCGGAAAGGAGGCGCTTCAGGGTTTCCTGGTCATTCCGCATCACGGCCTGATTCACCGTCCCAGGCGGCGGGGCGGACTGAATCAGCGCACGAACCGTCTCGGAACGGGCAAATTCGTGCATTTCTGCGTTCCGCACCGTATGCTCGATGGTCTCATAAAAGCCTTCGATGTTATGAGCATAATGCCCCCACTCTGCAGCTAGGAGTGAAACACAGTCGCCTCGCTCATGAAAAAGAGCCGTTCGAAGCGCCTCCAGTTTCATATCGTCCGCATTATCCATTTCCAGTAGAAGGCGGACACAATCAGCATGCCCGGCCCGGGCTGCTATAATCATGGCATTTCCCGTGCTGATGGGAGAGAGATCCACCCCACCGGCCAGAAGGGACTCCATGATGGAGGCATGGCCATGCAGCGCCGCCAGCCCCAAGGGGCGGAGCCCCCGGTGGGACAAATTGGCATCAGCCCCCATGTACAGCAGCATCCGCACGCAATCGCGCGCGCCTTTTTCCGACGCATATTGAAGTAGTGTCTGCCCATTATCCAGGCAGGCATCCGGGGAAATTCCACCGTTGATGCCGCGCTGCAAGGCAGCGGCATCATCCATATCAATCATCGATTTCATCATCTTCTCTCCTTTCTACGAGGCAGTAAACGGGTAAAGCGAGCTTCATTCACAGCGCGTACGCAAACAAGCCACTGGTGAGGAATGCAGTCCTCTCCGTATAAGGCGGCCAGCAAAGCACCCGCAATAGCAGCATTGGTATCCGTATCACCACCGGAGGACACAATATCCACCAGCGCCGAGCGGAAATCCGCAGCGTGCAGCAGCTGGTAGAAAGCACTCTGCAAGGCGACAAGCACCCAGCCGATATACTTGCCATCGTAAACCGGGCGCTCCGTTTCGGCCTGGCGCAGAGTCAACAGAACCAGGGGATGCACCCCCTGCTCTGCAGCAAACTGCAAGGCAGATTCATATACACCCCGCGGTGTAGCGCCGGGCTGCATGGCCTGCAGCAACGCATGCACAAACACCACATTGGCATCTCCGCACACCGGGTGCGGGTGCGTGATGGCAGCATCTTCCCGGGCGGCAGTCTGCCAGTCAAAATCCGGACGCTCCGCCGCCCACAAGGCGATGGGCAACACGCGCATCAACGCGCCATTCCCCTGGCTGTCAGCCTGCGGGTTGCCCAGCAGCGCTTCCCTCACGGCATCCCCCGCATCCGGTGGGTCGGTCTCGAACCAGTCCATATAGCGCTTATGCGCCGCATACTTATCCCACCCATCGGCATCCAGCAGGGCCTGGTGCAGACACCAGGCCATCTGGGTATCATCCGTCACCACGCCGGCCTTGCGGTCCGTGCAGATACCAAAGCCCGGGACCATGCGGTCGAGCCCATCCGGGTAGGCCCGGTAAATATCCCGCACAAAGCAGAACTCTGCAGGTGCGCCCAGGGCATCCCCCACCATGAGGCCAGCCCAGGCAGTCCTTGCCATTTGCTTAGGCATACTGATAGACGAATCAGATTTTTCCTTTTTGACGAATTCCATTTGTTCAAGTGTCATCAGAAATAAAGTCTCTCTATATATAGGGGATAGTGATTACATGTTCTCGCAATACGATGCAGCAATGTCGTCATAGCACTCAGCCTTGGGAAACTGAAATGCTTCCTCTCCGGAAATACGGCGACCGTACACATCCAGGGAGAAACTACATTGGTTCGTCTTCCGCACATTGAACATACTGAATGTGTGGGCCAGCCTTATGGCACAAGGCGGCGCAAATTCCTCCCATCGATACCCGGAAAGAACCAGTCGCATCATTCTGGGCGCCTCCACCTGAACAACCGGCTGTTCCTGCCCGGCGGGCCTCACCCTGCGGCGATGTCCGGCACTCAAGTAGGAACAGATGCGGGATTCCTTCCTATATGCCATGCCTCGTGGTGCTACAATTTCCTTCACGCTATGAAAAGCCTCATTCCCAACTACACGGAGATGCACATCATCCCCCAGCCAGAGGGAACGACAGGCCGGATTCCACCCCGGTTTCAGCCACTCTCCTTCTGTGGCAGCCGCCGCAAAAGGAGCTTCGCCCCCTGCGGGCAAAGGTGCCAGCAGATACGCCCCTTCACCGCCAGCCACCTCTTCACAGCTGAGAATGTCTACAGCATCTGCGCCCCCCACTCCCGGGCACAAACTCAGGCTGTAAACCTGGGTCAGGATCGCCGGGATATCCCCCACGCGAATCCAGCTTCCCTGCAGATTGTCCTGGTATCGGCTTTCCTTCACATAAGCCCGCACCATCCAGTCAACCCCGAGGTTGATAACGGCATAGTCACATTCCGGTTCATCAAAAGCATCTATATCAATATCGAGTGTCATATCTCTTGTATTTGTTGTGGTGGTTTCTGAAAAGAGCCTGCTCCATAAAGAGAGCATCATATCGGTGCCCTTTTCTCTACAAATACTGGAAAAAAGTACAAAATTACAACCAACTATAGAGCGTTGTATTTCTTACGCATAGAACTTTTCGCATAAGAAATGAAATCCGAAAACGCGTTTTCCATACCGCCATGTTGCCGGAGATTCAGCAGCTGAAACTGCTCCATCTGCCGCAACGTAAGCTGCATTTTCTGCAGCATCTCCACATCCATATTGCGAAAAAGAAAAACTCGTTGAGACACGAAAAGCGAGCGAAGCAAATTCTCGCACCGCTGAATCTGCGCCACCCGCGTATCAACTGTTGAAAGGGAAGCACCGTGGACCTTGTGCAGGAACAAGCGAAATACTTTCTTATCCAAGGCTGCTCCCTTTCCGCTCCAGAAGGCAGCCAGACAGCGGAGTTTCAGCTCACATTCAGACTCTGACTCCTCTGGTATAAATCGGGCGCAGAAATCGAGAGGTGTGCCGCTCAATTGCGGCAGTGGACCTTCGACCCGAGCACGGGGATCCGCCCCGTTACAGACGAGTGCCCGTATACTTTCAACATCTGCACTCAACGCTGCCAGATGAAGAGGAGTAAGAAAAAAAGGCGTGTCACACGGAATATCAGTTGCACCCTGTATGCCCAGATGCTCATTGATGCGGTAGGTTGCTCTGCGTTTCAGCACCTGAAGCGTCACCATGGCCGCCTGATTCACCTCTGCTCCATATTCAGCAAGAGCCAGAACATTATCCGATGCACCGGCCATGACCGCTCGGATAAGGGGCGACAGCCCTACATCATCCATGACATGTATATCCCCGCCCTGAGCCAGACAGGACAAAAGCTTCCGCGAACTGCGAAGCGTGGCGCACTCAAGAAGCGAGCCGGGAACGCTCCCGGTACTCAATTTATTCCGAGAGCGGCATCTTCCCCTCCGCTTTAGTCTTCTTCTTTGCATCCTGTTGAATCCTCAGCTGCAGCCGGCATGCAGTTATATCACACTGCTCTGTTCGAGGTCAATGCATCCTCGGTATATTTTTCAACTTAACATGGCAAAAACAACCTTTTTTCTGTCAGGATATGAAATTCGGGTTGCCAAGGGGGGACTTTTAGTGTAGACTGTGGCGCTTTTTTGTGCCTGCAGAAAAGCTGTCTAAAAACAAACAAAATACAAACGAACATGAACCCCGAGATATTATTCTGGATAGTGCCGTTTGCATCCGTCGTCGCGCTGGTTTTTGCAGCTAAGTTCTTCTTCGACATGAAGAAGGCCGACGAGGGCAACGACCGCATGAAGGAGATTGCGGGCTATGTGCGCGAAGGCGCTATGGCTTACCTGAAGCAGCAGTATAAGATTGTTGCCATCTTCTTCGTCATCATCGCCGTAGTATTCGGCATCATGGCCTACTATGGCCTTCAGAACAACATTGTTCCCATCGCCTTCCTCACCGGCGGTATCTTCTCCGGTCTGGCTGGTTTCATCGGCATGAAGACGGCTACCTACGCCTCCGGTCGTGTGGCACAGGCCTGCCGCGATGAAAAGGATGGTCTGAACAAGGGCCTTCAGCTTGCCTTCCGTTCCGGCGCTGTGCTGGGCCTCACGGTGGTGGGCTTCGGTCTGCTCGATATCTCCGGCTGGTATCTGATTCTGGACAACACCGGTCTGGTGGCCGCTGAAGGCATCAGCCGTCTGACCCAGATTACCACCATCATGCTGACCTTCGGCATGGGTGCTTCCTTGCAGGCACTGTTCGCCCGTGTGGGTGGTGGTATCTACACCAAGGCTGCCGACGTGGGCGCTGACCTCGTGGGCAAGACCGAGTACCACTTCAACGAAGATGATCCCCGCAACCCCGCCACCATCGCCGACAACGTGGGCGACAACGTGGGTGACGTGGCCGGCATGGGCGCTGACCTTTACGAATCCTACGCTGGTTCCATCCTTGCTTCTGCCGCTCTGGGTGCAGCCGCTGCTGCCACCGCCGGCTGGGCATACGAGACTGGTCTGCAGCTCGTCATGGCTCCGATGATTATCGGCGCTGTGGGTGCCCTGCTCTCCATCATCGGTATCTTCCTGGTACGCACCAAGCCCGAAGCCAACCAGACCCAGCTCATGGCTGCTCTGAACTTCGGCATCAATGTTTCCGGCGTGCTTATCGCCGCCCTTTCCGCCCTCATCCTCTGGCTGCTCGGTATCGAGAACTGGCTGGGCCTCTGGGGCTCCATCGTCATCGGTCTCGTGGTGGGTATCGCCATCGGCAAGGTGACGGAGTACTACACCTCCTTCGAGTTCAAGCCGGTGAAGTTCATTGCTGAGAACGCCACCACCGGTCCCGCCACCGTGATTATCTCCGGTATCGGCGTGGGTATGATTTCCACCTGCTGGCCGGTTATCTTCATCGTGCTCGGCACCATCGGTGCCTACCTCTGCGCCGCTGGTGAGTGGACCTTCTCCGCTCAGAACATGAGCATGGGTCTCTACGGTATCGGCATCGCTGCTGTGGGTATGCTTTCCACCCTGGGTCTCACCCTGGCCACGGACGCTTACGGTCCCATCTCCGACAACGCCGGCGGCAACGCCGAAATGAGCTCCCTGGGTGACGACGTGCGCTCCCGCACGGACGCTCTGGATGCCCTGGGCAACACCACCGCCGCCACCGGTAAGGGCTTCGCCATCGGCTCTGCAGCTCTGACCGCCCTGGCCCTTCTTGCCTCCTACATCGAGGAGCTCAAGATTGCAGCCCTGCACTATGGTGAGACCTTCAAGACCAGCTTCTTCAGTGACCAGGTGCTCAACAGCGCCGATGTCGCCAAGATGAACATCGCAGAGTTCATGACCGCGTTCGACGTGACCCTCATGAACCCGAAAGTGCTCCTGGGTGTCTTCATCGGTGCCATGCTTTCCTTCCTCTTCTGCGGTCTGACCATGAACGCCGTGGGTCGCGCCGCCAAGAGCATGGTGGAAGAAGTGCGCCGCCAGCTCAGCGACAAGGACGTGTTCGAAGGCCGCAAGAAGGCCGACTACGCCCGCTGCGTGGCTATCTCCACCCAGGGTGCCCAGCGTGAAATGGTGGTGCCCTCCATGATTGCCGTCATCGTGCCCATCGCCACCGGCCTCATCATGGGTGTTCCCGGTGTGTTCGGCCTGCTGGCCGGTGGTCTTGCCGGCGGCTTCGTGCTGGCCGTGTTCATGGCCAACTCCGGCGGTGCCTGGGATAACGCCAAGAAGTACATCGAAACCGGCGACGCTCCCTACTGCGGCAAGCACACAGCTGTGCATGATGCCTCTGTGGTGGGTGACACCGTGGGTGACCCCTTCAAGGATACCTCCGGCCCCTCTCTGAACATTCTTATCAAGCTCATGAGCATGGTGTCCATCGTGACCGCCGGTCTCAACATCGCCTTCTCCCTGCTGTAAAGCAACCGCGCGATAGAGCAAACCATTCTGGAAGCCGCTTTCCCTCACCGGAAAGCGGCTTTGTTCTTGACAAATGCAATGTCATTACGTTACCATGG
>JAFWYD010000077.1 GCA_017517805.1 Akkermansia sp.
AAGTCTTTAGCAAGAATGAGAAAACAAGCAGCGTGGAATACGGCGGTACTGGAGGAGATTCTCTTTACTGCGTTTGCCACAGAAGAAGCAAAAGCGGAAAGTCAACAATAAAAAGAGTCATCGAAATGCGTTTGCCCTGGCAAGTCAGAGAATGAGCTTGACGCTGAGGTTGCTTTGGTAGACAATAGGGCGCGCTCCCTTATGAGGTTCTCCATCGCTACAGCCATGCTCTTATGCACGCCACTACTGCATGCCGTGGAGTGGAGTATTGAGCAGTGCTCATCCCTGGACCTGCTTGCCGGTCGCACCGGTATTGCAGACGTGCGCCCATCGAATGACCCGCACCACAATGCTGACCAGATGGTGGAGCAGAATTCCGGCATTTACCGCGGGCAGTGGAGCTGGCAGAGCGAGATGCCTGAGCTGTTGTACGAAATCATGGGAACGGGGGAGGCTGCCAAGGTTTCCCCAAGTGGCTTCACCGCTTTGCATGCTGCCTGTGTGTATGCCGATGAGGGCTTGTTCCATGTGCTGCTTGAGGCTGGAATCCCGGTCGATGCCCGCCCTGGGGACTGGCAGCAGCTGGGGTACGTGGGGGATACCCCGCTGGGGCTGCTGATTCGTTTTATGAATGCCCGGACAGCCGGTGCGCGGGTCCGCATGGCCCGCGTTCTGCTTGAGCGCGGGGCAGACCCGGATGCGCCCATGACCACCTGGAAGGGTAACCGCGTGGTGACGGTGCCTCCGTTCTGCGAGCTTGGAAATCAGGATTTTAATCATGAGATGCGCCTTCTGCTCCTGCAGGCCGGTAGTCAGGACCTGCCGAAACGCATGGCAGGCTGGTCGCTGAACTGGGAGTGGTATCGCGAGGATCTTGTGCAGCACATGCAGCAGGGTGGCGTGTCGAAACATGCCGGTGCCTCTGCGGCAGAGCCGGTGAAAAAGACCGCCGTGGGCAGAATCCCCTTGCTCGACCTCATCCGCAAGGGAGATGTAGAGGGGGTTCGCCTGGCGCTTGAGGCCGGTGCCAGCATTGAGGTGTCGCCCCGCGCCCGCCGCTACGGGCAGGAGCCGCTGTTCAATATCCCGGCTCGTCATAAGGATGACCCTGAGGCGGCTGTCGAGATTGCACGCCTGTTGATTGATGCCGGGGCCGATGTGAATGCTCTCAATCGCCGCGGCCGTTCTCTGCGAATTCATTACGACCGCTATCACTCCAAGGCATCCAGAGCGTTGTGTGCCTATCTGAAATCTCGCGGTGCTCTTGTGCACCCCGATTCGCCAGAGAATCGCAAGAAACTGGAGCAGATGAAGCAGGCTCAGGCAGCTTCTGCTGCTGAGCCAGCTCCCGCAGCCGAGCCAACTCCTGCACCTGAGCCAGCCCCCGCAGCCGAGCCAACTCCCGCAGCCGAGCCAACTCCCGCAGCCGAGCCAACTCCCGCAGCCGAGCCAGCCCCCGCTGCCGAGCCAGCCCCCGCTGCTGAGCCAGCCCCTGCACCTGAGCCAGCTCCCGCAGCCGAGCCAGCCCCCGCAGCCGAGCCAACTCCCGCAGCCGAGCCAGCTCCCGCAGCCGGGCCAGCCCCCGCAGCCGGGCCAGCCCCCGCTGCCGTGGTCGAGTCTCAACTTGATGCGGCAGCAGCCAAAGAGGCTCACATGAAGCAGATTATGGCAGAGGTTCAGAGCCAGCTGGCTGAATTGCAGAGCAAGCTGGAGGCAGAACAGACCGCGCAGGAGCAGCGGGAGGAAAAAGAAAAAGTCACTACTGAGGAATGAAACGTCTTTTAATCAGTCTCAGCCTTTGCCTGAGTGCCATTGTCCTGGCGGCAGATCCGGTCAGTATTCCAGGGGTGGAGAACAGCTATCGCGTGAGCGCAGATTTATACCGCTCTGGTCAGCCTGAGCGAGAGGGATTCACCGCCTTGCAGCAGATGGGAATTCGCTCAGTCCTCAACCTCAGAGAGTTTCATAAGGATACGCGCAAGGCTCGCCACACGCAGCTGCACCTGATGGCTTACCCCGTGGCGGCGGGGGAATTGACCGCTGCAGATGTGGAGAATTGCCTGGCGTTGATAGAGCAGGCTCCTAAGCCGGTGCTGGTGCATTGCTGGCATGGCTCTGACCGCACCGGGATGATTGTGGCGGCGTATCGTATTGTTTACCAGGGCTGGAGTGTGGAAGAAGCCGAAAAAGAGTTCCGCGAAGAGCGCTTCGGCTACCACGAGTTCTGGTATGGTAATCTGCTGGAATTGCTGCGTGGCACGAATTGGTCGGCCATGCGTGAGCGCCTCAAAGCTCGTTGAATTCCAGAAGTTTCTCGCGCAGGAACGCGACCATGGGATGCGCCATCATCCGGTCGAATGGACTTTGCTGCTCCATATTTTCCGGCACGCAGACATTCAGTTTGTGCGGGAGGCGCTCCACTTTGAGCGTGTCTCCCGGTTGCAGGGTACCGGCGTAGTCGCCATCCAGGTGGTAGGAGAGCGGCGCATCGGCCGAAATCTCGCAGCACTTGATGCGGCGCAGCGCGGTGAAATCTGAAATGTTCTGCTTCGTGGCACCCTGGGAAACAATCAGCCCGAGTACTTCGAAGAAAATCCCGAGGTTTTCCTGGTCGATGATGGCGGTATCGAGCCTTCCGTCATCGTAGGCGGCCTCGGCAAAGAGATGCGCCGCACCTCCATAACGCTTGCCGTTGCCCATGATAATCTGCGAGCCACGCAGGGTATCGCCATCCGGCAGGGTCATCGTGATGAGTGGGGGGCGCTCCATGGCAACCTTCAGTCCGGTGACTACATGGGCCGCCGCTCCCATGTGCTTTTTGAGCCTCGGGGTGATGAGCTCAATGACCCTCGCATCGGGGCCGAAGCCTGCCACTTGCAGGAAGGGGCGGCCATTTACCGCAAAGATATCCACCTCCTGCCGCCCGGCTCCCTGGATGGCCGCCAGCGCTACATCGAATTTCCGGGAGCCGATGCCCAGCTCTCTGGCAAAGACGTTCATGGTGCCGCAGGGCAGGATACCCAGCGCCGAACTGGTTCCTACAAGCCCCTGAGCGGCGCACATCAGGGTGCCATCGCCGCCTGCTGCTGCCACGACGGGTTCCCCGCTTTCGGCAAGTGTTCTGGCTTTTGCCGTCAGGTCCTCTGCGCTCTCTGTCGGAACCAGCCGGAAGGCACCGGCGTTCTTTTCAAGCCATGCATTGAGACCAGTGCGGAACAGGCTGCCGGCCTTCGGGTTGATGAGGAGCGGAGTGGGATTGGGCATACGTGTTTATAAAATCATCAGGCGTTGTATCTGCCCCAGCAAGGGGGCAATGCACACGATTGTGGAAACGGTGAAGGCAGGAGAATCAATCAAGTCGAAGATACCGCCGATACCCGGCAGCAGGGAGCCGCTATCCTTTACCGCCAGCCCTCGTTTGATAAGCGAGCCCGCCAGGTCGCCCCACACGGAAAGGAAAAACAGCAGCAACCCGAAGGGAATATAGCAGAGCATGAAGTCGCGGCTGAGCATCTGCCCCTTATCGTATAAATCCATGGCAGGCAGCAGCAGGGCACCCACCGTGAGGGTGATGATAATGGAACCGATGATGCCTTCCCATGTCTTCTTGGGAGATACGCAGGGACTGAACTTGCGACTGATGAATTTGCCACCCAGCAGCACGCCGCTCACGTAGGCCCAGATATCGCTCATCTTGGTGAACAAAATCAGCCACAGCATGACCCAGACACCTTTCTGGTCCCCCAGGTAGAGCAGGGCAAAGCTGAACATCCACACCGGATAGATGAAGGAGAGAAGGGTCGCGCCCATTCCATCGAGCATTTCTGCACCGCTCTTGCCGCGGTAATCCATGCGGAACAACTGCCCGCAGAACGCCACCACGGTATACAGCACCAGGAATGCAAGCGGCAGCATCTCAGAAAGCAGGCTGACATCGTTCAACATGCACGCCCCCGCAAGCAGCCAGGGGTAGACGATGCCCGCGACCAGCGACAACCAGCGGTTGGCCTGGGTGCCTCTGAGCATATTGAACCACTCCCAGCTGGTCAGGTTGCACAGCAGGCAGACGAGTACGGCATAGCCGATGGGATTGTTCCACGCTACAGCACCGCCGAGCAGGGAGAGAAGCACGATGGTACTGAAGCCTCGTTCCAGGAAAGTCTTGAGTTTGGGAGTCATATCGGGAGTTTCTGATAGTAGGTTGACGATTATTCTGCGACCGTTGGTCGTATTCTAAGAATAATCCCACAAAATGTCAATGATTTAGTGTAAAGGCAAGGCTCTTGCGGGTAAATTCTCTTCGGCGGGTGTAACTTTTTCTTGCCATTGCAGGTAAAGGGTGTAGAATGGGAGAGGTATCTGTTATGAATGCTCTTAAAAAGTCAGCGTGGATGGTGGCGGCAGCCTGTACCTTGTCTGCATGCTCGGACCCGATAGAAGGTGTGTGGCAGGGTGAGTGCCGCAATGATACGATTGCCAGTAAATCCGGGGTGAGGATGAGTATTAAGCAGGAAGGTAATAAGTTGGTGGGCGTGGTGCAGCTTCAGGATGAATTGTACGGTAGCGGCCACATGCTGGGATACATCAACGGGAAGGATGTGATGCTGCGCTCTGAGGGCGATACGCAGACTTTTGTGAACATCACCTGGAGCGGCAAGATGAAGGACGGAGTCTACAAAGGAACCTACCGGGTCGAGCCTACCCCTTCTGCCGCCTTGCTGGGCAAGCAGGTGCAGATGGGGACCTTTATCCTCCACAGGCAGTAATGGGGCTTTCCCATTGACTCTGCCGGGTATTTGCGATAGAATGCCCGCGCATGAATGAAGTCGGCACGGTGACAGCAGGCGGACAGCTGCGCCCGCATCTCATTACCCTTGGTGCTTTTATCTGCTTTGGTCTGATGAGCCCGCTCTGCAAGTGGGCCATGGCGGGGGGCCTCATCACCGGTGTCAGCATGGCTGCTTTCCGCCTGTGCGGGGCTGCGCTGCTGTTCTGGCTGGTGTCGCCGCTGGTACCCCGGCAGCGGATTGAGCGGGGAGATTGGTGGCCGCTCATCATCATGTCGCTGTGTGGCATGGGAATCAACCAGTTCTGCTATGTGCTGGGGGTGCAGCTTACCTCGCCCACGAATGCCTGCGTGATTACCACCAGTACCCCGGTATTCACCTTTGTGCTATCTGCGGTTTTCCTGGGCTCTGCGGTGACCTTTGCCCGCGTGGCCGGCCTGGCCTGTGCGGCTGCCGGGGCGCTCATCCTGATACTGGGGTCACAGATGCAGGGTGGGGCGGGGGGCAACCCTCTGGGGGATGCCATCTGTCTGTTTTCGCAGTTGTCCGTTTCGTTTTACTTTGTCTTTTTCAGCCGTGTGATTCAGAAATACCACCCGGTGGTACTCATGCGCTGGCTGTTTCTGATATCAGCGGTGCTGATGTCGCCTTTCTGGGTGGGAGAGGTGGCCGGGCTGGAGTGGTCTCAGCTGGGGCGGGCAGAGGTGCTGGGCTCGGCTTATGTGGTGATTTTCGGTTCCTTTATCAGCTATCTGCTCATGATTGTGGGGCAGCGGCATCTGGAACCGTCCACGGTAACGGCGTACAATTATATCCAACCGGTGATTGCTGCCTCGGTCGGCCTCTGGCTGGGGGTGGATGCTCTCAACTGGCAGAAAATGGTGGCTGTGGTGCTCATTGCCGTGGGTGTCCGCGCAATTTCGCGCAAGGCGGTCAAATAGTTTGACGATGCATGCTTGACCTCCCGAGCCAGATTGAATATAATACGCGCACAGATGTTTTTAGCCGCTACCATACAGAGCAAAATAATCGGGGCACTCCCCCTGGTGTTCACCTATGTCTTTTTTGGACTGTCGCTGATTTGTATTCTGCGCGGAATCCGCATGCTGACCAAGCGATACCGTATGCGCCATGAGGGCTTGCACGCCAGCTCGGCCCTGTTGCGCCACAAGATGAATGGTGAGGCTTATTACCTGCCGGTGTTCTCGTATTCCGGCCGCAATGGTGAGGTTTTTGATATCATGGGTGAAGAACGCTACGCGACTGAGGCCGAGGCGCTGAAGGCCCGGCGGCCTCCGGTATTTGCAGATGAACGCCCCGATGCCGGTATTGAGGTATGCTCTGCCTTGATGCTGGTGCGTCCGGCTCTGCTCATGCTGCTGGGTGGCTGTCTGCTTGCTGCGATGGTGTATTCCATGTCGCTGCTGCCGAAATAATCACATTAATATGATGCCGAATCTGCCTGTTTGCCGGATCCGCCGTGCGGATGTGAATGATTTTACTGCCGTCCGGGTGTTTTATCATCAGTTGATTGATGATATGGTGAATTTGCCGTATCACCCTATGTGGGATAAGGAGGGACACCCGTCCGATGCTTACCTTCGCTCTGCCATTGAGGGCGGTGAACTTCTACTGGCCGAATGTGGTACTGAAATTGCCGGTGCGGTCATTGTGAATCATGCTGCCAATGAAGGATACCGCTCTGTTTCCTGGAAGGTAGATGCCGCAGAAGGAGAATTTTCCATCATACATGCCTTTGGGGTTTCAACCCGCTTCCAGGGCAGGGGTATCGGTTCCTGCATGATGCGCTACATCATTGACCATGCTCGCGCGGCAGGCGAAAAGGCCCTCCGGCTCGATGTCATCGACTTTAATCGCCCTGTGGAGAAAATGTATCTCAAAGCAGGGTTCTACAAGTGCTGCGAAATCGAACTGTACTACCCGGAGGTTGATTGGCAGCTTTTCCACATGTACGAGCTCGCTTTGTGATGAGCAAACGAAAAAAACGGACACCCTGTATGCAGGATGCCCGTTTTCTGTTTCTCTCTCTCTAGTTTAAATGGCTCTTATTTACAGAGCCGGAATTTTGGGGGTGGGGGCATCAACCTCACCCTTGAAGCTGGTGTTGGGCAGCCATGTCTGGTTGCGGCCCAGGAAGGCAATTTTGCCACGCACGATGAGCTTCTTACCCTCACGCCAGATTTCGCAGCCGTAGACGCTGCCTTTCTGCGGATCAAGAATCTTGCCGCCGCTGTAGGTATCGCCGTCCTTCTCCAGATTCCAGATGATGGTCAATCCCAGAATCGACGGGTTGCCCTTGATTTTGGCTTTGGCTCCTGGGTTCTTCAGCAGCTCGACGACTCGGCCATAATATTTGCCCTGGTGCTCGTAGATTTGCACCACGCTCTTGGCTTCCTTGGTTTCATCGTCGATGGTGGTCCAGTAGCCTGTGATGTTGGCGAATGCCTGGCCTGCCAATACGCTCAGCCCTGCAAGGGTAGTTAACAGAAGGTTTTTCATGTTTCTTTTTTCTATTGGTGTGTGTGTATCAGACCAAACCTTGAGTAAGGTCTACGCCGAGCATAAATCAAATCTAGAGTATGGTCAAGCTTAAAATGTGATTTTTGACTTCATGAACAAAAGTGGAAGCAAAGAAATAGCTGTTCTGATAGCTTGACAGGTGCAGGGCGGGCTGATAGGATAGTGAGCATGAGTACTCCCCGCATCGTAGAAGCCCGCATAGAGATTCCCATGGGAAGCCGCAATAAGTATGAAGTGGATGAAAAGACCGGTCGCATCAAGCTCGACCGGGTGTTGTATTCATCGGTGTACTATCCGGCAGAGTATGGCTTTGTAGAGGATACCCGGTATCTGGATGGTGACCCGCTGGACATTCTGGTATTCACCTCGGCTCCGACCTTTCCGGGGTGCTATGTGGATTGCCGCATCATCGGGGGGATGGATATGATAGATTGTGGCAAACCGGATGTCAAGATACTTGCGGTCAATGTGGGCGACCCCCGCTATGACCACGTGAACAAACTGGAAGACCTGCCCCCTCACTACCTGCAGGAGATTCAGAACTTCTTCCTGACGTATAAGACCTTGCAGAATAAAAAGACCGAAGTCGGCGATTTCTTCGGCGTAGAGACCGCCTGCCGTATTATCGATGCTTCCATCGAGCGTTTTGCTGCCGAAAAATAAGGAAAATCCGCCAGCCCTGACCGCGCGCCGCCTCTGCTGTGTCATACAGGCAGAGGCTGTTTGTTTCATTATTGGCATGGGTGCTTGTTTTTTAATCATTTTCAAAGGAAATAATTGCCGTTGGAGAAGTATTGGCGCAAGTATTAAGCTTGCTCTTACCGTAGTGGCGGAGTAGAATGCTCGCGCGCGCGTTCTCTATATATCATGAAACCAGACCACCAGACATCCGAATCTGTTCGAATGGAATTTGCAAGCACCCCCTCAGCGCCCCGGCTCGGGTGGTTGAAGTACTTTATGACAGCCCTGGGCATGGGTGTGGCGGCGGGGCAGGAGACCCTGCTGAATTACTGGTTCATTTACAGCGAAGACATGCCGCCCGTGGAGCCCCCGAAGGTGGTGCGGGTAATCGGCGAGAAAGGCGAGAAGGTAGAGCCCGTGTACGCCAATGCTGCGGAGTCTCCAGAGGTTCTGGAGGCTCGCCGGAAGCGCGAACTGATACTGCGCACGGAAGCGGTGCAGCTGGCCCGGGATTTGATAGCGGATGGCAAGCAGCCGGATGTGGCTTATGAGGAAGCCTGGGTGAGGGTGTATCACCGCCACATGCAGCGCAAGGATCTGCAGCGCGACGGGTCGGAGCTGGAGGCATTGCTGGAGCGCCTGGCAACCGAAGGTGCTTCTGTGGAGCTTTCTGAGGAGGAATTAAACCAGATTCTGCACATGTTGCTGGCAGATGAAGACCGCCTCGATACCGAAGAGGGCCGCCGGCTGCTCGACCACATAGCCGCCCGGCTTCGCGCCATAGGGTATGGCTTCGGAAAAGTTGCGCGGAATGACGGGCTCATGGCTCTTTTCTACGATGGTATGCAGCACGGCATGCATTCGTATGCAGCCTACCGCGATGCCTTGTTCAAGACGTACCGCGACCGCATCGTGCATCATGACCTGGTGGGCTACCGAGCTCCATGGGGGGCAGGGCTGGGGGGGAGTGTGCGCTATTGGCAGGCACCCCTCAGGCCGGGGCGCACGCTGGCCAGCGGCACCGTGCTGCTTCCGGGGAAATCGGCCGGGTCAGGCAATAAGAAGAACCCCTTCCTGGCAACGGCTCCGCCAGCCTCGACTGACAGGCCGGATGAGGAGAATCCGCAGGAAACGGCCCGGAAATCATACACCGATGAGGAGGAACTCTCACCGGTTCCGGGTGCCTGGATGCCGGAGGCTGGCTCTTCCGGTTCCGGCAGCGCCTCCACGGGGGCCTATGTTGCAGCACCGAGAGCCGTTGCCGCGGCTCAGCCGGACCTTACGGTGACCAATAGGGCTGCGCTCTATTTCAACAGCGATGGCCTGACAGCCAACGGCCCCACGGTGATACGCCGTAAGAGTGGCTGGTTCGGGTCCGGAGATACCTATTCGCTGGATGCAACCGGTTCCTACGACAATGCCAGCTGGGGTACACTCTCCAATACCGGAACCACGGATTACTGGCATGTCAGCGGCACGAGTGTCAGCTGGGAGCAGAAAGGCAGCATGTTCAACCGTTATTACCTCGCAACGCTCAGCAATGGTTCCGTTTCAAAGAAGCTGAATGCGATACAGCTCGATGGTGGCAACGAGCTATACATGGGGGGAAGCGATTATAAGGGGACACTCCTGGTCAACGCCAGCAGCGAAGCTGCCTATCTGGGCTCATACAGCCCTGCGGGTGTGGTGTATGGCATGGGAGCACTTTCGGGGACGGGTACGCTCCGGTTCATGGCGCATGGAAGCAGCAAGCATGCTTCCATATACTCATTCAATGATGCTGGTGCCAGCAGCAGCGCCTGGTTCAGCGGCACGGTGGAGTTCGGTGCCTCTCAGGAGGGAATCATCGAGTTGGACCTTGGTCTGGCTGGCGCGACTTCTGCCTGGCAGAATGTGGTGTTTGACCTCACGCCGCAGGCTGGCCCGGGGCATGAAACCACAGCAGGGGATACTGCGTCCGGAGTCATCCTGAACATCCGCGACCATGTGACGATTGGCGGTCTGGAGGGAGGTAGCGCGTTCAGCACCGTGACGAGTGAATCCGGTGATGCTTTCTACACTCTCACGATGGGTGTGGCCGATGCCGGGCAGGATTTCATCTATAGCGGCACCTTCAACGGTGATTACTACACGACCGCTACGGTCTCCCAGAGCAGCTCTGCCGGGCTCGCCCTGGTGAAGGTGGGCGCCAACCAGCAGACCTATACCCAGGATGTCACCAAGGATAGCAACCGACTGCGCTCAGTTGATGTGCAGGGGGGTGAACTGCGCTTCGATGATGATGGCGCGTACTACGATAACAGTTATACCAAATCGCTCACGGTGCGCTTTGCTTCGGTGAGCGGTAGCGGCAAGCTGCTGGCAAAGAACCTGACCGTGCATGGCGAGCTGACGGATACGCCTGCTTTCAATGTGACCGGGGGTGAGGTGCATGTGAATGAAAATATCGTGGTTTCCACGAACCTGACCACCCCGCATGACCTGACTGCGGCCGGCAGCATGGGGGTCAGCGGCGATGCTCGTGTCACCACCACGAATCTGCTGGTCAACAAGCATCTGGATGTGACCGGTGCGAATACCCGGGTCGATGTCTCGGGACAGCTGGAGACCGGTTCTGTGGCGGTGTCCACCGGGGCAGAGCTTCATGCTGGTGATGTGAAGGTTGTCAACTGGCTCGAAATCGGCCAGGAGTCATATTCCCCGGGTGCAAGCCTGAGTGATCGTCCGTTCCTGGAGAGTAGCGGCGAGCTGACCGCAGGCGAATTGCGCCTGCGTTCCAACGGTGTGCTGGTGACCACGGGCGGGGCTCAGATTACCTCATCATCCCACATTCACGGCGGGGCTGTGTGGATGATGGAGGGAAGCAATAACAAACTGCACAACTCCCTGGTTCTGGAAGACCTGAATGTGGGGGCATTCTCCCTCAAGGATGAGGATGCCAGCGTGCGGCGTGATGCTGAGTACCCCCACACGATACCTTCGGATTGTCCCGTCCTCACGCTGCCCAAATACGTGAACGTGGCCGACAACGGGTGGGGGAATGCCGGCCAGCCCCTGTTTGACCTGAGCGGTGTGGCGCTTGATTTCTGCGAAGATGTCATCATCTCCGGTCTGTCGTTTAATCTGGCAGAGGGCTCCGTCATCACCCTGGCCAGCACCAGCGCCGAGCAGGGCGGCTGGTTCCTGGATTCATCGTACTCGGATAGCTCGGTAGCTTCGGTGCGTTTCAACCAGGGCGGGTATGTCTGGCATGGCCAGCTCGGCTACGATGAGGCGGGCAACATCATTGCCACAATCCTGCATAAAACCGAGCAGCCCTTCACCATGAACGATGGCGATGTGACCTACATCGAAATGCGGCAGGATGCCACGGCACCTGCCTTGCCCCACCTGGCCTATACGGATGGCAGCTACAGCTCCTCTTCCGGCTGGTCGGGTACGGAGGTGCCCTCGGGCGAGTTGTTGCAGTTCGGCAATGTGCAGATGAATGGTGGTGCCCATTTGTACATGGGGGAGGATGTCACTCTTGAGTTCGATGAGAATGACCCCACCAAGTTGCTGGTGGACCACCGCGGTCACCGCAACTTCGGCGGCAAGATTACCGTGGTGGCAGGGGAGGAACCAGCCTTCCTGCATGGCCAGATGGACAACTGGGGCAAATGGTCACTGTATGGCCACCTGGGTGGTGGCGGTGAGCTCAAGCTGGTCTCGCACAACAACGCAGCTGAGAATTCCAGCTCCACCACCGGTCCGACCACTTCTTCCACAACCGATGAGAACGGAGTCACCACCACTACCAGCACTACGGTGAAGACCACGGTGCATGGTGTTGCCTCGGTGTTCTCGTTCAGCAGCGTCACCGCCCCGGATGACTGGTTCGATGGCACCCTGAGTCTCGATGATGTCAACGGCGGCATTGTCCAGCTGAATGTGGGCAATGTGAATATCGCCGGTGCAGGTGATACCCGCTGGAAGGACACGCTTATCGACCTGACCCACCAGCAGGTGTACGACCCCGCTACAAAGGAGACAATCACAAACAGCGGTGCTACCCTGGTGCTGGCGATTGAGGGGAATACCTCCATCCGCGGTATCAATGGTGATAATTCCGATACTTATATCGTGGCTGCCCAGCCTGCAGGCTCCACCCAGGCTCCCTTTGTGCTGACCGTGGGTGAGGATGCGGCTGGTTCTCACTATGATTTTGCCGGCACCGTGGGCTCGGGACTCTACTTCCAGGGTGGTGAGGCCTCTACCGTGGTGACAACGGTGCAGACTACCCGCCGCGAGAATAATACCTCGACCACGCTGCCAGAGGTGACCACGACGGTCGATAAGAATGCCTACACCACCAGCACGAGTGCTCTGAGCCTGGTGAAGGTGGGGGCCAATACGCAGGAGTTCAGCGGCTCAGTATACCTGAACCAGGTGCAGGTGCAGGAAGGGCAGCTCTCCCTCAGCGGCAAGGCCGTGGCCGACCGTATTTCGGTAAGCGATGGCGCGACCTTGCTTACCAACGAGTTGCAGGTCGACACGATGACGCTCCAGGGTGGGGCAACCTGGCTGCTGCCGGCTGGTACCTTGACTGAGGCCGAGAAGGAGGCATCCTACGGGGTGGTGTTTTATGTGGAGGATGTGTTCCGGGATGATGGAGCGCACCACATCACGCTGGGCTCGGGTACCAGCGAAAGTACGGCCGAATGGCAGGTGAGCCAGAATATCGGTATCGTGGGTACGGGCAGCTGGATCGAGGATGCAGGCCCCATCTTCCAGTTGAACAATGTGAAGCCGCTGCTGAATACCCCGCATGTGGTGGATGGTTTGCGCGGTATCACCGGGGGCGCTGTGATTGAGGTCTTCTCTGGTGCAACGGGCAGCTTTACCTTCCAGGAGAACATGGTGATGGTTTCCGATGGAAATGGTAATTTCTACGATGCTGTGTATGAGTATAACCCCTCTACGAAAATCATCAGCTTGCGCCTGAGTGATGTGGCCTCCAATTATGGTATCGTGGTGACTGAGCAGGAGGTCTACAAGGATTTGAAGGGCTACATCTGGAGCGGTGAGAATAATGGCCATACTGTGAACGATGTGCACTACATCAACATGGTCATGGGTGAGGTGTGGCGTGCCGATGGCTCGGCCTTCAACACCGGCTGGCACGAGCAGCGCGCCGAAGACAGCGCCATGACCGATATCGGTGTCTACAAAAACGGCCACGATGTGTATTTCATGGATACCAACGTGCATGGTGAGTCTGAGTCTCACCGCCGTGTCGATATCAGCGGCGAGGTGGCCCCTGGCCATATCTACGTGATGGCCGATGAGAATCCGGGCTATGTGCGCTCCTCCGACCAGGCCCAGATGGAATATGCCTACGCCTTTGTTTCGACTGATGGCACCGGCTGCATCACCGATTTCGGGAAAACGCCGACCTCTATCACTAAGACGGGCGACGGTTTGCTGGTGCTGAACTTGCGCAACACCTTCACCGGTGGTATCGATGTGCAGGATGGTGGTTTGTACCTGGCCTCCGTCGGCGCGGCAGGCACGGGCAGACTCACTTTCCATACCGATGAGCGCTGGTATCAGCACGTGGTCAATACGGACTATGTGCTTGACTACGAGCAATGGCGCACCGGTGCGGAATTGATGGTTTGCTACGCGTTTGATACCAATGCTTTGTCTGCCTTTCGCGGCTCGGCGCTGGGTAATGATATTGTGCTGACCAGCAGCGACCCGGACAAGGGTGGGCGTTTTACGGTATCCTTTGCCTATGCCGGGTACAATGTGGATGCCTCCGGCGGTGACCATGCCAACCTGCCGCGCCACTGGCGCAACCTGACCCTTTCCGGTGCGCTGGTTGGCACGGGTGACCGGCGCGATGTGCTGGCTCTCACCGGGTATTCCTCCACCTGGAAGAGCGGCGATGACCAGAGCTATGTCACGGTGCTGACCCTCAATGAAGATACGGCGGGTGATGCCTACGAACGGAATGATGCCGGGCAGATTATCAACCGCTTCAACGGCACGGTGATTCTGGAGAACACCATCAATACCTCCCCGCTGGTTTCCAACAAGCTGGATTCCCGCACGGCTGGTTCGGTGCAGGTGGTGCTCAAGGGCGATAAGCTGATTGATGCCACGCTGGATATGTCCCGCGAAAGTGTGCTTTCTCCCTTCGATAACGGTTATGACCGCGATGGTGATCGTGTGGCCGACCTGCGCCAGACCTACAACAATATCCTGGTGCTGAATGGCGATGCCACCGTGCGCGGCCTCTATGCTGACTTCCGGGGCTCGGGTTGGGATTACCCGGAGTCGGCAACCATCAGCAATGGTGACCATGCCAACTATGTGTTCGAAGATAAGCTACCGCAGAATGATGAGGTGTGGCATGTGCGTGTGCTGACCTCGGGCGAAAATACGCTGCGCCTCGGCAGTTATGGCGATACCGCCAACACGGGGACCTACGTCTATTCCGGCGCTATGGGCTTCGGGCAGTCCTACGTGGGTACCTCACAGGGCCACATCCCCTGGGGCGATGGCTTCTTCAACCACACGAATTCCTCCTGGAAATACGGCGGCCACGAAATGGGTACTGAGACGCTCAGCCTCATCAAGAGCAGCGCGTCGAAGCAGTATATCCACACCGCTCTGCTGAACGATGTTTCGGTGTATGAAGGTAAGCTGGGTTTCAACAGCCTGCAGCTCAAGGGCAACATGAACCTGGTGGGTGGCTCCAATCTGGCGCTTGGCGTGACGGAGGGCGATACGGACTGGACGGAGATTACGTCCCGCTCCTCTTCCGTGATGGCGACTTCCAAGGTCGATAACGGGGCATACGCCAAGGTGCTTACATCGGAGGATGTGACGCTCAACGCCGGCAAAACGCTTACTGTGATTACTCTGGGTACGACCACGCACCCGGACACGGAAGAGACGGTGCCCACCACCGCCGTGGTTGATGGCAATGTGATTATGGCGGAAGGCTCCGCTCTCACCTTCCGCACAAATGACATTCTGCCGTATTCGATTCAGGCAAAGACCTATGATACTGCGGGTAATGTAACCGGGATTGTGAAGACGTCAGGACATGAGGATTCCATCCGTCCCTTGCTGGATATCAATGGAACGCTGACCCTCATGGACGCGGAGAACATGGCGATCACCCTCACCGGTACCAACTTCTCCATGGATGTGTTCAGCAACAAGAAGTACTACCTTGCTGAGGCTGATTCCATCCTGATTTACAACGAAACGGAGTCTCGCTATGAGGATGAAACGTCCTTTATCCCGCGTACGATTTCGCTGGGCTACGGCTATTTCGGTACCTTGTACACGGTTGGCACGAAAGGTTCATCGCTGGGCGATGGTGATTCCGCGAGCCGGGACTACTTGGTCATGTCCATCACCGGCGACCCGCGCCGCACCTGGTCCGGCCATGTGGCGCAGATTGCGGCCGATGACGATGAAACGCGGGATGCTCACGTCTGGTTTACCACGACCACGGCTCCGACCGAGAATCAGTATGACTACCGCTGGAAGGAAAACAAGGCATTCCAGGAGGGGCTGGTGGTGTTGTTCGGCAACTTGTATGAACCGGTGAGCTGGTCTGTTACCTCTAAGCTGCAGAGTGACCAGACCGTGCTGGTGAAGGAGGATGTGCTGCACGATGGTACCACCGTGCGCGACCGTGGCAATGGCCTGGCTACTGCGTACGATGAGTATGATTTCCAGATTGATCGCAATTCCCTGGAGGCATTTACCAATGAAGAGGTGGCAGATGCTGCCGGGAAGGGGTATAACCTGGAGTATCAGGCTGTTCGTGTAGAGGGATTGGTGGCTCCGTTCTCCCTGATTATTAATTCTGAGTACTACAAGCACGGTGCAAATGCCAGCGGAAAATATGTCGTGCAGATTGAGAATGAGGATGGTGGCTTGCTGCATGTGGATGACACCAACTATTATTTCTATGCCGCAGGGGACCCGATTCTGGATGCCAAGGGCAACGTGATTTCCGAAACGGCTGGTAGCATTACCGATGCTGTCTCCGTTCCCGAAGGCCTTGCCATCGATACCAACTGGAAGACCATGCTGCACAAGAGCGGTACCGGCACTACCGTGATGGCGCTGGATAACAGTTATTCCGGTGGTTCCATCCTCCAGGGCGGGCGTCTGGTGATGCAGCACCGCAATGCTCTGGGTACGGGGACGGTCACGCTCATGAACGGGGCTCTGCTGCAAGGCGATTTCCTGGATGAGAATGTCTCGGATTCAGGCAATAACTACCTGGGCAAGGCTATGGATACGACCACGATTCACAACCAGGTGGTGGTGAATGTCTATGCCGACCCGGATGATTCGTACCGGTCGATTATTGATGGCCGCCTGGCAAACAGTTATGATAAGAAACTGGTGCTGACCACGCTGGTGGGTGAGGCTGATACGGTGTTGCAGCTGAATGGTGTAGGCCTGTCGGCTGAGGATGCAGAGCGCCTGTACGGCGATTCTGAAATGTATCGCTACGGGGTGTTCAAGGTGCTCGATCCCAGCAAGTTCCTGGGTACGGTTACCATGAGTGGCCACGAGTGGGGCGCTGAGGGTACAGATAAGACCGTGGGTGGCCGGGTGCAGCTCGATATCATGAGTACCACAAAGTCTGACCCCGGCGCAGATTGGACTAATGCCTCTGTGGACCTCTCGGTGAATGTGGGTACGGAGCGCACCGTGCTGGCGCTGGATGCCACGGGCGAAGTGGACCCCGATCCCGATAAGGGGTATGAGTGGTGCGTGCTCAACAGTATCACTGGCTCTATCAATACCGCAACCGGTACGTCGAGTGTGCTGAATATCAGCGCTCACAACGAGGTGACCCTGGTGCTGACGGGCTCCCGCAATGGCGACTACCACGGCGTGATGGGCTATGGTGATTTCCAGGTGGCGGTGAACTACGGTGGTTATGCCGAAGCTCTGCAAGGCACCACCCAGCATCACTACGGGGCCAAGGACTGGGGGGCTCTGAACCTGATCAAGCAGGGGGCGGGCACCACGCAGCGAGTGCGTCGCGCCTGGCTCAATGAGGTGATTATCGAAGGCGGCGATTTCCATGTGGAGGAAGCGCTGGTGGCAGGCTCGCTGACAACCGGTGGCGGCAAGCGTATCATGGTGGGTGATCTGGATGCCTCTTCTCTCTACGCTCTGACGGTGGGGGCTGGTGGTGTGCTGGCCATGAACACGGAGTTCAATGTCTCCGGTACCAAGCAGGATGCCTGGACCGGTATCAGCGCTGGTACGACGGAGGGTGACTCTACCAGGGAGGCAGGCTGGGTGCTCCTCGAGAATGGTGCCACACTTTCTGCCCGTGAGGACTGGTACACCCGCAAGCAGGTTGATTTCGAAACGAATGCCTCCGTGACCATCAATACGCACAATTTCACCATCGACCCCTACATCCTGAGTGAAGATTGCGATGATGACAAATTCCTGAAGCAGCGGGAAATCAGCCATATTATCCAACTGTTGGGTACGGTGACGGGTCTGAATGTCACCCTGACGCTTAACAACTGGAAGACGGATCCCACGAATCAGGTAGATGCCGACATGGAGATGAATGCGGTAAATTATCCTGATACGTACACCGTATCCCGGGATGTGGGTTATGTGGCGCTCAATGACCTCAACGACTTTACCGGCACCAGCCAGGTGAAGATTGAGGATATGACGGTGCTGCAGATTCTCAACAACAATGGGGGCGTGAAGTCCGCGGTCTCGATTGCGGTGGAAGGCAAGAATGCCACCATGCAGATTGTGGACCAGGTGGCCAGCTATGAGAAGTCAGATTCTCCGGTGCGTTCCAATACCATGGTGCAGTATATCCACAACCTGAAGCTCGGGGCAGATGTGTTCGATTACAATGCTGAGCTGGATGATGCCGCTTCCTCAGACCCGTATCTGCGCCAGAATAACGGTCAGCTCGTGCTGGGCGGCATGGAACAGACCACTCTGAAGGATTTGGATAATGAGCGCCTGACCGCCCCGGACCTGGCCGGTATGCAGGTGCAGATTACCTCCAGGCATGCGGGCGCTAACCAGGACAGGCAGAACCTGGTCGGTGAGGTGAATCGGTTGAATGTGGATATGACCGGAACGGCGGTGCGCATGGGCGGCGAGTCCAACCAGAGGGCAGAGCTCATCAACACGCACGTGGATATGGAGAATATGCAGGTGGCTCACACGGTACACAATACGGACCTTGTGAACTCGCTCGTGCACCTGCGCGAAAACTGCATGGTGAACCTGGCTGATTCGGTGCTGGTGGATTATCAATCTTCGGTGCACGGGTTCAGCGTGGATGCCTCGGTGCTGACTCCTGATGACCCAATGGTACAGCGCGATGCTGGCGGCAACCTGGTGGGCGGTGGCCCGAAGTTGGCAGATTCGCTCATTTCCAAGGCTCGCGTGACGGAAGTGAACACCTCTGTCGCCACGACGGTGCAGATGACCTTTGCTGATTTCAAGGACGGTAACCCTCAAAACAACGTCTATACCGCAGGTAGTGCCCGGATTCTGGTGCTGCTGGCCGATCAGTTCCAGGGGGTGGATGTGGGTGGCAATGGCCTCACCATCCAGCTTCACGAGGATAACTGGACCTCATTGGTTGAGCGCACAAATGCTGATTTCATCGCCATCCAGATGGGTGGTGGCTCCGGTGCTTTCTATTACGAGGTTGATAACCGCAGCTCTTTTGCGCAGATGCTGGATTCCCAGTTTGTTCTGCGCGATGCGCAGGGCAATCAGAAATCCGGTATGTGGGTGACCTCTACCGATGTGTCGCAGGCCGCAGGGACGGAGGTTTCCCAATACATGCTCTATTTCCAGGTGCAGGTGCCCGAACCTTGCACCACGACGCTGAGCCTGGCGGCGCTTGCTGCACTCTGCGCACGCAGACGCAGAAGAGGGTGAGGCTGGTTGTCGTGTGGCAGCGCCCCGCCGTCGCCGGATTATTTCCGGCGGCGGGGGTATGGGGTGCATCGATAGATAGATGAGTCGCAAGCAGCTTGCTCCAAATAGTCAATCGTAAATCGATGCGTCCCGAGACCTTAGGGAATATACATATTGCTGCAATGCTTTCTCTGACTGTCTTTGTGCTTGCGTGTGTTCGAGGGCAGGTGTAGAATGCTGTCATGTCCCGAATTGATGACCTTTTTGCTTTTCTGAGCATCCCGAGTGTTTCCGCCCAGGCTGAACACGCAGCCGATGTGGAACGCTGCGCGGATTTTCTGGTGAATAAGCTGACCACGATGGGCTTTTCTGCCACGAAGTACCTCACGGATATCCACCCGATTGTGGTGGCTCACAGCCCGAAGGTGGAGGGCGCGCCGACGGTGCTTATCTACGGGCATTATGATGTGATGCCGGTGGATCCCGTCAGCGAGTGGAAGAGCGACCCCTTCAAGCCGGAAATCCGCGATGGCCGCGTGTATGCCCGAGGCGCTTCCGATGATAAGGGGGAGATTATGGCCATGGTGCTGGCTGCAGAGGAGGTGATGGCAGAGGATGGCTCACTGCCCCTGAATGTGATCTATCTTTTTGAAGGCGAGGAGGAGCGCGGTTCTACCAGTCTGTACGAGTTCATGAAGCGCCCGGATGCCAGGGAGCTGCTGGCCTGCGATGTCATCATCGTGAGCGATACCGGCATGGCTGCTGTGGATATTCCTTCGTTCTCCTATGGCCTGAAGGGTCTCTGCTGCTTTGAGCTGGAGGTTTCAGCTCCTGCCATGGATCTGCATTCCGGTATTTTCGGAGGTGCGGTGGCCAACCCGATTACAACGCTCTGCGAGATGATTGCCAGCACGCATGATGCTGATAATCACGTGAGCATCGATGGTTTCTACGATGGCGTGATGGAGATTCAGGACTGGGAGAAGGAGAGCTGGAAGCGGGTGCCCGGCATGAGCGATGCCGAGCTGGCCGCCCTTACCGGCGTGCCGGAGCTGCGCACCGAAAAGGGCTTTACCGGTGCTGAGTGTGTGTATGCCCGCCCCACTTTCGAGCTCAACGGCATTTCCGGTGGCTACGAGGGCGAAGGCTCCAAGACGGTCATCCCCACCCACGCAATTGCCAAGATGAGCTGCCGCCTTGTGCCTGGCCAGGTGCCGGAGGAGGTGATGGCCAGGGTGGAGGCGCATTTCCGGAAGGTCTGCCCGCCCAGCGTGCGCATGAAGTTCACCCCGCAGCACACCGGCGAGGCCTACCTGAGCGACCCGAATTCTCCCTATGGCCTGGCAGCTCAGAAGGCTCAGGAGATGACCTTCGGCAACAAGCCGGTGCTGGTGCGCGAGGGTGGCTCCATCCCGATTATTGCAGAGGTTTCCAAGGTGCTGGGTAAGGATGCCCTCTTCCTTGGCCTCGACCTGCCGGATGCCCGCATCCACTCTCCCAATGAGAATATGCGCGTGGAAATTTTTGAAAAGGGGATTGAGATGGGCAAGAATATGCTGCGTCTCATGGCCCGGGCGAAGTGATGGACGCCGTTTCCATAGCCGATGTGCATAAGAGCTTCCCCGGCCATTGGGGCCGGGGTGGTGTCTATGCGGTCAAGGGCGTGAGCCTCAGCATCCCGGAAGGCGGGGTGTATGGCCTCATCGGCCCCAACGGCAGCGGCAAGAGCACGGTGATGAAGCTGCTGGTCGGGTTGCTCTCGCCAGATGCCGGCTCATGCCGCGTGTTCGGCCTCCCTGCCACGGCTTCGGCCAACCGCAGGGAAATCGGCTTCCTGCCGGAAAATCCCTACTTCTACAAATTCCTCACCGGTGAGGAAACGGTGCGTTTTTATGGCCGTCTATGCGGGTTGCGCGGGGCGGCGCTTCAGGATCGCACGCGGGAGCTTCTGGAGCTGGTGGGGCTTACTGAGGCGAAGGACCGCCGCCTGCGTGGGTATTCAAAGGGGATGCTGCAGCGTATCGGCCTGGCTCAGGCGTTGGTGCAGCGGCCCCGCCTGCTGGTGCTGGATGAACCGACGGCTGGCGTCGACCCCATCGGCTCCCGTACCATCAGGGATATTATCCTCGATATCAAGGCCCAGGGGGTGACGGTTTTTCTCTGTTCGCACCTGCTGGAGCAGGTGCAGGAAATTTGCGACCGCGTGGGGGTGCTTTACCAGGGATGCCTGATTGCGGAGGGGACCATGGATGAACTTACCCGCGACGACCTCCACCGCGAGATTGTACTCAAGAATCCTTCGCCGGAGCTGCTGGCCCGCCTCAGGGAGCTGGCGGGCGATGCCTGGCTGGATTGCCGCCCGGCCCGTAATTCGCTGGAAACGGTATTCCTGCGTGGTATTCAGGCCAGGCTGCGTGAGCAGTCCCGCAGCTGAGCTGCCTGCATCAGAATGCCTTGTTCAGTTTGTTCAGCGCCTGGGCCAGGGTGGGGGAATCGTAGTATTTTTCCCGGGCGAGGCGCAGACACTCCATCCGCAAGGAGTTCATTACCCACTCCTGCTGATAGATATATCGGTTTTCTGCTTCCGGGCTGAGGCGAGTGGTGTCAGTATCTTCTGCTGATGCCTGCAATACCTGGAAGCGGCGGAGCTTGCGCAGAAGCCTGGGGGCTGCCGCCTGGGCGCTGGCGGTATCGCGCACGTGACTCAGCAGGGTTGCCATGTCCGCCATGGTTTTCAGCCGCTCGTTGAGCACTTCGGCATAGGGGCTGCGCTGGAGTTCCCCACGCTCGATGACTCTTCCGGCCTGCGCCGGTGTCAGGCTGCTGAGCAGGATGGCTGCAAGGAGGAGCAGCTTCATGATTCTTCGCTGCCGGGAATGGCGTTTTCCAGCAGGGGGCGCATGGCATCCAGCAGCGCTTGTGAGCCGTATGCGTTGTTCATGTCTATCTGGATGAGGGCATTTACAA
Organism: Akkermansia sp.; assembly: GCA_017517805.1. Taxonomy (GTDB): domain Bacteria; phylum Verrucomicrobiota; class Verrucomicrobiia; order Verrucomicrobiales; family Akkermansiaceae; genus Akkermansia. The sequence goes on from JAFWYD010000077.1 coordinate 21,921, forward strand.
AGTCGTGGGCTATCTGCTGGACCTCCTGGACATTGATCTCGCTGCGTACTACTGCTTCGATTGCGGCTCCCGGGCGAGGCATGCTCTCTGATTTTGCCTGCAGGGCATGCAGCCGCGGTGTGAGTGCTTTCACCTGGGCTGCTGCTGCATCGGCGCTCGCTGTATCCTTCACCGAGGCTAGTACGGCGGTCAGCTCCCTGGTGACAGCCAGTACATCCTGCGCCAGCCGGGTGTATTCCCCGGTGCCCGGGGCTATGCTTTCCGTGGCTGGTATCCCGCCTCCGGTGCCGAGGGTGATATCGGCCATGACCAGCGGCATGGCGGCTGCTATCAGGATGATATGGGCTGCTTTCTTCATTGTTTCCTCTCTGTTTCCTGTCTCATGTTACCCCGCTCCTTCTCTCCTGTCAATCTTCTTCTGCGTCTCTGAAATTAAAATAATATAAAAAAAGTAGGAAAAAGCTTGCCAAGACTCCGCTTTTATGATATACTGCGCTTAGCAAAATTAGACTAGACTAACAAGTATGAAGACAACAATCAGCAAGATAAAGGCACGGGAGGTGCTGGATTCCCGTGGGAATCCGACAGTAGAAGCGGTAGTGGAGCTGGAAGGCGGGGCCTATGGGCACGCCTCGGTACCCAGCGGAGCCTCAACCGGCGAACACGAAGCCTGCGAGTTGCGCGACGGTGATGCATCGCGCTACCGCGGGAAGGGGGTGCTCAAGGCGGTCGAATATGCCAATACAGAGTTGGCGGCCGCGCTGGCTGGCATGGATGCCACGCAGCAGATAGCGGTGGATGCGCGCATGCGCGAAGTTGATGGAACCCCGAACAAGAGCCGGGTCGGGGCAAATGCCGTGCTGGCCATCTCGCTGGCGACGGCACGCGCCGCGGCCTGGGCAACGGGGCAGCCCCTGTATCGCTATCTGGGGGGACCGAATGCGCATATCCTGCCTGTGCCGATGATGAATGTGCTCAATGCGGGCGCGCATTCGGATGCTCCCATTGATTTCCAGGAGTTCATGATTATACCGCGCGGGCTGCCGACTTTCCGGGAGGCTCTGCGCTGCGGGGCAGAGGTATTCCATGCGCTGGCTTCCGTGCTGCGCCGGAAGGGGCTGAGCACCGCCGTGGGCGATGAAGGGGGGTATGCCCCGAATCTGCATAGTGCCGATGAAGCCCTGGATACCATCGTGGAAGCGATTATCACCGCCGGGTATGAGCCTGGCAGGGAAGTGGCTCTGGCGCTGGATGTGGCAAGCTCCGAGTTCTACGATGCAGAAAGCGGGCTGTATGTATTCAAGAAGAGCACGGGTGACAAGCTGACCGCCAGGGAACTGACCTCCTATTACGAGGAGCTCATCCGCCGCTATCCCATCATCTCCATCGAGGATGGCTGCGCTGAGAATGACTGGGAGGGATGGAAACACCTCACCGACACTATCGGCAACCGTTGCCAGCTGGTGGGTGATGACCTCTTCGTGACCAATGTGGATTTCCTCCGCAAGGGCATAGAGCGCGGTGTGGCCAACTCCATCCTGGTGAAACTCAACCAGATCGGCTCGCTGAGCGAAACCTTTGAAGCCGTGCGGCTGGCTACGACGAATGCATATACCGCTGTGATTTCCCACCGGAGTGGAGAGACGGAGGATAGCTTCATTGCCGACCTGGCAGTAGCCACCAATGCCGGGCAGATCAAGACCGGCTCTCTTTCCCGCGCAGACCGCCTGGCGAAATACAACCAGCTGTTGCGGATTGAAGAGCAACTGGGCGCGGCGGCACGCTACGGCTGCTGATCGTCCCCACCTGGCCGGAGCATACGTGACCACCGCGGGAAATTCCCGCGGTGGTTCAAATATCGGCTGAGTTTTCCAACTTGCTTTTATGTGCCAATACGATACAATGGCTCCGGTATGAAACAGCATCGTTCTTTCTCTGAATGGACCGTAAGACTCCTCTGTCTCCTGCTCGGTCTTTATATCCTGGCACAGGGGATTGCATTCACGATTCTGGCTAACCTGGGTACAGATGCCATCACCAGCCCGGCTCTGGTGGCGCACATGGTGCTGGGTAAGTCTGATTTCGGTATGGGGTATGAGTTCTGCACGGTGGGATGCATGCTGATTTGCATTCACTGCCTGTTGGCCTTGTTGCAGATTGCGCTACTGCGCAGCAAATACCAGCCTATCCAGCTGCTGCAGATTGTGAATGGGTTGATTCTGGGTGCCATGGTAGATCTGAGCCTGAGCTATACCTGCCTGTTGCCTGTGCCGAATTACGCTGCTTCCTTGGCCTACACCCTGCTGGGGTGCATTGTATGCGCCTTCGGCATTTATACCTTTGTGAAGGCTGATATGATTCCTCTTTCGGCAGAGGGACTCTGCCTGGCGCTCAGCCGCACGTTCAACTGGCGATTCAGCCGAGTGAAGGTAGCGGTGGATTGCACCCTGATTGCCGCAGCCGTACTGGCTTCGTGGATTCTGCTGGGCAGAATTGAGGGGGTGCGTGAGGGATCCCTTATCTGCGCGGTGAGCACCGGTTTTATGATCGGCTGGTTCTTCCGCTTCTGCCCCCTCTGGGATAAGGTGTTTGCGGCGGTCGGGCACCGCCCCGTGGATGAGAAGGATGTGGAATTGGCCTGAGGCCAATCTGGCATTTTCCCGTGCTGTCCCGGTATCCGGGCGCGCGCCTCAAGGTCGCATGAAGAAACCGGTCCCCGGGGCTCCGGGTATATGAATCAGAACTGAGTCCTTGAGCGCATCAAGCCCTAGCATGGTGGTTTCGCCGCGCTCGCAGAGCAGGGGGGTCACATCTTTGAGTTGAAGCGCCGGGGTAATGCTCAGTTCTCCGGGCTTGCCTTCAATCATGCGGGCCTGGGTGGCCGTATCGATATTGCCTATCCGGGCATTGAGCTCACCCGCTACTCCGGGGACCCAGTCCTCGGTGCATACCCGGGTCACTGTGCTGCCGGTGTCGAGTAACAGGCGTATGTTCTTGTCTCCACTCTTCAGTTGCAGAAAAATTCGTCCGCTGGCTTCTTTCTCACCAGGTACCGGGATAAGCTTGCTACCCGCCGGGATGCCCCAGTAGTATTCGTTGTTGCGAAAATCGAAGGTAAAGGGCAGCGAACTGAGGAAGTCCATCCCCACGATGCCATCCACCTTCTCAGCCATCATGCTGCGTACGGCCCCCAGGTTCATGACCATGACCGGATGCATCGTTGATTCCCCCGGCCCGACCTGAAGAGGTGTCAACACCAGTTTGGGAACTTGTGAGGAGTTACCGCGTATCACCATCTTCGAGGTGTCGAGCCATCGGGCCTGTTTGAGTCTGCCGGTGCTCTCCTCGTGCAGCACGGTGTGTGTGGCCCCGGTGTCCAGCAGCATACGCATGGGAGTACCCCCGACAATCGCGGTCACCAGAATCTGCCCGCAGCGCGCATCGCGTTCCATTTGCATCAAATCCAATGCCTTGTTTTCTGCAGCCGGTGCTGGTGCCTGCGGCTCGTTGCCGGTGGCCTGTGGCATCACTACCTGGAACCCCATCATGCTTGCGAGAATCATTACCTTGTACATACGCTTGAAGTCTGGTTGAGTCGCGTGTATTGTACCAGATACATTTGCAATGACAAGTTTTATCCTATCGGTTTTGTGTTGATTTTATGGTATCTCTCTTCTGTCAAAATTGCACGATATGGCTTTCAAAATATCATTTTGTGCTCGCAATTTCTGGAAAACCCGTTATAATAGTGCCAGCAAGGTATCACTAGTGGGTGCCACTAGTGCCGAGCATTTTTTCATCACAACAAACTCATTCATTATGCAGTACACACACGAAGTCGAACAGATGTGTTGCGTCAAGAAGGGCTGCAATCACGGCCCCGCTCCCATCCCCCAGGAGGGTGCATGGACGCAATCCACCAAGATTGAGGACATCTCCGGCCTTACCCACGGTGTGGGTTGGTGCGCTCCTCAGCAGGGTGCTTGCAAGCTGACCCTGAATGTGAAGCAGGGCGTTATCCAGGAGGCCCTTGTTGAAACCATCGGCTGCTCGGGCATGACCCACTCCGCCGCTATGGCTTCCGAAATCCTGCCTGGCAAGACCGTGCTCGAGGCTCTGAACACCGACCTCGTGTGCGATGCCATCAACACCGCCATGCGTGAACTCTTCCTCCAGATTGTGTACGGCCGCACGCAGAGTGCTTACTCTGAAGGTGGTCTGCCCATCGGTGCAGGTCTGGAAGACCTGGGCAAGGGCCTGCGCTCCCAGACCGGCACGCTCTACGGTACGCTGGCCAAGGGTGCCCGCTACCTGGAGCTGGCTGAAGGCTACATCACCAAGCTTGCTCTGGATGCCGACGGCGAAATCACCGGTTACCAGTATGTGAAGATGGGCCCGATGATGGAAGACATCAAGAAGGGCATGGATGCCAATGAGGCTGTCAAGAAGCACACCGGCTCCTATGGCCGCTTTGCTGATGCCGCCAAGTACATCGACCCCCGCCACGAGTAAAGAACCCCTAAATATAGAACAAGATTATGCCTCTTTTTGAATCTTATTCCCGTCGTATCGACCAGATCCTTCCGGTTCTTGCTCAGTACGGTATCAACTCCTGCGAGGAAGCTGAGCAGGTCTGCCTTGCCAAGGGTATCGACGTGCGTGAAATCGTGCGTGGTATCCAGAATATCGCCTTCGAGAACGCAGGCTGGGCCTACACCGTAGGTGCCGCTATCGCCATCAAGAAGGGTTGCACCAAGGCTGCCGACGCTGCTGAAGCTATCGGCGAAGGCCTCCAGGCATTCTGCATCCCCGGCTCTGTGGCTGATGACCGCAAGGTGGGTCTGGGCCACGGCAACCTGGCTGCCATGCTGCTGCGCGAGGAGACGGAATGCTTCTGCTTCCTGGCGGGTCACGAATCCTTTGCCGCTGCTGAAGGTGCCATCGGTATCGCCCGCTCCGCCAACAAGGTTCGTCAGAAGCCGCTCCGCGTCATCCTGAATGGCCTGGGTAAGGATGCTGCTTACATCATCTCCCGTATCAACGGTTTCACCTACTGCCAGACCAAGTTCGACTATGCCACCGGCAAGGTGGAAGTGGTGAGCAAGAAGGCATTCTCCGACGGTGAGCGCTCCAAGGTGAACTGCTACGGCGCTGACGACGTGCGCGAAGGCGTGGCCATCATGTGGCTGGAAGGTGTGGACGTTTCCATCACCGGTAACTCCACCAACCCGACCCGCTTCCAGCACCCGGTTGCCGGTACCTACAAGAAGGAATGCACCCTGGCTGGCAAGAAGTACTTCTCCGTGGCCTCCGGTGGTGGCACGGGCCGTACCCTGCACCCGGACAACATGGCTGCCGGTCCCGCCTCCTACGGCATGACCGACACCCTGGGCCGCATGCACAGCGATGCTCAGTTCGCCGGTTCCTCCTCCGTGCCCGCCCACGTGGAAATGATGGGCCTCATCGGCATGGGCAACAACCCCATGGTGGGTGCTACGGTTTCCGTGGCTGTTGCCATCGAGGAAGCCATGAACAAGTAAATCCCCGCGCGGATTTACTCCGGTAATTGATACTCAGTCCCGCCTGCCTCGGCAGCGCGGGACTGAATTTTTGTTGATTTGCAGGGTGACTGTCATGCGCGTGGATTGACAGTATCCTGGGGGCGTGGTATGATGCGGCCTTCAACGCAACAACGCTCCACGACATGACCTTTTACGAAGAACTGGAATGGCGCGGGCTGGTGAACCAGATTTCCAGCCCGGATCTCATTGAGAAGCTCAACAAGGGCGGCCTCACCTTCTATATCGGCACCGACCCGACAGCCGACAGCCTGCACCTGGGTCACTATTCCAGTTTCCTCATCACCCGTCGCATGAAGGAGCACGGGCATCATCCCATCCTGCTGGTGGGGCTGGCTACCGGGCTCATCGGAGACCCTCGTGGCACGGTGGAGCGTGAGCTGCAGCAGAAGGAAGAAGTGTTCCGCAACTACGAAGCGCTGCGCGCCCAGGTGGAAAAGGTGTTCGGCTTTGAAGTCGTGAATAATTATGACTGGATTAACGGCATGAATGTCATTGACTTCTTCCGCGATTACGGCAAGTACATCAACGTGGGCTACATGCTCACCAAGGATCACGTGCGTCGCCAGATGGAGAGTGGTATTTCCTATGCGGAGTTCTCCTACATGCTTATCCAGGCCATCGATTTCAAGCATCTGCATGAGACACGCGGGGTAGACCTGCAGGTGGCAGGTAGCGACCAGTGGGGCAATATCACCACCGGTATTGAGCTTATCCGCAAGACAACTGGCGATGAAGTGTACGCCCTTACCATGCCGCTGGTGACCGATGCCCAGGGCAACAAGTTTGGCAAGAGCGAAGGGAATGCCCTCTGGCTCGATAAGGAAAAGACTTCTTCCTATGAGCTGTACCAGTTCCTGCTCAATAGCGATGATGCCTGCGTGATTACCTATCTGAAGCGCCTCACCTTCTTGTCGCCCGAGGAAATCATGGATATCGAGGCGCGGCACCATGAGCACCCCGAGCAGCGCATCGCTCAGAAGGCTCTGGCTCGTGAAATCATCACCGATTTGCACGGCGAAGCCGAGTTTACACACGCGGTAGAAGTGAGTGAGAAACTTTTTGCCGGCGACTTCAAGAGCCTGTCTGCTCGTGATATCAAGAGCGGCATGAAGAATGTGCCCCAGGTCAGTCTGACCCCCGGCCCGCTGGCAGATGCCCTGGTGGCGGCCAGGGTATGCAGCTCGAAGCGCGAAGCCCGCGAGTTCATCGGCAATGGTGCTATCTCCATTAACGGAGAAGTGGTGAAGGATGCCACCTGGGAACTTACGCCAGCTGCTGCTCTGGAAGGGGGGATTGTCATCATCCGCCGTGGTAAGAAGAAGTTCTACATGGGCGAGTTTGCCTGATCTTTCATGCCATGCGGGGCGCTATACCAGTTCTGCTGATGGCGGTTGCCATGCCTTCGGTGGCTTGGGAACTGCCGTCGCAGAATGAACTGGCCGCTGTGCAGGGCGAGTCGTTGCAATTGGCTCTGTGTGAGTCTGGAATTCCCTTGCCCCCGACCAGGCAGGAGGCACGCCAGAGAGCTGGTCACCACCTTGGGCTGGAGCGGTGGGCAGTCAAGAAGTGCCTGGTGTATCGAACAAGCCGGGCAAAGTCTGAGCGGTACCGACTTACGCCAGAAAATAATGCGGCAACTGCCCGGCTTGCGCGTCAGCTGGGGGTGTCTGATATTTTCTGCCGATATCTGGAACTCCTGGCAGGGGGAGGGTTGTCCCGCCGGGAGGAATACTTGGTGAATCAGGCATTGCAGGGCATGCTGCGTGAAGTATATGGCATTGATACCTTACAGATTCGCTTGCTTTCTGAGTCTCTTGACTTGCCAGCATCGCAGCATATGCAGTTTATGATGGCTTTGCCTGTGTATGGTATGTTTGATTTGGTGCCAGATACTCCCCCCTCCACCGGGCGAGTAATGGCAGATATGCAGATAATGGCTCCGCTTATGCGTCAGATGGCGCAGGTGTTGCGTACAGTATGCGATGAGAAGACGGCAGATGCGGCAGCAGCAGAACTTCTTGCGTTGCTGCCTGTATGGAATACAACACTCAGGACCCGGCAGGCTTTGGTGAAGCAGGAGATTAAGCTTTCCACATTTGAACAAATGCTAATGCCTCTCCTCAATACGGCATTCGAGCAGGTGGTTCAGGAACGGCGGCGACTGGGAGCGGCCGATTGGTTTGGTTCCGCTTGTCTTCGAAGTGTAGATGAGCTCTTCCGCTGAGGCGAAAAGAACTATTTTTTGTGCTGCCCCTGTTCCTTGTGTCATTATTCGTTGTCTTATGTCTTTTTATGCGCTTGCCTTTTCCTGCAATTTGTTGTAGAATGCGCGCGCTTTTTATACAATTTTCTAACACTGCATCAATATGGATATTACCATCGACAAGACAAGTGATTGCCAGGCAACACTTACCGCTATTGCAAGCCCCGCTGAGGTGACCGCTATCAAGGACGCCGCCATCAATGCCTATGCCAGGAATGCCCGTATCCCGGGGTTCCGCCCTGGCAAGGCTCCCAAGAGCGTAATCGCCAAGCGTTTTGCTGAAGGTATCGCTGATGAGCTGGATGCCCGCATCAAGTCCGATGTGCAGGAGCAGGCTCTGGAGCAGAATCCGGAACTCAAGGTGCTCGACTTCGGCAACCCCACCACCACGGAGGAGGCTGATGGTTCCTACAAGCTCGTCTCTGTCATGACCATTGTGCCGGATTTTGATCTGCCCGAGTACATGGGTATCGAAGTGAGCATCCCCTCCGATGAAGTGAGCGATGATGAGGTTCAGGAAACCCTCCAGAAGTATGCTGAGTCCTCTGCTGAGCACGTGGTGGTTGAGCGCGCTTCCGCCAAGGGCGATATCGTTGTTATTGACTTCAAGACCAGCGTGGAAGGCAAACCGACTGCTGAATACTGCGGCAAGCCTGTTGGTTTCATGGAAGGCCGTGAGGGGCATTGGGTGGCCATTGAGGAGGATTCCTTCATGCCTGGCCTTCCCGAGGGCCTGGAGGGCGTTTCTGCCGGTGATGTGAAGGAACTGACCCTCACCATGAAGGAAGATTTCCCCATCTCTGACCTGGCCGGTAAGGACGTTGTGTTCTCCTGCACCGTGAAGGAAGTGCGCGAGAAGCGCGTGCCCGAGATTACTCCTGAGCTTTTCGCTGGTGCTCTGCCCGAGAAGAGCATGGATGAAATCAAGGAAATCGTGCGCGGCAACCTGAAGGCCTCCAAGACTCGCGCCAACGATGAGGCCAAGGCTGACCAGATTTCTGAGAAACTGGCAGACCAGCTCAGCTTTGCTCTGCCGCAGGACCTCGTGGAGCGCGAGAATGAAAACACCGTGCAGCGCAAGATGTACGCCGCTATCCAGTCCGGTAACTACGAGGTGGCCAAGGATATGGAAGCCCTCAAGGCCGAGGCTATGAAGGAGACGGAGCGTAACCTGCGCGTCTACTTTGCCTTGCAGGAGATTGCCCGCAAGGAACACATCGTTGCCACCGAGCAGGAACTTCTTGAGGCAATGGCCAACATGGCTCAGCAGGCCAAGGAAAAGAACCTCAAGAACTTTATTCGCAAGATGTACCGGGAGAACAGAGTGCAGGGGATTCGCCTCAGCGTGGTGACCTCCAAGGTGATCGATCTCCTGGCTCGCAACGCCAAGGTGACTATCGCTGAGTAAAGCTCGCGCGTTTATCTGTACGTTACAAAGGCACCCGGTTTGATTGGCCGGGTGCCTTTGTTCGTGCAAATCTGTTTCTCACTTTCTGCTTTTCCGGGAATGCGGACTGTGCTACAATGCGCGGCATGAAGAAGTGGGCAGATGTTGATTGGACAGATGGTGGGGCTGTGTGGACCTTCCTGATGACTCAGGGGTGGGTTGTATTCGTGTTGACGCTCATTGCTGGTATTATTCTCAGTTTCATCACGCAGCGGGTGTTCCGGCCTATCAACAGGAAACTGCCCCGGCAGGTGGGAAACCTGATTGAAAAGACGCTGCTGACTCTGCTGTGGGTCTTTGTGGTCGTGCATGCTCTGCGGGCAGTCGGGGTTGATCTCATCAGCGTGCTGGGGGCTGCCGGTGTGGCTGGTATCGCCATCGGCTTTGCGGCGCAGACTGTGCTCAGCAACCTCATCAGCGGTATCTTCATCATGAGCGAACGCAGTATCCGTCTCGGGGACTATGTTTCGGCAGGTGGCGTGAGCGGTACGGTAGAAAGCATCAATCTGCTCTCGGCCACGCTGCGGCAGGCCGATAATTCAACGGTGCGCATCCCGAGCGAAATCCTTGTGAAGGAACCTGTGGTCAATATGACGGGTGATATCCTGCGCCGCTGCGATTTTGATCTCGGGGTGGATTACTCCTGCGACCTCGAGCATGTGCGGGCGGTGCTGCTGCGGGTGATTGATGAGCAGCCCCTGCTTGCTGCAGAGCCCACCCCGGCGGTCTTGTTCACCGGCTTTGGCGATTCATCGCTCAACCTGCATATCGGAGCCTGGTGCAAGACGACCGATTACCACAAGGCTCGCTTCGCCTTCGCCAAGGCGATTCTGGATGCCTTTGCCCGCGAGAATATCAACATCCCGTTCCCCATCCGCACTGTGCTGCATTCCTGAGCAGGGGCGGGGGCATTTTAGAAATCGAACCCCATCTGCTCGTGTGATTCGGGATCGGTTGCAGGTGCCGGTGGTATCGCTTCCGCGGCCCCTGCTGGTGTGATGCTGCTTCCAGTTGCGGCTTCTGCCGGGGTGCTTTGTTCCTGGCCGGTAAGCGGTGCATCCGGGGCAGGGGTGTCTGCATTTTCTGCTGTTGCGATGATGCGGGCGATTCGCTCCACCTGGTTCTTGGTGACGATGTTGCCCAGAACATTGCGGCCTTTGATGCGGAGTTTACCGAAGTCGAAGGGGATGGGACGGCGCAGGCGGCGCAGCTGGTTTTTCAGGTACACATTGACCGACATGGCGCTGCTCTCCTCCTCTGTCTTGTGGACGGTGAAGAAGAAGACCCGGCTGCCCTTGGTCCCCTGGGTGAGCTGGTATTCCTTGTCGCGGGTGAAACCGCCCAGCCTGAAACGCTTGGCGTAGGTGATTCCCTCCTTACCATCGCGGTAAATCATGTTGAACACCCAGTCATCGCCGGGTCTCAGCACGCTGATGTGCAGTAGCTTCTTGCCTACGTAGAATTTTTCCTGCACGCGGCGCACGGTGAGTACCCCCTGGTTGTCGATGACGAGGATATCACTCATCGTGGAGCATTTGTCGATGGCTTCGCCTCCCTTCTTGATGCCGTACCCGGCGAAGCCTTCTTCATCGATGTAGAGTGTCTCGTTTTCCACGGCGGCCACGGCCCGGGTCACGGTATCGAAGGTGGTGAGCTCGGTGCGGCGCGGCCAGGCTTCGCCATATTTCCTGCCCAGTTTCTCGAACCAGCGGATGGTATATTTTGTCAGCTGGGCCAGGTTCCTGTGGCATTGGTCGATTTCGTCTTCCAGCTTGCAGATGTGCTCCTCTGCTTCGTGAATCTCGTACCTGGCAATCTTTTTGATGCGGATTTCGGTGAGTCGGATGATGTCGTCGCGCGTGATGGGGCGGATGAAATCCTGCACGAAGGGCTGGAGGCGCTCTTCGATTTCAGCCAGCGACTGCTCCCAGCTCTCGCTCTCTTCGAGCACTTTGTAGATGCGGTTCTCGATGAAGATTTTTTCCAGACTGGCCTGCATCCAGCTTTCCTGGAGCTCGGCCAGCTGCACTTCCAGTTCGCGGCGCAGGGTGTCTTTCGTGTTGTCGACGTTGATTCTGAGTATCTCGCTCACGCCCATGAACACGGGCTTGCGGTCCACAATCACCACCGCCTTGGGCGAGATGCTTACCTGGCATTCCGTGAAGGCATAGAGCGCATTGCAGGTCTTTTCGACATCCTGCCCGCTCTGCAGGTGGATGAGGATATCTGCGGTGGCGGCTGTATTATCCTCAATTCTGGCCACCTTCAGCTTTCCTTTCTCCATGGCATTCTCAATGCTCTGGATGACGGATTCCGTGGTGGTGCCATAGGGGATTTCGGTGATGCGGATGAGTTTCTTGCTGCTCGTGTCGAGGCGGGCGCGGCAGCGCAGGCGGCTGTTGCCGGTGCCATCGTTGTAGCCGCTCACATCCAGCAGACCACCGGTGGCAAAGTCGGGATACAGCTCAAAGTCCTCACCGCGCAGGTAATGGATGGCGGCTTCTATCAACTCATTGAAATTGTGCGGCAGTATCAGGCAGTTCATGCCGACCGCAATACCCAGCGCCCCCTGGGCCAGCAGAAGCGGGAACTTGACTGGCAGGGCTACTGGTTCCTTGTTGCGGCCATCGTAGCTGAGCTTCCATTCGGTCACTTTCGGGCTGTAGACTACTTCCTTGGCAAAGGCAGAGAGACGGGCTTCGATGTATCGCGGAGCTGCTGCTGCGTCTCCGGTGAGGATGTTGCCCCAGTTTCCCTGCGGGTCAATGAGCAGCCCCTTCTGCCCCAGCGTGACCAGGGCGCTGCCGATAGAGGCGTCACCATGCGGGTGGTACTTCATCGTGTCGCCCACGATATTGGCCACCTTGTTGTAGCGCCCGTCATCCATGCGCTCCATGGAGTGCAGGATGCGACGCTGCACGGGCTTAAGACCATCGATGATATGCGGTACGGCTCGTTCCAGAATCACATACGAGGCGTATTCCAGATAGTAATCCCCGAACATCTTCTGGATGAGACTCGGGTTTTCCTGCAGGTATACGGGGGTGATGTCTTTGCTCATGGATTGACTGCATTATACCAGACACGCGCGCGAATATCAAGCGGAAGCTTAGGAAAAGCGAAATAATTTGCTGTGCATGCAGCGATGGGGGAGAACGTGGCGCGGACGCGTTATTTGCTTTACATGAGGGTATCGCGGTAGTAAGATGAGGGACAAATCCGGGTATGAAGAAGATTATTGCGATTGTTTTGCTATTGTTGTTGGTTGGTGGAGCAGCTGTGGTGTACTGGTGCACCCCGGTGCGTTCTGCCGTGGTGAATGGCTGGCAGAGTTACGGAGTGCCAGCCTGCGCCGCAACAGAGAAATGCTGCGCAGATTGTGCAGAGTGGGTGAAGGCTTTTTTTCCCAGCGAGACAGAGCCTCAGCCTGCACCAGTTTCCGAACCTGTTCCCGCGCCTGTGCCGACCCCGGTAGTGGCAGAGCCTGCAGCTCCTGCAGAGCCTGTGCCTGCGCCTGCACCGGCCGAGCCGGTGGCTGAGCCTGAACCTCAGCCTGAGCTGCCCGCATTGAATGAGGAAGCTGCGGCCTTGCTGCCCAAGGCTGAGGCGGGCGATGCTGTGGCGCAGTTCAACCTGGCCCGCCAGTATGCATTGGGGCAGGGTATGGCTATCAACCGCCAGGAGTTCATCCGCTGGTGCCGCACCGCAGCTGACCAGGGACTGCCCGAGGCCCAGTATACGCTGGGCTGCTGCTACCGCGGGGGACTGGGGGTGGAGCAGGATGCAGAAGAAGGCCGCCGCCTGCTCGAGGCCGCTGCTGCTGCAGGCTTTGCCCCGGCTGCCCAGGCGTTGAAGGAGAACAACTGATAGAATTACTGATGACAACTTTACTATGATGAATACCGCTCTCAAAATTCACGGCCAGGAGAATATCGAAACTCCTGGGTTCTATATGCCAAACCGCTTCAGCATTGCTGCTGGCAAGGCATTGTACGATATGCTGGGGGGACAGCTCTGCTACCTGGTGGACCCATCGTTTTCTCCGGCTCAGGAGATGCTCGATGCGCTGCGGGCAATGGGGGCTCGCTTCGAATACTTTGATTTCCGCAACACGACCCCGCGCGATGTGCGAGAGCAGATTCTCACTCAGCTGAATGCCGGGGTGAGTGTGGTGTTCCTGCCTGGCAAGGTCGCAAATATCCGCGGCACGTATAGCGATGTGCCCTCGCCCTTCCTGAGGCATGTGGGGCGCTTGCACATTGCCCCGATTCCGCTTTTCCTGGGGTATTATGGCGATACAATCAAGACTCTGTATCGCGAGCGCCCGGATACCGGGTGCCATGAGGAATTCTGCGTGCTGCCCAAACTGGCTGCCGGCCCGCAGACTGGTGAGCGCCTGATGGCAGCGTGGCTGGAGAAAGGCGCTGAGGTGTTCTCTGCACAGCCGATGCTGGAGACCTCGTTGACCACGAATCTCGTGAAGGCGATGAAGGCTTATCCCACGGTGGAGGTCATCGATGGCATGTCGGGGAGTGTGCTGCCGAATTTCAAGGCTCTCGGGGTGAGCATGGCGGTGGCCAAGATGCTCCGCAAGCGACCGGATAAGCGTATTGGGGTGATTCTTCCCCCTGGTGCCGGCGGCGTGATTGCCACGTTGAGCTGCCTTCTGGCCGGGGTGACACCGGTGATGATTAACTACGCCACTTCTGCGGCTGCATTTGAAAGCACGGTGCGTCAGGCCGGGCTCACGACCTTTATTACTGCGCGCAAGTTCATGCAGAAACTGCCGCAGTTCCCCTGGCCCCCTGTGGAGCAGCTCATCCTCGTGGAGGACCTGCTGCAGAAGACTTCGAAACTGACGCTCGCCTCCCATGTGCTGATGGCCAAGATGCTGCCTGCCTCCGTCATCTGCAATATGTACAGTACCGATGCCCGCAAGGGTGACGATGAGTCGGTGATTCTCTTTACCTCCGGTTCCAGCGGCGAGCCGAAAGGCGTGGTGCTCACCCACCGCATGGTGCTGGCTAATACGGCCCAGTGCGCCTGCCGTCTGGACCTGACCAACTGCCGCTTCCTGGCAAGCCTGCCGATTTTCCACAGCTTCGGTATGACGGTGACCATGATTCTGCCCATCCTCTCGGGCTGTGTGGTGTGTTCGTACCCGAACCCGACAGATGCTCGTACGCTCAATGAATTGATTGTCAAGCACCAGCTTACCCTGGTCTGCGCGACCCCGACTTTCGGACGCGCAATGCTCCGCAGGGCTGAGGCCGATACCTTCAGAAGCGTGCGCTACTTTGTGCTGGGAGCGGAAAAACTGCAGCCTGACCTGGAGCGCGAGTTCATGGAAAAATGCGGGGTGAAACCGCTGGAGGGATACGGCCTGACTGAGACTGCCCCTGTGATTGGGGCCAATATGCCCGATGCAGAGCCGGTGGAAGGAACCCGCTACTATGTGCCGGGCACGGTGCGGCCCAGTATCGGGGCCATGCTTCCCGGCATTGCTATCCGCATCACCGATGTGGATGATGATACCCGGGAGCTGCCCCTTACCGAGCGCGGGATGATCTGGTTCAAGGGAGCCAATGTGTTCAGCGGCTACATCGGGCGCCCGGAGCTTAACAAGGAAATCTTCCACAATGGCTGGTTCAAGACCGGTGATATCGGGCAGATGGACCTCAACGGCTTCCTGACTCTGGGCGGGCGTTTATCCCGCTTCTCCAAGATTGGTGGCGAGATGGTTCCGCACGAAGGGGTGGAGGCTGCTCTTGCCGAGGTGTTCGGCTTGCAGGAATCCGAGACGGTGCAGATTGCCATTGCTTCGGTGAGCGATTCGCAGAAGGGCGAAGCCCTGGTTCTTCTTTCGTCTATGCCGGAGCACCAGCGCAGCTCTGAGGAAAAGGAGATTCTTTCCTCCATCCGCGGCGCGCTGGCCGATATGGCGGTGCCGACTCTCTGGACTCCGAAATACCTGGTGCCGGTGGAGGCTATCCCGGTGCTGCCCACGGGCAAGCTCGATTTACGCGGTTGCAAGCTCCTGGCAGAGGAAGCGCTCTGCCTCCAGTCCTGATTTTAAGCTTGCATTTCACCTTAAATCAGGCATAATAACCCCGACTGGCAGCCTGTGCTGCTGAAACATTCTCTGAATAAATACTTATGAAAACGCTCAAGCGATTCGTACTCGTGGGTGCTCCTGCTTCCGGCAAGGGCACGCAGTCCTCATTCCTGTCTGAGACCTATGGCCTGAAGCCCCTGAGCACCGGTGCCCTGCTGCGCGCTGAGATTGCCGCCGGCTCTGAGCTGGGGCTGGAAGCCAAGAAGTATATGGATGCCGCCATGTTCGTGCCCGATGAGGTGGTGAACGGCATTGTTGCCAAGTGGCTGGGTGAGAACAAGGATTGCGGTTGCCTGCTCGATGGCTATCCCCGCACCGTTTCCCAGGCTGAGACGCTCGATGCCAACCTGACCGCCATGGGCCTGGGTGTGGACATCGTGGTGTACCTCAATGTTTCTGCCGAGCTCATCGAAGCCCGCATGCTCAAGCGCAAGGCTTGCCCCGCTTGCGGCGAGACTACCCGCAATGGCGAGGAAATCTGCCCGAAGTGCGGTGGTGCCATGATTGTGCGTTCCGATGATAACCCCGAGGCCTTTGCCAAGCGCCGCAAGGACTACGAGACTCTGACTGTACCCGTGGTGGAGCACTACCGCGCCCAGGGTAAGGTGGTGCAGATTGACGTGACTGAGGAAGGCGAGCCCGAGGCTGTTTCTGCCCGCATCGCTGCTGCTGTGCGCACCTACTGCGAGAAGTAATATCTGTTTCCTTTGATTCAGGGAAACAAGAGAAGCCTGCAATGCTGCATTGCAGGCTTCTTTGCTGTGTATTCCCGGCAGTCGCATCTGCCTCGCCGAAATAATGGAACGCGACAGCCCTATTTGCTTTACATATCACCAGCCGGGCGATACAATAGAGCACATGATGAAACACGCTCTTATGGCCTTGGCTGCAAGCTGCACGCTGGGGACTGTTGCCTATGCTCAGCCGCTGCTGCAGATGCTGGAGCAGATTCAGTCGCCCCAGACTGCGGCGCTGACTCCGGATCAGCGGGCTGCCCGTTTTTCGGCTCTTGCGGCTCTACCTGCGGATACGGATTCCTTCTTTGCCCTTGCCGGGTTGGGGCAGATGGCCCGGAGTGTGCAGGGGGCTGATTCGGACGCAGGCCAGATGGCGGCGGCCATGGTGACCGAGCTCGATGGCTTTGCCATGGGGATGAGCCAGGCGGCGGTGCAGGATCTGCAGCGATTGCTGCCTCTGTGGCAGGTGTCGATGCTGTCTTTTTCTGATTGGATGGAGGAGTGGAGCAGCAAGGCTGCCCCGGATGCAGCTTTGGCGATTGTGGCCCATGGGCGTGAGCAGGAGCAGAAACTGGGTGAGACTCTGGTGCAGGCCACACGCGATTTTCATCTTGCTCCGATTCAGCTGGTGCTTTCCTGCAAGCCCGGTGGGCAGAATCTGCTGCATCAGCTTTCGGTGCTGCCGCTCATGGCCCCGGTGGAGCCGGATGGCCCGGTATCGCTGGTGGCGCATGGTGCGTGCCGCGGCTTTTGCCTGCGTGGTGATAAGCTGGATTTGGATGAGCTGGAGCTTGCCCCTGAGCATGAATCGCAAATTAAGGAAAATCTCAAGAAGGTCAACTTGTACCTGCTGGCCCAGGTGCAGGGGAATTACCTGGTGGTGACGTTGTGCAGCAATCCGGATGAGATTCCCCCGATGCCGGCTCTGGCAGATTCGGTGCTGGCGACTGCCCGCATGCAGGAGTTTGATGCGGAGCTCGTGCGCGAGCCAATGGTGCTGGGGTATAGCAGTCCCGCTGCGGTGAATCTGCGCGACGAGTTGAACATGATTCCCTACTACGCAGTGCCCCGCGATTTGGCTCTTATCTTTTCCCGCTTGGTAGGTGCGCGCGCTTCCATGGCACCTGCGGTGGCGGCCATTGAGCAGATGCTGTCGCAGGTGGCGGCCCTGGTGCCCCGAAAGGATACGGCAGAGCGCTTTGTTGCCTGGAAGCAGGATTCTGCCTATTATCTGCGCATGAGTGGCGATGCCTGTGGTCATGCTTTTGAGGCGGGGTCATTCAGCCAGCTCCAGGAGCTCCGGAATCCCGATACGGCGATTTTTGCCGAATCCACAGGAGTGAAGGGAATGCCCCAGGTTGATTTCCCGGCTCTGATGAATAATGTGCAGCTGGTGCAGCAGGCGTACCTGGATACCCTGACTGCGGAGCACGCTGCCACCCGGGCTGCAGAACTTGCCGAGTTGCAGCAGTTGCGTCCGGTGGCAGATAAGGCCGTTGCAGCATTGAACTCGGCCCGTCTGGCAGAGGGCGGTAGCGTTTCTGTGCTGCTGAGGGGGAAAGGCTCTTCTGCCACGCCTGGGGTGCCGGTATCGTTTTCTATTCGAGCCGATGTGGCCGACCCGGCTGCGATTCGCACCGGGGTGGAGCAATTCCGGCAATCAGTCCAGACGCTGACTCAGGCTGATTCTCCGGCATCGTGTCCCATCGAGGTGCAGACTGGTGAGCGGTGCATCCTGTTTACCAGTGATGAGCAGGGGCTTCCGCTCAGCTCTTCCCAGCCGCCGGTTCAGGTGAGTGGTGGTGCGCTCTTTTCGCTGAACCTGCCTGCGCTCGCTACCGCGCTCGATGATGCTGCCAGAGTTTCTGCATCGAAGGATTTGCAGCAGAGTGCTGCCAGCATCAAGGAAATTTCTGCATCTCTGCAGATGGTTGAGGGGGTTATGACGACGCGTGATGATCAGGTTCATACCCTCATTCGTTTTACTCCTGCTCAATAAAGTTACATGATGAAGTGTCTCCGTTTTGCCTTTCTGGTCTGTTCAGCCTTGCCCATGGTGCTGGGCAGCTGGTCATCTGCTGAGCTGAAGGATGGTGATAGCCTTAAAATGGCGCGTGGTATCACCGGCCATTTCTTCCGGGGTTCCTGTATGGAGAAGCAGACCCTTCCGGAGTGGGACCCCATGAATGAGGATGACCGCCAGTACGTAGGCCCGGTGGAGAGTAAACCTGCCAAGTTTTTCATCGAGATTGACTGCGATGCGCTCAAGGTACCTGAGACCATCGGTAGTGAAGATGATTTGAAGCATCTGATTTATGTGGAATCGATGCGCCTCACGCCCTCGCACGTGCTGAAACTGAGCTGCGGCGTGACTCCCAAGGTCATCCGCAAGTGGCTCAACCGCATCAACACCAGTTTGTATGGCGAATATGTGCTGGAGGAGGATGAGGATAGCGGGGATCTCATCCTCAAGGCTACATACAATACCGAGGCCCGAATCCTCGCCGCTTTCCGCTATGCCCAGACGGAGGGTGCTCTCGATGATAAGGAGAGGAAGGTGCTCAATACCTGCGCCGAATGGATCGCGGACAATATCACGGTTGGTATGCCCAATGGATTGAAACTGAAAAAAGTGCATGATGCGCTGGTCGATAATTCGAAATACACCAAAGGCTGCCACAGCACGGCTGAGATTGTGCTGGAGGGCAAGGGCGTGTGCTCGGCCTATACTTCGGCTACCCAGTTGCTCCTGCACATGCTCAAGATTGACTGCCGCCGGGTGTATGGAACCGAGAAGATGAACCACGTGTGGAACCTGGTGGAGCTCAATGACGAGTGGTACCACCTGGATGTCACCTGGGATGACCCCTCTGGCGGCTCCGATATGCGCATGTACAATTACTACCTCCTCACCGATGTGGAAATGGACGCTGACCACGATTGGGTCAATCCCGATTACTACCCCGCCACGCCTGAGGTGAACCCCTGGCATTTCCCGGTTCGCAACGATATGCGCCGCAGCTGGGTGGCTGGTAGTCAGGGCTATTCTCTGCCCAGGGAGGAGGAATCGGTCACGCAGTCGATGTACAACATGTACCTCAAGGAAGCGGCCGGGCGTGGCGAACAGTTTGCCGGTATGCTCGGTATCGATGTGCAGCGCAAGGCCAGGGCAGAAGAAGCTCTGCGTATGGGGGAGGGGGGTGACCCCGCCGATGTGGCCAAACATTGGCTGAAGTACAAGCCTAAGTTTGCCCGCATGAAGAAGGGCTCCGGAGGCAAGGATGCGGTGGAGGATTACCGCGATTTCAATGAAGTGCTGGAGGCTTATGCCAATGAACTGGCCGGTCCGCGACTGCTCATCAAATGCAAGGATAAGATGGATGGCTGGAAATTGCGCGAAATTGTCGGTAAGTCCGATATCAACGTCTATGCCAGGAAGTACAACGCCATTTACGATGAGCGGAAGAGCACCATCACCCTCGATATCGAATACTGGCCGCATGTGCGGGTACTGACAGCTGCGTTGAATGAGGATGCGGTGAAGAAGCTCACCAGCGCCGAGAAAAAGGCCCTGGCCCAGTGCAAGCAGTGGATCGATAGTCAGCAGTCCCTCATCAAGCGCAAGCGAGCCCAGGTGAAGAAGATTCACCAGGAGATGCTGCTGCATGCTGAGTTGACGGATGAGCCCTCTGCGCTTTGCGAGATGACCAATAGCCACAAAAGCCTCAGCCTGGGTTATGCTGAGGCTATGTATGTGGTGCTCAATATGATGGATATCCCCTGCATCATGGTGCATGGCCGGCTGAAGACAAGCTGCGGTTGCGCTGACCAGGCCTGGAACCTGGTGCGGGTGAACAAACGCGAGTGGTACCACGCCAACTCGGCGGCCGATGACCTGGAGAATCACAAGGGGGAGCATGAGTTCAAGTATTGCCTCCGCCGCGATGATGAAATGAAGGAGAATCACGCGTGGGATCGCGAGGAGATTCCCCCCACCCCGACCAGGGAGGAAAAGGAGGGGGGCAGGAAACTTTCTCCGTTTAATTTCGGGCGCTGATATGGAGAGGCTGCGAAGATGCTGTGTCGGATTATCATAAGCTGTGTTGCTGCCTGGGTGCTGGCGGGGATGCCTGCGGCTGGCTCCAGCGACACGCTGAGGCGCGCTCGAATCATCACCGGATACGCTCCGGGAGAATCGCCCGCCTGGGATCCGCTCAACGATGTGGACCAGCTTTACCTGGGGCCGGTGCGTTCCGGCCCGGGACGCTGGTTTCTTGCGCAGAAGGAGGAACCGCGCGAAGTGAATACGCTGGAGGATTTGCAGCGCCTTATTTATGATATGGCCTATCATTTGAAGAAGCGCCGCAAGCTCGATATCGGTTGCGGTGTGCTTCCTCGCGATATTCGCCAGTGGTTGCGCCGCCTCAATACCAGTATCTACGGTCAGTTTACCCTGGAGGTCCGCACCGGTGATTACTACCTGAATGCAGAGTACAACCCGGAGTCCCGCATCCTGGCGGCTTTCCGGAACCCGATGATGGAGAAGCAGCTGGAGGACAACGAAAAGGAGGCCTTGGAGGTCTGCGCCTGGTGGATTTCGGAAAATATCAGCCGCGATATGCCCAATGCCCTGAAAGTGAAGAAGATTCACGATGCCCTCATCGATACTTCCATCTATATGCAGGGTAAGCACAATCCTGTGGACCTGCTGCTGAAGGGGGAGGGATCCTGCGTGGCGTATGCCGCTGCCACGCAGCTCTTGCTGCACATGGTGAAAATTGATTGCCGCAGGGTATGCGGCACGAAGTCGATGAATCACGTGTGGAACCTGGTGGAGCTCAATGACGAGTGGTATCACCTGGATGTCACCTGGGATGACCCTGTGTCATCTGATCCGCTCCGTATGTATAACTACTTCCTGCTGACTGATGCTGAGGCCGATGCCGACCACGATTGGGAAAATGCAGGGCTGTATACCAGTACTCCCCAGATCAATCCCTGGCACCACTCGATGCGTAATTTCATGCGCCGTAGCTGGGTGGTGGGCCGGAGCGGGTATACTCTCCCGCGCGAGGAAGAGGTGATTCCCTCCCACCTGTACAACATGTATGTGAAACAGACTGGCGGCAGACTGGAGGAAATTGCCAGCACGCTCGGCCTGGATGTGCGCCGGGAGCTGAAAGCCGAGGATAAGTTCCAGCTCGACCCGGATAAGACCTACAAGGATTACGAGCACCAGATCAAGAGCCAGAAACTGGCGCGCGACAAGAAGTTCACGCCCGAGGATGTACCGATGCGTTGGAGCAAGTATGCTCCGCGGGTTTCCCGGAAACGCAGGGAACCCGGCTCTGCTAAGGATGTGACCAGCGAACTCGAGCTCAACGCGGCTCTTGCCAAATTTCACGAGACGCTGGAGGGACCGCGCCTGGTTGTGCACTGCAAGGATAGCGTGGAAGGCTGGCGCATGCGCGAAATTGTCGGCTTGTCCGATATCAACCTCTATGCGGAATCTTACAACGCTATTTTCAATGAGGTGGAGCACACCATCACTCTGGATATCGTCTACCTGCCCGAGGCCCGCTATCTGGCTGGCATGCGTGGCAAAGTGCCGGCGCACAAGTTCAGCAAGCGTGATGCAGATGTCCTTCTGTTCTGCAAGAAGTGGAGCGCCAAGCTTCTGGATGCGCGGAGCGATCGCGCCAATGCAGACTACTTGCAGGGCCACTTAATCTGCTCTGGCGCCTGCTCATCGTGCACAGACTGCCGGAGTAAGGGCCCTATGCGCGGCTATTCCGCAAATTCGGTCAGTACGGTGCTCGATGAATTTCCCAAGCGGGATCGCGGCTATGTGGCCAATCCGGGAATTGCGCAGCTGATGCATGTCATTTTTACGGAGGCCGATATACCGAGCAAAATCGTTTATGGACGCGATGCCCACGGCCAGCAGGCCTGGACCATCGTGCGTGTCAACCCTCGCGAGTGGTATCATTTTGATGCTTATTCCGAAGCTCTTTCATCCTGCTGTGTCAACCATGAGAAGAAGGGTAAGCAGCGCGAAGCGGTGGATGAGGTGATGCGCGAGGACCACGTCTGGGATGTCGAGGAAATTCCCCGCACCCCCACCAAGGCTGAGCAGGATGCCCGCAATCAGGCCGGTATCTGAGCGGGCTGGGAGAAGAAAAACCCCCGCTTGTTCAGCGGGGGTATGAAAAAGGGTTCTGACTTTGAGCTCTTTATTTAGAGGCTGCTGCTGTCTGCATGGCCGGCTCTTCCTCTATCCCGTTCTTGAAGCGTTCGAACACGCCGCGCGGGTCTTCCGGGGTGCGCTTCAAGGCATCGAAGATGCGGTCGCGCATCTCGACTGCGGCCTGGAAGGCTGCTTCTTCGCTGCCGTACTGCCGGTCGGAAAAGTACTTCGTGAACTGGTTCCACTTGCGGCAGATGCTCAGTCTCCACCCCTGGAATGAGGTGGTCTCATATGTGTATCGGGTAATGTTGCGTTGGGTCATTTTAGTTTACTACCGGGTTATGTACCGGATGCGCCTATACTGCCACATCTTGATAATTCAGACAATCTAATTTACTAAATGTTCGATAATATTTCAGAAAACATTAGTTTAGCAGACGCATAAAAAAGGAGCTGCCGAAAGGCAGCTCCTTGAAATTGAGTCGAATAGATTCTTCTTTTACTTGCAGCAGGGCTGGGCAAGAATCTTGCGCAGGCGGGCAAAGCGGGGCAGGGATTCGGCGGTCTTCATGCCGGTAGCACCCTGGATGAGGGGCAGGGCATAGTCCACGAATGCCATCTCGACGTTGTTGCCGGCGGCGTTGATCCACTCGCGGGGAACCTTGCGTTCGAAGTTGGCCACGCTGGCGAGGGGCAGAAGCTTCATCTCGCACTTGTAGTTGCCTTCTTCATCGGTGGCGCGCTCGAAAGCGGGCATCTTGTCGGTATCACCAGCCACGGCAGCCTCCACGGCGGTCTTGCCGGCGAGGTATGCCTCGTGGGCATCGGTGGCAGAGCCCAGGTGCGTGGCGCAGCGCTGCAGCAGGGAGGGCTCGATGGCGCGCACCTTGGCGCTGGCGATACGGCCGCGCACGATTTCAGCAAGCTTGTTGGCAAGGCCGCCGAGCTGGGCGTGGCCGAAACCGTCGTTGCTGTTTGTCTTGGCTTCGGAGATGAAGTTGCCATCCTTGTCGTGGATACCTTCGGATACCACCACGAGGCACTTGCCGGTGGCGTTGTAGATCTTCTCCACGTCAGCCAGGAAGGTGTCCATATCGAAATCAACCTCGGGCAGGTAGATGAGGTCGGGGCCTGCACCAGCGTAGGTAGCCAGGGCGGCGGCGGCGGTCAGCCAGCCGGCGTGGCGGCCCATCACTTCGATGATGGTCACCATGCCCGTGTCGTAGCAGCAGGCATCGTGCTTCACTTCCATCACGGAAGTGGCGATGTACTTG
The DNA here is from genome assembly GCA_017517805.1 of Akkermansia sp. Classification (GTDB taxonomy): domain Bacteria; phylum Verrucomicrobiota; class Verrucomicrobiia; order Verrucomicrobiales; family Akkermansiaceae; genus Akkermansia. Next base: position 45,526 of record JAFWYD010000077.1, read on the forward strand.
GCGGCAGAGGCGTAACCGGGGCAGTGGTCAGTGCCGAAGAGGTCGTTGTCGATGGTCTTCGGAATGCCCATCACGCGGCACTCCCAGCCACTCTTCTCCATGAACTTGGAAATCTTGTTGCAGGTATCCATGGAGTCATTGCCACCGTTGTAGAAGAAGTAGCGCACGTCGAACTTCTTGAAGGTCTCCAGCAGCTTCTCGTAGTCGGTCGGATCCACGTCCGGGTTCTTCATCTTGTAGCGGCAGGTGCCCAGGGCAGAAGAGGGGGTGAACTTCAGCAGCTCCAGCTCCACCGGGTCTTCCATACCCATGTCGTAAAGCTTACCTTCCAGCACGCCCTTGATGCCGTTGGCGGCACCCAGCACGCGGGTGATCTGAGGAGCGTTGAGAGCGGTCTGGATAGCACCCAGAACACTGGCGTTAATCACAGCGGTAGGACCGCCGGACTGACCGATGATGCATGCACCTTTGAGTTCGTTCATGATATGAAGAATGTGTAGATGTATTTTGTTTCTTGTGTTCCCTCCGCGAATAATCAGGCCGAGGGAACGGCCGCCAACGGCGGGCGCACTATTCTACCTGTTTCAACCTCACTTGGCAAGCAAAATAACCGGAATTGCCCGGGATAGTTGTTATTTTAATAGCCGTTCTTATTTTTTACTATCTATCCTGTCTGCCGTCTGCTTGTATGGGGCTGCCATGTTCATGGCCCATGTACCAGCGGGGCGGGATTGCGGGGATTCGTGGCTGCATGCCTGCTGGGGGCTCCGGAACAGAATTTGCCGTACGAGCCTCATGGCAATCGTTATGTCTTACTGTTTCTGCCCGCTGTCAGCCTTGGTGAGTGAACTTTTTTCTGCACCGGGAAATCGTTCAAAACCATGATGAACCATCATTTGGTGATGATGGCTCAGCAAAAGAAGAACCGGGGCAGGTGAAACTGCCCCGGTTGTTGCAATATGGTGGTGCTGGTGCTTGCTTACACCAGCTGGGCGATGAGTGCTTCGCGGTCGCCGGGGCAGAAATCCATGGGCGGGATTTCCGGCAGCGTGTAGCAACCCGGTGCCAGGCGCATGCTGGCACGCGCTGCGCACACCATGACCTGGGCGGTCAGCGCGGGGTTGTTGATACGCATCTCAAACTTGAAAATCTGATTCTGCGTGGTGCCGGATACTCCCTTGCGTTCCATGTATACGCCGTGCCCCATGTCCTTGAGCGTATCGATATCCGGTACCTGCTTGACGTGTGTCTCATCGTGGCAGAAGTAATCATCGGCCTTGATGGCGGCTTCCACTTCGGCAAGGCTGGCTCCTTCTTCAAGCTGCACGTAGACCATGCGGCGGTGCACGCCGGAGCCGGTCGGGATGGTGAGCGAGAGGGCATCCTTCACGCCTGCCTTGGAGCGGGCTACCACGCTGTGACCCATGCTCATGCCGGGGCCGAAGTTTGTGTAGGTGATACCCTTGGGGGCCATGGCCAGCATCATGGTGCGCATCACGGAGTCTGAGCCGGGGTCCCACCCGGCAGAGATGACGGAGACTGCCTTGTTGTCCCGGGCCTGTTTGCCGAGCGAACGCCGCAGATCAACAATGCCGCCGTGGATATCGTAGCTGTCCACGGTGTTGATTCCTTTGGCCAGCAGGGGCAAGGCTGCCTCTTCCACGCTGCGGGTCGGGGTGCAGAGCAGAGCTACATCCACCTGGCCGAGTTCATCGATATCGGTCACCGTTTTAATCCCGTGTACGGGCGCGCTGCCGGCGCGGCGCACGATGCCTGCTAACTCCATATCCGGTGCAGCGCGCAGTGCATCGACTGAGTACTTACCGATATTCCCGTATCCTACGATTGCTACCTTGATCATCGTCGTGATTCTTTGTGGCTTGCGTTGTTGATTGTCTGTGGCGGAATCTTATTCCCTGCCACAACGGTATTGTATACGATTTCCCCGGCCAAGGCAAGCGCAGACTTGTGCATGTTGCAACTTTTTTAGAACAATTCTTAATAAGGAAGGTCTTAGCGGGGGCTGTGGAGCTTCTTGATGACAAAGGTGACGACCCCGAAGAACTCCGCACCAGACCCCGGAGTGATGCGGATGGGCGAATAGGCCGGGTTTTCGGGGAGCAGCTGGATATCGCTACCTTGCATATGCAGGCGTTTGACGGTGAATTCGCCTTCGAGGGCTGCGATGATGATGGAGCCGCTGGTGGCAGAAACGCTTCGGTCAACCACGAGGATATCGCCGTCCTCGATACCGGCATCCACCATGCTGTCGCCCCTGGCCCGCACGAAATAGGTTGCCGCGGGGTGGCGCACACAGAGCTGGTTCAAGTCGAGGGTACCGTTGAGCTCGCCCACCGCAGGAGAAGGGAACCCCGCGGCCACACTTTCTGCAAAGAAGGGTATTTCGGGTGATTCTGCCATGGTATCAATGGAGTCTCCCTTATTTTCCGCCGTCAGCGTAGATGACCGTGGGGTTGATTTTTGGCACCACGTTGATACTGCGCGGCCTGCGGTGGGTGGCCCGGCAGTGCTCAAGAATCATCGCGAGACGCTCCATCTGCCCCTTGATATCGTACACCTGCATGAGTACCTCGGCCCCGTTTTCGAGCGTGATGATGATTTTCCATTCCTTGGGGCGGAAGATTTCGCGGATGGCAGGAATTTCCACGAGCGAGTAATGGTTGGCAGCGGCCACGAGCTCCACAATCGGGCGGCGGCGTTCTTCGCTGATGATCTCACCTGAGCTGAAGCGGGCGACATCCCCCGGGTGGAGGTACCAGACAGGCGCCCCCATGAAATTCCTGTGGTATTCGGGTATGACCGGGAAGAGCTTGCCGTTCGGGTCCATGAAGAAGCGGATGCGGTTGCCGGTATCGGTGCCGCTTTCCTGCTCCACGTAGACCACGGGGATGCGCTCGTTGATTTCGATATGGAGCGTATCGGGCAGTTCGGCGCGGATGAGGGCAGATTCGATGCAGGGGTTTTCCTCCAGCTTCTTCTTCATGGCCGTCGTGTCGAGTGCAGCCATGTTGATGGAGTTTTCAATTCCGAGCATGCGGAGCGCCTGCTCTTTGGAGATGAGCTTCTGCCGGGCATCGAAGGTGATTTTATCAATGCTGAGGCTGTATGCCTTTTCAACCGCCGTCTTGCCGCCCCAGAAAATACCCGCAAGCAGCGGCAGGATGATGAGCATGATGAGTACCCAGCGGCGCAGCCGACGCAGGCCTCGCCGCAGGGCAAGCAGGCTGAACAGCCGGTCTTTGAGGGAAAGCGCCGCCTCCAGCAGACGCACGTTGGCAGATGCCTGGTGCGAGGCATCGCGGTGCGTCCTGTACTGGTTGTGGCGTTTTCTCATGCGGCGGCGCGGGCAGGGGGCGGTATTAACCGCGCGGCTGGTTCAGGGAGGCCTCCGCTATGCGGGTGCAAAGTTCCCCGTAGGAAATGCCGGCCGCCGCCGCCGCCTTGGGGAAGAGGGAGGCGTTGGTCATGCCGGGAATGGTGTTGATTTCCAGCACGTAGGGTTTCCCGTCATCGGTAAGCAGCACATCCACTCGACCGTAGATTTCTACGTTGAGTGCCTTGTAGGCTGCCACTGCTGCTTCCTGCACCGCCTGGGTTTCCTCCGGGCTGATATCTGCCGGGCAGATGTAGTCAGACCCCACACCGCCGTACATGGAGGGGTACTTGTTATTCATATCGTAGAAACCGCTGCGGGGGCAGATATGCACCACGGGCAGGGCTTCCCCGTTGAAGATTGCAACGGTGAGCTCCTTGCCTTTGATGTATTCTTCCACCAGGATTTCCTTGCCATAGCGGGCGGCATCTTCCATGGCGGCAGGAAGCTCTGCGGCATCGTACACAATGTGTACCCCCACGGATGACCCCTCACACGGAGGCTTGATGACACAGGGGACGGGAAGGGTGGGCAGTTGCCCGGCCGTGAGTGTTTCACTCTTCGGGGTGGGTACGCCTCCATCAATGAAGAATTTCTTGGTGAGTACCTTGTCGAAGCAGTTGCGGCTGGTGGCAGAGCCAGCCCCGGTGTAGGGAAGCCCGAGCTCCTCCAGATAGGACTGGAGCCCGCCGTCCTCACCGTAGGTGCCGTGAATCATGTTGTAGCAGAGCTCTGTTCCTTCGGGGATGGCCGGGCGCTCACTATCGACCAGCACGGGGGTTACCTGGGTGAATCCCTCGTTGCGCAGAGCTTCCAGCACTCCGCTGGCAGAGGCGATGGAAACGTCGCGCTCCGAGCCGGGACCCCCCATCAGCAGGGCAATCTTTGTATCCTTTTTGAGTTCCTTCATGGTGTGGAAAAACGGGTCTATCAGAATTGGGGTTCGCGGTCGCCGATGACCTGGACCTCTTCTTGTAGGATGATGTTGCGTTCCTTCTTCGCAACACGTTCGATGTGGTTGATCAGTTCGGTCACGTCGGTAGCCTTGGCTTCACCGGTGTTGATGATGAAGTTGGCATGCTTGGTGGAAACCTGCGCGCCGCCTATACTGAAGCCCTTCAGCCCCAGTTCATCAATCAGCTTGCCGGCGGGTATGGATTCCGGATTGCGGAATGTGCAGCCGGCGCTGGGCTCCTGCGGCTGGGTATTCTTGCGGCGCGTGCGGAAATCCACCATGGCGGCTTCGATGGCAGCGGCATCACCCGGAGTCCCGCAGAAGGTGGCCTGCACTACCATGTTGTGCTCAAACTCGGGGATGCTGCGGTAGAGGGCCGGCACCATGCTCTCCTTGGTGAATTCGACCTCATCGCCGTTTTCATCCAGCGCGGTGGCAGAGCAGAATACCTGCCACATATCGCCACCCATGCAGCCGGCATTCATGCGCAGGCTTCCGCCCACGCAGCCGGGGATTCCATCCATCCACTCAAATCCGGAAATTCCGTTCTTTGCAGCAAAGGCTGCCAGCTTCTTGAGCTTGACCCCGGCACCGGCCACGATGGTGGTCGGGTTGGCGAGCTCCAGCTTATCGAAATCACCACCGCAGGGGTGGATGACTGCCCCGCGGATACCGCCTTCGCGGACCACGAGATTCGAGCCGCGTCCAACCACATGCACGGGGATATTGCGGTCCTTGAAGAAGTTGACCACATCCTGCATGGCCTGGATGGAGGAGGGTTCAATCCAGTACTGCGCCACACCGCCCACGGCCAGGGTGGTGTGCTTGCGCATGGGTTCATACAGGCGGGCCGGGATATCCTTGCCGCATTCCTGCTGCATCTCGGTGAGCACGCGCAGGTCCTTGGCAATCCGGGTGCCTGCTTCATGCACATTGCCTGCCCCCAGGGTCAGGAACAAATCGCCGGGTTTGAGCTGGTTGCCCACCACGTAGTGGGCCGTGGGCATATCCGGCAGGAAACAGGCATCTGCCGGGCCTTGTTCCTGCACGGCATCCACAATCGTCTGCCCCGAGATACCGGGAATCGGCAGTTCGCTCGCCGGGTACACATCTGCCACAAAGAGCTTGTCCACACCCTGCAGCACCTTGCCGAAATCATCGCGCAGCAGCTTGGTGCGGGTGTAGCGGTGCGGCTGGAAGAAGATGACCAGGCGCTCCGGGTTCAGGCTCTTGGCTGTCTGCACCGTGGCGGCAATCTCCGTGGGGTGGTGGCCGTAGTCATCCACAATGCGGTAATCCTTGGAAAGATACTTGGTCTCAAAGCGGCGGCGGGCACCGGCAAATGAGGCCAGCCCGCGGGCAATGCTGGCAAAATCTGCCCCCATTTCCATGGCTGCCGCCGTAGCCGCCAGTGAGTTGAGCACGTTGTGCCGCCCGGGGATACCCAGCTCCACTCGCCCGAGTTTCTGCCCCTTGTGGCAGATGGTGTAGAGCGTGCGCCCCCGCTTCACGGTCACCTCAGTAGCGGTGTAGTCGGCATCTTCCCAGCCGTAGGACACGCTGTTGGGGTACTGGCTGCACACATCGGCAGCACCGGCATCGTTCTTGCAATAGAAGATGGTACCGCGGGTCTGGCGGCAGAGAGTGTGGAAGACCTCTTTGATGTGGTCGAGGTCGCGGTAGAAATCGAGGTGCTCGGCCTCCACATTCAGCACGATGCTGTGCTCCGGCACGTAGTTGACCAGGGTGCCGTCTGATTCATCACCTTCAGCAATCAGGTAATCGCTGTCGGCATTCCAGTGAGCATTGGCCCCAAGCACCGGAATCTCTGCCCCCACATAGTGGCAGGGACGCAGGCGCGCCTCGCGGAGCAGGTGGGCGGTGAGTGCAGAGGTAGTGGTCTTGCCGTGCGTGCCTGCTACGACCACACCCTTCTTGTTGTTGAGGATGGCTGCCAGACACTCGGCGCGGCGCAGGCAGAGGCTGCCCGTCTTGCGCGCTGCCGCCAGGGCCACGTTGTCTTCGCGGATGGCGCTGGAATAGATGACAATTTCTGCATCGGCCACGGCATCGGCCGTGTGCGGGCAGGCGAAGACCAGCCCGCTTTGCTGGAGTCGTTCGGTTTCCTCACTCGTCACGCGGTCACAGCCGCTGACCCGGTGCCCCATTTCCAGAAGCATGCGTGCAATGCCGCTCATGCCGGCACCCGCCACGCCGATAAGATGAATGCGTACCGGGTTATCCCGGTCCAGAAGTCGTTTGCGTAACTGGTCAATCATAGCAAGTAGGGCTATTATATACGAAACCGCCCCACAAGCAAGCAAATATCGGTTTCCCTATCCAGAAAATCACTCACCCGGCCGCAATTTTTTCAATAGGTGAAATGCCCGGTTGCCTGAATTGCGCACCGGCCCGGTCATAGCAGAGCAGGGGGAGGGGCGAACTGCAAAAGGCGGCACCTGGTGGTGCCGCTCAAAATCATGCTTTCCGGGATTTCCGCTTCTTCTTTTTACCTTTCTTTTTCTTGCCTTTCTTCTTTTTGCCACTGCGGGTATCATCACCGTCTTCATCCTCATCCGCAAGGTGTTTACCTGCCTCGCAAATGCCTTCGAGCACAATCACTTCCTGCGGCTTGAGGTTAATCTGAATCTCCTGGTCGATATCCACTCCCTTACCCACCAGAGCGGGGATTCTGCGCTGGTCCTTGAAGGAATTGCGGAAACTTACCTGATCCTTCTTCACCATGGGCGGGACATCCAGAATCTCGCGAAGCGTTGCCGTCAGCGTCTTTTCGCTGTCGCTGGAATTGCGCAGCGTCAGCGTACACTTGGCAGGATTCCATGCCGCCCAGCCGTATATATCACCATCGCCGGCAGAATGGTCCCACGGGTTGCCGCCCACCCAGTGAATATCGGCCAGCACATCCTCATTGCGGCGGGCCCATTTGATACAGGCTGCCAGTTCATCCCAGAGCTTGCCGTTTTCCTGGCTCATGAGATCCTGGTCCACATACAGCTCTATAAGGGAGGACCCGCAACCGAAGGCTGTCCGCATTTCCTTGATGCAGTTATCCGGGGCCTTGCTCATCACATGGGGCGGTCCGTTCTTTGTGATGATGAGACCATGAGTCATCACCGAGTTGATGGGGAACAGCGGTGCACCAGTCACAAATACCTCATGCACCAGGCGGTCGCGGTAGGTAATCCACTTGTCGCGGGCATCACCTGCGCTGCCAGCCTGGCCGAAATCATTTTCCTGGCGCCACACGCAGTCCGAATAGTGGAACCAGAACGGACTGGCCCAGGTGCCTACCGTCGTATTCAGGTAGATGTCATTCCTCGCCTTGCGCAGCGCGGTCAGCACGCGGATGATACCCTCTGCATCTTCAAGATTACCCGGCCCCTTTGAGTGGAAATGAGTCGAAATGCCATCGAACTTGAAATAGCGCATTTCGTAATCCCGCACCATCTGGGAGCACCGCCCCACAAACGCATCAAAATATTCCTTGTTGGAAAGCTGGAAATTACCAATCTGGTTCTGGGGATGTTTCTTATTCCAATGCCCCAGGCGCATATTCTTGGCTGCACCATAGCCGCCCACCGGTCCCAGCCAGGTGCCGATTCCGCTCTTCATGCCGCGCAGCACCTTGTCAAGCCTGGAAAAACCGTTCGGGAAACCAGCATGGAAATCCCACAGACTGTTGAAATCATCCCACCCATCGTCAATCACGAAGCAATCAATAGGGGTCTTGCGCTTCTGGAACATCTCCCGCTTCCACGTCTCCAGCATATTGAGCTGCCATTTTTCCGAATTGCGCTTCATCGGGTCCTGGTTATTGTTAATCGTGATACCGATTTCGTACCAGTCATTGTAATGAATGAACAGGCGGTAACTCACCGCGCGTTCGCGCTCGCTGTATGCCAGGAAGGAACGGCGCTTCTGCTTCGGCGCAAAGAAACCGATGACCGAAGAAACCTCCCAGCTCTGTCCCTTCTGCAAGGTCGTATGGCGTTCCCAGTCACCCTGCACCAGGGAAACATCGCCTGATCCCACTTCTCCTTCGCCGGAATCCAGGGGCAGGGAATAGCTGATAGAACCGCTCCCGCTCACTTCTTCATTTTTGGTATCCACCCAGATTTTCAGAGTATAGTTGCCCGCCTCCGGCACCTCCAGCGTGTACTTGCTGCTGCTGGAAGCTTTGTGCACATCTTCTGCTGCCATGTTTTCGCTACCGGCAGGCAGCAGCTGAAGCGCCACCACATTCAGTCCTCCACCGATTTCGACCTCGCAGCTCCCCTTGCTTTTGAACGCGACAGGCCCTTCGGAAGATACCAGCCCCACCACCACCGGGCCATCCTTCTTGTTGTACGCATCACCGTATCTGGCTGCCACCGAATCAGGCACGTTGAATGCAGGTGAGAAATGATCGGCATTCCAGCTCTCCGGCTCCCAGCCGCCTGCCGTCTCGGCGCTTCCGCCCGGGGCGCTCATTATCCCCATAGGCGTTTCCAACCCGCAGAACACAAGCTCATTCACCACCACCTTACCATGTGTCGTGTTGCCCGAGACCTCCGGCGTGCCTCCCTCGCAGATGTTATACTGCAGCGGGGTAAGACGCGAGAACCTGGTATCCTTCTTCGCCGTCACCTTCAGCTCCTGGCGCAAATAGTGCGAGCCATTCCGCAAAACCGCCATCCATTCGATTTCCAGCCCCTTGTCCGGGGTGGTAAACGTGCAGCTGACCGCCTTGCCAGGCAGCCGCCGGCCAATCTGCGGGTGCGCTTCATCCACAGGCAGCTTCACTTCCTCTATTGCTGAACTGCTCAGCTCTTTTGAAGTATAAGTCTTTCCATCGGCAAGCGAAATAGTGAAAAGATTCGTCCCTCTGCCGGCAACCTCCCTGCCATTCGATAACTTCAGACCATCAAACACCACCCCCTTACCAGCCTTGCGGAAGGAAGCTGAAAACATCTTGTTGCTCAGCGTTGCGCTTGTGCCGCTGCATTCCACGTTGGCCTTCCCGGGTGTCTTCCCGGGAAACTTCACCTCTGCATGCGCAGTCACGGCTCCTCCCAGCATCAGCAAACTCGCGACAATGGTAAATCTGTTCATTACCCTCCCTTATATCAACTTTTCTATTGCATGTACAGGTTAAAATCCACAATGCAAGAGTTATCCCAGATGAATCCCCACGTTTGAGTACAGGGTTCGATAAATTGATGTTTGTCGTTGTCGGGGCACGGGACTTCAGTCCCGAAATAACGGTGCTTCCAATCGGGACTGAAGTCCCGTGCTCCGACAGAGTTCCCCGACAAATTCCAATTTGGCGAGCGGAGGGGGGGGGCTTCTCCAAAAATGTTGTTGATGTTTCTATTCCTGACATAATCTTTGGGATACATATGGAGTAATCCCACTACCGCCCTTCCGTTTGGGGGATACATGGATTGACAATTGCACCGCCTACTCCCTTTGAGATACGCCGTGGCAGGCGATTGGAGATTTGGAATTTTGCGGCTTACACTAATCGATGCGCTATAAGGACGTCTCGCCCCGTATCCGTATTTCCCGGGTGCATAGCATTCGACATGCTGTATACTAAACCGCGTTGCGGAACGCGGGCGAGCTTTCCACCGCGCGAGGAATAACCTGCACCCCGCAGCACCAAACTCAAACATATAAGAAAACATACACATATGAAAAAGACACTTATCGCACTCATGGCCCTCGCTGGCATCGCCTGCGGGGCTGACTAGACGATGGATAAAGGTGGTGACCTCTTTGCCGGAGCATTCACCCTTACATTCACCATTCCTGAGATGAATGCTGTGACTGGTGATTATGATATCCTTGCTGCTTACTATCAGACCAATGGTTCCAACTACC
>JAFWYD010000078.1 GCA_017517805.1 Akkermansia sp.
GGCACATAAGAAAGGTCAAGGTTCCGTCCGTAACGGTCGCGATTCCCGCAGCAAGCGTCTCGGCGTGAAGAAGTTTGGTGGTCAGACCGTGATCGCCGGCAACATCATCGTCCGTCAGCGTGGCACCAAGTTCCATCCCGGCAAGGGCGTGGGCATGGGCCGCGATTACACGATTTTCTCCCTGGTTGATGGCCGCGTGTTCTTCGATCGCGAAGGCCGCCGCGTCAACGTTGCTCCCGAGGCCTGATTCTCAGGTATCTGAAGCAGATAAAAGCCTGGTTGCTGAGGTGCAACCAGGCTTTTTTCGTTGCGTGTGGAAAAGAAATGCGGTAGAATGCGGGTGCGATGCTCAGGAGTAAGCTCTACAGCGTATTGGTAGTTTTGTCGATGGCACTCAGCGCACCTGCTGCCATGGGGCAGGAGGGCGGTGGGGTGCCGTTCATTGAGGATATGCCCGATGATGAGGCGGCAGAGGAGATTGTGGAGACGGTGAAACTGGGTGGCGAGGATCGCGCGCCCGCGATGCAGGAGGGTGTGGAACAGGCCGAGAGTTACGAAAAGACGGCTGATCCGGATTCTCCGGTGCATGTGGAGACTGGCGGTGAGGCGGCCAGCAGCGATGAAACCGGGCTGGATTCGCTGAAGCCGACCACGGCGGTGACTGACCCGACGGTGCATGATCCCTCGCGCGTGGCCTATGCGACGAACCGCAAGAATGCGCGCACGATGTCGCTGACGGTGCCTGGGCCGCGCGGTATTATTTCTGACCGCAATGGTCTGGTGATGGCCTGCTCCGAGGTGGCCTACCAGCCGGCGGTGAACTTCGGGCAGCTCCAGGATGAGAGCGAGGAGAATATCCTGGGCATTGCGCGCCGGGTGATAGCGGCGTACGAGGCGGCGGGGTTGAAGGTGTATGAAAAGACGGATGCCCAGCTGCTGGACCACTACAAGCAACGCCGCTGGCTTTCGCTGCCGGTGGGACCCACCGTGCGCGCGCGGGATCTGGAAGGAATCCGCAGCAAGGTGACGGGTATTGAATACGGGCACCTGATTCCGCTTTATATCCGCAACTACCCGCACCAGACCTCGGCCTGCCATATTCTGGGGTACACCGGTGTGAAGGCCAAGCTACCCACAGGCCCCATCAACCACAATGACCCGATTTTCGAGCGTCAGGAGGGGCGCGCCGGTCTGGAGAAACAGTTCAACAAGCAGCTGACCGGGCGGCCTGGTATCTGGCGGCTCATGTTTGATGAGAGCGGCAATAAGATTCTGGACGAGCTGCAGAGCAAACCCAAGCCCGGCGGTACCATCGTGACAACGCTGAATCTGGAGTGGCAGAAGGCGGCCGAGCAGTCGCTGCGCGATAACACGCTTGGTCGCGGTGCTTTTGTGATGATTGATGTGCACTCCGGCGAGGTGGTGGTGCTGGCTTCAACCCCGAATTTCGACCCGAATGCCTTCATCCCCGCGATTTCGCAGAAGGATTACGATGCGTTGCGCCTGGATCCGAATACGCCGCTGGTATCGCGTGCGTTTGCGGGTGTGTACCCGCCGGCATCCACCTTCAAGACGATAACGGTGGCGGCCGGTCTGCGGCACGATGTCATCACGGAAGGCACCTATGTGAACTGCCCGTACAGCGTGCGTATCGGTGGGCATGAGTTCAAGAACCACAATAAGTTTTCCGGTTCCATCAACTGCGTGACCGCCCTGGTGCTTTCCAACAACCCCTTCATGTACCAGATTGCCGCCACGCGCGAACCCCGCATCGGTGCTGCGCGGTTGTGCGATGTGGCCCGCCGTTTCGGCTATGGTTCCACCACCGGGCTTCCGCTGCCGGATAAGGCCGGTAATGTGCCGACCGAGGCATGGATGCATCGCAACTACGGTCGTGGGTTCATGGCGGGCGATGCTGCGAACATGGCTATCGGCCAGGGGGCTCTGCTTGCTACTCCGCTGCAGGTGGCCCATGGTGTGGCGGGTATTGCGAATGGGTCGTATCTTCCCAAGCTTCAGCTCATCCGCCAGGTGCTGGATAAGGATGGTAACGTGGTGTACCAGTTCACCCCGACGGCTCAGACCAACCTGCAGGATATGAGCTCGGCGCTGGAGGTGGTGCGCAAGGGCATGAAGGCAGTGGTGAACGGTGGCACAGGTCGCCGCGCCAAGCTCAGCTATACGTCCAATGCCGGCAAGACCGGTACCGCCCAGTGGGGGCCGCCATCGCAGGATTGTCGTCTGGCCTGGTTTGCCGGATTCCTGCCGGCTGATAACCCACGCTATGCCTATGCGGCCCTGTATGAAGGTAAGCCGCACCAGCGAATCTCGGGTGGTCACATGGCGGCCATGGTGGTGAAGAGCTTCTTCGAGAGCATCAAACCCAGCATGGAGGAGGAGCTGGCTGGCCCGACCCGCAAGGCTGCCGTGCCTGAGGGCTTCGCCACCCCCGCAGAGGAGGAAGAGACGGCAGAGGAGGTGGAGCCCGCACCTGTTGCGGCCGATGACGATGTGGCAGAGGAGGTGGAGCCCGAAGCCCCGGCAGAGCGCCAGCGCAGAGAGGCTGAAAAGCGCCACTCCCAGACTGGCTGGGATGACGGACGCTCCCGCAATTAATGAAAAAAATCCAGCGCGCAGATGTAGATTCTGCGCGTTTTTTGCGTATCTGAAGAGTAGAAGAAGGCCATACTGTGGCTTGACAAGGAACCAGGAAATAGTAATATATCAACCGTGAAAGCGATTTTCAAATGGGGCGGCGCAGCCCTTCTCTGCGCAGGTGGTGCCGGGTACTGGTATTTTTCCGGCGATGAGGCTGAGGCTCAGACTCAGTTCCGCACGGCTGCGGCGGTGCAGGGCGATTTTGTGAGCAAGGTGCAGGCAACCGGTACGCTCGAACCCCAGGAGCTGGTGGATGTAGGTGCCCAGGTGACTGGCGAGATTAAGGAATTCGGCGTGGATGTGGATGGCCGCCAAGTGGACTATGGCAGCGAGGTGAAGGCCGGCCAGCTGCTCGCCCGCATCGATGATACCATCGTGGAGCTTGATATCAAGCGCGCCGAGGCTCAGGTGGCCCAGGCCAAGGCTCAGATTCTTTCCTCGGAGGCGCAGGTGGCCCAGGCCAAGGCCTCTATCTCGCAGGCTACCGCCAATAAGAACAAGGCCGACCGCGACCTCGCCCGCGCGAAGAATCTGGGCGTGGGTGATGCGCTCTCCCAGATGAGTTTTGACCAGTATGTGAACGCTGCCGAGATTGCCGCTGCGAATCTGGAGAGTGCTACGGCCCAGCTGCAGACTGCCACCGCCCAGCAGGCAAGCGCGGCTGCTCAGCTGCAGAGCGCGCAGGCCCAGCTGGAAAGTGAGCTGCGCAACCGTGATTACACGCGAATCTCCACCCCGGTGGATGGTACGATTGTGGTGCGCCAGGTGAATGTGGGGCAGACGGTGGTGAGCAGTATGAATGCCACGACTCTCTTCCTGGTTGCCCGCGATTTGAGCAAGATGCAGATCTGGGTCAGCGTGAATGAGGCCGATATCGCCAAGGTGAAGCCAGGCCAGGTGGTGCAGTACACGGTGGATGCCTTGCCGAATGAGAACTTTACCGGGACGGTGAACAAGATTCGCCCGAATGCGACCATGAGCTCCAATGTGGTGACCTACATCGTGGAGGTTGATATCGAAAACCCTGAGCGCAAGTTGCTTCCTTACATGAGCGCCAATGTGAACTTCATCGTCAAGGAGGTGAAGGATGTGCTGCTGGTGCCGGATGCTGCCTTCGATTTCCGCCCCGAGCGGGAACAGGTGGAGCCGGGCTCCATGGGAAAACGGCCGGCTCCGCCCGAGGAGGGTGCCCCGCGACCTTCTATCATCTGGCGCAAGGTGAGCGATAAGACCGTGGCTCCGGTGCGGGTCATCAAGGGCGATTCCGATGGCACTCGCAGCATGGTGACCCTGCTGGAGGGCGAAAGCCTCAAGCCTGGCGATGAGCTGGTGACCGGGGTTTCGACTCTTTCCCCCGCTGCCGTGGCTGCCGGAGGTGGCAAGCAGGGGGGGCTCTTCGGCATGAATGGCCCGAAACGCCGCCAGCGCGGCACGGGCGGGGCTGCCGCCAAGCCCGGCCAGGTCGATAAGGGAGGACACCCTGGGCGTCCTATGTAAGGTCCTGTTGCTGCTATCCGGCCATGATTGAACTGAAAGATATCACAAAGGTGTACCACCTGGGCGAGATTGACCTGCCGGTACTCAAGGGGATTTCCCTGTGTATTGAGGATGGTGAGTTTGTCTCGCTGACCGGGGCATCCGGCTCGGGTAAGTCCACATTGATGAACATACTCGGCTGCCTGGACCACCCCACGAGTGGTGAGTTCTGGATCGACGGGCACAACGTGGCCGGCCTGAATGCCAACGAGCGCGCTGTGTTGCGCAATAAGCGTATCGGTTTCGTCTTCCAGAATTTCAACCTGCTGGCCCGTACCTCAGCGCTGGAGAATGTGATGATGCCGGCGTATTATTACCACCCGGCCAAGACGACAGCGGAGATTCGCAAGCGCGCCCTGGAGCTTATCGAGCTGGTGGGGCTCAAGGAGCGCATGCACCACACCCCGGCCCAGCTTTCGGGTGGCCAGCAGCAGCGCGTGGCCATTGCCCGTTCGTTGATCAACAGCCCCGGTATCCTGCTGGCAGACGAACCCACCGGCAGCCTGGATTCTGCCACCTCTGTGGAGGTGATGAACATGTTCCGCGATTTGAACCGCCAGCTGGGTATCACGGTCATCATCGTGACCCATGACCCCAAGATTGCCGCTTTCACCGACCGCGCCATCAACATGTGCGACGGCCTGATTCTCGACGGCGTATCGGATGAACTCACAGCCACCCTCCAGAAATGAAGTTTAATACCTTATTAGTAACCTGTCTGAAAGCTCTGGTGCGCAACCCCATGCGCGCGGCGCTCACCGTGCTGGGTATCGTGATTGGTATTGCCGCTGTGGTGGCCATCATGGAGATAGGTGAAGGCTCCAAGCAGCAGGTGGCCGATAAATTCTCCTCCATGGGCACGAATGTGATTACCGTGAGCGGGGCTTCGGTGAGCACGGCTGGTGTGAATACCGGCATGGGGGGCAGGGCTTCCCTTTTTGCAACCGATGCCGCAGCCCTCGTGCAGGATTGCCCGGAGTTTGTGAAGGCGGCCTCGCCGGTGGTGCGTGCCAGCGGCCAGGTGATTGTGGGCAACCAGAACTGGAGCCCGCGCTCCATCATGGGGGGCAATGAGCAGTACTTTTCCATCGAAGGCTGGAAGGTGGCCCGCGGCAATGCCTTTTCTGCCAAGCAGGTGGAGGAAGCCAGCCGCGTGTGCCTGATCGGCAACACCATTGCCAAGGAACTCTATGCCGATACCGACCCCATCGGCCAGGATATCCGCGTGAAGGATGTGGTGTTCACCGTCATCGGTGTGCTTGAGAGCAAGGGGGCAGATGGTATGGGCAACGACCAGGACGACTGCCTCATCCTCCCCTGGACCAGCATCCGCACCCGCCTGATGGGCTCCAGCGGTTCGGCGGTCATCAGTAAGGGGGGCTCGGCCAATTCTGCCAAGGTCTCCTCGACTGATACCTTCCCCACGACCTCGGTCAGCTTCTATCCCGGCAGCGATCTGCAGCCGTACACGAATGCCCCGCATCCGCTGCGGACCCGCACGGTCGATTCGATTGCGGTGCAGGTGCGCGATGGGCTGGACCCCAACAAGGCCATGGATGCGATGACCCCCATCCTGCGCCGCCAGCATGGGCTGGAACCCGGCGTGCTGGATGATTTCAACATGCGCGACCGCTCGCAGTTTGTCAAGATGATGACCGATACAACCTCGACCATCAGCAGCCTCCTCATCTCGGTAGCCATGATTTCGCTCGTGGTGGGCGGTGTGGGTATCATGAACATCATGATGGTCTCGGTCACGGAGCGCACGCGCGAAATCGGTCTGCGCATGGCAGTAGGAGCCCGCCCTCGCGATATCATGTGGCAGTTCCTGCTGGAGGCGGTGCTGCTCTGCACCATCGGCGGTATCATCGGTATAGCCGTGGGGCGTGTTGCTTCCTCCCTGGTGAGCCAGCAGATGGGCTGGCCGGTTGCCACATCGGTCTCGGCCATGGCACTTTCGGTCACGGTTGCAGCGGTCATCGGCATTGTTTTCGGCTGG
Organism: Akkermansia sp.; assembly: GCA_017517805.1. GTDB lineage: Bacteria > Verrucomicrobiota > Verrucomicrobiia > Verrucomicrobiales > Akkermansiaceae > Akkermansia. Next base: position 6,194 of record JAFWYD010000078.1, read on the forward strand.
TACCCGGCCTGGAAGGGATCACGCCTGGACCCCATCGATGCCTTGCGCCACGAATAATCACAACTAAGCACTCTTTTCCCCCCCCTATACGATGAAAAAGCTAATTCCTGTTTCCCTGGCAGCCCTGGTGCTGGCCTCCTGCACCATGGGACCCGATTTCATGGGTGCTCGCGCGCCCGAGCTGCCCCCCACCTGGGTGAATGCCCTGCCGCCCGGCACCGAAAAGCACACACTCGAGGAATGGTGGCATTGCTTCCGCGACCCGCAGCTTACCCGCCTGATTGAGGGGGGCTTTGTGGCCAACCCGGATATGGTGAGTGCTGCGCTGGCCATTGAGAAGGCCCAGTCTGCGCTCAGCGCCACGCAGAGCGGCCTCTTCCCCACGCTGGGGGTGAGCGCTGGCGGTTCCAATAGCGGCAATTTCGATACATCCACCTCACACGGCAAGTGGAGCGGTGGCCTTTCGGCCTCCTGGTCGCCCGATATCTGGGGCGGTACCCGCCGCGAGATTGAGGCATCCATGGCGGCGCTGGGTTCCACCGAGGCCGCAGCTGCTGCCACCCGCGCCGCGCTGGCCTCCAGCATCGCCGCGGCTTATTTCCAATGGATTTCGGCCAAGGAAAGCCTGCGTATTGCGCGCGAACAGCTGGAGTATCAGGAGCGTACCTACAAGGTGACCCAGGAGCGCCACGCTTCCGGTATGGAAAGTGCCCTGGCGCTGGCCGAATCGCGCTCCACGATTGCTTCCACCCGCGCGCAGATTCCGGCTCAGCAGGCCAATATCCGCAGCTGCGAAACCACGCTGGCCACCCTGCTGGGTACCACGGTGGATAATATTGCGCTCAAATTGCCGCCGCAGCGGGTCTATAACCTGGTGCCGGAGGTGCCGACCGGCCTGCCTTCCGAGCTGCTGCGCCGCCGCCCGGATGTGATTAAGGCTGAGCGCGACCTGCATGCCGCCACGGCCCGCATCGGCGTGAGTGTGGCTAATCTGTTCCCGAATATTTCGCTCACGGGCTCTGCTTCTTCTGCTGCGGGGACTGATTTCTCGAAATTCTGGTCGAACAGCGCCTGGAACCTGGGGGCTTCTGCCAGCCAGACCCTCCTGAACCGAGTCGCGCTCAACGAGGCAGTCAAGCAGGCAAAACTCAACCGGCTCACCAGCATGCAGAATTACCGCAAGACGGTCCTGGCAGCCTTTGCCGAGGTTGAGCAATGCCTCATCGAATACGCCAAGCTGACCAACCAGCTGCCTCAGTACGAAGCTTCCTGCGCGGCTAATAAGGAATCTGCCTCGCTCTCCCTGCGCCTGCACCACGAAGGTATGGCCGATTTCCTGAGCGTGGCTGCCGCCGAGCGCGCCTGGCTTTCCTCCGAGCTCAACATCATCTCCACCCGCCAGAATATCCGCCTCAAGCTCGCCCAGCTCTGCACCGCCCTCGGCGGCGGCTGGAAAACCGATGCGCCCGCACGCTGAATCCTGACCGTTCTCTTGCGTTGAGATGGGGGGGTACCATGCAATTCTGCAATCATATTGCGGATTTGCATGGTAAGTGCTTGATTGCGGAGGGGAGACTGCCATGATGGGGGATACGGCTGCCTATTTGCGGGCTGCGGAAACCATGCCTCCGGCGTTGCGCAGGCTTGACATATTCGGCGCTGGAATCCGAAATCCAAAATCTTTGCCTTGCTGGCGCGATTTAGGCTTGCGTGCGGCGGTGGGTGTAGTAACATAGGAGTGGACACTCAGTGTGTGTCCGCGATATATGATAGATTCACTGCCCAGGTAGCCGGGTATGTACAGGCTGAGCCGGGCATGATTCCCCCTAGCATTACGATTCAATAACCAACATGGCTGAACATTATACTCAGGGTCGGCAGGGACAGGGAGCCCGCCGTCGCCGTAATAGTAAGGGTCGCCCCTACCGTCGCCGCATGCCGCGCCAGGAGACCCCCGCTCCCAAACCAGGTCTGTGGCAGCGTATTCTCGGTTTCTTCGGTTTCGGTAAGAAGAAAGAGGCTGCCAAAAAGGAAAACAACAAGAGCGAGAACCGCAAACCCAGGCAGAACGTGCGCGTGGCCAAAGGACGCAGCAACCAGGGGGGGAACCCCGCTGCCCGCCAGGAAAAACGCCGCCGCCCGGCTTCTGTGGCTCCCACCCGCAATGCCCGCCTCTACGTGGGGAATCTCTCCTACGAGGCTTCCGAGGCTGAGCTGGAGGACCTCTTCAAGGGCTTCGGCAACGTGCGCAGTGTAGAAATCATCTACAACACCCGCACCTACAAGAGCAAGGGCTATGCATTCGTGGAAATGCAGATGCTCGATGATGCCAAGCGAGCCGCCGAGGTGCTGCATGGCCAGCCCTTCATGGGTCGCGAGCTCATGGTGAGCGCTGCCAGTGAGCGCTCCGAAACGCCCGATGCGGAGGAGGCTTCGTCCGAGTCCCCTGCCGCTGAAGAGCCTGTTGTATCTGCGGAAGCTTAAGGTTCCTTACCCCATTTTTTCGGAGGCGGACATCAGAGGTTGATGTCCGCCTCCTTTTTTTGTTTTTCAGATGCGATGATATAATTTTTTTCTTAATTTATTTTAATTAAAAACTTTATGATTTGCGTTCGGTCTAACAAAATATGCGTTTTCGATACAGGATAGTTGATGTAACTTTCGAAATCGTAGCGGATAATACACTTTTTGCTGTACATCGCATCTGAAATGCGATAGATATGTAAGGGTACAGCTGGTGCGAGCCTCCAGCGATTTTTTCTACAAACAATAACCAAAGCGTCTTTTATGAAACTTCATTTGCCGAAAATTCTTCGTGTAGCCGTACTGGCTACCTTTGCGCTGCCAGCTATGGGGGCAGCATTGAGTTCCTCCGATATTGCAACTCCGGTAGCAGGCGGGGATTCATACTTGAACGTGGGTATGGAGAATTCGACCGATACATGGTCGGGCGATATGGTTGTGGGTGATACCGCAGAGACTCAGGGTGATGTGGATAAGGTTGGAGCCTTTAATGATTCCTGGGGTTTTATTACGCCGAATGGAGGTAAAACGAATACAAGCATCACGAGTGGCCTGAAGATTTCGGGCAGTCTCACCCTGCAGGGGTCGGGCAAGATTGTGCTGGGTGGCCAGTATAAGGGTGGCAGTTCGTATACCGGCCTGGAGGCAGCGGAGGCGATTAAGGTGACGGGTGGCAGTCTCACCGCAACCAAGATTATCACCAAGAATCTGACCGTGAGCGGCGGTTCTGTTTCGACCAGCACGGCGAACTGCACTAGTGGTAACGGCTATGCGGGGGGGCCCAAGCAGTCCTACATCAAGGAAAGCCTCACCATCAGCGGTGGTTCCCTGGCATTCGGATACACGGCCAACGTGCAGGGAATCGGTGGCGGTGGGCACCGCATGACCAGCCTGGGCAGCAGCAGCAGTTTCACTATGACTCAGACAGGTGGTACGATGCGCGTGTATGGCGACCTTGATATGAAGTCCGGCATCACCATCAACCAGAGTGCTGGCACCATGGTGCTGCGTGATACAATCTACATGGGTGGCAGCGGTACCACCACCATCGACCAGAGCGGTGATACCTCCAGGCTGGTGCTGGGCAGGCTTGAGTCCACGGGATTCCTGGCAGGTGTGTGCGAGTTTGATATCAACCAGAGCGGTGGTGGCCTGATTCATCTGGCCTATGGTAGTAACTTTGCCAAGGACTCCACCGTGAATCTGAAGCAGACTGGTACTGGTACCATCAATATCGGCGGTAAGCACGATACAAGTATCACCGGTGCACTTCCCTCCCGTGGATATGAGCTGGACAACAACCCCTTCGAGTCGATCAGGACTACTTATACCATTGATCAGGGGAGCGGTAGCACCATCAACATCAAGGGGGTTGCCCTGGTCAAGCTGACAACGGCCACAATTGGCGGTACTGTCAACGTGGCGAGCGGAGCCACGCTTGGCGTCATTTTCGATGATATCGAGAGTCTTTCGAAGGAGTACATCACCGTCGGCGCTGCCGGGTCATGGAATATGGAAGCAGGTTCTGTGTTCGGTATCACTTTCTCTCAGAAGGCTATCGATGCTCTTATCGAATCAGATGACAATCCCGATACTCCTGAGCGCGACTTTGCTTTTAATATGGAGGTGGCAAGCGGGGCCGATGTCGCGAAACTGCTCAATTCCGAGTTCAAGCTGCTCGATATGGATGAGCGACTCTGGACTCTGGAGTCTGGCACAATGTGGGTGCAGGATGGAACAAAGACCTACCTTTCGGGGTCTGTTGTGTACAATCCATGGATTAAGGTGACGGGCGACACATCGGAGACGTTCAGCGATGAAAGTTCCTATCTGGCAACCGGGCTGGAGATAACCGATGCAACGGTGAAGATTTCCGGCAACAATACCCATAGCTACGGCACAAAGATTAAGAATTCGACCGTCACGCTAGGGCATGCCAACGCCCTGGGTTCCGGACCGGTGACAACGGAGGGTAGCAGCACTCTGAAGGGAGCCAGCGGCTCCAAGACTTATAACCTTCCCACCACGATTCAGAATAGCGGAGCTCTGGTTCTGGCCGGTTCCTTCAATGTGAGCTCGCTGGAGGATGCTCCCCTGCCTGATATTTATGTGGATATATATGATGAGGTCGGGAATAATGGGTTCAAGCACTATGACCGCTTCACGGTAAATGTGGTGGATAATGGTACCACCGGCACGCTGACGCTGGATGATGCTACTTTTGCCATCAAGTTCGGCACACTCACCGGCGAGATGGATGAGATAACTGGTGTTGCTACGTTCACCGGTGGTGTGGATTATGCCACCTACCTCATGGTGGATGAGGACCACAGCGCATGTGTATCGGATATCCAGACCGCTTCGGGTAACCAGACGACCACGGTGGAGCTGCAGGCCGGCACCTTGATTGCTGATGGCGAAATGAACGTCGAATCCTCCGGCGGCACGCTGGAAACCATCGATGGCGGCATGGTAAGCGGTGTGTTGAACGATACCTTGGTCAAGGCTAAGGGTGGAGAGATTGCTGCTGATATCAAGGGCGACTCCTCGGTGGAGGTGACGGGTAAGACGCAGCTTTCCGGTTCTGGTAGCGACTATACCGGTGGTACGGTCATCGATAATGCCGAGCTGGTGGTGGGGCACCAGGATGCGCTGGGTACCGGCACCGTTGTGCTGCAGAACCAGGGGATTCTCGACATGGGGGGCTATGCCGTTTCCAATGACTTGCTGGTGACCGGCTGCACGATTAAGGGAGCCAGCGCCTACAAGGGCAACATGACGATTCAGAACCCGACGGTGCTTGAGGGCGTTACCTCTGCCCGGAGCGTGAAGCTGGAGGGTGCAGGCGCGCTGACGGGGGGTGGTTCGCTGACGACCAGCAGCCTGGAAGTGGCCACTACGGGCGATGCCTCCATCGAAGGCGGCCTCACGATTAACAATAACGGAACGATTACGCTGAATGATGGCAAGGTGCTGAGCGTCGGGAACAGCGTGACTCTGGCCGGGGTTACCACGGTTGTTCTGAACGGTGAGTACGGCTTGGGAGATGAGCTGATTACGGCTACTTCCGGCACGTTGACGATTGGCAAGGTGAAACTGGTGTTCGACGATCCGACGGTTGAACTTGCCAAGCAGGGGAATAGCCTGGTACTGGTTTCGGCGTTCAAGCAGGATAAGGCCGATTCCATGGTGCAGGCCAACTGGGGTATTGCCACAGCTAGCCGTGCCTTTGTGAATGCTATCCGTGGGCAGCGCTCGAATACAGGGTGCATTGCCGATGGTCGCGGTACCGCATGGGCTGCCGTGCTGGGGGCGTACAACAACCTCGATGGGGGCGATGTCAGCCTGAAGGGGGCTGCCGTAGGCGCAGATATGAAGCTGAATAACCACAGCACCCTGGGTATGGCTATCGGCTATCTCGATGGTGAGGTGTCGCCTACCGGGCTGAGCAAAGTGGATCAGGAGGGTACCTACATCGCCCTGTATGGTGAGCACGGTCTCAAGAAACTCAGCAGCACGTCCTGCCTGAGCATCGACTGGGTGGCAGCCTATGGCCAGACGGAATCGAAGTATGCCGGCATGAGCTGGGAGCAGGACAGCCTGCAGCTCAACAGTCGCCTCAGCTGGAACAAGCTGCTGAGCGAGCGCGTGAGCCTGCGAGTATTCGGGGGGCTGGAGTACTTCACCTCCGGTTCCGATACGGTGAATGGCATTGATACGGGCTCCATTGAGAACCTGCGTGGTGAATTGGGTGTGGGCCTTGATTATGTGGCATGGGGTATCCCTGCCGATGAGAAGAGCAGCAGCCCGGGCTGCAAGCGTCTGGTGCTGACCGGCGAACTGCGCTACTTCAATGACCTGCTCCGTGATAATCCAGAAGTCAGGATGAAGGGGCTCCGTGGCGAGGGTGAGAATCCTGGACGATATGGTGTGGGTATCGATTTGGGCGCTACCTACCGTATCAACGACCGCTGGAGCACTAGTGCCAACTATGGCTTCAGTACGATGGAGGGCTCTGCCGAACACCGCGTGAATGTGGGCGCTGCGTACACGTTCTGATAGTGATTGGTGACTAGTTATTAGTGATTCAGTTGTATAATTAGCTGAGCGTTGCTCAGTATTGATCAGCTCCAGGCTCTGAGATTCATCTCAGAGCCTGGATTGTGTAGTGCGTGAGGCATGATGCGTAACTGGGGGAGAAAGCTCCCTGCACGATTGGAGCCCCACTTTGCATGGCTCATACTCCTGCCGTGGCTGAGGAAAAGCCGCAGGGAATTTTTCTCGCAAAGGTGGCGGTGCCGTGTTATGATACCGGCATGTACATCCAGGACCAGTTGCAGGAGATAAAGGGGAATATTGCGGCGGCTGAGCAGCGCGCGGGGCGCGAGCCCGGCAGCGTGAAATTGCTGGCGGTGAGCAAGACGTTCCCGGTGGAGGATATCATGCAGGCCTATGCCGATGGGCAGCGCCTCTTTGGCGAGAACCGCCTGCAGGAGGCTATGGGCAAGATGCCCGCCATGCCGGCAGATTGTGAGTGGCACCTCATCGGCCCTTTGCAGCGCAACAAGGTACGCAAGGCGCTGGAGCAGGGCTTCGGGCTGCTTCAGGCGGTGGATTCCCTGCGGCTGGCAGAGGCTGTTTCGCGCATTGCCGGCGAGCTGGGGTGTACCGCCCGCATCCTGCTGGAGGTGAATGTGGATGGCGAGGAAAGCAAGCATGGTTTTTCCCCGCAGGAATTGCAGGAACTCTGGCCCCGGCTCGTTGAGCTGCCGCAGCTCGAGATTCGTGGTCTGATGTGCATTCCCGCCCCTGCGGAGGACCCGGAAGCCGCCCGCCCGGCCTTCCGCGCGCTTCGTGAGCTGGCCGGGGAACTGCGCGCCCGCGGACCGCTCCCCCTGCCGGAGCTTTCCATGGGAATGAGTCACGATTATGCCGTGGCTGTGGAAGAAGGTGCCACCATCGTGCGCGTCGGCTCCGCGATCTTTGGTAAGCGCGATTACGGCAGCGCCTGAGCCACGCACTCTCCCGGGATATGAAGGAACCGCCTACCCTCATCTGGATAGGCGGTTTTGAATTTGAGATGATTCGGGGTTGAATCAGAACTGGGTACCAAGACCAACAGTAATGACGTGCTGGTTGAGGTTGTCGCCCAGGTCATCCTTGGTCCAGGTGCGGTTGAATTCATACCCTACCTTGAAGTAGAGGCGCTCACTGCACATGATCTTGATACCAGCACCCACGCCCATGGTGAATCCGCTGAAGGATTCCTTGGCCGACAGACCGGGGATGGATTCTTCATAGCTGCCCCAGGCCCAGCCGGCCTTTACACCAAGGTCCAGGAATACGGAATCTGTGATGCCTATGTTGAGATCATAGCCGCCAGTTACAGGGACCATCCAGATATCCTGGTCAATCTTTTCGCCAAAGTAACGGTAGCTGTCGGAGCCGAATTCACCTGCAACATTGATGCTGAACTGGTGGCGGATAGACTCATCGCCATTGCTGTAGAGATTGAAACTGCCGCGCACGCCCCAGGTATCCGGGGCTTCATCTTCACCGATGGCGTAAAGGCCTTCGATATTGTAGGTCGGCTGCCAGTCTGCTGGGCTCAGGGCACCAGGCTGGTTGTAAGGCAGCACATAGCTGGCGGCAGAGGCAGAGCCGGCAAGCGCTGCCAGCACGGTGAGGACAGAGAGTAATTTTTTCATGGTAAATTATTTTCTATCATGTTTATCGTCTGATTGCAAGTATAAGTTAAACAATGGCATGCTTTTATCTCGAAGCGTTTATTCAGGGTGCAGCCGGCGATGCTGTTTTCTGTTTAGCATGGCCGCTGTGCCGTTTCAAGATGTTAGCGCTACCTGTTTTTTGAGAAAGGAAACTCCTGAGCGTAGCTTCAGGCTGTTTTTTCAGGCCAACATGCCGCCGGGAGGCGGCATGCAAACATTTCATGCGGTATTCTGTGTTGTGAAATCTGCCTTCGCTCAGATTCCCTTTTTATCGTCCCAGAGGGTGAGGTGCAGGCGGTCACCGAGCCGCACACCGTGGCGCAGGCACATTTCGACCACAGCCGGTCGGGCCGATTCGAGTGAGGCGCGGTTGGTGGCGCAGGGCATGAGGATGATGCGTTCCTGCGGCAGCTCCAGCCCGGCAATGAGGGACCAGTCGGCCTCGCTCTGCACCACGAATTTGAACCAGGCTCTGGGCAGGGTGGCGAAGAAGGCGAGGGCTTCGGGGACGAGGGCTTTTTCGCGGGGATTACCGGCATGCTGCAATTTCGGGGAGACATTCCATTGATTCACCCGCTGCGCGAGCGCAGGGGAGGGCAGGAGGGTGCCATTCGTCTCCACCTCCACATGGAGGCACTCCGGGAGGAGGGAGAGCAGGTTTTCCAGCGGCCCTTGCTGGATGAGGGGCTCCCCGCCTGTTATGACAAGGGAAGCGCAGTTGTATTCCAGGATGTGTGCCGCTACATCCTGCTCGGCGCAGAGGAGGCCGTTGCCCCATGAATGCTTGGTATCGCACCACTTGCAGGCCAGATTGCAACCAGCCAGGCGCAGGAAGACGGCGGGGGTGCCGCAGCGGGAGCCTTCCCCCTGCAGGGAGTAAAATATCTCGGGTGCGGAATTCAGGCGTGCAATGTTGAGCATGATGTGCTAGGATTCACGTTGACATGGATGTTCATACCAGAATCAGAGAGAATGGTCAACCGGAATCTGCGCCGCAGCCTTTCCGTGTGCTTTTTGTGTGCCTGGGCAATATATGCCGCTCTGTGGCCGCAGAGCACACCTTCAATGCTGCAGTGAAAGCCGCCGGCCTGGCCGGCCATGTGGAGTCTGATTCCTGCGGCACCGCCGCCTACCACGTGGGCGAGAAACCCGATGCCCGCATGCGCGATGCCCTGGCCCGCGCCGGATATGAATACAACGGCCACCGCGGACGCCAGTTCACCCGTCGCGATTTTGCCGCCTTCGACCTCATCGTGCCGCAGGACGACAGCAACTATGAGGATGTGATAGCGCTGGCTTCTTCTCCGGAGGAGATGGCCAGGGTGGTGCCGATGAGTGCCTGGTTTGCCGATGATTGCCCGCTGCACGAGGTGCCCGATCCCTACTACGGCGGTATCCAGGGCTTTGATGATGTGGTGGCGCTGCTGGCGGTTGCCACGCGGCAGATGGTAAGCGATATCGCACGTGCAGAGGCCTGATGATTTTGAGGATATGAAAGCAAGCATGAAGATTTGTCGTGTCGGGCTGGCGTTGGTTTCAGCGCTTCTGCTGCCTGGCTGCATTCAGCAGAGCGGTTCAGTCAGCCCCGATGCAGTGGTGGAGATGCTGGATTCTCCCGGTCTGGCGGTGACCCCGTACCACCCGGCCTGGCTGAATGTGGGGGGCGAGGAAATCTGGCCCATGAGCGAGACCGACTGCAAGCGGGTGCGCGAGATTCTGCTCGGGGGAGAGCAGCGCCATATACCCGAGCTGGCCTACCAGACGGATGATGAGCGGACCCCATATTACCAGAATCGCTTTTACATTTACGCCACCAATGGCCAGTGTCTGGCCGCCACGTGGATGGAGTCGCGCGTGGTGATGCACGATGTCGTGCTGCCCCAGGCGGTGGAGCAGGAGCTATACCGCCTGCTGAAACCCTATCTTGCCCACGTTTTCCCTGAGTTGAAATAATGCAGCGCAACCGCTTGTCATACCTGCTGGCAGGGTGCTGCCTGCTGGGTTCCTGCTCCCAGCCCCAGGTGGCCGAGGGTATCGACCCCGCTCCGCGCACGGGTCCCATTGAGCGGCGCACCCAGGAGCCGCTGCCCGCCCGCCCGGCAGAGCTTGCCTTCATCTTCGTGGGTGGTTTTGCAGAGCCCGTGCTGCTGCAGTTCCGCTCCATCTACGAGCAGACCCCGCCGCTGCCCTGCAAGGGCCGCCAGCTGCGCGCCTACTATGCCTGGGAGAGTGGTACCGGCAACCTCCTCTTCCACAGTACCTGGAAATTGCAGCGCGACCTGCGGGCATTCCTGGCGGTGAACCCGGCTGCAGATGTGGTGCTGGTGGGGCATAGCTATGGCGGCTCGGCCATCATGGATGCCCTGCGCGGCGTGGCCGATGTGCCGCACTCGGGCAAGGTGCTGGTGCTGACTGTGGATCCCGTGAGCCGCCGCGAGCGCTCCAAACCCCGGGAGCGGGCTCCGCAGGTGGATTTCTGGATTAACAGCTATTGCTACCCCTACCGCAACGTGCGCGATGTGGCGGCGCGGCTGGGTGGGCCGTGGCGCGAGTGCCCGCAGGCCGATGTGAATATTCGCTTTTCGGCCTTGCAGCGCGATGCCGCCGGCAAGCGCTATGCGCATGTATACCCGGAGCCCCTGCTCATGGAGCCTGCCCCCGGGCAGGAAAAATCCGCATACCAGCACCTGCTGGAAGCCTGCGGGCGTCTTGGCATAGGAGGAGGAAAACCATGAGCCCCATTCCACCCTGGCTCGAATTGGATGCCGCGCGCGAAAGCCTGCGGCAGCTCCGCTCCTGCATCCGTGGTGAAATTTCGCCCGCAGCGCATGTGCTGGGGGTGCTGGAGCTGGGCGAGGGCTCAGTCGTGCTGCCCGGCACCGTGGTGGAGGGGCATGTGCGCATCGGCCGCGGCTGCCGCATCGGCCCGAATGCCTACCTGCGCGGCGAAACCAGCATCGGCGATGGCTGCATTATCGGCCATGCAGTCGAGGTGAAGAGCAGCCTGCTGGGCAACGAGGTCTTTGTTTCGCACCTCAGCTACATAGGCGACTCCATCATCCGCGACGATGTGAATGTGGGTGGCGGCTGCATATTCAGCAATTTCCGGCACGATGCCGGGGAAATCCGCATGCCCTGGCAGGGGGAGCTTTGCCCCACCGGCCGCAATAAGCTCGGATGCGTGGTGGGCGAGGGCTGCCGCATTGGCTGTAAATGCGTGATTCTGCCCGGCCGCGTATTGCCGGCGGGTACCTGGACCTCTCCTGGCTCCGTCATCTCAGGTGCGTAGCGCTTGGGCATGCGGCACAGCGTTCCGCGTTAATCCGGAACAGACAACCTCCGCTCCAGCACCAGCCGGAAACCGATGGTGGGTCGCCTCGTCTCAACCGGGTGCGGGGTGCGGCTGTGCGAGCTGAGCTGCCCGGGGCGGAAGGAGGTGTAGTCTCCCCCTCGGGTCACGCCGTAGCGCCGGAAGTGGAAATTGGCCGGGCCTCCATATTCACCGCTGACCCACTCCTGCACATTGCCGGCCAGGTCGTGCAATCCCAGCGCATTGGGCGAGAAGGAACCCACCGGAGCCGTCCGGGGGAAATCATCCACATAGCCGGGGATAGTGTGGTCCGCGCGCAGGAAGGGAACCGCCCCGGTATCGGCAAAGTTGCCCGTGTTGGCTGCAGGGGGCCATTTCCGGCCCCAGGGGTATTCCATGGCTGAGGTGGCGCGGTGTCGCTGGCGTTCGTAGGGACTGTTGCCGCTGTTGTCCTTGCAGCCGACCATCTGGCTCCATTCGGCATCTGTGGGCAGGCGGTAGGCATCTGTTTCTTCGATGAGGCCGTTGGCTTGCTCCTGGGCGGTGAGCCAGGCGGCAAAGGCTTCCGCTTCCTCGCGCGAGACATTGACGACCGGGTGGTGCTCATTCTGGGCGGGGCTGCCGTTTTCCGGTTCTCTGGCGCCGGTGTGGCGGCAGTAGTTGTGATAGTCGGAGACGCGGATTTCGGTGGCGCAGGCCAGCAGGTTGGATTGGATGGGCTGCATTTTGATACCCAGGCTGTTGATCCAGACTGTACCGAAATTGACGGAATGGTTCGGCTGCAGGCGCAGGTTGAGCACCAGATCCTGCGGGGAAAGACCGCTGCGCCGCACGGTGGAATATCCCGGCAGGCGGATTTCCAGGTAGTACGGTGCCAGGGGGATGCGGATGGATTGCATGGGAGTGATGCCAAGCGGCATGCCGTTGAGCGTGACGCTGGCCCCGGCTGGGTTCGTGTAGATACTTACCGGCGTTTTCTGCACCAACATGGTGTAGAGCCGGTAGCCGCGGAGGTTCGGTCCTGCTTCGGTGCCGGGTTCCGGTCGCGCGATGAGTGAGTGGTCGCGCCCGATTGTGCCGGCCTTTTCGCATTGGCGCGTAAGCCATAGGGTGAAGGCGCTGATGCCTTCCTGCGAGGTATAGAGTTGGCCGCCTGATTCGGCGCTGGCGAATTTGCTGGTTGAGCCGGGGTCTGAGTGCAGGAATTCCTTGAACTGCTCGGGCGTGACCGGGGTGGTGGCTTCGTGTACCCCGCCTGCCGGGCGGTATTCGGTGCCTTGCGCATCGGTCCAGGTTTCGCCGGTGCGGGGCGGGCGGTAGGGTTGCAGCTCGCCCCCCAGCGAGAGCAGGTCACCCGGCGGCACTATCCCGCTCGTGTGCGAATCGGCATAGCCCTCCTTGCGCAGGATGAATGCGATGCGCTTACCCGCCGGCGCGGTCATTGGCCCGTACGGCGTTTCATCCAGGTAGATACCATCCTCGGTGTAGACCGAGGCTCCGGAAGGCACGCTGCCTACGAAGTATTGCCCGAACTTCTCCTGCACGGGGGGCGGGGGCTCTGGGGCGGGCGTTGCTGGTTGTGGTGGCGGCGGTGGGGCGGGCGGCTCATTCCCCAGGAGGGTATCCAGCGCTTTGTGGAACCTCGTACCCATGTCTGCCGGCAGGCATAGAGCGGCTCCGCCCCCTGCTACCAGCAGACCGCCAAGGATGATGCCCATGCGGATTCCGCGCTGTCTCCAGGTAAGTTGCTTTTTGCGTCGCAGGGCGGCTTCATCGCGGAGGGCTTCCAGCTTTTCAGCCAGTTGCTTCGCGTTCACAATCGTATCGCGATGCACCTGCGGGTCGGCCGCTGAGCAGATGATTTTGTTGAACTCAATCCAGCGGCGCTGCGTGGCACCCTCAGGCAGCTCTGCAGGCAGGGTGGGGAAGTTCAGTCGATCCATGCCGGTTGCCATTTCATACAGCACCTTGGCCAGGGCATAAACATCGGCCCGCGGGGTGCCGGGCCCTTCCGGCGGAATATAGCCTTCTGTGCCCACGAAACTCCGCTGGTTGCTGTGCGCCACCAGCCCGGCATCGGCCAGCTTCACCCTGCCGTTCAGGAAAATGACATTCGTGGGTTTCACATCGCGGTGCGTCAGCTCCTGCGCATGCAGTCCTGCGAGCGCGCGCGACAGCTGGCATCCCACCTCCAGCACATAGTCCAGCGGCATCGGCCGGTTGCCGTATTGCTGCATATCGCTGAACAGCGTTCGCGGCACATAGGATTCTGCGTCTGTGTGCGTGCCGGTGTATGCATCATCTGCCAGCTCCATCACATAGAAATAATACGGGAAGGGGCCTCCGTGCTGCCCGATGTGCAGAATGTGCACCAGACCGGGGATTCCGCGCGCTATGGGTTCATAGCTCAGGATGCCATCGAACTCGCGGATGAAGATCTGCTCGTCCTCAAAATCCTCCCGCCACACCACCTTCACCGCACGGTATGCCCCTGTCACAGATCGCGCAAGCCATACTTCCCCGTAGGCCCCGGTGCCGATTTTTCGCAGTATCTCGTGGTCTGGTACCTCGGGCTTCGTGTCTGCCGGCCTCTGCGAACACCGCCTCCGTGTCCCGCGCATGCTGCGCGTTGTCGGTTTCACGGCTGTGCTCTCGTCCTTCATCCTGTGCATTATACCATGCCTCCTTCCTCCGTGCAAGTGGCTTTATTTTTCTCTTCCTGAAACTTTTTTTGATTTTTTTGCAGAATTAGCTTGCAAGGGATGAAAATTAGTGCTATCATCTCCCCGCACCAATCAAATGCGCACGTGGCGGAATTGGTAGACGCGCTAGTTTCAGGTTCTAGTGAGTAACATCGTGATGGTTCGAGTCCATTCGTGCGTATAACTGAAAATGAGGGAGTTACGATAAAAAGTAACTCCCTCTTGCTTTTGGAAGCATTCTCAAAAATGTCCTGAAAACGCATACCAGCAACTCGGATTTTACTCGGACACTCGGCACATCAGGATTATCAGGGAACTCATTTACAACCTGTTCAATCGTCATCGTGGCGAGTGATAATGCGTCCCTAACCTCAAATTCCTTACCGCAGATGTAGAACTTGGCATCAAGAGAGGGTAAGGGCAGTTCGTCAAACGAATGCTCACCTACCTCATCCAATGCAGCCTGTTCATGCTCGTCATCGGTAATACGGCTAACAGTTTTCTCAACATCACGATACCAGCACCAGAATTCGGATAAGACCTTGAACGCAACCTGCTTGGTCATCCAGTTGGCAAAGTCTGTGCCATTGTTCCAGTTCCATTTGTAAGTAATCTACTCTCTCATTATTAATTATTTACTTGATTTGCAATGAGTGGAGAGATGAAGATAAAAGAAACCGCCCTTGGCTTTGAAACCTTGGGCGGTCGCGCGATGCAGGGCTTGGTTACCCCACCTGAACTTGTAGTTGTTCCTTATTTGCGGCGGCGGCGTGCAGCCAGACCTGCCAGAGCCAGCAAGGAAAGCGTGGCTGTGGTGGGCTCAGGAACGAGCGCAACCTTACCACCATGAGCAGAGGTGAAAGTCGTTTCAAGGTTTGTGCCAAGACCACTTGCTGTAGTACCAGCCACCCAGCCAGATGTGACAGCGGCATTCTCAATCAGGCTTGTATCAAACTTGAATGCGGTAATGCTTGTGTTACCACTTGCACCCAGACCGTTAGTAGTATAGTATGAGGTGCTGCTACCAGCCTTGTATAACTGCATACCACCTTGGGTACCTTCCGTGTGAGCAACGGTCATCGTCAGAGTGATGAAGCCATCCGTTGCATTGTCAGCAACAGACCATGCATCAGCCATCAGTGTGTCGAGGGAAACGAAAGAAGTTCCATTATTGGCCCACAGGTTGCCCTGCCAGTTGCCAGCAATACCCCACTCACCGTTGTACTGTCCCCAGATGAGACCGATGTCTGCCGACGAATCAAC
>JAFWYD010000079.1 GCA_017517805.1 Akkermansia sp.
CCGCTGGGTATGCCTGACCACTCTCCGCCAGCCGTGCGCATGAGGGTAATAGGCGTGCGGTGTACGGCTTGCTGGATGCTCATGAGTTCATGGCTGCCGCAGGCTGGGCAGGTGAAAATGATATTAGTGGTCATAAGGCTACTTTCTGTCAGATAATATGTAGCAAAAGCGCGAAAAAGTCAACTTCATTTGCAGGATGCAGGTTGATTTTTGGGTGGAATAAACACTATCGGCTTGCAAAAGTGTGGCGAAAATGCTACTTTTACACCGTGGAGACGCAAGACCAGTCGGAACTGAAGAAGAGTATCAAGATTTGGCTGAAGGCGAACAATTACAGTTACGCCTGGCTGGCGGAGCGTTGCTATGTGTCGGAGGCCACGGTGCGGAACTGGATGGCCAAGAAGCTGATACCGGCAGCGAAGGTGCATATCATCCGCGAGATGGTGAAGGAGCTGCCGCTGATTATGCCGGGGCGTGTGCAGGTGGAGGAGGAGACGAAGATTACGCTGAGTCTGGATGCCGCCACGCGTGCTGCGCTGGAGAAGCGTGCCTTTGCGCAGGGAAAGACGCTTTCGGAGTTCCTGGCAGATGAGGTGCCGCGTCTTGGAAATTGATTTTTTAACTGACAAGTTACCTGTATGAATGGTTCTGTGGATGCTTTGCCGCCCGGCGCGCAGCTGGGACAGTACCGCCTGATTGAAGCCGCCTCGCAGGGAGGTTTCGGTATTTTGTACCGAGCGTGGGATGAAAAGCTGAACCGCCCGGTGGCGGTGAAGGAGTGTTTCCCGGTGTCTCTTTGTCGCCGTGACCCGCAGACCGGGGTGGTGCAGCCGCATACGGAATCGCTGCGTGCGAGTTATGAGACCGCCATCAATGATGTGTTCGAGGAGGCGCAGACGCTGGCTAAGCTGCATCATGCGCGGGTGGTGCCGGTGTATGATGTGTTCCACTCGGCAGGGAGCCTGTTTTATGTGATGCCCTGGCTGGAGGGCGGCTCTCTGCGCGACAGGATAGTCGCGGGGGATGCTATTTCTCCGGAAACGGCGCAGAACTGGCTGCTGGAGCTGCTGCCTGCGCTGGAATACCTGCACAGCAGGCAGATTATCCACCGCGATATCAAACCGGGCAACATCATGTTCGATGACGAGGGCAAACCGGTGCTGGTGGATTTCGGCTCGGCGCTGAACCGCGCCACCAAGGTGGATACCACCACCCAGGGCGAATTCTCCCCGGTATACGCCTCCCCCGAACAGATAAGTGGCAAGGGCAAGATTGGCCCCTGGACCGATTTGTACTCCCTGGCAGCCACCTGGTACGAGGTACTTTCCGGAATGCAGCCCGAACCTGCCCAGCAGCGTCTCATCAAGGATGATTTGCTTCCCCTCCCCGCCGGAGACACGGTCCTGGAGCAAAGCATCATGCAGAATCTGGCCCTCGCGATGGAGCAACGCTGCCAGTCTGCCCAGGAGTGGCTTGACTGGCTCCTGGCTGGACAATTGCCCACTGCCGTAACCCGCCGCCGCCGCGATTCCTGGCTCAAGGGAGGGCTGCTGCTCATTCTTGGCATGGGGATTGCTTTCTATGCCGGAACGAACATTTCCTCCCCGCAAGAAACCACGCAGGAACCCGCCAGGCAGGAAATCAGCGTTGACACTTCGGAGAAAAGCTACCAGGAGATCTGCCAGAAACTTGGGGTATACCAACTTCAGCAGCAATTAGAAGCCACCCAGCAGCGTTACCCGGAAATTGAACAGAACTTCCTGAAAGAAGCAGATGTACTTCTGGGAAAAATCAGAGGCCTTGCATCGCAGAAACAACCTTCCAAGCCCCTGCTACAGGAGTTCGATACAATTGAAAGAAAGCTTAAAGAGCTCAGAGATAAGGCACTCGCTGAAATCGACCGCAATGTGCGCGAGGAATCAGAGATTTATTCTCAGTTGCAAGATAAAATCAGCAGCCCGGATGCTCATTACCCATGGAAGAACCAGCAGGAGTTCCTGATGCTCCAAAAAGTCAAACCCAGACTGGAGAAGGATTTTGAATCTGGAGTAGACTACGGCATCTCGGTCAACATGAACATTTCTCAGTACGGAATTGAAGAATTGTGGAAGATAGAACGCGCATTACAAGAAGGCCTGCGCTAAACCTGCAAGATTTCCCAACTCCATCTGAGCACAAGTGAAATTTCAAGTACTACTTGAGATTTCACACATTTAAATGCAAGCATCTGAAAATAAAACCGCCGCGGCGGTACGAAGACCGGCGCGGCGGTGAAAAGAGGTGAAAGAAGACAGGATTAGTCCTTCTTCTGGCCTGCGATACCCATGGTGTAGCCGTTGTACTCGCGGAAGTTGTACAGGGGCTGACCTTCAGGCACGGCGTAACCGATGTTCTTGCGGATGGCAAGGAAGTCGGCGATACCGGCTTCGTCCACCTGGTTGAGCTTGCCGCCGTGCATGTCGGCAAAGAGCACCATCTTGCAGTAGGCATCGGCATTTTCCATGAACCACTCGGCTTCCTCGATGTGGCGGGCACCGGTGATGACACCGTGGTTTTCCATGAAGACGACGGTGCTCTGGCGCGAAGCCTTGGCCACAGCTTCGGCGGTCTCGGGGGAACCGGGGGTGCCGTAGGGAGCCAGGGGGATGTGGCCCAGGAAGATATCAGCCTCGGGGTTGATGCCATTGGGCGGCACCATGCCGGCAAAAAGGAAGGCATTGCAGCACGGGGGATGCGCGTGGATGCAGGCGTTCACGCCCACTTCCTTCATCATGGCGATGTGGGTCTTGACCTCGCTGGTGGCGGGGCGGTAGCCGCAGAGCTGACCGGCATTCATATCGACCAGGCAGATATCGTCCACGGTCATGAAGCCCTTGGAGCAGAGCGTGGGGGAGCAGAGCACGAGGTCCTTGGCCACGCGCACGGAGAGGTTGCCGCCATTGCCGTCCACGTATTCGCGCTGCCAGAGGCGGCGGCCCATGTCGACCATGCGTTCCTTGATGACGCGGATTTCGGGGCTGTTGAAGAAAGCGTCGATTTCTTCGCGGGTCTGCGGGTCGTAGTTCTCCCAGGGGAAGATGCGGTCCGGCAGAGCGGGTTTGATGTAGAGTTCGGGATTCATAAAGGAATGATTAATTATTAGTGATTAGTGATTAATTGTAGAGGTCGGCGTAGGTGGAAGCCTGCGGGCCGGGGGTGATGGTGGTGTAGGTGATGCCGAAGGCTTCGCGGCAGGATTCGGGGGTGTCGAACACCCCTGCCCCGGCGAAGGCATACATGGCAGCACCCAGCACGGTGCTTTCAGAGACATTGGAGATGCGGATAGGCAGGCCGAGGATATCGGCGCGCATCTGGGTCCAGACCTTGTTGCGGGCGCCACCGCCGACCAGGAGCAGGTCGGTGGATTTGAAGCCGCCCACTTTCTCCAGCTTCTGGAGGCGCTGCTTGAGACGCAGGGTGAGCGCTTCCATGGCGGCGCGGTAGATATGCGCGCGGGTGCGGCCCAGCACGAGTCCCTGGATGCTGCCCGGCACGGCATCGCTGGGAAGGAAGTCGGGGATGAGTTTCACGCCATCGCAGCCGGGGGCAATCTTTTCCGCCTCGGCATCCATGGTATCGAAGCTCTCTCCATTGTAACAGGTGGCTTTCACCCATTCGATGATACCGCTGGCAATCCATTGCAGACCGGGGTTGAGAAGCCCTGCCTTGCTGTCGTATTCCACAGTAGCACCGGCGGCGTAGTCCTCGGCCTCAAGGGAGGCCTTGGCGGTGCGCAGCATCAGGATTTCCCAGGTGCCGCTGGAGAGGAAGGGCTGGTTTTCCTGCACGCCGCTGCCGAAGAGGGCGAACTGGGTATCGTGGCCGGTGGAGATGACCGGCACGGCATTCGGCAGCCCCAGCAGCTCACAGGCGGCGGGGGTCAGGGTACCGATGGCATCCCCTGCATTCACCATGGGCGGGAAGAGTTCCTTACGGATGCCGATGGCCGAGAGAATCTCGCTGCTCCAGTCGCCGGTGCAGAGGTCGGTCATCTGGGAGGTGCCAGCCATGGTGCGGTCGGTCGCCATCACGCCGGTGAGACGGTGGGCCAGAATGTTGGAGATGAAGAGCCAGGCATGAGCCTGCTCCAGCAACTCCGGGCGGTTCTCCTTGAGCCAGATGAGCTTGTATATCGTATTGAATGCAAACTCGCCCACACCGGAAATAGAGTTCAGCATAGCCTGGGGCATATACTGAGCCACGCGCTTCATGACCTCGGCCGTGCGCGGGCATTTCCAGGAAATAACCGGGTAGAGCAACTCACCGGAGGCATCCACCAGGGCTCCATCCACACCAAAGGTGGTAATCGTCACACCCTTCACCTGCGTGGCATCCACCTGCGGCAGAATCTCGCGGGCGCAAGTGGCCAGCTGGGTCAGGATACGGTCGGCATTCCACACATGGAAATCCGGATTTTCGCTGCCGGCATCGGTAGCGTTGGGCTGGCTGGATTTGGCTACCAGCTGCCCCTTATCATCAACAAGAATGGCGCGTACATTGGTCGCGCCGCAGTCTAAGCAAAGTACGTATGCCATATCTGGAAAAAGGCAGGCAAGCTGCCGGAGGCTTTCCGACAGCTTGCCATGGGGTTGAGGGATTAATACTTACCGTAGATGGGGCCGAAGTTGGCGCAGGCGCGGAAATCGGCGCTTTCGGGGCATTCGGTGCCGAAAAGGCTCCAGGCTGCCGGGCGGTAGACCTGATCCTCGGGCACGTTGTGGGCATACACGGGGATGCGGAGCATGGAAGCCAGGGTGATGATATCAGCACCGATGTGGCCGTAGGTCCAGGCACCGTGGTTGGCACCCATGTTGGCCATGACGGTGTACACATCCTTGAAGCCACCCTTGCCGGTGAGGCGCGGGGCAAACCAGGTGGTCGGCCAACCCGGGTCGGTGCGCTGGTCGAGCTTGTCGTTCACCTCCTGCGGGAGGTCGCAGGTCCAGCCTTCCACGATGGTGAGCACCGGGCCCTGGCCCTTCACCAGGTTCATGCGAATCATGGTCACCGGCACATTGCCCTTGGAGACAAAGTGCAGGCTGTAGCCGCCGCCGCGGAAGTATTCGCGGTTGGCCGGGCACCACTCGGAAGCACCCATCATGGCTTCGATGTCGGCCTGGGTGGTCTCGCCGGTCTTCTTCATGATGGGCGTACCATCGGGGGCGGTGGCGTGCATGTTACCGTCCAGAGCGGTGGAACCGGAGTTGATCAGGTGCATGATACCATCCTTGGCCAGGCCTTCCATGGTGTAGCCGGTCACGCGCTTCACAGCAGCGGGGCTCCAGTAGGTGCGGATATCGGAGAAGCAGGCGGCACGGCCAGTCAGCTGGTGCAGCAGGAGCATGCACACGCCGTTCATGGCATCGTTTTCCGTGGCAAAGGGAATGGCCTCACGCGGGCCGTTCCAGTCGAAGGTGCTGTTGAGCAGGGATTCGGCCATGTCACCATTCGGGTAGAAATCCGTCCAATGACGCTGCCCCTGGAAACCACCACAGATGGCGTTGAAGCCCAGGCCCTCTTCCTCGCGGTCGATGGTCTTGAGGTAGGGGTTGCCATGCATCATATCGCGGAAGATGATGGTCATGAGGATGCTTTCGCGCAGGGTGCGTTCCTTCTCCTCGGGGGAGAGCACCAGGTCAGGACGGTTGCGATCCGGGCCAATCTTCACGTACTTCTTGGCCCATTCCATGGCCAGGTCGAATTCGGCCTTGTCGTAGATGCCCAGCTCCATGCGGCGGCGCACTTCGGTCATATCGACCGGCTGCACGCGCATGCCGAGATAAGCTTCCCAGAAAGAGTGGTCGAGGATGGAACCGGCGATACCCATGGAGCAGCCACCGATGGAGAGGTAGCCCTTGCCACGCAGGGTGGCCACGGTCAGACCAGCGCGGGCGAAGCGCAGAATCTTCTCTGCCACGTCCTCGGGGATGGTGGTGTCATCGGCATCCTGCACATCGTGGCCGTAGATAGAGAAAGCAGGCACGCCCTTCTGGGCATAGCCGGCCAGGGCGGCGGCGAGATACACAGCGCCGGGGCGCTCGGTGCCATTGAAGCCCCAGATGGCCTTGGGAGTGGTGGCATCAGTCTCGAAGGTTTCGGTGATGTAGCACCAGCAGGGAGTCACGATGAGGGAGCATCCCACATTGTTCTCGGCAAACTTCTGATTGCAGGCTGCGGCTTCAGCCGGGCCACCGATGGTGGTATCGGCGATGATGCACTTCACGGGCTGGCCGTTGGCGTGGGTCACGTTGGCCTCGATGAGGGCAGCGGCGGCCTTGGCCATATTCATGGTCTGATCCTCCAGGGATTCACGGACACCGAGGCGGCGGCCGTCAATCGTGGGGCGGATCCCGATGGTGGGCAATGTATCGTACTTCATATACGTTTGGTTTGGGTTAAATTATTTATCAGAAGAAGTGGTGGGTTTGCGGAAGATGAGGCTGTACACCAGCACCACCGCGAAGCAGATGGCAGGCACGATGAAAGAAGCGCGCACCGCTGCGTGGGAGGTACCCAGGTTCGTATCCCAGGTGTTATCGAAGGCAGAGGTGAGGCAGAGCCATGCACCCTCGGCATCGCCGATGATGCCAGCCATCCACGGCGTGATGAGCGCACCACCCAGAATAGCCATGATGAGGCCGGCAGCTCCCAGCTTCACATCGCGCTGATTCAGGCCGCCCAGGGCAATGCCATAGATGGTCGGGAACATGAGGCTCATGCAGCCGGACATGGCAATAAGGCAGAGCACATTGGCCGAGAAATCAAGCCCGCCGATGGTAAAGAGCACCGTGCTGGGCAGGTAGATGACACCGGCACATGTGGCGATGGCAGCGATGGCGAACAGGCTCATCATGCTGGCGGGGTTAAACTTCTTCATGTAGTAGGTGGCCACCCAGCGGCAGACAATGAAGAGGATGATGGAGATGAGGTAGTAGGTGGCAGCGGTGGCAGGGGTCACTCCCAGTTCCTTGCAGCAATACACATTCAGGTAGGTCCAGGCGGCAATCTGCACGCCCACGTAGAAGAACTGGGCGATCACACCGCACCAGTAGCGAGGCTGGCTGAGCAGAGAGAAAAGCATGCTGCGGTAGTCACCCACCAGGAACAGATACACAATGGGACCCAGCGTGCCGCACAGAACCCACTGCACCTTGTCCATATCCGGGAAGATGAAGTAAAGCACCGTGAGCGGCACCACGGAGAATAACGCAGCAATCAGCACGCGGATACCGCCCTTGCCGCTGCCGACAGCGGGTGTCTCGGCAGCAGTTTCCTGGGTATCCTTGACCCGCAGGAAGAACAGCCAGATGAAGAATGCAATGGCGCAGAGGCCCACATACGGAGCGCAAACCCAGAAGAGCTCGCTATGTACAATCGCCTTGAGCTGCTCGGCAGGCATCAGAGCACGCTCATCAGCTGTCGCGGGGTTCAGGTTGCTCAGGATAAGCTGCTGAGCCAGGAAGATACCACAGATGGAACCCACCGGGTTAAAGGCCTGGGCAAAATTCAAACGACGCACAGCGGTTTTCTCCGGCCCGAGGGAAATCACATAGGGATTACAGGTGGTTTCCAGCACCGAGCAACCGGCCGCCACCACAAAGATAGCGATGAAGTAAATCTCAAAGCTCTGGTGGATACAGGCGGGGATGTAGCAGAGCGCACCCAGGATATACACGCCCAGACCAATGAGAACGCCTTTCTTATAGGAAAACTCCTCAATCAGGATGGAGGCAAAGATGGCCAGCACAGCGTAGGCACCGTAGAACGCCACCTGCACCAAGGCCGCCTTTTCCTGTGGAATCGTAAAGATATTCTTGAAGGCAGGTACCAGGTTATCGGTCATGTTGTTCAGCAGGCCCCAGAGGGCAAAGCAGCTGACCAGCATGAAAAAGATGCTGCGGTACTTTCGCGGCACAACAGGGGTCAGATCTTTCTGTGCATTCGTACTCATATAGCGAGATTCTACCATATCCACTCATCAGGTCAACGCGAAAAATTCACCACGTTCATTTTTTCCAGAAGAACAACCGATTTTGATTGCCCCGCCCCAGCAGCCTGTGATATATAGCGTATCAACACAGTCCAGAAACAAGCAAAATCAGCACCAGTTACTTATCTTTTCCACCAATTTCATCATGAAAAAGACATTGACGAGCCTCTGCCTGCTTCTTGGTGGCTTTGCCACCGCAAGCGATTTCTCCGCAAACGAGCATTTATGGTACACCCAGCCTGCCGGCGTACCGAACACGGCACTTCCCTGGGCTCCCCGCCCACACGCTGCCGGCAACCTGCCCGGCAAGCTCAATCGCGACACGTGGGAAAGCCAGACCCTGCCTGTCGGCAACGGTCGCATCGGCGGCACGGTGTACGGCGGCGACCGGCTCGATTGCGTGGTGCTCAATGAAACCAGCCTGTGGTCCGGTGGCGCAAACAAGCCGGAAAACGGCGCAAACTACATATACGGCCCCACAGCCGGCAAGGATGATTTCGGAAGCTTTCAGCCTTTTGCCAATCTCTACGTGGGCTACGTATACGGAGAAAAGACAGAAACCACCCAGTACACGCGCGCCCTGGACTTGAAGCGGGCGGAGGTCGTGACGAAGTTCCAACGGGGTGGCGTGCAGCACCGTCGCGGCATCTTTGCCAGCCGCCCCGATGATGTGCTGGTCTACACAGCCGAGGCAGACACCCCCGGTGCGCTGACGGCCCGGATTGCCCTGGCTCCCTACCACAATGTGGAGTATAGCCAGGAAAACGGCAATACCATCATCATGCGTGGCACCCTGGCCAACGGCGAAATATTCGAAGGGCGCATTCTGGTACGCACCCGGGGGGGCTCCCTGCGGATTCACCCCGGCAAGCAGCACGTACACGTGAGCTACCGCGGCAAGAAAGATGCCATGGTGCCGCACATTCCCGCAGACCAGCTCCCCTATGCCGAGGTAAAGAACGCCGATTCTCTCGAAATCCTCATCAGCATGGCCACCAACTACAAGCAGAGCTATGCCGATAAGTGGGAAGGAGAAGACCCCGCACTTCGCAACAACCGAGTGCTCAGCACCGCTGCCAGCAAGGAGATCAGCATCCTCCGGAAAGCGCACCAGAATGATTATACCGGATATTATGAGCGCATGAGCCTGGATCTGGGAACTACCCCCCAACTTCTGGCCGACCTTCCCACCGATCTGCGCCTGCTTTCCTACCGCAGCCGCTACGGGCTGGGCAGACCGACGCTCGACCCCGACCTTGAGGAACTCATTTACAACTACGGGCGCTATATCCTCATCTCGAGCTCCCAGCCCGGC
The DNA here is from genome assembly GCA_017517805.1 of Akkermansia sp. Classification (GTDB taxonomy): domain Bacteria; phylum Verrucomicrobiota; class Verrucomicrobiia; order Verrucomicrobiales; family Akkermansiaceae; genus Akkermansia. The sequence goes on from JAFWYD010000079.1 coordinate 9,345, forward strand.
AATCTGCCAGTCACCCTCCAGGGTATTTGGAACAACAAGGTACACGCCCCCTGGGCCTCTGATTACCACAACAACATCAATCTCCAGATGTGCTACTGGGGGGCAGAAGTTGCCAACCTGGCAGAATGCCACCAGCCGCTCATCGACTTCATTCGCAGCATGGAAGCTCCGCTGAGCGAAAGCACCCGCCAGCATTTCGGCCAGCACGTTCGCGGCTGGACCACCCGCATTTCCCAGAACCCGTGGGGCGGCGGCGGTTGGATCAAGTGGAACCCGCCGGTCAATGCCTGGTATGCCCTGCATCTCTGGGACCGCTACCTCTACTCGCAGGACAAGGAATACCTGCGCCAGGTAGCTTACCCCCTGCTCAGGAATATCTGCCATTTCTGGGAAGATGAGCTCAAGGAAATTGGGGCGCAAGGCAAGGGGCTCAAGACCCGGATAGATGAAAACTCCCCCCTGCTTGACCTCACCGCGGCCGAGCATCCCGAGCTGAACGAAATCAAGGAAGGAGCCCTGGTGTGCCCCATGGGCTGGTCCCACGAATGGGGTCCGCTGGAGGATGGCTGCGCTCACGACCAGCAGCTCATCTGGGAATTGTTCGATAACACCATACGCGCCGCCGCCATTCTGGGGGTCGATGCCGAATGGGCTGCCAGCCTGTCTGCCAAGCGCGACCGGCTGGTGGGCAACCGCATCGGGAAAGGGGGCTATCTGCAGGAATGGATTGTCGACCGCCAGACATTCCCGAACGGCAAGAGTTCGCTGGTCGGCCAGCGGCACACCTCGCACCTCATCGGCGTGTTCCCCGGCACTTCCATTTCACTGGAAAAAACCCCGGACTTTGCCAGAGCAGCCATGCGCAGCCTGGAACTGCGCGGGCTCAGCCAGGACAACCGCCGCAGCTGGACCTGGCCATGGCGCACGGCACTCTGGGCTCGCTTCCGCGAGGCCGACAAAGCCTACAGCATGGTGCAGCACTACATCCACTACAACCTGCTGGACAACCTCTTCGGCAACCACCCGCCCATGCAGATGGATGGCACCTTCGGCATGACCGGGGGCATGAGCGAGATGCTCATCCAGAGTCACGCCGGTGTCATTGAACTGCTCCCGGCCCTGCCCGCAGAATGGGCAAATGGCCACGTGAAAGGCATCCGCGCCCGCGGCAACATCACCGTGGATATGGAATGGAAGGACGGAAAGGTAACGCAGTACCAGCTCCGCACCACCAGCCCGAATCCGGCGCCGGTCACCGTCATCGTGAATGGCGAGCGCAGGCAGGTCACCCCGGTGGCGGCAGAATAAGCGCCGGCAATCCCCCCGCTTCCATGAAAGCATGTGGCCCGCTGCGCCACATGCTTTCATTATTTGGAACCTCAAAAACTCACTAAATTGGAATTTGCTGGTTAGTTTTGAGTTTTTAGAAGTCCCTATTTTGGAATTGACTCACGCATGCGCGTGTGGCAAGATAGCGGCGTTATGTTAAAAGGAATTTCCCCGGTTGTATCCCCCACCCTGCTTAAAATCCTGGCCGAGATGGGTCATGGCGATGAAATCGTCATTTCCGATGCCCACTTCCCGGCTCACACCTTCTGCAACACCGTGGTGCGTGCTGATGGTCTGGGTGCAGATGCTCTCTTAAAAGGCATCATCCCCCTGTTTGAGCTGGATAGTTATGCCACACCGGTCATCATGATGGAAGCCGTACCTGGCGACACGCTCGATCCCAGCGTGGAGGCCAAGTACCGCGCCGCCATGGGCTACGACGGCACCATCGAGCGCGTGGAACGCTATGCTTTCTACGAACGCGCCAAACAGGCCTACGCCTGCGTCATTTCCGGCGAAACAGCCAAGTACGGCAATATCATCCTCAAGAAGGGTGTGACTCCCATCTGCGACTGATGTACCGCATCTGCAAAAGCATCGAACTGGAAAGCGGCCACCTGCTCTCCAAGCACCCCGGCAACTGCCAGTTCCCGCACGGCCACACCCGCAGCGTGGAGCTGGTCTTTGCAGCCGAGACTCTGGATGACCACGAGATGGTGATGGATTTCAAGGCCATCAAGGAGATGATGGGGGATTTCCTGGAACAGTTCGACCACGCGCTCTGCATGAATGCAGCTGACCCGAATTTTGCCAGATTCCGCGAAATATACGGCGACCGCATCATCCCCTTTGACCAGGGGGACCCCACGAGCGAGGCCATGGCCCGCGTGGTGTTCGATCACACCGCAGCCGCTCTCAAACGAGCCCAGGCGGGCCACTGCTCCTTCCCCGTGCGCCCGTGCGTGCGTCTTGAGCGCGTGCGCGTCTGGGAGACAAGCAGCAGCTGGGCGGAATACCAGGAATAATGCAAACTTTCAGAACACTAAACGCAGAATAAAAAGCGAGGTTGCGGCTTCTTGCCGCTCCTGGTAAAGAAAAAGCTCTGAGAATCCCCTCAGAGCTTTTTTACATTCCCCTGCGCGCAGCGCAGCAAATTTCAAAACTTAATCACTATTCATTATTCACTAATCACTCCTCAGATGCCCAGTTCTTCAAGGATGATTTCGCGAATCTGGGCATGCACTTCCTCTATGGTTCCATCGGCTTCCACGCGGTGCAGCCACGGCATTTCCATGGAGGAATAGATGGCGGCGCAATCGCTGAGGAATTTTTCATTTTCGAAAGCATCCTGACCGTTGCCGCGGGCGTGCATGCGCTCCTGCGAGAGTTCAATCGGAATATCAAGCCACAACGCGACATCCGGCACGGTGGCAAAGGCTTCATTCCACTCGCGGATTTCCTCGACATTGGCACCGCTGGCCCCCTGGTAGGCCATCATGGAAAGATAGTAGCGATCCAGCAGCACCCATTTGCCAGCCTGGAGGGAGGGTTCTATCACTTCGCGCACGTGCTCGCGGCGGTCCTGCAACAGGCAGGCTATCTCCTCCTCAATCGAAAGGCGGTCACCAGCCATGGCAGCTTCACGCACCCGCATGCCCCAGGGGCCACGGGTCGGTTCAAACCCGGTCACCACCTCGATACCACGAGCACGCAGATAGCGGGCCAACAATTCCACTTGCGTTGACTTGCCCGTGCCGTCGATGCCTTCAAATACAATCAATGAACCTCTTAGGTGAGGAGAATCAGCTTCCATAGCGGAGCTGACCATAGCACAGCCCCCACGGCGCTGCAAGCCCAAAGTTCGGTATTGCCAGATAAATAAGCCGAATTTGTCACTAACATAACATGATTTTGCCTTGCCAAGCCCTGTTTCAGCTGCCATAATACAGAACGTGCCTTTCATCTGCGCCATATTCACCCACTTCAACAGCAAGGAGCGGACTCTCACCTGCCTCAGCCGGCTGGCGCAGCAGACCCGACGCCCGGAGCGCATCGTCATCATCAACAACGGAAGCGCCAGCGATGACACCTTGCCCGCCGCCAGAAAGTACGCAGAAGAAACATTCGCTGCCGATACACTGCATATTCTGCAGATGGAGACGAACCTCGGGAACGCAGGCGGATGCGCTCGCGGTCTTGAGTATGCATTTGAAACCCTCAAGGCCGACTTCACCTGGGTACTTGATGACGACTCCTGGCCACGCCCCCACACTCTGGAGCGGCTGATTGCCGCACCCGCAGACGAAACGACAGTGCGAGTCTGTGCCGTGGTAGACCCCAGCAAAGGCGATGAACTGAGCTGGCCACTCACCATTGCAGACACCAGACCAGGCACCTGGAAAAACATCATCTCCCGCCAAGAGCTTCCGGAAGGCAACCACATACCCAGCCGGGGCGGCTGGCTGGGAGCGCTGTACCCGCGCAGCTCGTGGCAGAAAGCCGGGCTGCCCACGGAGAATCTGTTCATCCGCGGCGAAGATGAAGAATACCCCTGGAAAATCAGGCAGGCAGGATACGAGTTCATCACCGTTCTGGATTCGGAACTCGAGCATCCCTCCTCACCCCACCCCCTGATTCACTACCGCTTTGCCAGTCGCTCGTTCTTCTACGAGCCCGGCCTTGCCGAATCCCGCCAATACTACAAGAGCCGCAACTGGGCATGGCTGCAGCGGCTGCGCTTCCCGCGCAACTACCCCAAGCGTCTTTTAGCCTGCGGGTTCTACATCATCCTTTCCATCAACGCCATGCTGAGCTGCAACGAACTCAGCATCAAGAGAATCTACACACTATTCCGAGCCCTGCACAACGGTTTCTACGGCAAGCTCCGCCCGTATTGACCTGCAAAAATTGCCCACAATCGCAAATTTGTCTTTACAAACGGAGAAATGTGGATATAATCTGCGTCCCGACGCATAAGCTTCTTTTAGAAAAACACAACCATATCACCAAAAAATCATGAAAGTTCTTTCCTCACTCGCCTCCATGAAGCGCCGTCACGCTGATTGCCAGATTGTGAAGCGCAAGGGCACGCTCTACGTGATCTGCAAGAGCAACCCGAAGTTCAAGGCTCGTCAGGGCACGACGGCCGGTACCCGCCTGAGCAAGAAGGGCGTGAAGTAAATCTTACCCCCATTCCCTGCTTACGTCGGGGAAATTCCAACCAGAGAGAAGACCGGTGCAGATGACTCCGGTCTTTTTTCGTGCATCAGGACTATGAGCCAGAACATCCGCACCCAGATTTTCCACATTGGCGATTTCACCTTCGACACCGGCGAAACCCTGCCGGGCATCGAGCTTGCCTACGAAACCTACGGGCAGCTGAATGCAGATAAGAGCAATGCCATACTGCTCTTCCACGCCCTTACTGGCAGCCACCATGCACATGGATACAACGATGACCTGCCAGAGGCAGGCACCTTCTGGCAGCCGGAAAATTATGAAGGATGGTGGGACCGCATGCTTGGCCCGGGTAAACCGCTCGACACGGAGAAATACTTTATCATCTGCATCAACTACCTGGGCAGTTGCTACGGCAGCAGCGGTCCGACCTCCCTTGCGCCGGATGGCGAGCCCTGGGGCAGCAGGTTCCCGCTGGTCAATGCCAATGACCAGGCGCACGCCCAGATTCAGCTGATGGACCATTTCGGGATTGAGAGATTCTCCATGGTAGCCCCCAGCCTGGGCGGCATGCTCTCGTTGTCCCTGGCAGCCTTCTACCCGGAGCGCATCAAGAATATCATCATCATCGGCGCAGGCTACAAACCCAGCATCGAGCACAAGCTCGACGGCTTCGAACAGATACTGGCCGTAGAGCTCGACCCGGATTACCAGGAAGGGCGCTACCCGCTGAGCCGCCCGCCCAAACGCGGACTTGCGCTGGCCCGCATGATATCGCACAAGCTCTTTGTCTACCAGCGCGGGCTGGAAAAACGCGCCCGCAAGGGCGTATGCGACCGCAAGGGGATGCTCACCTGGTACTCCCCCCAGCGCAACACGGAAAGCTACATGCTGCACCAAGGCACCAAATTTGCCAAGCGATTCGATGCCAACGCCTACATCCGCATCATCAACATGTGGGCAGGTTACGACCTGGCCGCATTCACCGGCAAACGCACGGCCGATGAAGTCTTCCGCATCTACGCAGCGCACGGCATCCGCTTCATGCTCTTTTCCATAGACACGGACTGCTGTTTCACAGCGCGCGACATCTCCTGCTTCCACCGCAAGCTGCTGCGCAACGGTGTCGATTCGCGCTACAAATGCATCAAGTCGAAGAAAGGCCACGACTCCTTCCTCCTGGAACCAGAGCTGTACGAAGACGATATCAAGGCCTACCTACAATAAAAGCTGCGTTTTCAAGCGCCCTGCCCCGCATGGCAGGGCTTTTTTTGGCCGCAACATCAATTTGCAGCTTGCCACGGCAAGCTCAGCATGCTATAAATAAAACGTCCGTAAATTCTATCTATTACCATGAAAGTACCTGCACTCAAAAAGACCAAGGGTTTCACCCTTATCGAACTTATGGTGGTGATTGCCATTCTGGCAGCCCTCGCCTCCATTGGTTATGGCCCCATCATTGACCACATGAATGACGGTGACCGCCAGAAGGCCAGCTCCAACCTGAAATCCCTGCACACGGTGCTGCAAGGTTTCAAGACTGACAACGGCAGCTACCCCAGCGACAGCACGGCTGAGCGTCTGCAGGAGGAGAAGCCGGAGCTCAACTTCGGCTCCCTGACCGGAGACTCCTCCAACGCCTACTTCCGCCAGATTTACTACACCCCCTCCAATGTCTCTGAAAAGCCCTTCTTCGCCAAGGTGAACTGCAATGGCCTCAACGTGATTAAGGAAGGCGACGAAAAGCTGGCCAACGGCAGCGCCCTTTCCCGCGGCGAGAACGCCATGGCCTACGTGATGCGCAAGAACTCTGAAGATGCCAATGTGAAGGACGGTGTCTCCAAGTCGAACGCCCCGCTGGCCATTTGCGGCATCTACCCCTCTGATACCCCCTACTCGGGCGACCAGGTAGCCTTCGATGCCACCTCCTTCCGCGGGCACGCCTTCGTGCTTTCCTGCGACGGCTCCGTCAAGGACATTGAGCGCGAGCTCGAAGAAGATGAAAACAACGATGAAAAGTGCATCCTGCCCGGCGGCAAGAGCCTCTTCCCCGAAAGCAAGCGCGGCAAGTCCACGGCCGATGGCTACTATGTACTCAGCCCGGAGAAGTAAAACTCCTGGCTCCTGATAAACAAATCACTAAAAATCCCGCGCTCGTGACCCGAGCGCGGGATTTTTTACATGAAATATAACACAGGGATTACAACTCTGCACAACCGCAAAGCTCAGCAATGCGGCAGATGACCGCCTCAATGACATTGGCCGGGCAGGATGCCCCTGCGGTAACCCCTATCTGCAACTCACGCTCCGGGTGTTTGAACCAGGCTGGCAGAGGGCGCACCACTTCCTTCTTCTTTTCCAAATCATAGCACCGGATACGCTGCGGCCCCAGCAGGCACTCGGCAGTCGACACAAAGAAGGTCGGCACACGCCTGGCTGCAATATGGGCCAGGTGGGTCGTATTGGAACTATTGTACCCGCCGATGATGAACATGGCATCAAGCGGTTTTTCCAGCAGGGCAAACAGCGCATTCTGGCGATCCTGCGTTGCCCCGCATATAGTATCAAACATGTGGAAGCGAGCGTCTGAACCATCGCGCTCTACGACGGCTGCCCGCAGCAGTTGCTGAATCGCAGCAGTCTCTGATTTCAGCATCGTGGTCTGGTTGGCCAGGCCGATCTCGGCCAGGTGCACATCCGGGTCAAATCCAAGGGACACACAACCAGCAAAGCGCTCAAGGAACGCCTTTTTATCCAGCCCACGGCCATTCATATAGTCAGCCACCAGGCAGGCTTCCGTCTCATTGAATATCACAAGGTAATTCCCCTTACCATCCTTCCCCTGTGACTGGGAAGCTGTGGCCATGCTTTCCTCGTGCCGGGCCTTGCCATGAATAATGCTGGTCACTCCCGCAGCGGCATAGGTACGCACGCGCTGCCAGACCTTGATGACATTGCCGCAGGTACTATCAACCAAGGTCACTCCCCGGGCCTCCAGTCGCTGGCGCAGAGATACCGGCACACCGAAGGCGGGCATGATGACAACATCCTCGGCAGTCAAGGCATCGTAGGCCGGGTCATCCATCTTCCAGGGCAGGTGCAGCAAGCCCAGGGCATCCAGACTGGCATTCACATCCGGGTTGTGGATAATTTCCCCAATCAGCCAGATGCGGCGCCCCTTGAACAGGCGGCAGGCAGCGTAGGCAATCTCGATGGCGCGTTTCACTCCATCGCAGAAACCGAAGGATTCTGCGAGGAAAAGGCGGACTCCCGGCAGCTCCAGCTCATTCCCCTGCTCCCGGATCCACTCCACGAGCGAGCTCTGGAAACGCGCCAGATCCTCTGCCACCTGAGCCATCACCTCTGGTCGGCGGACGTTGACAGGTCGATTCACTTTCTGTGGTTCCATACCCAGCTTAGTGCGGGATATTCAGCGCCTCGTAGGCCAGAATCTGGCAGCCCTTCAAATCCATCTTGCCCGTCGGCAATGCAGGAATCGCCTCCACGGGAATAATCTCACGCGGGCACCACAAGCGCGGCAGGCCCTCGGCAACCAGATGGTTCTTGATTTCCTCCAGCGCCTGGTGCAGCTGCCCCTGATGCACCGCGGATAGCAGCACCAGAGCCTCGCCCTTGGCAGCATCCGGCACGCCCATGACTGCTACGGCCCGCCCGGCAAATCCTTCGGGGATTTCCACGTAGGCCTCGATGGCGTTTTCCACCACCTCGTGCGGCACCATCTCGCCCCCCACCTTGGAGAAACGGGAGCGGCGTCCCCCCAGCGTCAGGAAGCCGTTTAGGTCCACGAAGCCGAGGTCGCCAGTCTTGAACCAGCCGTCGCGGAAAATTTCGGCGTTCAATTCATCCTGGCCTATATAGCCGCTGAATACATTCGGACCCTTGAACCAGATCATGCCTTGCTCAGAGAGCGGCAAACGCACATCATCATTATCCGGGTCGGTAATACGCACCGCCAGCCCCGGAACAAGCTGCCCGATAGTGCCGACTTTTTCACCAGGCACGTAGTATGGCTGTTCGGCCGTGGGGCCAATCTTATCGAGATTTACACCGCAGAGCGGAGTCGTCTCCGTAAGGCCATAACCCTCCAGCAGTTGCACACCGCATTTCTCGATGAACTCATCTGCCAGAGCCTGCTGCAGTTTCTCTGCTCCCACCACAAAATACTTCACGCTCTTGTATGTATCCTTGTGCGCGCGGCGCAGCATACTGCGGGCAAAGGTAGGTGTGGATAGCACGATGACGCACTTGTGTTTCTCAATCAGCTCATTGAGATTCTTTGCCTCGAGCGGCGAGGGATAGGTAACCATACTGAAGCCGTACAACAGCGGCATGATAGTCGTAAACGAAAGCCCGAGACTATGGAAAATGGGCAGGCTGCACAAAATGGGACTTCCCTCCGGCACCCAGGCCTTGCTGAGCAGCTGCGCCGTGTTGGCAAGAATCATCTTATGGCTCAACGGCACACCCTTAGGCTCACCAGAGGAGCCCGAAGTGAACAGCAGGGCCGCTTCATCGTCCTTGCACCGGGAATCCAGATTAAATGTTCTGGCAATAACAGATACCGGTGCAAATTTAGCAAAAGACACCCAGCCGGCAATCCTGGCCATGCCAAGTCCCTTAAGTGTCTTATCCAGATGGATGATGGACTCACCCTTGGGCCAGGGGAACTGCGGCAACTTGCTCATGAAGGCACGAGCTGTCACAAAGTGCTTAAGGCCACTCTGGCGCACAATGCTCTCAAAGGCAGCTTCGGAGGAGGTGTAATTGATGTTGACCGGCACGATTCCCGCCAGAAAACAGGCTATATTGGCAATAACACCGCCTTTGCCGGGCGGCAGAATGATGCCCAGGCGGGGCTCTGCCACGTTCTTCTTGAACCACCGGGAAAGCGCCATCGCCACGCCCAGCAGTTTACCATAGGTCAGGCTGGTACCATCCATGCCATCCACTAACGCCACATTCGCATTCTTCTTCATCCCCTCCACCAGCATACGTGAAAGAGATTTATCGAATGCGGGATTCTCATTGTAGCGGGTGTAGCATGCCTCCAGCCACACCTCCAGCAGGCGCTCGCCCGTCTGAGGCCCGGATTGCAGTTTGGGCAGAAAATCCACCGTAATCCATTCGTAATCCTGGCCGGAAGTAAAAGCGCGGCGCACGTGATTGCGGAACCCACCCACAAAGACGGGCACGGGGGCAATATGCAACGCACCCAGCTGCATCATGAACGGCATGGGGACATCGGAAATCGTACCAATAATGCTGTTCGGGCGACCTGGCAGGAAAAGCACATCCAGCCCCTCCTGCATCAGCGTCATCAGTTTTTCACGCAGGTTGCGGCTTTCGCTCTTGCGAAAGTTAAAGGAAAGAACTTTGCAGCCAGTCGCCTGCACCTTCTTCATGACAGCTGGAGAAGGCACCAGTACCTCTTCCACCATGAACGCGACATTCTCTTCCCCACCCATTGCCTTGATGATGGCCGGAAGCGAAGTTTCATCCACGCGGTTGAGGATGTAGAAAGACGGCTGGGAGGGGCGATTCTCTGCCCCGTAGATGCGTACAGTTGCCATATCACCATTATACAGCAACCGGCAGCTTTGTCAATATAGCAAGAATCTGCTTTTCTGAAGAACTCGTATCATTTCTGCTCCGGAGGAAGCAACTGGCGCATCCACTGCCCCGCATCTGGCGACTGCTGCTCCACCGCCTCAATCATAGGCAGGAACCAGGGCTGCATGCAGTATGAAGTGAGCTGCACACAGGCAAAAACCACCGCCAAGGCTACCAGCTGCCGGCCGAAACGTATCGGAGCCAGCTGCAAAGGCAAGGTGGCGCAGCGGGCATCCCACATGGTGATACCCCGGGAGCGCAGCACCCACCAGGAATACCCCATCATGAACAAAGGAAGCAGCGAAACCATCATCCCCACCCCACCCAGAAACACCAGGAACGAGCGTGCCAGCGTGCGTCTGAATCCCATTTCCGAGCCATCGACACTCCTCACCTGGATTCCAAGCAGGGCCTTGCCAGGCGTCGTGCCCAGAACGCGCAGCAGGCATGCCTCCAGCAGCACAAAGGCAATCCACGCCAGCGGACTGGAAGGCAGCAGCGAAGCATTGAAGGGAATCTCTCGCACATAAATGACACCGAACAACAGGGTCACATACAATGCCATATCCACCAGGCGCGCCAGCAGACGCACCCCGGGAGATGGCAGATACACCCGCACTGCGCCGGGTGGAAGCTTAGCAGCCCTGGCCGGAGCCTCCCCGGCTGGCGATTCTGCCCCGGGTACAGGGGGCAGGTCATCCTGGGAATCATGTGCCGGGCGTTCCTGCAGGAAATCGGCCAGGGCGGGCAGGTCGCGCAAGGGCATCCAGCGCTCACACCCGGCATGCCAGCCCAGGGAATCCGGAGTGAGCTCCCCCATCTGCACCAGGGAGATAACATCCGGCACAGTCGCAGGACCGCATTGTTTCTTACCGGCTATCCAGTAAATATCCATACAGGTGAATCAGTTGGAGCGAAGTGCCTTGGCCGGGTCCTGGCGGGACACGATGAATGCCGGGATGATGGCAGCGATGGTCACCATCACGAATGCCTGGAAGGCCTGGCTTGCAAAAGTAACCGGTTCATATACCGCCGGCAGGGTGATACCGTGTGCCTGCATGGGGAACGGATCCATGCCGATGCTGGCCAGCGCCGCCTGAATCTCCAGGCGGTAATAGAGCACCAGCAGGGCCAGCAGCACACCACAGATGGCACCGGCTGTGCCGATGATGATACCCTGCCAGGCAAAAATCCCCATAATCTTGCCCGGGGTAGCGCCCAGGGCCTGCAACACCGCAATCTCGCGTTTGCGCTGCATCGACATGGTAAACATCACCGCCATGATGCAGAAACTGGCAATCAGTGAAATGATGGAAAGCACAAAGCTCATCATGACTCGCTCGTTGGCAATCAGCTTGTACCACTGCTCAAAACTGCGGGTCCACGGGGCAATGTACCAGAAGAGGCCGTTGGGGAAGGCTGCCTGAGGTGCCTCCAGCGGCGGGAAGAGTTTCTCCATATCAGCCTCGATGGAGCCGGGATTATTCGGATCCTGCACCCGCACACAAATACCGTGCACCTGGCTGGCTCCGGTGGCAGAAAGGCCCAGCACATCCTGGGCTATCTGCAACGGCACGTAGACATTCGGACCAGGCATATTTTCAGGAGTCTGGTAAATCCCCACCACGCGGAGGTCTACCGGCATCACCATCTCGTTGATACTCTTGACGGCCTTACCATCTTCCTTATCGCGATCCAGGGCTGCAAGTCCGGCAGCGGTATCCTGCCATTCCTGCTGCTGCTCAGGCGAGAAAGGCACCCCGTTGCGGTGATCCTGCGCCATGTTGTAGAACACCATGCATGCATCCTTCTCGCTCCGGCGCAGCTCGCCTTCCTTGAACTTCAGCACCAGGGAAACGACATTGGCCAGGCGGGCATCATCGACCACCGAGCCGCCCTCTGCGCTGGCTGCTCCATCAAACAAGTGCTGCACCGCCTCCATGAAGGCCTTATTCTCATGAGTCTGGAGGGGTTTCTGAATCATGGCATAGATATTGGCCACTTCATCCAGACTGCCGACCGGAGTCAGGTGCAGGTACTCCCCTACCCTTAATTTAAGTGCATTGGCCGTCACGGCAGACACCACGCATTCCTGGTCCAGCCCCTCACCAAAATCAAATGTGCCCTCGCGCAGCATGGGTTGCAGCGGGGCAACCTGCTGCTCGTTGTGCGGTTCAATCGCGGTGAATTGCACGGTCATCCGCCCGGTTGCACTCTGGGCGAAGGCATCACCCTCCAGCTGGGGATATACGCTGACTACCTGGGGGAGCTCGCGTATCTTATCCATCAGGACCGGCCAATCCACCAAATCATCCGTCAGGCTGGTGCGCTGCATACCATCCGTCAGGGCGACCACATAGTGGGGAGCAAAGGCGAGCACGCGGTTCTCCATCTCGCGCTGGAGGCCTTCCATAACAGACAGCACCACAATCAGCACCATAACCCCCAGGGCCACACCGCCCAGGCAGATGAAGGTAATGATTGAAAACATGGTACGCAGCGGATTCAGATACCTCACCGCCAGCATCAAGCTTAAATTTCGTCGCAACAGTTTCATGCAGATGCGGGAGAGTATCCCACAAACCCCGCCCGGGAGCAAGCCTGAATGCTGGCATGCAGCATCTGTGTCATCTTTTTGACGCAATATCATCTTGCACCGTCTACAAAACATGATACAATCACCGCAAATGAACGAGAAACTGATTATTATTGGCACAGGACCTGCCGGCTACACCGCGGCAATCTACGCAGCCCGGGCAGATCTGCACCCGCTGGTCTTCACCGGCGGGCAGATTGGCGGGCAGCTCACCACCACCACCGAAGTAGAGAACTGCCCGGGGTTCCCGGAAGGTATCATGGGGCCGGAGCTCATGTTCAACATGAGCCAGCAGGCTGAAAAACACGGTGCCCGCTTCGCCTACGAAGAGGTCACCTCCATCACCCAGGAGGCATGCAGCGGTCTCTTCACCGTCACGACCTCCGGCGGGGCCTACCAGGCTGAGGCTGTCATCATCGCCACTGGTGCCAAGGCCCGCTACCTGGGGCTGGATGGCGAGAGTGAACTCATCGGCCACGGGCTTACCGCCTGCGCCACCTGCGATGGAGCCTTCTACCGCGATGTTCCTGTCTGCGTCGTTGGCGGCGGCGACAGTGCCTGCGAAGAGGCAAACTTCCTCACCCGCTTTGCCAGCAAGGTCTACCTGATTCACCGCCGCGACCAGCTGCGCGCCAGCAAGGCCATGCAGCAGCGCACCCTGGAGAATCCCAAGGTGGAACCTGTCTGGAACAGCACCATTGCCGCCTACCACACCGATGACAAGGGTGAAATAAGCAGTATCACCCTCCGCGATACGGTGGATGGCTCCGAGCGTGAGCTCGAGGTCAAATGCGTCTTCATGGCCATAGGCCACACTCCGGTGAGCAACTTTGCTGGCGACCTGGTGGAGCGCGATGCCGCTGGTTTCGTGGTCACCCAGGGAGCAGGTACTGCAACAAAAACCCCCGGTCTCTTTGCCGCTGGCGATGTAGCAGACCCGACCTACCGCCAGGCCATTTCGGCCGCCGGCATGGGCTGCCGCGCTGCCATGGATGCCGAACGCTATCTCCTGACCCGCTGATTACAGAAAAAAAATGAAACGATTCTTTCTCCTTCCCCTTGCCGGATTCCTGGCCGCCTGCAGCTCAACCGAAGACCAGCTTATCGAGGCGGCTGAGCTATTCAACGCTGGCAAACAGAGTGAAGCCGTGGTACTATACCGCGAGATTGCGGTGAAGGGCCACCCTGAGGCCCAACTCCAGCTTGCCAAATGCTACGACTTCGGCAAAGGGGTGGAACAGAATCTCAGCGAAGCCGTCATCTGGTACACCCGGGCTGCGGAGGGTGGCAACTCCAACGCCCAGGATAACCTGGGTACCTGTTACATCTCCGGTTCCGGGGTTGATAAAAACCTGGACAAGGCATTCTACTGGTACCAGCGGGCCGCCGGGCAAGGCAACCCGTCCGCGCTGAACAACCTCGGACTCTGCTACCGCAACGGCGAAGGCACGGAAAAGGATGACACCAAGGCGGCAGACTGCTTCCGCAAAGCCGCAGAGCTTGGCAACAGCAACGCCCAGTACAACCTCGGCCGATGCTATTTCCACGGCCTCGGTGTTCCCTATGACCCGGTGCGCTCCAAGGAGTGGGTGAGCAAGGCCGCCGCCCAGGGCCACCAGAACGCCCGCCTCTTCATGGCCGACAATTACTGGCAATAACTTCTGCTACTGGCATAATTTAAGCTTTTTCCACAGCCGCCCTGCGTGTATACTGGCAGCATGCAAAAAGCGGAAAATGCTTCTGAAAAGACACCGTGGGGTTCCTTCTGGAGCCTCACGGTGATTCAGTCGATGAACGCCCTGAATGAAAAGGGCGTGCAATTCCTTCTTATCGGCCTCGGCATCTGGATGGCCATGGAGTTGCAATACTCCCTTTCAGTGCTGATTGTGCTGCCCTTTGTACTATTTTCTCCACTAGGTGGGTGGATGGCCGACCGCTGGTGCAAAACCCGGCTGCTGCAAGCCATGGTGCTGCTGCAAGTCGTAGTACTAGTCGGCATGAGCCTGGGCTTGTGGTGGGAGCAACTGGAGCTGGCTATCGGCTGCTTTGCCATCTTCTGCATGCAAGCCATGTTCTTCAGCCCAGCCAAGAAAGGTCTGGTCAAAGATATCGTGGGCTCCGAAAACATAGGCTTTGCCAGCGGTGTCATGGAGATTTCCACCATGCTGGCACTGCTCATCGGGCAGATAGGTGCCCTCTACCTCATCTACTCCCTCCTGAAGATGTGGGGACCGGATGCCGGCTGGCAGGCAGCCGCCCTTCCCTGCGCCTGCTGCACCGCCGGGGCAGTCATCGTCTTCATCATGAGCCTGTTCATGCCGCGGTACCCGGCACTCAGCCGGCGCCCCTTCAGCTGGAGCCTGCTCTGGTGCCACTTTTCCCAGCTCCGGATGCTCTGGCAGAACAAAACCCTCCGCAATAGTGAAATCGGCATAGGCTATTTCTGGTTCATAGCCAGCGTCATGATGCTCATCGTCCTGCAAATGGCAGCCGAAGCCCACCCGGTGGAAAGCCAAGCCGACTTCCTGCAGATCCTGGGGCAGCAGAAAGACTCTGCCCTCCTCTTCGCCTGGCTCAGCGGCGGCTCCATCACCGGCGGGCTCTGCGCCTCCATCATCTGCGCAAAGAAAATACGCACCTGGGTAGCCAGCGCAGGCGGTGCCGGCATGACCCTGGGTTGCATCGCCCTGAGCTTCCTTCCCTATGGCACACCGGCCTTCTTTGCCGCCCTCACCTTCACCGGATTCATGGCCGCCGGGTACCTGGTCCCCCTCAACGCCCTGCTGCAGGATAAGGCAGATGATGATAAGCGGGGCGATGTCATTGCCGCTGGCAACCTGGTGGATTGCTTCCTCGGGATTCTGGCTGTAGGGCTTCAGGGAAGCCTGCACGCTGCAGGAATTTCGCCCCAGTGGCAATGCGCTTTTCTAGCGGCCAGCAGCGCCCTGGTTGCCATCTTCATCCACCGCACCGCAAAAGCATGATTCCTGCTTGTCAAATCATGTTTCGTATGTTAGTATAGGCTGCGATATGAAATCAATGCCAGCGTTGTTAGTCTGTCTCATGCTGCTGCAAAGCTGCAGCGTTGAGCAACATGTTGCAGCATCTTCTGAAAAATTGCAGAACCAGTACTCCGGCATTGAAGCGTGGAACAAGCTGCCCGTGCGCACAATCACCTGGAAACAGGCTCTTGCCATGATGAAGGCCAACAACCTGGAATACCTCCGCATGCAGCAGGCTATCAGCAAATCTGAACGGCAGGAAACATACATCTATACAGACCTGATTCCTGGTGTTTCCTATTACAGCTACTTCACCAGGTCGCTGGGGGATTTGACCAACAACCTGCATAGCGAAGATTTTGTGCATGATGTCAACATATCCTTCTACCTTCCGACACTCACGCAACTCCCATATCGCGTATACGCCGCGAAGGCTTCCACTTTCGCCTCAATAAAAGCGCTGGAAGCCAAGGAACGCGAGCATATCTCCAAACTCTATCTTCTCCAGCGCACTCATAGTCTGAGCGTCAAAGAAAAGGAACTCAATGCAAGAAATCCGGAAAAGAAACCGGACTACCTGCTCAAAGCCTCTGATACCGAGATAAAGAAATGGCATGAAACGGCCTCTCTGCTGGGCGACTACTCTGCCCGCTGGCAGATTCTGCCCTCTTCGGTTCCCAAATTCAATTGGGCGCGTTACAAAAAGATTGCAGGGCGGCTCGATGAACTCACCGTCTGCATGTTTGCCATGGAGCTGGAAAAAGTAAGACTTTCGCAATATAGCGTCGCGCTGAACTATCTGCCGACCGTCAACACGAGTCTCTACAGTCCTTCTCTATTCTCCTCTACCGGCGGCACGTATTCCGGCACATTCCTGGATTCAGACGACACCAAACTCAACCTCGGCATCAGCTATTCTCTGGATACAGATCTGAAAAACTGGAACACCTATTGCGACAGCAAAGAACTTTACCAGCTCGCCAAAAAGGAAACTCTCAGCAAAATGATCAAGTTGAAACATACACTTGATACCTTGCGCCAGAGTATGGACGAGTATTACGCATGGAGAAGTTTCATGCACAAACGCATGGAGCACCTGCGCAGCACCCCCACGATGAGTGCTGAAGACTTCCTGGAATCCGAAAAAACATTGTTCGGTATGGAATCTGAACTCATTAACCAGGAAAAGGCATCGCTCGAGTCGGAGGCAGCCCTTATCCAGCAATACGGGATTCTCCAGTAATTTCAACAGAGCGAAACCTGCTCGCAAACCTTCAGCGGAGCCTCCAGCGCACCCTGCTGAACCCCGGGAATTCCACGCACTCGGCGAACCTCCTGGCGCAGCTCCTCAAGTAGGCGTAGTACGCGCTGCAAGGGCAACTGCTCAGACTCTACCTGGCGCGGGGACAGGCCGTTCTGCAACTCCTTCACCTGCCTGGCAAGCGTCTCCACTCGTCGCGCAGCACTAGTCAATTCCCGCTGTACCCTGGTGGCAGATTCCTCATCGCGCACCTGGCGCAGCAGATAGAGCACATCATCCAGGCTATCGGACCAGGCAGCATACTTCTGCCCCAGCGGCGTTTCCTCGCTATATCCCGGTTCCATACAGCCGGAGGCATTCAGCTTATAGAACTGGAACAACTCGATAAGCTCCTCTGCCCCGTAGGCGTTCACCTCGTTCAGACGCTGCACCACCGGCATGTACCCCTGGGTGATATGCATCAAGTCGCGCATGAACTGCTCCATCTGGCGGACCTCCTCGGGTGACAACGCAGAAAACCTGCTCAACTGCCCGGTTGCGCGGTGCATTCCTTCCAGAAGAGGCTTGAGCTGAGCTGCTGCCTGCTCGCCACTGCTGCGGTCACCTACCGTGCGCAACAGGCGGCTCACCTCATGCGCGTCTGCCACCAGCTTGCGGCAGATCTCCACCGGAATCTCAGGCAAGACCTCGACCTGCCCCACCGCTACCGGCAGGGTACACAGCGGGCATAGCCCCAATATGTGGCGCAGGCTCATCATCCGCAGCTATTGTAATAGGCAAATGCCCATCTGTCAAGAGGGGAAAGTGGAACAGGGCGTGCCGCACACCGCGACACGCCCTGTTGATAGTTGTTTATCAATACTTAATGACCACTCAGCGTCGTGATATAGTAACCGGCAATCACGGCGGTACCAATCACACCGGCCACATTCGGGCCCATGGCATGCATGAGCAGGAAGTTGCTGCGGTCAGCCTGCTGCCCCACATTGTGGGACACACGGGCAGCCATCGGCACGGCGGATACGCCAGCGGAGCCGATAAGCGGGTTGATGGGATTCTTGCTCCAGCCAGGCACCAGGTTCATGAGCTGGGCGCACAGCAGGCCGCAGATTGTAGCCACGGCAAAGGCCACCACACCCAGCATGATGATGAGCAGGGTCTGCGGCTGCAGGAAGCGGGCACCCTGCATGGTGAGCCCCACGGACACACCCAGCATGATGGTGGTGATGTTCATGAGCTCGTTCTGGGCGCAGCTCACCAGTCGCTCGGTCACCTGGCATTCGCGCAGGAAGTTACCCAGCATCAGCATACCCAGCAGCGGAGCAGCATCCGGGCAGAGAAGGATGGTGGTCAGCGTCACCAGGAAGCAGAAGAACAGCTTCTCACCCTTGGATACCTGGCGCAGGCTCTTCATCTTGATCTTGCGCTGCGCCTCGGTGGTGCAGAGCTTCATGAAGGGAGGCTGAATCAGCGGCACCAGGGCCATGTAAGTGTAGGCTGCCACGGCGATAGCACCCAGCAACTCCGGAGCCATCTTACTGGCCAGGAAGATGGAGGTGGGGCCGTCAGCGCCACCGATGATGCCGATGGCAGCAGCCTGCCCCCTGGTGAATCCGAAGGCTACGGCACAAAGGAAGGTGAAGGCCACACCGCCCTGGGCGGCAGCCCCCAGCAGCAATGCCTTGGGAGAGGCCAGCAGCGGGCCGAAGTCCGTGAGAGCACCCACACCCATGAAGATGAGTGCCGGGAAAATCTCGCACTTGATACCCAGGCCGATCCAGTCGAAAAGGCCGCCCTCAGGCTTCATAATCATGTACTTCTTTGCAGCCTGTCCAGTCACCTGGACCTGCCCCTTACCCACGGTCTTCACCGTCATGGGTTCAGCCATAGCCTTCTCGTACTCAGCAGCCTGCTCCGGGGCTACGCCCTCGGTGCTCTGCTTGTATGCCGGATCGGTATATTCTGCCAGGGTGATGGAAAGGAAGCCGACATCGCGCATGGTATCGCGCACGAGTTCCTTGTTCTCAATGGCTACCACTTCGCGCTGAGCCTGAGTGATGACCATGCCGTTATCCGGGATGTTGGCGATGAGGGCGCCGAAAGCAATCGGCACCATCAGCAGCGGTTCAAACTGCTTGGCCACACCCAGATACAGCAGCACCACCACGACACCCCACATCACATACATCTGCCAGGTCATCTGATAGATACCCATGCCAGACATGAATTGCGCGAAGGATTCTAAGAGTTCTTGCATATCTGAATAAATGCGTTGTTATCTACCTCTGCACCCTCCGGGCGCAGAGCCTGCAAGAAGCAGCTTAACCAATGTAGGCCAGAGTCTGACCTTCCGTCACGGTATCGCCGGGCTTCACGGCAAAGGAAGTCACGGTGCCGTTGGAGGGAGCATAGATGACGGTGTTCATCTTCATAGCCTCCACGGTCATCACCTGGTCACCTTCCTTCACGGCAGTACCGGGCTGCACATCCAGGGAAACCACCTTGGCAGCCAGCGGGCTGGGAATCGGAGTGCCGGCACCGGCAGGAGCAGGAGCGGCGGCAGGAGCGGCGGCAGGAGCAGCCACGGGAGCGGGAGCGGCCACAGGGGCTGCCACCACGGGAGCAGCCACAGGAGCGGGAGCAAGAGCCACAGGGGCGGTGCCACCCACGGTTTCAACGGTTACATCAAAAGTCTGACCGGCAACGGTAATACGGAGTTGTTTCATATTGTTTTGTTCTATTGTTTTTGAGTTTTTTGAAGTGTTTTCAGTAGGAGTGTGCCCTGCTCTTGTCAGCGCACGGGAGAATTGTTCATAGCTGCAGCGCGGCCGCCCTGCGCATAGGCAGTATCAACCGGCTTGATGTCCAGAATGCGGGCCTCATTGCCCACCGTCACCTTGACGGCAGCGGCAATGGCGGCTACAACCTGCGGTGTTATGCTGCTCTGCGCAGCATCGTAGATGCCGGCGGCGATAGCTGCCACCTGCGCAGGGGCCAGTTCCGGCGCTACCGCCACAGGGGCGGCCACCGGTGCTGGAGCCATGGCTGCCTTGGCAGCCTCAGCCTGAGCCTTGCGCTTTGCATCCAGACGCTGTGCCACGGCTCCCGAAATCGTCAACATGACGCTCAGGAAGCAAAGGCAGACAAACACCACACACATGCCAGTCACCTGGTAGATGACGGCATCCATATCGAGTGCAGCGAGTGTTTGTGCGTATATCATTGTTATTGGGGTTTGTGAAATCGAGAATTACAGAGGCATGTTGCCATGCTTCTTGGCTGGGTGGGTCTCGCGCTTGCTGAGCAGGGTACGCAGCGTGAGCGCAATGCGGGCGCGGGAATCCTTCGGGTCGATGATATCGGTCACCTGGTCAGAAGCCGCAGCAGCGTAGGGATTGGAGAAGGCCTTCTCGTATTCGGCCACCAGCTCCTGCTGGCGGGCAGTACGGGCGGCGGCATCCTCGATTCCCTTTAGCTCGCGCCCATAAAGAATCTGCACGGCACCAGCAGCGCCCATCACCGCAATCTCGGCGCAAGGCCAGGCATACACGGCATCAGCCCCCAGTCCCTTGCAGCACATGGCGATATAGGCACCACCATAGGCCTTGCGCATGATGAGGGTCACCTTCGGCACCGAGGCAGAGGAATAGGCGTAAATCATCTTGGCTCCGTGGCGGATGATGCCGCCGCGTTCCTGCTGTTTGCCAGGCAGGAAGCCAGGCACGTCCACCAGGTTCACCAAGGGGATGTTGAAGGCATCGCAGCAGCGGATGAAGCGGGCGGCCTTGTCGGATGCATCAATATCGAGGCAACCGGCCTTCACGGCAGGCTGGTTGGCGATGATGCCCACCACCACACCACAGATGCGGCCGAAGCCCACCACCACATTGCCGGCAAAGTTGGCATGCACCTCCAGGAAGCTGCCTTCATCCACCAGGCGGGCAATCACCTTCTGCACATCCAGCGGGGTGTTGTTATTATCGGGGATGATGTCGTTCATCCCCTCCTGCGGGGCAATATCAAGCGGCTGGCTCAGGTCATGCGGCGGCTCCTGGGCGTTGTTGGAGGGCAGATAGGTCAGCAGCTGCTTCGCGATGGAAATGGCATGTTCATCCGTTTCGGCCACGAAGTGTGCATTGCCGGAAACAGAGGAATGCACAGCGGCACCGCCGATTTCCTCCATGGTGCACTGCTCGTATGTCACCTGCTCAATCACCTTCGGACCGGTGATGTACATACCGGCGGCCCCCCCCTTGCGGATGATGATGAAATCGGTAAGCGCGGGGGAATAAGCAGCACCGCCGGCACAAGGGCCGAGAATGAGCGAAATCTGCGGCACTACACCGCTGGCGGCCACGTTGTTGTAAAACACATTGGCAAAACCGGTAAGGGACTCCACACCCTCCTGCAGACGGGCACCGCCCGAATCATTAATCTGAATGATGGGCATACCGGCTTTCAGAGCATACTGCTGGGCATCGCAAATCTTCTGGGCGTGCATGTACCCCAGAGAGCCACCCTGAGCCAGGAAATCGGCCGCCGTAGCTGCCACCGGGCGGCCATTCACCAGACCGAAGCCGGACACAATACCATCACCGGGGATATCCTTGTTCAGCATACCGAAATTGCTGCAATGGTGCTTGGTGTGCATGCCGATTTCGCTGAACGAACCAGCATCGAACAGGCACGCCATACGCTCGCGGGCGGTCCAGTCGCCCTTGGCATGGCGGGCCTCATACTTTTCCGGAGAAGCCGCATACTTAATCTTATTGCGACGCGTCTCCAGTTCCTCAATCAGCTTGGGGTCTATGGCCATAACTAGATGATATAAAAATGTTTCCCTATCGTGGGCCGTGGGTACAGTCCACCTACGTTGCCCGATTCTACCATGCATCACAGCCCAAGAAAAGCAAAATCTGCTGCCCGGGGCATAAAATTCTCAGCCTTGCACCGTAATGCGCGGTGTGAGAATGCAGCGGTGATAGCGACCGGGAGCCACATGGGTGCGCGGCCACACAATGCAATCATCCATCACCACCCCGGCGGGGATGACCGCATCCTGCCCCACCACACAATCTTCACCCAGGTCTGCCCCGGCCGCGATATTGGCAGAGGGGTGGATACGTTCGCGACTCGTAAGCTCCATCATGGTATCCACGTAACCGGCTGGCGAGCCGATTTCATGCCAGTTGGCCCAGTCGAACACCACACCGCCCACCTTGCCCTGCTTAATCAGCTCCAGCCAGATGGGCACAATGGAGAATTCATCCACCTCCGGGAAAAGTTCCGCCACCTCCGGCTCCATGATATACACCCCGGCAAACTGATGCGAGCCCGGGTTCACCCCCAGCGCATGCCGCATATCAGTAATCCGCCCGGTTTCCGCATCAAACCCCACATTACGCTTTCCATCCACACTCCGCAGCGCCAGCGTCACCAGGTTCCCCTGGTGCCTGTGCGCTGCCAGCAGGTCCGAAACCGGAATATCCGTCAGAATATCACCATTGTGCACCAGCAGCGGCTCACCGGGCTTCACCCAGTGCATGATTTTCTTCACCCCGCCGCCGGAATCCAGCGGGGTTTCTTCCTCACTGAAGCGAACCGGACAGCCCCGGTACGAAAGCTCCGGAAACGCGCGTTCCCACATCACCGGCAGGCAGGAGATATTCACCATGAACTCCTGCACCCCGCAGCGGATGTAGTGGTCCATGGTGTGCTGAATGAGCGGTTTCTGGAAAACCGGCATCAGCGGTTTGGGGAGAATGTGCGTGAGCGGAGCGAGCCGCGTGCCGAGCCCGGCACCAAGAATGAATGCTTGCATAATGAGTTTACCAGAGATGGGGAAGATTCAGTTTAATCGCGCAGATACCCATGATAAGATTTGCCACAGCGTGCATCACCACCACTGGAGTGAGACGCTTCGTGTACACCACCAGTGCATACGCCAGGCTGCCATACACCAGAGCCCCGGCATAATCCACCGGACGATGCACCAGCATGAACGCCAGTGTCACCACCCCGTATGCCAGCCAGCTCCCCTGCCCCAACGGCACAGACTGCGGGAAATCACGATTCACGCACCAGCGCATCAGATACCCGCGCCAGAAAAATTCCTCCACCAGCGCCACGATGATAACCGCACGTGCAAAGCGGAAAGCATACTCCACCCAGACAGCCGCCGCATTGGAACCAAAAACAGCCACCGGCTCAAATCCTGGCTCAGCCGGAATCCACCCGGCCACATACGGCACCAGCCAGAAACCAATCCCCACTACACCAGCCAGAGCCCCCAGCACGCAGGGACACAGCTTCCAATCCCACTCCACCCCTCGCCGCACATACCACAGATACCCTCCGCACACCAGCACCTGAAGCGGGTAAACCCACATCTCAGGTGCCCGCCGGTACCACGCCACACTCGGGTGGTCCCACGCCCACGCGCCCTCCACCGCCCAGAGCAGCAGATTCAGCGCCAGAAACAGCACGAAAGGCACAACGTAGGTGCGAAACAGTTTTTGGTCAGACATGCAGAAGTACGAAGTACGAGGTGGGAAGTACGAAGTGTAAAGTTACGCGGGCTTGCGCCCGCCGGATTTTTTCATATTGCGACGCTTTGTGATGCAGGAAGTGGTAATGATTGCGGTCAGCTCATTGGCTTCCTTCATCAATGCTTCTATTTTGTATCGTTTCACCAGTTCACACGCCACGAGCATATCCATCCAGAACTCTGCTTCGTCCGATTCCTCTTCACATATTTTGAGTTTATTGAGGTAATCCTTATCTGACTTGGCGCGTCCGGAAGCACGATAGTTTGCAGCCACCGATGTAGCACAACGGAACAACTGGTCACGCATGTGCAAAGATTCAGGAGTCCCCGGAAGCGAGCTGCACAGTTTGAACACCCGCAACGCAAACGCCCGCGTGCGCTGCGTTAACGTCTCTCTGAAGTCCAGTCCATTATTCATCTTCCCATCACCTGCGGGCGTCAGCCCGCGTAACTTTACACTTCGTACTTCCCACCTCGTACTTCGTAATTTCTGCGAATCACTTCAGTGATTCGCAGAAACGCGCCATCTTATCACACGCCTGCTCCAGCAGATTCTGAGCAGTAGCATAGCAGCAGCGCAGATAGCCCTCACCGCAAGCGCCGAAAGCCGTACCCGGAACCGCAGCCACCTTGTGCTCCATGAGCAGACGCAGCGCAAAATCCTTGGAAGAAATACCAAAACGCTTGATACTGGGGAAAGTATAGAACGCACCACCTGGCAAGTGACAATCCATGCCCATATCGTTGAAACGCCCCACGATGTAATCGCGGCGCTTGTGGTAGCTTTCGCGCATTTCCAGCATGGCCGACACACCGTTCTCCAAAGCCTCAATACCAGCCTCCTGCGAGGTGATGGTGGGGCAGATCATCGTGTAGGAATGCACCTTCATCATCTGCTCGATGAGCTCCTTCGGGCCGCAGGCATACCCCAGGCGCAGACCGGTCATGGCAAAAGCCTTCGAGAAACCATGCAGCAGCAATGTGCGTTCCTTCATCCCCGGCAGGGCTGCGATGGAAGTGTGCTCCTCCTCATCGTAGCGCAGCTCGGAGTAGATTTCATCCGTCAGCACAAACAAATCATGCTTCACGCAGATGGCGGCAATCTCCTCCAGCGTCTTGCGCGGAGCGATAGACCCCGTCGGGTTCGTCGGGAAGTTCAGCATCAGCACCTTGGTGCGCGGAGTGATAGCAGCCTCCAGCTTGGCCGGATTCAGCGCAAAAAGATCATCAATACTCGTCTCCACCGCCCTGGGCACACCGTAAGCCATCATCACCGTAGGGGCATAGCTCACATAACAAGGCTCGTGGTAAAGCACCTCATCCCCCGGATTCAGCAGGCAGCGCAGAGCCAGGTCAATCGCCTCACTCACACCCACCGTGGGCAGAATCTCACACAGCGGGTCATACTCCACATGGAAAAAATCCTGCACATAGGTGCTGATAGCGCGGCGCAGCGATTCCAGGCCATAGTTACTGGTATAGGTGGTATGTCCGCGCTCCAGCGAGCGGATGGCCGCCTCGCGGATATTCCAGGGAGTCACGAAATCCGGCTCACCCACGCCCAGCGAAATGATATCCTTGCTACCGGTAGCCAGGTCAAAGAATTCGCGGATACCCGAGCGCGGCATATCCGTCACCTGGCGGGAAAGCATCTTGCTCCAGTCCATAATCAGGGAATATAGGTAAGACGTTCCGTCTGTGGTTCCTCGGCAAACAACAGACCATTATGCTTATATGTCTTCAGGCGGAAATGCGTAGCGGTAGAAATAACCCCCTGCATACTGGCCAGCTTCTCACTCACAAAGCGGGCAACCTCCATCAGCGTGGGAGCCTCCACCATCACCAGTAAGTCATAGCCTCCGGAAATCAGATACAGACTGCGCACCTCCTTGAAATGCGCAATACGCGAAGCCAGACGATCGAAACCGCCCCCGCGCTCCGGCGTGCAACGCACCTCAATGAACGCCGAAACACCCTCACCATCATCATTCACAATAGCCTGGTAACCCACAATACGGCCAGCCTTCTCAAGGGCAGCTCGCTTAGCGGCCACGGTTGCAACATCCACA
>JAFWYD010000080.1 GCA_017517805.1 Akkermansia sp.
TAATTGGACGCGTACTATTCCAATTTCCGCCCAACAGCGGGACGGCCCAAATTCCTGTCGGCAAGTCGCAGAATAACGCTGTTACGACTTCCGCTGGCACTAATGAACAAGCCTCTGCGAGCAATGTAGCACAGTCTCCGGCGCAAGTCAATATTTATGATGTTCAGATTAGAGATTCTTCCGGCAATCGTGAATTTCAAGTTCAAATGCGACACTAGAGAGGCGCATGTGTTTTCACTCTTCTCATTCGTTGCTCATTTATCGCACTTTTGGTTGACGCAAGGGGGGGCGGGGTGTATGATGGCGGGTATGAAGATTCCTCCATACTGGGTTACCGAAAAGCGCGATGGGTGCGATGGTTTCGTGTGGCGCTTGCGCGGTGTGTCGTACCGTTCGCTGAGCGAGGCACGCGCGCGACTGGAGGAACGCTTTCACCTTCGCTCCGAATTTGCTGCATTGCGTGGGGTGGATGATGCTGCGGTGAATGCTCACCGGGCGCGTTTGCGGGCGCTGGATGAGTTGAGTGAGAATGAGTACTCTGCTTTGCTGCTGGAGCCGATGGTTGATAAGGTGGATGAGGATAATATCATCACCCGCAACCGCTATGGAGTGCAGGTGCTCAATAGCACCACCCTCTGCTTTGTGGATGTGGATGATTTCCCGCTCTCACTGGGGGACAGGCTGAAGGGGCTCTTCGGGAATAAGATATCTCCGGAGGAGAAACTGCTCCAGGCGCTACGAGCTTTGTGTGCTTCGGATGATTTGCTGGGTGCGCGCCTGTATCGCACGCATAATGGCTGGCGGGTGATGTTGACTGGCAGGGGGCTGGCTCCGGATTCGGAGCGGATGCACCAGATTTGCCGCTCGCTGCATGCTGACCAGCTGTATGAATCACTCTGCTCCCGCCAGCAATGCTGGCGCGCCCGCCTCACCCCCAAGCCTTATCGCGTGGGGGTGACCGGGTATCCCTGCCCGGTGGACTCGGAGTCGGCTTCTTCTCTGCAGGCTCAGGAGTGGATTCAACGCTACGAATCTGCGTGTCGTGGAAAATCCGTATGCCGCCTGGTGGATGCCGTGGGGTGCCGGATGCAATCCGACCTCATCGAACTGCACGACCGCATGACCGGTGCTTTCGTGCCGGATGCAGAACTGGTGTGAAAATATGTGGTACTATGTTCAACCTTATGTGAGCTTTGCTGCTCTCCTGGTGGTGCTGGCCGTGGTGGGTCGCTACTTGTTCAAGACTCGAGGGAAGGGCGTTGCCTCCGGTTGTTCCCTGGGGTGTTTCGGCCTTATCTGCCTGCTGTTACTCAGTGCAGGTATCACGAGCTTGTTCAGCTCCAAGATTCTGCATGTCAGCGATTCCCGCTGCTGGTACATGGAGACCTGCGATATCGATGGAGAGCTCTTTTACAACGTGAAGACCTCCTCATGGGAGGGGCTGGGGACTGGTGGAGAAGAGCCCTGGTACTGCTGCATCGGTTTTCAGGGCGGCACGGCTGCGTGGAAAAATTATCCCACCGAACTGTACCTGCGCCAGCAATCCGGCGCTCTCCATTATTTTAATTTCGAGACGGAAACCGTCCTGGATTTGGGAAATATGCCCATTCCCGGAGCCTCGCAGCCGGTGGAGGAATTTTTTCGTGAGCTTTGAGGTGTATGAGCGTGGTGCCGGGATATCAGATAGGCCTGAAATTATGGTCGGTTAATACAGGGGAGAGCCAGCGCGAGGCGAGGCGCTTGTATGATGCCGGGTTGTATGATTATCTGGAGCTGTACGCGGTGCCGGGGTCTGCGGATACGCTGCCGGGGTGGAAATCGCTGCAGATTCCGAGCATCATTCATGCTGCTCATTTCAAGCATGGTTTCAATCTGGCCAAGGTTGATTGCGCCTCTGCGAATCGCCGGATTTATGATGAAATGCGCCTCTTTGCTGATGAGCTGGGAGCCCGGTATATCATTTTTCACGGCGGGACCTTCGGCTGTATCAGCGAAACCGCGCGTCAGCTGGCAGCTCTGGATGACCCCCGGGCCTTGATTGAGAACAAACCGGCCATCACCCGGAATGAGGGGCAAATACTGGAATGCCGTGGAGCCACGGTTGATGAAATCAAGCAGGTGATTCAAGGGGCCGCCTGCGGCTTCTGCCTGGATATCCCGCATGCCCTCTGCGCAGCCAATTATCTGGGGCTGGAGCAATTGCCCATGCTGCAAGAGATGAACAGTCTGCGCCCTGCGATGTATCATCTTGCAGACATGATGTCCCCGCACCTTCTCATCGATGACCACGCGAGGCTCGGGCAGGGGAGATTGGATTTTGCTCAGTTCATTCCTTCTGTTCTGGCTCCGGGGGCCATGGTCACCATCGAGACGACTCGCACCCGCCCGGAGGCGCTGGAGGAATTTGAGCGCGAGGTGGAGCTTTTCAGGGCTTTCGCCAGCGGTCGATGAGGTTGAAGATGCCCGCCAGGAGGGTGCCGGAGATGCTGTGCCACACGCAGCAGATGGCAGAGGCCACGGCGGCCTCGGGCATGGTGGGGAAGTGCCGCCCGGCCAGCACGGTGGCCAGCCCGGCATTCTGCATGCCGACTTCGATGCTGAGGGTGCGGCGCTTGGCGCGGTTCATGCGGGTGGCGCGGCCTGTGAAGTAGCCCAGGGCGTAGCCGAGTGTGTTGTGCAGGAAGACGGTGAGGAAGATGAGGGCTCCGCTGGTGAAGAAGCTGCTGCCTTTGGCGGCGGTGACCCCGCCCACGATGCAGGCCAGGCCGATGACGGAGAGACCGGGCATGACCTTGCAGACTTCGGTATAGCCGGGGAGCTTGCCCCATTTGCCGTTGCAGAAGGCACCGATGGCCACGGGCAGGATGGTCACGAAGAGGATGCTGCGGAACATGCCGGCGGCATCCACATCGATGCTTTCGCCGGCGAGCCAGAGCATGAGCAGGGGAGTCATGAGCGGGGCAAGCAGGGTGGAGACGGTGGTCATGCCCACGGAGTAGGGCACGTCTCCCTTGCAGAGGAAGCTCATGATGTTGCTGGAGACGCCCCCCGGGCAGCAACCTACCAGGATGAGCCCCGCCGCGATGCCCCGCGGCAGGTCAAAACTATGCACCAGTCCCCAGGCCACTAGCGGCATGATGCTGAACTGCGCCACGGAACCGATGATGATATCCAGCGGCTGCGATGCCAGAATGCGGAAATCTGCCGGGCGCAGGGTCATGCCCATGGTCAGCATGATGAAGCCCAGAACCAGCGCCTGCACATCGCCATGCACCCAGGTGAAAAGCCCCGGCACCACAAAGGCCGCCGCTGCGGCGGCGATGACAAAGGGGGAGGTATAGCGCGACAACCAGGCGCTGATGCTCTGCAGGATTCTCAACATGACTACGCCTCATTCTACGCTGCTTTTGCCGAAATGCAAGGCTGAACCCGCAGAAAGCGTGTCACTCCTATATATTTTCCTTGCCAAAGCAGGAGGGCGGGCGTAGAATATCCCGCGGTGTGCGCTGCGTACCGGAGCGCATGTCCTGTGTACCAATTTCAACCTCTTCATACAACAATGATGGATTTCATTTCAGATTGCGCTGAGTCTCTGTCTCCTTCCCTTACCCTGGCTGTGACCAACAAGGCCAAGGAGATGAAAGCCCGCGGTGAGCAGGTATTCGGCCTGGCCGGCGGTGAACCCGATAAGGACACCCCCGAGAACATCAAGAAGGCTGCTATCGAAGCGCTTAATAATGGCGCTACCAAGTACACCCCATCCGTGGGTCTGCCCCAGCTTCGCCAGGCTATCGCCGATAAGCTCAAGCGCGATAATGGTCTGGAGTATGGTATTGACCAGATCTGCGTGTGCAGCGGTGCCAAGCCTGCTGTGTATACTGCTCTGCGTGCCACGATTTCTGCCGGTGATGAGGTGATTATCCCCTCTCCGTACTGGGTGAGCTACCCCTCCATGGTGGAACTTTGCGGCGGCACTCCGGTGTTTGTGGAAACCAAGGCTGAGAACGGCTGGAAGATTACACCCGAGGAGTTCGAGAATGCCATGACTCCCCGCACCAAGATGATTATCCTGACCACGCCGCACAACCCGACCGGTACCGTCTACACCGAGGAAGAACTGCGCGCCCTGGGCCAGATTGCTGTGGATGAGGATATCCTCATCATTGCCGATGAAATCTACGAGCACCTCGTATACGGCGACACCAAGCATGTTTCCATGGCTTCCCTGAGCGAGGAAATCTACAACCTCACCATCACCATCAACGGTTTCTCCAAGGGCTATGCCATGACTGGCTGGCGTCTCGGCTACTCCGCTGCCCCGGCCCACATTGCCAAGTATATCAAGCTCATCCAGGACCACACCGCCTCCAATGCCACGACGTTCTGCCAGTACGGCGCTATCGAGGCTCTTTCCGGCGACCAGAGCTTCATTGCTGACCTGCGCGAGGAGTACGACTTCCGTCGCCAGTATGTGTACAGCCGTCTGAGCGCCATGCCCAAAATCAAGGTGGTGGAGCCCAAGGGTGCCTTCTACTTCTTCCTGGATACTACCGAGCTTGGCATGGGCTCTCTGGAGCTCTGCGAGAAGCTGCTCGACCGCTACAAGGTGGCTGCGGTACCCGGCATCGCCTTTGGCAACGATAATGCTATCCGCATTTCCTACTGCACTTCTCTGGATGTGCTCAAGGAAGGTCTCGATCGCCTTGAGGATTTCTGCAAGAAGCACTAAGTAAGGTGCGACCTTGCATCGTACAATATGTCATGATTCCGGCGCAGGCATCCCCTGCGCCGGTCTTTTTGAACCATGAAACGCTGCGCATGGGTGAATGAGCGCAATGCGCTCTATGTGAAATACCACGACGAGGAATGGGGTGTACCCTCGCACGATGACCCGTACCTGTTTGAAATGCTGGTGCTGGAGTGTTTTGTGGCAGGCCTTTCCTGGGAGTGTGTACTTAAGAAGCGGGAGGCTTTCCGCGCGGCCTTGGCGGGGTTTGATGCCCGGACCCTTGCGAGCTGCGGTGAAGAAGAAATCGAGGCCTTGATGGCTACCCCCGGGATTATCCGGCACCGGGGCAAGATAGAGGCGGCGGTTGCGAACAGCCGCGTGTTTCTCGCCATCTGCCAGGAGTTCGGTTCCTTTGCGGCCTATGCCTGGGGATTTACCGGGGGTAGGGTGGTGCATGAACCCTGGCAGCTGCGCACTACTTCTCCGCTGTCGGATGCGATTTCGCGCGATTTGAAACGCCGGGGGATGCGGTTTGTGGGCTCAGTCACCATCTATTCGTGGCTTCAGGCGGTGGGGATTATCTGCGGGCATGGCCCCGAGTGCGCTAAAGCTTGATGAAGACCCGCTTCCGGTACAGGAAGTAGCAGAACCACCAGGCCAGCAGCAGCGCTGCACCCGCATTGGCTACCCTCTGCCATCCTTCGCTCAGGAAGAGGCCCCAGGTGCCGCCGAGCAGTCGCGCCGCGAGCGCCTGGAAGTTGATGATATGGGTAATCATATAGGCTGCCAGGGCATTCAGCCCCACCACACGCAGCGGCAGACACCATTTCTGAAGCCCGGCCACATCAATGACCAGGTGGAGCAGCGCCATGAGCACCGCACCGATTCCGGCGCAGCAGAGCACGAACGATGGGGTCCAGATACCCTTGATGATGGGAATCGGCAGGTAATACCCTGCCGCCATAAGCACCGCGCCTGCCCCCAGCATGGTGAGTGCTCGTTGCACGGCATTCCCGATATTCAGGAAGAGCCTGCCGCCGCAGTAGCCCAGCAGGCAGAGCGCGGTGGCTGAGAGGATACAGAGCGGTCCTTCCGGGTCGTAGCTGCCGCTGTGCAGCACGCCCGGGCAGAACCGCGCATCCACCCACGCATTGAAGCATCCTCGCGGCGTGAAATCACCGCAGCCATATTGGGCTGTCCCCACTCCTGCCAGGAGCAGCAGCACCAGCAGCAGGTTCGGTACCATGCGGCCTCGGCAGAGCAGGGCGAAACTGCCCGCCAGGGCTCCCGAAAGCCCGATGAGCCCCAGTACAGAGGCAAAGCGCATGTGCTGCATATCCCAGCTGATGGCTCCGTTGATAAAGAATCCCAGAAAGACCAGCACCGCCGCTCGTACCCAGATTTTCAGGAGTTGGCGCAGCAGCGGGCTTTCCATGCGCCGCAGCTGCGAAAAACACATCGCCATGCCTGAGATGAAGACAAATAGCGGAAAGACGCAATCGTAGAGTCTGAGCCCCTCCCAGGGCGCGTGCCCCAGCTGCGCGCGGGCCGTGGCCCAGAACTCATGCCCGCTGTACAGGGGGTAGATTGCATGGACCAAGGCATCTACTCCCAGTATTATCAACATGTCCAGCCCCCGAAGGGCATCGAGCGATGTCAGGCGCGCGGCGGGTGTCTCCATGCGCATCATTCTACCATTTTTTACGATTCCTGGCAAGAAATGAAAAATATTTTTAGAAAAGTTCTAAAAAAGCTTGAACAGAAGCCCGCCTTTGTGTATCATACCGCCAACAACCAATAAATCTATATTATGTTAGTAGGAAAACAAGCTCCCGTATTCAAGGCAACCGCAGTAGTCGATGGTGAAATCGTGAATGACTTCAGCCTGGCAGACTATATCGACAAGAAGTATGTACTGTTCTTCTTCTACCCGAAGGATTTTACATTTGTCTGCCCCACCGAGCTGCTGGGCTTCCAGGCGGCGCTGCCAGAGTTTGCCAGGCGCAACACCGTGGTGGTGGGCTGCTCCACCGATACCGAGTACAGCCATTGGGCATGGTGCCAGAAACCGCAGTGCGAAGGCGGTATCAGCGGCGTGACCTATCCCCTGGTGGCCGATACCAACAAGACTATTTCCGATGCATTCGAGGTGCTGGCCGGCGAGCGCTACCTCGATGCCGATGGCAAGCTGCAGGTCAAGGGCGAGCTGGTGGCCTACCGCGGTCTCTTCCTCATCGATAAGCAGGGCATCGTGCGCCACCAGCTGGTGAATGATATGCCGCTGGGCCGTTCCATCGATGAGGCTATCCGTATCGTGGATGCCCTGCAGCATTTCGAGCAGTATGGCGAAGTCTGCCCGCTGGGCTGGCATCCCGGCCAGGAAGCCATGCAGGCCACCCACGAGGGCGTGGCAAAGTACCTCTCGAAAAATGCATAATTCATAAAATCCACGCGCTGCCCCCCGGCAGCAGGGTTACAGTGAAAAAAGCTCTGAGCTGAACGCTCAGGGCTTTTTTCTGCGGATTCATATTACAGAGAACCACAACACGCAAAGGCACAGATGCATTGCAGCCGGATTTTCCATTTGACTTCATCTGCCGTCAAGGGGTAGAATAGAGAAGCGACGCAAGATTCTCTATTCAGTCACTCTTTCTTTCTGCCATGAAACTCCGCCTGCCTGTTCTCCTTCGCCAATCTGTTCTGAGCTGCCTGGCAGCTGCGTGCAGTACTGTGTTTAGTTGTGATTTC
This sequence comes from Akkermansia sp., assembly GCA_017517805.1. GTDB lineage: Bacteria > Verrucomicrobiota > Verrucomicrobiia > Verrucomicrobiales > Akkermansiaceae > Akkermansia. The sequence continues at coordinate 7,478 of JAFWYD010000080.1, forward strand.
TCCTTGGCTTCAGAGGAAGCAGGTATCCAGATTGTTGATGCTTCCAGTGAAAGCCTGAAGGAAGCCTTGACCATTACTAAGCGCCTGACGGGTACCGTCGATTATCAGTATTATGATGGCGTGACCTTCACGGGGATTTACTCCTACATATATTCAGGCATCAACGGAGGAGCCATCAATTGCGGCTCAAATAAAAGCATTATCCTGAGTCATAATGGAAGCGTGGAATTCAGCAGGAATACAGCTGAAGCTCCCGGGGGAAATGCCTATGGCGGCGCTATTTATGTGGACTATTCTTCAACGCTTACCATGAATGACAATGGGAGTGTGATCTTCAGCAAGAATAAGGCTTCCTCGATGGGTAGCCTCAGAGAAGTGAACGGAGGTGCCATCTACGCCATCGGCACCATCTCTATTAACCACAACACCAATGTTAAGTTTTTCGAAAACGCTGGAGCTATCACCTCATACAAAGATGTCACCTTGTGCCACAACGGCAGCGTGGCGTTCAGCAAGAATAAGTATGCCTTGCGGGTAATTGGAACCTCTGCCCATCCTGAGGTAACGCTCTGCCATAACGACAGCGTTTCTGTCGAGGACGACATGATTTTTATCCAGAGCGGTACTCTCACCCTGAATCATAATGGCTGCGTAGTGTTCAATATGAGCCAGGGGGCTGATAGAGGAGCTTCTATTTATGTCTCCGGAACCGGTGTTTATCTGAATGACAACAAACGAGTGAGCTTTGGTGGCAATGTGCAAGATTCCACATACACCGATTATAGTGGTGCGATATCCACAAGCGGTAATTTATCAATCAGGAACAACGGAGAAGTCGAATTTTATGGTAATGCGGAGAAATCCGGCTCCACGTATCAACTGCGGAGCATCAACGCAGGCGGTTTTGGAAAGTTAGTTTCCCTGTCTGCCGCTAAGGATAAGAGTATCACCTTCCGGGACTCCATTTACATCGCAAGTGGCAGCACCGTAGAACTGAATGCGGCTTACACGACAGAGAAAGGGGAAGAGCTTCAACAGGGGGGAGATATTGTTTTCTCTGGAGCCTCGATAGAGGATGACCTGTATAAGGCAAAGGGTAATAAAGCCGGCACGGAGGGGGAAATTCTCAACTCCCTCACTACGGAGGTGAATGCCATGACCAATCTCTACGGTGGCCGCCTGCGTGTGGAGGATGGCGCCATCTACCAAGGTTATGGTATTACTGCGCACGAAGGTTACGAAGCTACGGTGCTGGTAAAGGATGCCACGTTGAACCACAGCGGCTATGATTTGATTTTCAACGCGGGTACTACATTAGAGCTGGCGGGCGCTAATACCATTACGGGTAACGTGCAGATGCTTGCAGATAGTATTCTTCATATTGATTTTTCCGGGAACGAGAATGCTACCCAGCTGCAAAGCCTCTCTTTGGGTGAGGATACGAACCTTCTGCTCACGGTAGCCAGCGGAGGGGACGGCAAGACCTATACTCTGCTCAGCGGCCTTTCCAACGTGCAGGATAAGAACGGCAACACCCTGACCGCCGGTTCCTATTCCATCAACGACTATTTCGATGAAACAGCCCCCGGCTCCGGCTTCTGGGCAGATGCTACCCTGGTGTATACTGCCGATGGCATGCTGCAGATTATGCGGCACAATGAGACGGTGAAGGAGGCGCTGGAAATCACAGAGCATCAAACAGGGGATCAGGACTACAGCTATTTCAAGAGCATTTCGTTCAATGATATCTCCTCCAGTTCTTTCTCCGGCGGCGCGATTGATGGGGGCACCATCACGCTGAGTAACAACGGCAGCGTGACGTTCAGCGGAAACACGGCTAGCGACGACGGAAACGGACTCTCACACGGCGGCGCGATTGATGGGGGCACCATCACGCTGAGTAACAACGGCAGCGTGACGTTCAGCGGGAACTCGACTTCTAGAGATAGCGACTGCGGGCTCTCACACGGCGGCGCGATTTGTGGGGCTACCATCACGCTGAGCAACAACGGCAGCGTGTCGTTCAACAGGAATAGTGCTGAACACGGCGGCGCGATTGATGGGTATGACAGTAATAGGTATGACTGTACCATCACGCTGGACAACAACGGCAGTGTGACGTTCGACAAGAATTCGGCTCGCATCGGCGGCGCGATTAATGGGGAGCGCAGCACCGTTACGTTGAGCAATAACGGCAGCGTGACCTTCAGCGGGAACTATGCTGCTGAATACGGCGGCGCGATTTATGTGGATTGGGGCAGCTCCATCACGCTGAGCGGGAACGGGAGCGTGGAGTTCAACAAGAATTCGGTTAGCTTCGGCGACGGCGGCGCAATTTGTGGGCATGGTGGAGGCTTGATAAGTCTGAGTGACAATGGAATAGTGATTTTCAGCGGGAACGATTGCGGCAGTATCCGTGCCGACGGCGGCGCGATTCATGGAGGCTCCTACGGTACCATCAATCTGAGCAACAATGGCAGCGTGGAGTTCCGCGGGAACATGGCTGCCTACGGTGGCGCGATTCATGCATACGGGAATCTGAGCATCCGAAATAACGATTCCGTCTTCTTTGAAAAGAATGCGGAGAAATCCGATGGAGACTACCGCTTGCGCAGTATCTACGCCGGAGGCCGCGATAATATTATTTCTCTGTCTGCGGCAGAGGGCAAAAGTATTGAATTCCGGGATGCTATCTTTATCGATTCCGGCTGCATGGTGAATCTGAATGCGGATTACACCGATGCTGCTGGGGCGGTACACAAGCAGACGGGTGACATTATCTTCTCCGGCAAGTATACCGAGCAACACCTCAACGAACTGTTGGCAGCAGACAGGTTGATCCGAACGGGAACGGAGGAGGAAATACTCAACTCCCGCACCACTGAGGTGAATACCATGACTAATCTCTACGGCGGACGCTTGCGAGTGGAGGACGGTGCGATTTATAAGGGTGCTGGCATTACCACTCATGCCGATACCGGGGCATCTGTGTGGTTAAGATCTGCACAGATGCAACACGCCGGGTACAACGTAAATATAGCAAGAGGTACGGGGGTAGGGGTATGTGGTATCAACTTCTGCTCTGCTAATCTTATATTGGCCGATGGATGTTATTTGAGCTTCGACATTGGAGGCGAGAACATGACGAGTGCAGTACTGACACACATCGGAAATCTTACTCTGGGTAGCACTATTACGCTGAACATCGGTACTTCGGACGCAGAGCTTCAGAAAGGTTCCTACCAGTTGATGAGAGTTGAGGATAGCACCGCCATTAGTGGCTGGGGCGAGGTGAATTTTGTGATTAAAAGTGGTGAGTTTACTCTTTCTGATTTGTCATGGGTTGAGAACACCCTTTGTTTTAATTACACAGGGCAAAAACTTTCTGATTTGCCGGATTTTACATCTCCCAGCACCCCCGAATGTCCTGAACCAGATAACCCTTCCCCCGATATCCCTCCCGCAGATGGGCGTTCGCTCACCTGGGCGAATGCAAAGAAAGCCACGTGGCAGGATGGTGCCGGCGGCTGGGTGAATAGTGAAGGTGCTGCGGCTGCCTTTGCCGATGGTGACCATGTCACATTCATTGATGGTATCGTGAATATCGTGGGTGAGGTGGAACCGGGTGAGGTGACAATCAATACCCAGAAGAGTCTTGCATTCAAGACTAAGTACGATAAGAAGACGCAGCAGTATTCGGGGGCTATTGCCGGTGAGACGTCGGTCACGATTGATGCAGGTCCCAAGGCCAAGGTGACCATGAATGATGGCAATACTTATTCCGGTGGCACCATTATTGAAGGTGGCTCGGTGAAGGCTGGTGGTGCCACTTCCTTCGGTACGGGGGCTATCACGCTCAATGGCGGCACGCTTGACCTGGCAGGCAAGGCTGTCGACAATGCCATTGCGCTGGAAGGGTCAGCCATCATCAAGGGCGGTGCCAAATACACCGGCGATTTCTCCATGGGCAGCGGTGCTGACCTTATGAAGGGCTCTGTGGTGAATATTGCCGCTGGGAAGACGGTGACTCTTGGCGGCGGTACCATCAACGGCACGCTCTCTGGCCTGGGGGCCATCGAGGTGGCGGGTGATGTGGAACTGGGCGCTACCGGCAAGCTCACTACTGGTGCGCTGGCGGTTGAGTCCGGCACGTTCAGCATCGGTAGCAAGGGGCTTGCGCTCAGCGCCAAGAACTCAATCCTCACGGTGAATGGCGGTGTGGTTGATTCTGAAGGCAAGCTCAGCACGAATGAGCTGCAGATGACCGGCGGTGAAATCTCCATTGATACCGCCAAGGCCATGAGCCTGGATATCAAGGGCAAGACCACGAGCAGCCTGGTCGACAATGGCAGAATCAGCGTCGCGGGCAAGATGAGCGTGGCTGGCAATCTGGAGCTGGCGGGGTCGGCCTCGATCCGCCTCTACGACCCCAGCGGCAAGAACAAGGCTATGCCGCTGGCGGTGAAGGGGA
>JAFWYD010000011.1 GCA_017517805.1 Akkermansia sp.
AATGGCTACCCCCAATGACACCACTCCACCCATCAGAGCCATCACGGCATCCACCGTCCAGAGCTGCGGCACGGGGCGCCCCGACCAGCGGATTTCCTCGCCGGAGCGGAGCACCTGCTGCAGGTACTGCTGTTCGGGCAGAGTCATCATGCGTTTTCCCTTTCAGCTATGGCCTTTTCCAGAATTTCCTCTACCAGCCACACATCGCGGATATCCATGAATCCGACCCCATCCCACCCTGGACCGCCGTCGCGGCGAGGACGCACGGCAAAGACGAGGTTGCCGCTGCCGTCCTTCGCCTGGAAATCCGAGGCAACCATATCCGGCGCCAGCGGCCAGGACTCCGTGTCCACTCCGCAGACAATGGCGCGGCGGTTGGTGATGGCGTAGACACTGTTCCGTAACGTTTTCCGATGCAACCACGGGTATATGATGAGCGCGACGATGGGAATCAGCAGAAATATCACGCCCACAAGGAACCCTCCGATTGTACTACTTGATTTGGACGGCTCCCCCGTCAGCACCCAATAAATAAAGCCCGCACCGACCAACCCGAGCGGCAGGAGAAACAGCACACTCACCACGCGATCTCCCTTATCGGGTTCCGGATGACGGACAATAGGGCTGCCCGCCCAGCGGAGCTGCTCGCCGGGCTGCAGAGCCCGCTGCAAGCGCTCACATTGCCGGGGATTCAGCCCGAAATCTCTGGGGTCGGGGGATTTCACTGTTTCTGAGTCAAATCGTAAAGAAACTGCTCCACGCGGCGCACCTCGGGCACATTCATGAAGCCGCGTGCCATCTCGTGGGTGCCATTTTTGGAGTGGCGCTCCTCATAGCCGAGAATCAGGTCGCCGCTGCCGTCCTTACGGACTGTGCAGGATTTCACCATGCCCGGCTCCAGCGGCCATACGCGGCTCTTCACCGCCCCGAACAGGCCGGGGTAAATCTCCATGGCCCGGCGGTCAGTAATGACCAGCACCGTGCGCTTCTGCGTGCGCAGGAGCCACCAGGGCGAACAGAACAGGCCTATGCCCACGCACCAGAAGGGAATCGAGAAGCAGGCAAAAATGGCGCTGCCCTGCGCCGCGCCCCAGGTCCAGAAGGCAATAAAGCCCAGCCATGGCAGAGAAAACAGGAACGTAGCCAGGCTGCCGGCGCTGAACAAGCGGGGAATGGGCTTGCCCACCCACAGCAGCTCTTCCTGCTGCATCAGGTTATTTTCCACCATCTGGCGATCTTGCAGGCTCAGGTCAGTATCGGAGAGTTTCATAGAAGTGTCGGCAAATGGAACGCCACCCCCGCAGGGGAAATCCACGGGGATGGCGGTTGGGGTTAAAGGGGATGTTTAGTGGATGCGCTTGAGCAGCCAGGGCAGCAGCTCGCTAATGGCCACGCGCTCCTGCTCCATGGAATCGCGGTGGCGGATGGTCACCGTATCCTTGAGGGCGGGGTCGCCTTCCTCACCCAGGGTCTCGAAGTCGACCGTGATGCAGAAGGGAGTACCCACTTCGTCCTGACGACGATAGCGGCGGCCCACGGCACCGGCCTCATCGTAAAACACGTTCATGAAGGGACGCAGCTCGGCCTCAATCTCGCGGGCGATGCGCACCTGCTCGGCGTTCTTCTTGAGCAGGGGGAACACGGCCGCCTTGATGGGGGCCATGCGGGGATGGAAGCGCATGACGGTACGGATGTCGCTCTTGCCGTCCTTGCCCAGTTCCTCCTCATCGAAAGCCTCGCAGATGACGGCCAGCACGGAGCGGTCGCAACCGGCAGAGGGTTCCACCACATGCGGGATGAAGCGCTCGCGGGTGGCCTCGTCGAAGTATTCCATGGGTTTGCCGGAGCCTTCCTGGTGGCGACCCAGGTCGTAATCGGTGCGGTAGGCGATACCCATGAGTTCCTGCACACCGAAGGGGAACTCGTACTCCAGGTCGTAGGTCTTCTTGGAGTAGAAGGCGCGCTCCTCCTCCGGCACATCGAGGATGTGAATCTTATCGCGGGAGATACCGATATTCTCGTAGAACTGGAGGCTCTTCTCCAGCCACTCATCGGTCAGGCGGAAACCATCCTCAGCGCGGCAGAAGTATTCCACCTCCATCTGCTCGAACTCACGGGAGCGGAAGGTGAAGTTGCGCGGGTTGATTTCATTGCGGAAGGACTTACCAATCTGGGCGATGCCGAAGGGAATCTTGTTGCGGGAAGAATCGAGGATGTTCTTGTACTGGCAGAAGATGCTCTGGGCCGTCTCCGGGCGCAGCCAGCCGGTGCTGGCGGGGTCGTTCTCATCGGAGGTGGCACCGATGGTGGTCTTGAACATCAGGTTGAAGGAGCGGGCCTCCGTCACCAGTGAGCCGTTGGCCGGGTTGTAGCGCACGGAATCGGTCACCTCCTCGGTGCGCTCCTCGATGAGCTCCAGGTCGGCGGGCTGAGTACCCTTGCCGGCAATCTGGCTGTAGTACTGCAGAGCACCCTTGCGGGCAGCCTTGGCACTCTTGTCATCCGTGCCCTCTACGAGCATGGAAAATTCCTTCTTCGTGCTCCAGGAGCCATCCTTGCGGGCAGCGCCCTTCCACCAGTAGGCCACACCGCTCTGGGCAGGAATCTGGTCGGCGCGCAGGCGCTCCTTGGTGAGCAGGCAGTCGCACAGCGGGTCGCAGAACCCACCCACGTGACCGGAGGCCACCAGCACCGAGTTGTGCGTGAGGATGGAACCATCCATACCCACGATATCGGGGCGCTCCTGCACATGCACTCGCCACCAGTAATCCTTCAGATTGCGCTTGAGCTCCACACCCAGGGGACCGTAGTCCCAGCAACCGTTGAGACCGCCGTATATCTCTGCGGCCTGAAAAATGAACCCTCTGCGCTTGCAAAGGCTGACTATTTTTTCCATGCGGACGGGATCAGTCTGTGTACGGTCTGCCATAACGCGGGTCATTCTACTATAAAACAAGTAATTTGCAAGCAAAATCACTTATTTTCATTGAGCCGCAGCGCGGCTCAATTTCGACCGCAAAGCGGATTTCATTACTCGCAAGAGTAATTTCGATTGCCGCAGGCAAATTTCGATGCGGTTCGCAGAACCGCAATGCCCGAGTAACGAATTTCAACCACGCGACCGCAAGGTCGCGGAAATATCGAAGCCCCGCCAGGGGCGACATACCAATAGCGAGGGGCGTAAGCCCCTCGTAAACAGAAGAAAGAGATGGAACCCGTTTCACGGGTGACAGCAACCGTTGCAATCTATTGCAGAATAGTCATTTCACATTCATTTACGAGACACGAAATCAGACAAAAGTCCGTTCCTTTCAAGGAAATGCGCAAATTCATCGTTTGCAGACCTGCGTTGATGGTGTTCTTTTTGGTGCTTAATGTAGTCGATAACGGCGTCTTTCATAGATTCACTAACCGAAAAGGCCCCATACCCCTCTTGCCATGAGAAATTGGCATACTCAGTTCCGAGACTTTTCATCCATTTGCTGCTATTGGCTTTAATCGTTCTGACATAATCGGAAAGAGCCATAGAAGCGGGCAGTGAAGCCAAAATGTGTATGTGGTCAGGGCGCCCACCTATAGTGTACGTAAAACCCGATAAAGAGCGGATAATTCCACCTATGTAGCAATATATCTGCGATAAATCCACTTCTTTCATCGCACATTCTGAATCCTTGATATGAAAGATTATGTGAGTGATTATATTTGTATACGAGCGTCCCATAGCAATGCAAAGGTCAGCCGCATGCTACCAACTTATTGTAGTGATGGCAAGGCAAAAAACATGAATACCCGCTGCCGTTGTTGTGGCATATTGGGTGAAGCCACCGTTGCTGTCACCCGTGAAACGGGTTCCATCTCTTTCTTCTGTTTACGAGGGGCTTACGCCCCTCGCTATTGGTATATCGCCCCTGCGGGGCTTCGATATTTCCGCGACCTTGCGGCCGCGTGGTTGAAATTCGTTACTCAGGCATTGCAGTTCTGCGAAACGCATCGAAATTTGCCTGCGGCAATCGAAATTGCTCCTGCCGGAGCATCGAAATCCGCTTCGCGGTCGAAATTGAGCCGCACCGCGGCTCAATGTTCACAGAATGTATTCACTAATGGCCCGGCAGAGGGCGCGGATATCACACCCACCGCGCAACTCGAAGCGCACGTGCCCCAGCGCACTAAAGAACAAATCCAGCTCGCAATCCAGGTCAAAAGTGCCAGCCGTTTCCACGGAATATGCCTGGACCTTGCTGTAGGGCAGCGAGGTATAATCCACCTTCTTGCCGGTGATACCCTGCACATTCATGGCAATCACGCGCTTGTTGGTGAACACCACGGAATCGCGGATAGCCTTGAACGCTGCAACAATATGTTCACCTTCAATAAGGAGCGGCGCCACGCGCCCCATCTGGGATTCCGCCTCTACCGGGGAGAGCTTGAACACGCCGTTATTTTCAAAATCTATCATAGCCTTTATATCTGGTTAAGAAGTGAAACTTTTGCCTCTGGGGTATGCCCCTCCGGAACCGCCCAGATGAGTTCGTGCAAGCCGGGTTCCAGACGGTAGAGCACCAGTGCATTGAAATCCTTTCCCTTGCCACCGCCGGCATACACCAGCGACGTTCCCTGCCGCCCCTGGGTGATGAGCTGAGCTCCTTCGTAATTTTTGAGCGTCACCAGCACTGCATATACGCCGCGCAGCGGAGCCTGCAACACCAGGTGCGCCGCTACAAAGCCCTCGGTATTTGACTGATGCCAGCGCAGCGGGTGGTTCTGCGGCGCGCGCTGGGCATGGCGCAACCCCGGTGTGGACGGGCGATACTGCCGCCGCACTTCGCGCTCCTGCCAGGCTTTGCGAATCACACCAATGGTCACCAGAAGCAACACCAGCAGACCAGCACTTAACCAACTGTAAATAGCCAGCGCCGAAGCCACTTCCCCCCCCCAGAAATGA
>JAFWYD010000081.1 GCA_017517805.1 Akkermansia sp.
GGCCGCCAGCGGGCTGGATGCAACGCTGAGCCTGACGAGCGGCACCTACTTCGTGGAGGTCGCTTCGCTGGATGCCGGTGCCGGGCAGTACAACACGGCCTATTCGCTCACGCTGGAGAAGGAGGAGCAGCAGGCTGCCGAAGAGGCCCAGGAGCGCTTCTCGAACCTGGCCTGAGGCAGAGCAGAAGGATAAAAGCACAAAGCGGGGGATCTGGTGATGGCTCCCCCGCTTTGCTGCTTAGGTTGGGTTGTGTTTAAATCATGTGACCCATGCGGTCGCGCTTTGTATCCAGGTAGTGCCGGTTTTCGGCGTGCGCGGGGATGGAGATGGGGACGTGCTCCACGACATCGAGTCCGTGGCCGGAAAGCCCCTGGATCTTGAGCGGGTTGTTGGTGAGGAGGCGCAGGTGGCGCACACCGAGGTCGCGCAGTATCTGGGCTCCGACTCCGTAGTCGCGCAGGTCGGGGGCGTAGCCGAGCTTGATGTTGGCATCCACGGTGTCGTAGCCTTGCTCCTGGAGCTTGTAGGCGTGCAGCTTGGCCGAGAGACCGATGCCGCGTCCTTCCTGCCGCAGGTAGAGGATGATGCCGCCTTCCTGGGAGACGCGGCGCATGGCGGCGTGCAGCTGGCTGCCGCAGTCGCAGCGGCGGCTGGCAAAGACATCGCCGGTGAGGCATTCGCTATGCACGCGGCAGAGGATGGGCTTTTCGGGGTCGATTTCGCCATGCACGAGGGCCAGGTGGGTCTTGCCATCGACCTTGGAGTGGTAGGCGTAGCAGTCGAAATCACCGAAATCGGTGGGAAGTTTCACTTTTTCTTCGCGCTCGACGAGTGTTTCGGTATGCTGCCGGTGCTCGATAATCTGCGCCAGCGAGCAGGCCTTCAGGCCGAATTTGCGCTGGAAGCTGCCCATTTCGCCCAGGCGGGCCATGGTGCCGTCGTCCTTCATGATTTCGCAGCACACACCTACTGGTTCCAGGCCTGCAATGCGGAGGATATCGACGGTGCCTTCGGTGTGGCCTGCGCGGCGGATGACACCGCCCTCGACCGCACGCAGCGGGAAGCAATGGCCGGGTTGCACGAAGTCGTCGAGCGTGCAGCGGGGGTCGGCCAGCTTCATGGTGGTGATGGAGCGTTCGAAGGCGCTGATGCCGGTGGTGATGCCTTCCTTGGCATCGACGCTGACGGTGAAGGCGGTGTGGAGTTTTTCGGTGTTGTGCTGCACCTGCATGGGGAGGCCCAGGGAATCCACGCGTTCGTGCGCCATGGGCACGCAGATGAGGCCGCGTGCGTGGGTGGCGATGAAGTTGATGTTCTGCGGGGTGGCAAATTGCCCGGCGCAGACGAGGTCGACCTCGTTTTCGCGGTGGGGGTCATCCGTCATGAGGATGAGCTTGCCCATGCGCAGGTCCGCAATCACTTCTTCCAGGGGGGAGTAGGTGATGGGGTCCGGGCCATCGGCCACGGGTACGCTGCCCGCGGCAGGGAGCGGCTCCTCCGGTGCAGGGGACGGCTCGGGTGCGGGGGCAGGGGGCAGTTCTTCGCCCATGGTGGCAGCATCGCAGCGATTGATGAAATCGTTGATATCGAAGGTGCCGTTGGTGGCGGTGAACTCGATGTGCTTCATGGCTGGCTTATTTGTTCATCTTGGCCCAGGAATCGCGCAGGCCGACGGCGCGGTTGAACACGGGGTGTTCTGCGCTGTGGTCGTAGCGGTCGGCCACGAAGTAGCCTGTGCGCTCGAACTGGCAGCAGAACTCAGCCGGGACCTCGGCCAGGGAGGGTTCCACCACGGCATCGCGGAGGACGGTGAGGGATTCCGTGTTGAGCGAGGCCAGGAAGCCATCTTCGTTGGCATCCGGGGCTTCGTCCTTGAACAGGCGGTCGTAGAGCCGCACCTCGGCCTTGACTCCGTACTTGGCCGAGACCCAGTGGATGGCGCCTTTGCACTTGATGCCTTCCGGCGGGTTGGCACCGATGGTGCCGGGGATGATTTCGGCCTGCACTTCGGTCACCTTGCCTTCGGTATCGGCGGTGTAGCCGGTGCAGATCATGCAGTAGCCTCCGCGCAGCCGCACGCAGGCACCGGGGGAAAGGCGCTTGTATTTCTTGGGAGGCTCGACCATGAAGTCATCCTGCTCAATCCAGACTTCCCTGGTGAGCATGAGTTTGCGCGTGCCGAGTTCCGGTTTTTCGGGGTTGATGACAACCTCCACTTCCTCCTCGAAGTCTTCGGGCACGTTGGTGAGCACCAGCTTGAGCGGCTTGAGGACAGCCATGCGGCGTTCGGCTTCGGTATTCAGTTCGTTGCGCACGGCGTTTTCAAGGCGTGCCACATCGGTGTTGGCGTTGAACTTGGTGATACCCACACCCTCGCAGAAATCGACGATGGCCTTGGCGGGGTAGCCGCGGCGGCGCATGCCGCAGATGGTGGGCATGCGGGGGTCATCCCAGCCTGCCACGTAGCCTTCCTCGACCATCTGGCGGAGCTTGCGCTTGCTCATGACGGTGTAGGTGATGTTCAGGCGGGAGAATTCGCGCTGCTTGGGCCTGGCCGGCACCGGGCAGTTGTCGATGACCCATTCGTAGAGAGGTCGGTGGTTTTCGAATTCGAGCGTGCAGAGCGAGTGGGTGATGTGCTCGTAGGCATCTTCCAGCGGGTGGGCAAAGTCGTACATGGGGTAGATGCACCAGGAATTGCCCGTGTTGTGGTGGTGGTCGTAGGAGATGCGGTAGATGACCGGGTCTCGCATGTTCATGTTGCTGCTGGCCATATCGATTTTGGCGCGGAGCACAGCGGCACCCTCGGCGTATTCGCCGCGCTTCATGGCTTCGAAGCGTGAGAGGTTTTCCTCGACCGAAGTGTTGCGGTAGGGGGATTCGATGCCGGGGGTCACGAGGTTGCCGCGCTGCTGGCGCATGGTTTCGCGGTCCTGTAAGTCGACATAGGCCAGGCCCTTCTTGATGAGGGCGACGGCGCAGTCGTAGTAGAAGTCAAAGATGTTGGAAGCCCAGTAGAGATGCTCACCCCAGTCGAAGCCCAGCCATTGGATGTCTTCCTGGATGGAGTTGACGAATTCGATATCTTCCTTGCAGGGGTTCGTGTCGTCGAAACGCAGGTGGCACACGGCACCCCGGTGGGCATATTCCTTCGCAAGACCGAAATCCAGGCAGATGGCCTTGGCGTGGCCGATGTGCAGGTAGCCATTCGGCTCCGGCGGGAAGCGGGTGATGGGCACCTCGCAGTATCCCTCAGCCAGGTCTTTGGCTACCATATCTCGGATGAAGTCTTTTTTCTCCTCTGTGGTCATGCGCGCGATTCTAACGCCAAAAATAGCCGAAATCAAGCGAAATCGGGCTCATGACATAGTGTGCCCGGCGAATTTGCACTCGCCAAGGCAGGGTATGTGTGGTAGAATGCGCCGCATGGAACGCGAGGTGGTTGAAAAGAGTCTGAATTATGTGTTTACCGATGAGGTGTGGTTGAAACAGGCCCTGACCCACCCCAGCAGCGACCAGAAGCGGAGCACTAATCTGAATTACGAACGCCTGGAGTTCCTGGGGGATGCGGTGCTGGAGCTTGTGGTGAGCCGGGAGCTGTTTTCCCGCTTCCCGAAGGCTGATGAGGGGCTGCTCACCAAGATGCGCTCGGCTATCGTGAGCCGCGCCCATCTCGCCGGACTCTGCGAGGAGCTGGGCTGGGGGGAGCAGCTGACCCTCAGCCCTCAACTGGAGGCCAATGGTGGCCGGAAGGCTTTGTCGATTCTCGCGAATACCTTTGAGAGCGTCATCGGTGCGGTGATGATGGATTCCAATTACAACGCTGCCCGGAAGGTGACCTTGGAGTTGATGGAGAAGAGTCTGGAAAATGCCCAGAACCTCATCAGCGTGAACTACAAGGGCGAATTGCTGGAGAAGTTGCAGTCTATCAATGGTGAAGGCCCTAAGTACGACGTGGCTCCGGTCTCTGCCGATAAACCGGCAGGCCCCTTCCTGGCCCGTGTGTTCTGGAGCGGCCGCGAGCTGGGCTGCGCCGAGGGGCAGAGCAAGCATAAGGCCGAGGTGGCGGCTGCTGCAAAGGCTTTGGAAATGAAGCTTTTTGAGGCTTAATAGCTCCCCAGCCGCAGGATTTGCACCGGGGCGCTTGTGGGCGCTACCCCGACTTTTTCCTCCGTGCCTTGCAGGCGCAGGTAGTGCTGCCCGCTGCGGGGCAGCAGGAGTCGGCAGAAGTAGCGCACATCATCGGTGCAGGAGGGGAGCCTGGCCGCTGAAATGACACCGCCTTGTTCGTTGATGAGCTCGACTACAGGCGGAGAGACCGGGCGCGGCTGGAAGTCGATGAGCAGCCGCTGCGTGTCTGCCGGTATACCGGCGCGGGCATACCAGTCGCGAGCCAGCGAGAGGTAGCGCTCACTCACATCTTCTGCCGGGAGGCACTTGCGCCCCATCTTTGCCGCAATACCTGCCGGAATCCAGCTCTCTTTTCCGGAGGGGGTGGCCGCCATGACCCGCTGGTAGGGATGCCGGGGGTCGAGCATGCCGATATTTTCCATGACCCAGGGGGTGTTGAAGTCCTTTTCGTCGAATTCAATCATGTGCCATGCGCCATCGAACCATGCTTCGGCCCAGGTGTGGTTGCCCTGGATGTGGTTCCAGGTGAGGATTCCGGCTGCGCGGGCCGGAATGCCGATGGAGCGCAGCGCGCAGACCAGCAGGATGCTTTGCCCGGTGCAGGAGACCTTTTTTTCAGCCAGGGCTTCCAGCGCATTCATTTCGGGTTTCCGGCGCTCCATGGAGTAGTATACACCGGTGGTGGCTCCGATGCTTGAGGCAATGCGCAGCACGGCTTCGCGGGGGCTTGTGCAGTCTGCCACCAGCGGGCGGAACAGGGGGACTAGCACCGGGCGCCAGTCGCAGGGTTGCTCATCCAGCACGGTGTCTGGGTGCAGGGCATCGGCTGCAATCTGCCCGGGAATCTGCTTGCTCCAGGGAAAGTCCGCCTCTGCGTGCAGCGGCCCCGCCAGCCAGAGCAGAAGATGCAGCAGGAGGAGGATGCCGGGCTTCATTCCACTTCGCCGTAGAGGGTGAATCCTGTGCATTCGGCAATGCGCACCGGTACGAGGGTGCCGACTTCGGCCGTGCCGCCAGGGATGATGACCGGCTTATTCTGCGAGGTGCGGCCTTGGAGACGGTCGGGATTGTTCTTGCTGGGGCCTTCCACCAGGATGGTCTGCCGGGTGCCGACAAGCGCCTGGTTGCGGGCCACGGCGATGCGGTTCACGGTTTCGAGAAGGTCGTGGTTGCGCTCTTCCTTGACGCGCAGGCAAATCTGGTTCTCCATGGCGGCGGCCACCGTATCGCGCCGAGGGGAGTATTGGAAGACGAAGGCATTGTCGAACTGGATGCGCTCGACTGCGGCTTTTGTTTCGAGGTAATCCTCATGGGTTTCACCGGGGAAGCCGACGATGATATCGGTCGTGATGGCGAGGTCGGGGCGGGCTTCGCGCATAGCCTCGCAGAGCCTGAGGTATTTCTCGTTCTTATACGGACGGCGCATGAGTTGCAGGATGCGGTCGCTGCCGCTCTGCATGGGGAAGTGGATGTGGCTGCAGAGTTTGGGCAGGTAGGTGTAGGCGTTCACGAGGTCCTGGCGGAAGCCGATGGGGTGTGGGCTGGTGAAGCGGATGCGCTCCAGCCCGTCCATATCGTTGAGCTGCTCCAGGAGGCGGACAAAGGCTCCACGTCCGTTGACTGCCGGTTCATCCTTGCCGTAGCGGTTTACAATCTGCCCCAGCAGGGTCACTTCTTTCACACCCCGCTCCACGAGTTCGCGCACTTCTTGCAGAATGTCTGCCGCCGGGCGGCTGCATTCGGCACCGCGGGTGCTGGGCACAATGCAGTAGGAGCAGCGCATCTCGCAGCCTTGCATGATGGAGACGAAAGCCGTGCAGTTGCCGGCGGGGGGCAGGTGGTCGCGGATTTCGTTCTGGAATCCCTCCTCCTGCTGGGTTGCGCAGATGTGCGCCCCGCGGCGGATGGGTTCAAAATCTGCCTGGCCGAGCCGGCTGCGGAGCAAGCGGTTGCAGAGGCGGTACACATTGTGGTACTGCTGGGTTCCGGTGACGATGTCGAGCCGGGGTAAGTCTCGGAAGAGGGAGGCGGCGCGGCTCTGGCACATGCAGCCCATGAATCCGTACACCACCCAGGGTTTGGCGGTGGGTCGGGCGCAGAGCAGCCCCATCTTGCCCAGAGCCTTCAGCTCTGCCTTTTCGCGCACCGAACAGGTGTTGATGAGGATGACATCGGCTTCGGATTCATCCCGGGTCAGTTCATAGCCTCCAGCCAGGAACATACTGGCCACTTGTTCGGAGTCGCGCTCATTCATCTGGCACCCATACGTCTTGATCAACACACTCGGCATGCGCGTATGCTAACACAGCAGGGCGTGTATGGAAAGACGAATTCCAGTCACCACGGCGAATCTCTCACAGATGAATGATTTCCGGGATGCACAGGTCGTGTGAATCGGTGGGGAGGGAGGCTTCCAGTTGCTCGGCAAAGGCAAGCGCCAGGATGCGGGCGCGCCGGCACCGGGGCAGAAAGCGGTCGTAGTACCCGCCGCCGTAGCCCAGGCGATCGCCGGCCAGGGTGAAGGCCACTCCGGGTACGATGAGAAGGTCAATTTCCTGGGGGGCTACGGCGCGGGTGTGTGGTGCTGGTTCCGGTATGCCCATTTTGCCAGGGCGCAGGTCAAGCCGGGGATCGGTTACAATGCGGAACTCCAGCTGGTGAGCCGGCAGGCAGAGCGGGAAGGCAAAGCGGTGCTGCGGATATGCCTGCACGAGAGGCAGCAGGTTGACCTCGTGCGGCAGAGGAGCGTAAATGGCTACGCAGCGAGGTGCTCCGGCCAGGAGGGGGGCCAGCATGCCCCGCAATGCTGCCGAACGCAGCTGCGCCGGGTCGGCATCTGCGGCTTGTCGGAGCCGTTGCAGAACCTCCCGGCGCTTGTGTTGTTTGTCTGTGTGGGCGGTACTCACTTGGTAGCGAGAGGATTGCGGCCGAACAAGGCCAGCATGCGGCCCGTGTTGCCTTTCTCAACCCGGTAGGAATAGAAGGTGTCGAGGTCGGCCGCGGTATCCAGCCCGCTGTCGGTGATGTTTTCCGGGGCTATGCCGGCATCCTGGAGCTGCTGCTTAATCATGCTTACGATGTCGACCTCGTAATGCGGCGGTCGGATGCAGGGGGAAATCACCGCGATGCAGTCGCTTGCGTGCACTCCCAGTATCTTGTACATGGCTTTCAGCGTTTCTCCTGCTATGTTCTGGAGTGTGCCTGCCTTGCCGGAGTGGATGAGCGCCCGGCATTGCGTGTTGGTATCGTATATCCAGATAGCGGCACAGTCGGCCACATAGATACCCAGGCAGCAATCTGCCTTGCCGCCACAGAATAAAGCATCCACTCCCTCCACGGGGTAGGAGCAGCCGATGTCGCCCACGAGCGCCACCTTGTTGCCGTGTACCTGCTGGGCGCGGCGCAGCATCCTGGGGGCGATGCCGCCTTCGGTGAGCACCGCTTCATGGGTCGGGGTGAGGGCCGAAATGACGGCTGCGCGGTCGGTTGTAGTCGGAATCCCGGGGATTCGCGTGATGAAGCGCGCAAAGTTCTCCGGGTAGTTGTTCAATACTTGAAGGTAATTCGGGCTGTAGGTGCTCATGATTTCGATGATTGGGTGTTAGTTCAGACTCTTGCTGCGCGTGGCTGCTGCGCGTCGGGAAATGACTTTGCGGGCGTTCCCCATCGGGCTGGCGGCATCATCGCGAGCCATCATCTGCGCAAGGTCGGCCGCGATGTTGCTGTGCATCTGTGCCACGAGGGCGCGTCCTTGTTCGGTGATGCGTACCATGATTTTGCGGCGGTCAGAAGCGGCTGCGTAGCGCTTCAGGTGCCCCAGTTCCTGCAGCTTGTCAATCATCCCTGTGGCTGCTGCGGTGGAGTGTCCCATCATCTTGGCAATGTTGCTCATGGAGAGACATTCCTCCTCGGCCAGGTAGGCAAGCAGGAAGAACTGGGGGAAGGATACCTTACCCTTTGTCAGCTCTGGAGAGAGCCGGAGAATGCAGCTGCGCTGCGAGAATAACACAAAATCGGCAAGCTTCTGGGCATCTTGCTCGTGCTGTGTTTCGCCGGTTGTATGGGGAGATTTGCTCATCGGTCTCAGTTGGCTGTTACCTTCAGATATTACGGCTTTATGTAATTTTTGCAAGCCCAAAATTTCAGCCATTCCTAACAGTCAACGTCCACTTGGTTGATGTAGTGCCGGAGCGTGCTGGATGGTACCACATCTTGTGGTTGATGGTGTGAAAAAAAGTTTGATGCGCCGGGGTAGTAGGAGGTATGCTCAGGGAGCCGGGGGAGCAACGCGGAGGATCTCCCGGAGCTCGGGAGTCATGAGCTTGTTTTCCTCAAGGCGTTCGATATGGGCGCGGATGGCATTCCAGATGGTAGTGAATGCTTCCATTTTGTTCTGCACGGCCATGTAATCCTGCACGGTGGGTTCGGGCAGGGCTCGCTGGGCATCGACAAGCTTGCCGCATTCCTCACTAAGCTGCTGGAGCTGGGGAAGTGCTGCCTCGATGGATTGAGCATCGTTGCATGAATTGAGGCAGAGCTCGGTGCGCGACAGGAAATCCAGGATGGAATCCGTCAGATCTACATGATTGGCGGGAAGCTCCTGAGCAGGTGCCGAAGCAGAAAATATCCCGAAAGCGATGCTGAGCAGAAGATGTTTCATGGATTCCCTGGATGATTAATGGTGAATCTTGCGGCCTTTGCTGCCTTTGATCATCACCGGGGTGCCGCAGCCGGGGCAGTTGTAGGAACGGCAGAAGATGATGTGGAGAGCCGTCGATATATTGTAGCCGAAAAGGGGGCTGAAGTGCGCAAATTTGTTGCGCACGTAATGGCTGAATGTAAAGACCCTGATGTGGCAGACCGGGCATGTCACAAGCCGGGCGTATACCATGTATGGCAAGCTGGGGACAACGACGCACAGAACGGCCAGTACAGGGAGAGGTATGGCTGGCAGGTTCCCGGTCATCAGCAGGACTGGAATGACGAAAACGGAAAGTATCGGAATGATGAGCAGACTCGTGCTGAGCGCACCGAAAAAGGTCAGCACCGGATGATTACTGCGGATCGGACTGTGAAGAATCTGGCGTTGATGCTCGCTTTTCAAAGCCTGCTCTTTGACCTGCCTGTTTCTCCTGCCTCCGTTGCGGAAACCAGTAGTAGGCCCCACATTTTCAATAAAAAGCTCCTTTTCTCCAGAGAGCTGTTCGCTGACCTTAGCAGGGGTGCAGAGGAGATGGATGGACTCAAGTCTGGCTTTGTTGATGGAAAATGTCTTTTCCGGGAAGAAGGCTCGCGCCCGTTCCAGATCTTCCAGAACTTTTTCTATGTCAAGCAAAGCCAGCTGCTCTGCAGTAGTGATACCGCAGAGAGCAAGCTCGGCTCGTTCCTGTTCCGACAGTCTTGTAAAGGGATCTGTATCCATTACCATGGTGGGCGCGATTTAAGCGAGAGCGCTGAGCATGGCCTGCAGCTGGGCGGTCTTGGTTTCCCACTCCGCCAGGCGGGCTCGTTCCTGTTCTACAACGGCAGCCGGAGCGCGGTCGACGAATGATGCGTTGCCAAGTTTTGCCTGGCTCCTGGAAATCTCCTTTGCCATTTTTTCGAGTTCCTTGGTGATGCGGGTGCGCTCGGCCTCCACATCGACCAGTCCTTCCAGCGGCAGGAAGAGTTCGCCCAGCGGCGTGAGTGCCGTCGGGGTTCCCTTGGGTGCTTCGTAATCCTTGTTCAGCTCTGCGCTCTGGGCACCAGCCAGAAGCGCAAGACGCGAAGCCAGGTCAGCATCAACGGGGACACCTGCCGGTTTGAGCACAAACTTCACCTTGCGGTTGGTAGCCAGGTTGTACTCAGCCTTCAGGTTACGAGCCTTGTTGGCTGTGTCGTACAAGGCGGTGGCCGTGGCGCGAGCTTTGGAAATGGCGGTGGTATCCAGCCCGGAGAGCAGGGCATCTGCCTGGGGCAGCGCGGTGCTCATGAGCGGTTGCCCATCCCTGGCAAAGCCGAGGCTTGCCCAGAGTTCTTCGGCAATATGGGGCATGATGGGCGCGAGGAGGGCCAGGTAGTGGCGCAGCACCGTGTCCATGGTGAAGAGGGTGGCATTCTTCACTGCGGGGTCGCCATCGCGCAGGTCGTTCTTCACCGCTTCCAGGAACAGGGAGCAGTACTCATTCCAGAAGAAGGAGTATAGTGCCTGGGTGTAGGTGTTGAATTCGTACTTGCCAAGGCCATCTGCCACCGTTTCATGCAGGTCCTTGAGCTTCGACAGAATATCGATATGCACCGCGGTGAACTTCGGGGCCGGTTCCGTGCTGGCGGCTCCCTGCATCATACGGAAACGAGCAGCGTTGTACAGTTTGTTGGCAAAATTCTTACCTTCCTCAATCTGCTTTTCATCGAATTTCACATCGGTGCCGGTCGGGGAGATGCGCATGAGACCGAAGCGCAGGCCGTCTGCGCCGTATTTGGCAATGAGGTCGAGCGGGTCGGGGCTGTTGCCCAGGCTCTTGCTCATCTTGCGACCCAGCAGGTCGCGTACGATGGAGGTGAAGAACACATTGCCGAAAGGCTTGCCGCCCGCGAAGCGGTAACCTGCCATAATCATGCGGGCCACCCAGAAGAAGATGATATCGGGGCCTGTCACCAGGTCGCTGGTGGGGTAGAATTTGGCAAGGCATTCCTTATCCATGGTGGAGAAGGGCCACAGCCAGCTGCTGAACCAGGTGTCGAGAGCGTCTTCATCCTGCACCCAGTTTTCCGGGTCACTCGGCGGGTTGACTCCCACGTAGATATCGCCTGCTGCGGCATCTTCTGCATCCAGCTTGGTAGCAGCCTGGAGCTCGGCCGCCTTCTCCTTGCGGTACCACACCGGGATGCGGTGCCCCCACCACAGCTGGCGGGAAATGCACCAGTCCTGGATGCCCTCGAGCCAGTGGGCGTAGGTCTTACCCCAGTGGGCCGGGCGGAAGACGATATCTCCATTGGCCACGGCTTCTGCGGCTTCTTTCACGCAGGGGTACTTCAGGAACCACTGCATGCTCAGACGCGGTTCAATCGGCACGTCGGAACGCTGGGAAATTCCCACGTTGTTCTCATAGTCCTCTACTTTCTCGAGCAGCCCCTTGGCTTCGATGAGTTCGATGGATTTATCGCGGGCCACGAAGCGGTCCAGACCGTGCAGCTCGGGGCAGCCGGGGCAGTTGATATGCCCATCTGCTGTGAGAATATCGATGATTTCCAGATGATTCTTCATGCCCACCTCAAAGTCGGTGCGGTCATGTGCCGGGGTAATCTTCAATGCGCCGGTACCGAAGTCGATTTCCACGTGCTCATCTGCAATGATGGGAATTTCGGCTTCGCAGAGCGGGCGGATAACGGTTTTGCCGATGAGGTGGGCAAAACGCGGGTCCTTCGGGTTCACGGCCACGGCTACGTCGGCCATGATGGTTTCGGGGCGCGTGGTGGAAACGAGAAGCTGCCCGCTGCCGTCTGCCAGTTTGTAGCGTATAGTGTAAAGCTTGCTTCTGGAGGGTGTCATGATTACCTCCTCGTCCGAAAGAGCTGTCAGAAGCACGGGGTCCCAGTTCACCATGCGGTGACCGCGGTAGATGAGCCCTTCGTTGAAGAGCTCGGTGAAGACGCGGGCAACCTCCGGGGCGTACACATCATCCATGGTGAAACGCTCGCGTTCCCAGTCGCAGGAGCAGCCCAGCTTCTTGAGCTGGTTGATGATGATGCCGCCATGCTTTTCCTTCCAGTCCCACACCATGTTGACGAAGTCCTCGCGGCCTACATCGAAGCGGGTGCGGGGCGGGTTTTCCTTGGCCAGTTCCTTTTCCACTCGTGCCTGGGTGGCAATGCCGGCATGGTCTGTGCCGGGGAGCCAGAGCACTTCCTTGCCCTCCTGGCGGGCGCGGCGGGCCAGTATGTCCTGAATCGTGTTATTGAGCACGTGCCCCATGTGCAGTACCCCGGTTACGTTGGGCGGGG
Source organism: Akkermansia sp. (assembly GCA_017517805.1). Taxonomy (GTDB): domain Bacteria; phylum Verrucomicrobiota; class Verrucomicrobiia; order Verrucomicrobiales; family Akkermansiaceae; genus Akkermansia. Next base: position 12,116 of record JAFWYD010000081.1, read on the forward strand.
GAATCACAATGCTGTATGCAGGTTTGTCGGAATGCGGGTCAGCATGGAAGCAACCCTCAGATATCCAACGGGTTTGCCATTTTTCTTCAACTAAGGTCGGTTCGTAAGCCTTGGGCAATTCAGTCATGACGGCGGGCATTCTACCCTCTTTGATAACTGAATTCAAGCCTTTTCGCATGGCTGACACACACACTCAGTGCAGCCTTGACAGGGAGTGCTGATTGCGATATGCTCGCGCGCAACATGAAGGTGCTGCGAACGATTTTTCTTGCAATGCTGCTGGCTGGGAGCTCCATGACTCAGGCGGTAGAGGTTGTGCTGTGTGGGGGTGTTGCCCTGCGTTCCTGGGAAAACTTCCGCGGTCCGGCTGCGCATGATAACTGGTGGGCCAATTTTGTGCGGGCCTCCACGGTTTACATCGATGGGGCTCTGGCAAAGAATCCGGATAAGGATATTCTGTGGATTGTGTACCGCCCGTCCTATATTGCCCGCGGTAAGGAAAACAAGACAGACTATGTTTCCCGCATTCAGGAAACGGCATCCAAGCGTAAGATTCGTTTCCGCTTTGTCGATTCGGCCGATGAAGCCTATGAGGCCATCAACAATGCCCCTCGCAACAAGATGGACCGCATTACGGCCTTCTTCTATTTCGGCCACAGTAACCCGCATGCGTTCATGCTCGATTACAGCAACGATATCATGGCTGCCTCCACCGCCTGGATGCATGAGAAAGACCTTGCCAGTAAGATTAAATCCGATATCTTCGATGCCAATGCCGAGTGCTGGAGCTATGGCTGCTACACCGGGCGCAGCATGAGCAAGTTTTGGCGTGAGGCATTCCAGGTCGGGTTGTGGGGGAATCTCGAATCGACCCGCTACCAACCTGTCGGTCAGGGAAAGCTGCCTGCTGGTGCCGGGCGCTGGGTCCGCTGATGCGCTACTGCGGCAAAAAATCTTTTGCAGCCTTGAAGATCAGCTCCTTGCGGGCGGGTATCTCCTTCATTCCTGCCGTGTTGATATCGTAGCCCATGCGGGCTGCGCGCTCTACGCATTCAAAGGTTCCGAAACGCGAGACATGCAGTTTGTCACCGGGGGAACCGGTTGCATCCAGTATGGATGCGAGCACCGCCTCTACGGCTGCAGAGGCGGTGTTCCGGGTTGCTCCAGGTCCCATATAGCGCTGGACCCGGGCGATGAGTTGTTTCTTGTTCACTTGTTTTTCAAAGCATCACGAATCTCACGCAGCAGCAGGATATCCTCCGGCGTGGGCGCGGGAGCAGGGGGCTCCGGTGCGGGTTCTGCCTTCTTTGCGCGCAGCTTGCAGATTATTCGAACAGCCCAGAAGATAGTGAGCGCGATGATGAGGAAATCCAGCACCGTCTGGCAGAATAAACCGTACTTAATGACAGGAGCTCCTTTCTCCGAGCTCAGGGAAAAGCTGAGTTCGGCCAGGTTCTTGGTATCGCCCGTCAGCATGGAAATCGCCGGCATGATGATGTCTTTCACCAGGGAGGTGACAATCTTGCCAAAGGCACCGCCGATGATGACACCAATGGCCATATCCACCACATTGCCCTTGAGGGCAAACTTCTTGAATTCGCCTACCCAGGCGGGTTTGATTTTCTGGAACATGATTTATCGGGAGGTGGTTAGATTTTCTTGAAAGCCTTGGTGCCCCACTCGGTGCAGGTCCAGGTGGTGCCGTCCTCGCTGGTGAAGATGCACACGCCGCCGGTGGCCACCTTGATATCGTGCTCAGCGCAGAAGCCGGCGTAATCGCCGGTGATGACCGGAGCAAAGCGGATGGTGCCGTTGGAGGAGACGCAGAGCATAATCTCGCCATCCTTCACTTCAGAGGCCAGGCTCATCCAGTTGTCGCGAATCTGCTGCACATCGACCTTCCAGCCATCGGGCACAGTAGCATCGGCATTCCATTTGTCGATGATGGCTTCGCCCCTGGCATCCAGCTCCTCAGCGCTGAGGGTGGCTGGGTCGATGCCTTCAGCCTTGGCGGCTTCGGCACCGAGGCGGGCTTTTACCTGCTCCTCGGTCTTGTTTTCATCGGGGCCGTAATCCACTTCGATGAAGCGGTGGTCGGGCTCTACCGGGCAGGTGCAGCCAGCGGCTTCGGCAGCCAGGGCAGCGGTGCCCATGGTGCGCTTCAGCGGTGCGGCCAGAATGCGGGTGGGCACCAGGCCCAGCTTCTTGAGATACAGGCCGACACCACGACCACGCTCTTCTTCAACGAGCTCCAGGTCAGTATGGCAGCCTACGCGGGTGGGCGTTTCGCCTTTGGCAAAAGTGTTGCCATGGCGGGCAATGATGAGTGTTTTCATGATAAAGAAGGTATTCTCTGTATATTACACAAGTAGGGAATTGATGTCAAAGAAAAACAAAACCAGATGGGCAAGAGACGCTTTATTTCTTGCTCTTTTTCTTCTTTTTAGCTGTTGTTACTGTTTTCCAGACCGGGGAATCCTTGCTGTAGGCCGGACCTTGCTCTCCTTCCTGCGGAGAAACCGGCCAGTCCTCATTGGTGCGGAAGAGCATGAGCGGTGCTTTATTATCCTTTGTCACCTCCTGGGTCATGAGGTAGTAGAAACCGTGGCGACCGCATTCTCCGATGATGATTTCGATGGGATAATCCTTGCCTTCCTGCACGCTCACCGGAGTGCCGCCGACCAATCCGCCGAATGAATCATTGAAGAAACCGGTGCTTTTGAGCTGAATCAGGCTATACCCCTTGTGCTTGGGGTCCTTGCCGGCCCGCAGGTTCTGGATATACTGCTTATCGGTACCTTTGGAGAAGGCTTCATCGCTGTTGTTGCCGGTGAATACGCTGGGCAGCACGTAGCCGCATTCCAGTACAACCTTGCCCCCGAATCGCACCATGAGCGTATCATCTGCAGAGCCGACAAAGCGGAACTTCATGGTCTTCGGGGCTACAACGCGCCCTTTGAACACGCCAATCCACCCGCCGGGGATGGCCTGCTGGGTTTCACTTACAAAATCGGAGGCTGCATCACCAATGCTTTTGCCCTCCGCCAGGTCGAGCTCGCCATCCATGTTCACCCCGTAGCGGCGTTGCAGGTAGAGGTGGCCTACGGCGCAGGGTGTAGTGTACTCATAATTGTACTTGATATCGCTGTGGCGGCGGTTCATGATGTCCTTCATGGTGTTCATGTAGTCATTGCGGACATAGTTCCACCAGTCGCCTGCGTGGTGTTGGACTTCCGGTTTCAGTTTTCCACGGCGGTCGCGTTTGATGTCGTATATCGTGCCACGCAGCAGGCCTTCGGGTGTTCTGGGGGCTTCCTCATCTGCAGTCCAGACGTAGGCGATGGGGCGTTTCTCCCAATCAGCCATGGTGGTGGGGAGAAAAACGGCAGGTGCGAGAAGGGAGAGTATATATTTCAATTTCATGATTAGTGAGGATTCTGTTATCCGATTTGAGCTTGAAAGCGGTTGTTATTTCTTTTTCTTCTTTTTCTTCCTGTTTGCTGGAGCCTTTCCGATTTTCCAGATTGGCGAATCTTCTGCAAAATCAGGTCCTTGCTCACCATAGTGAGTGCTGCTGTATCCCTTGAAGGAAACAGGCAGACTGGGTTCGGATGCGTTCGTCCTGAAAAGTTGCAGAGGAGCATTATTCCCCGGGGTTACCTCCTGGGTAAGCAGGTAGAAGAGGGCATGACCTCCGTTGTTGCCGATGATGATTTCGATGGGATATGTTTTTCCTTCTTCTACTTCGATTGGGGTACCTCCGGTGACTCCGTTGAAGGCATCATTGCAGAATGGGGTGCTTTTGAGCTTGCGTACAACATAGTCTTCCTTATCGGCATGGATTCCTTCTGCAACCTCTTTCTGGTATGCCTTCGTATAGCTCCAGTCGCAGCCTTTATCCTTCATGCCGTTCCCGTTGTAAAGGGCAGGTTTGAAGAATCCTGTCTCAAGAACCAGTTTGTTGTTGAAACGGACGGCAATAGCATCATCAGCCGCTCCATAGAAGCGGAAATTCATACTCTTGGGGGCTATGACCGCACCGCGGAAGATGGCGAACCAGGAGATGTGATTGTTGTAGGATCTGGCTGTCCCTGTTTTTTTCTGGGAGGCATCCGCCTCTGAGAGAAAGTCTGATTCCTCCTCCGCTCCCTTCAGTTCATCCGCCAGGGATTTGAAGCTTATGGGTGCCATGTAGATATGCGGAGTGGCTATAGTGAATGGGTATTTGTAGTATTTGCTCAGAATGTTGTCCTTCCCCTGCATGAGCATCTTGAGGGTATAGGCAAACTGCCCGTGTACATCCGGACTGCCTGTCGGATTGACGGCACCGGAGTTTTTCGCTTTGAGAGCCGTCTTGTGATTATTTTTCCTGCTGCCGCTTTCTCTATACACACCGGAGTAGGTGAAAAAGTCTCCCTCAGGAGAGCGGTTGTAGTCATATACTTCGCCCTGGAGCATGTCGTCCGGAGTCCTCGGCTTTTCGCTGCCGGTCCATACATAGCACATGCCTCGTGGTTCCCATTCAGCCTGGATAGGCAGAGTGAGCAGGGCAACTAAGGTAGAGAGAAAGAATTTATTCATGCCAAATCTTCTTCGATGCGGAGGTTATCAACAATGTACTGGCGGCGGTCATCGGTATTATCACCCATGTAGAAACGGAGAATTTCCTTGAGATTGTGAGCGTTTTCGAGTGTCACTTCTTCCAGGCGGATATCATCGCCGATGAAGTTCTTGAACTCCGATGGTGAAATTTCGCCCAGCCCCTTGAATCGTGTGATTTCGGGGTTGCGGCCTAGTTCCCTGACAGCGCGGTCGCGCTCGCCTTCGGAGTAGCAGTAGAGCGTCTTCTGCTTATTGCGCACGCGGAAGAGCGGAGTCTGCAGGATGAAGAGGTGCCCCTCGCGGATGAGGTCAGGGAAGTACTGGATGAAGAAGGTGAGCAGCAGCAGGCGGATGTGCATGCCGTCCACATCGGCATCGGTGGCGATGATGACCTTGTTGTAGCGCAGGTCTTCCATGCTGCGGTCGATATTGAGTGCCAGGTGCAGGAAGTCCAGCTCCTCGTTGCGCTTTTCCTCGAAAAGGGCGGCTCGGTTCATGCCGAAACTGTTTGCCGGCTTGCCGCGCAGGGAAAAGACGGCCTGGGTCTCGGCATCGCGCGCTGTAGTGATGGAACCGGAGGCAGAGTCACCCTCGGTGATGAAAAGCATGGTATCCTTGGCCCGCTTGTTCTTGGAATCGTAGTGCACGCGGCAGTCGCGAAGCTTGCGCGTGTGGATTTTGGCCTTTTTGGCTCGTTCCTTGGCCACCTTGCCGGTGACTCCGGCTACTTCCTTGCGGGTCTTCTCGCTCTCCTTGATTTTCTCTTCCATCGCCTCACCGATTTCGGGGTGGCGGTGCAGGTAGTTATCGAGCTCGCGGGCGAGGAAGTTGAGCACAAAGGTGCGGATGGTCTCCTTGCCGGGTCCCATCGTGTTGCTGCCGAGTTTGGTCTTGGTCTGCGATTCGAATACCGGTTCGATGACCTTGATGCTGATGGCCGCCTGGATGCCGTTGCGGATATCGGAGCCCTCGTAGCTCTTCTTGAAATAGCCCTGGAGGGTTTTGACAATAGCTTCTCGGAAGGCTGCCTGGTGGGTGCCGCCCATGGTGGTGTGCTGTCCGTTTACGAAGGAGTAGTATTCTTCGCCATACTCATCGCCATGGGTGATGGCAATTTCGATATCATTGCCGGCGATGTGGATGGGGGCATAGAGCGGTTCCTCCTTCATCTCTTCATTGAGCAGGTCGAGCAGGCCGTTTTTCGAGGAGATGTTGCGGCCATTCAGATTGATGGTGAGACCGGTGTTCAGGTAGCAGTAGTAGCGGCACATGCGCTCCACAAACTGCATGTTGTAGGCAGCATCTACTGCGAAGATGCTGCGGTCCACCATGAAGGCCACCCGGGTGCCATCCGGCTGGTCGGTGGATTCTGTCACATCGCTGCCTTCCACTTCTTCCCCGGCCTTGAATCGGATGCGGCGGGTCTGCCCCTCACGATAGGCTTGAATTTCAAAGGTTTCCGAGAGAGCATTCACGGCCTTGATGCCCACTCCGTTCAACCCTACGGATTTTTTGAATGCCTCGCCATCGTATTTACCGCCGGTGTTGATTTTGGCTGCGCACTCGTAGAGCTTGCCCAGGGGAATACCGCGACCGAAGTCTCGCACCTCGCAGAGACCCTCCTTGCTGATAGTTACCAGAATCTTCTTACCGATACCCATCACAAATTCATCGATGGAGTTATCGATAACCTCCTTGAGCAGAACGTACAAGCCGTCATCCGGCATGGTGCCGTCGCCCAGCTTGCCTATGTACATCCCCGGGCGCAGCCTGATATGCTCGCGCCAGTCGAGTGTCTGGATATCATCTTCTGTGTATTCTGCTTCCATGGATTTCCGATATATTACACTATCCTTAAACATTCATCAAGCCAGAAACGAGGCAGTCGGAGGAATAAATTTCCTTGTCATGTTGGACTGTATGGCGGCTTGGAGACTTGCGCGCAGCAAAGGCATAGGCATAGAATACGCCGCAATGATACGGTTCACGCTATTCGGAGTACAAGTAAGCATCCACCCCACGCTGTGGCTGACGCTGGCATTTCTGGGGGGCGTATTCATGATATCGAGCATGGTGGAGCTTATCAGCGTATTGTTGTTCATCCTGGCGGCTTTTGTGGTGTTGCTGGCGCATGAGATGGGGCATGCCCTGGTGGGGCGCTGGCTGGGTGGTGGGCGGCCCAGCGTATATCTGGCATGGCTGGGTGGGGATTGTACCAACGAACAGGCACGGCTGACGCGGATGCAGGGAGTTGTCATGACTGCAAGCGGCCCGCTGGCATCGCTACTGGTCGGGGTGCTGGCCTATGTGTTGTTCAGTCTGTATGTGGGGAGCTTCAAGCTGGGGTTTGCGTGTGCCTGCAGTTTTGCCCTTGGCTATCTGCCAGCCAATATTGCACTGGCGTTCCCGGCCTTGCCCGTATTCCTCTTTTTCTTCCTGATAGAAGTAAGCTGCTGGTGGACTGTTCTGAACCTGCTGCCGATCTTTCCGCTGGATGGCGGGCAGATTATGCAGGGGCTCATGAACTCGCGCTGCCAGATGCATGCGATAAGTCTGGCTGCAGCAGTAGTGATGGCGACGGCATCCGCGGTCATCGGCCTGTGGTTGCTTTCCATTTTTATGGTGCTTCTGGCTATGCTGAATTACAAATTCTACCAGGAGGAGAAGCACGGAGGTACTGATTTTCATTGACATTTCGCCCATAATTCATACAATCCCCGCCATGGCTCAACAGAACGCAATTTCGCCCACACGCGCGCAAGACTTCCCTGAATGGTACCAGCAGGTAATCAAGGCTGCTGACCTCGCTGAAAATTCCGAGGTCCGCGGTTGCATGGTTATCAAACCCTGGGGCTATGCCATCTGGGAGCTCATTCAGCAGCAGCTCGATGCCGATTTCAAACGCACCGGCCACACCAATGCCTATTTCCCGATGCTCATCCCCGTCTCCTATCTGGAGAAGGAGGCCGAGCACGCCGAAGGCTTCGCTACGGAATGCGCCGTGGTTACTCACCACCGCCTGGAAGCAATCAAGGACCCGGAAACCGGCAGGACCCGCATGGTCCCCTCGGGCGAACTGACGGATAAGTATGTCATCCGCCCCACGTCCGAGACGGTGATTGGTGCTGCGTTCTCCCGCTGGCTGGAATCCTACCGCGAGCTGCCCATCAAGGTGAACCAGTGGTGCAATGTGATGCGCTGGGAGATGCGCCCGCGTATCTTCCTGCGCACGGCCGAATTCCTGTGGCAGGAGGGACACACCGCCCACGAAACCCGCGAGGAGGCCGAGGAGGAAACCGCCCTCATGCACAAGGTGTATGAGGAATTCCAGCGCGATGTCCTGGCGGTGGATGTGATTCCCGGTGAAAAGACTGAGCACGAGCGTTTCCCCGGTGCTGTGCGTACTTTCACGGTGGAAGCCATGGTGCAGGACCGCAAGGCGATTCAGGCTGGCACCTCGCATTTCCTGGGGCAGAATTTCGCCAAGGCTCAGAATATTTCCTTTGCGGGCCGCAACAACGAGCGGCAGTTTGCCTGGACGACCTCCTGGGGTGTATCCACCCGCATGATTGGTACGCTGATTATGGCTCATTCCGATGATGATGGCCTGGTGTGTCCTCCCCGCGTGGCTCCGAAGCAGATTGTGATTATCCCCGTGACCCCGAAGGCTGATACCCGGGAGGCCATCATTGCCCACTGCAACGAGCTGGCCGATAAGCTCAGCGCCTTGAGCTTCCACGGCATGCCGCTGCGTGTGCAGGTCGATACCCGCGACCTGAACGGTGGCACCAAGAAGTGGGAATGGATCAAGAAGGGTGTACCCGTGCGTGTGGAAATCGGGCCGCGTGACCTCGAGAAGGGGTCCGTGTGTCTCTGCCGCCGCGACCAGTCCAGCAACGAGAAGAGCTTTATCCCCGAAGCCGAGCTGGTTGAGAACGCTGTGAGCCTGCTGGAGGATATCCAGAACACGCTGCTGAAGCGCCAGCGCGATTTCCGCGATAGTCACATCCGCACCTGTTCCAGTCTGGAGGAACTCAAGGCTAACTTCAGCGGCGAGGGCGATGCCGACTGGCTTCTCTGCCCCTGGGATGGCTCTCCCGAGGAGGAGGAAACCCTTGCTAAGAGTCTGCGTATTTCCATCCGCTGCGTACCGCAGGGTGATATGGGATGCGGAGAAGAGGCTCCCTGTATCCTGACCGGGCGTCCGACAACGCGCCGCGTGCTCTGGGCTCGCAGCTATTGAGCCTGTGCAGAAAATTGATTATCCAGCAAGCATGAGTCCGGATGATGGACTCATGCTTCTTTTCTTGTGAGCTTGCGTATGGCTGCAAGACCTTTTCCCAGCAAGTGCAGCAGGCTGGGGAAGGGAATGAGTGCCTTGAATACGGTGTTCAGCAGACGCGCAACCGGTCTGGGCATGTAGGCCAGAGAGATGAGGGGGTAGGGGATTTCCCGCTTCCAGGGGGATTGCTGCCAGAGCAGGAAGAAGGCCGTTTCCATTTCATTCCTGGGTCCCGTCAGGATGTTGGGCTTGGTGGCTGCAAAGTGGATGATGGCGGGGTGCGCAAAGGCTTCTTCAGCCTCGGCACTTTCATTTTCCAGCTGGTTGGCAAAGAGAGGAATGACGTTGTAGCGCAACGGGAGGGAGAGGATATTGCCTCTGAAATAGGCGTTGAGGACATCCTGGTCCGGCCAGATGAGAGCTCTGGTGTGCTTTTCTGTCAGCTCAATGAGCCCGGCTGTGGCGTTCATGGCCCGCATGGCGTTCAGATCCATCAGCAGCTGGGAGGAATAGAAATACGGCGTTCCGTCGTCCGGCAGTTCGAATCGGGAAGGAAAGTTCCGTATATACTGGCCATACTCTTGCCGGTAATGCCCCAGTACTTCCCATGGAGCTGCTGCCATGGGGTGGCCTTTCAGGTCTGAATAAAACAAATCGGAAAGGTCTTCGAGAACCTGAGTGTCGCAATCCAGGTAGAAAATGCGGTCAATTTCAGCAGGAATAATCCGGGGTAGCAGGTAGCGATGGTAGATGGAGGTCGGGTAACGGGGACTCTGAGGGAGTCCGCGTAATTCTTCCTCCACGTTGTACCATGTGAGATGCTTGAAATGACCACGCTCCACCAGCGCGCGGTCAACCCCGCTGTCGAGGATGTGGAAATGGTATTCCGTGCCAGGAGCGGCTGTTTGCACCATGGAGTGCAGGCAGAGGGCGAGGGGGACGGTGTAGGCCTTATCGGCGCTCAGGGCTACATGAATCATTTCAGGCGGCTTTCTTCTTGCTGCGGATGCTGGAGATGAGTGCCGGCAGGCTGAGAGCCGCCACCAGGACGGCACAGAGTACAACAGCCCAGTCACCCAGCAGCGCATAGAGGGTTACTTTGCCATTCTTATCCACAGGCAACACGGCGTAGCTGTGGCCTGCCAGGTGGGGGGAACCATCGGCTTTCTGCAGGGTATCGATGAAGGCTCCATTGGGGGCAATGGCGCAGGTGTATCCCATGTTGGCCGCACGGACCATGGGGCGGCGCAGCTCAATGCAGCGGAAGGCCGCGTTGCGAGCCTGCTGCTCGCCGCAGCAGGAGTCGCGGAACCAGCCGTCGTTGGAGATGTTGACAATCACCTGGGGGCCTTTGCGCACATATTTGGTGAGCAGCCTGCCGACCGTATCCTCGTAGCAAATGGCGGGAATGACACCAACCGTTTCATTTGTGCCAGGCACGGCCACCGGTATGGGATTGTCTCCTTTGCCGGGGTGAATTCCTTCGCCAACCTGGGTTCCGGTCAATTCACCGTACAATTTACCAATCCACTCGATTTCCTCGGTGAAGGGGATGTATTCGCCAAAGGGCATGAGGTGCTGTTTGGATACAGTCGAGATGGAATCGAATCCTCCCGGTATGATGGCCATGGAATTATGCATACCGCGAGCTGTGGCAGTATTCGGTTTATCTCCCGGTTCCCACAAGTTCTCGTCCACCCCGGCGAAGAGGATGAACTCCGGCCCGCCCATCTCCTTCACCTGCTTGCGGACGAGGGGAAGTCCCTGGTCAGCAAAGAAAGTATGGCAAGTGAAGTAGTCGGGGATCAGTTTGCCCGTGCCTGTATTGCGGTGAATCGGGCAGCCCATGGCGCTTTCCGGCCAGATGACCCATGCCGGGAGTTGCTGGGTAATGGCCAGCTCCGGGTTTTCCATGGCTTTGCGAATGGTATCTTGCTGCACCTCATTGAATGCCTGCCGGGTTTCGCGGAGGAATAAACCGTACAAATGCGGCTGAATGGGGCCTCCATCGATGCGTTCCCTCTGGTCTACGTTGAGCTGCACTCCCATGACCGGCAGTTGCAGCACATTGTCCTGCCGGAGCATCACCAGCGGGGAATAGGCCTTGGAAATGGCCAGCCCGCCGGCAAACATACCAAAGAGGATGACCACAACAGCATAGAAATCCCACGGGCGGCACCCTCTGCCTGTGTGGCGATACTGCAACCACGCCCGGCGGCTTGCTCCCCAGAGGATGACGGTTGCGGCCGTGGGGAAGAATGAGAGTGCCGCTGTGCCGATGTATTCTGCCCATTGGACGAGGGATAGGCCGTTATAGAGAGCCATTCCCATGCTGTTCCAGCTGAAGCCGATTGTACCATTGGCGCGCAGCCACTCGATACAGACCCACATGGCACCACATCCCAGCGCGCATCGGACTGTGCTCTTCAAATCGCGGGAGGCCCATTCATCCCAGAGCTGGCGCTTGCGTGGGGCTTTCTGGTCCGCAGCATCTGGTGGCGGGGCTTCAAGAGCCGGGCGGAGCAGGGTGTTTGCCATACCCCCCCACAGACCAACCAGACACGAGTAGACCGTCATGAGCGGCAGGAAGGCTATACCCAGGAAGATTGGCTGCGGTATGTCAAAAACGTAACCGACGTTGTGAATCCACCAGAAGCTGACGCAGTACCACCCCATGCCGTAGAGCCAGCCGTATGCGGCTCCTCTCCAGAACCCGCTGCGGCCGTTCCACAGCACGCAGAGCAGGGGAAGCAGCCCGACCCAGACCAGATTCCCCAGGTCATACGGCGGAAATGCCAGCGCCATGAAGGCACCACCGCCCAGGCAGACAAGCGTGCTGATGATGCGCCTCTTCCTGTTGCTCTTTGTATCAGAGGTCATGGGGAAGAACGCTGAGGTATCCTAATTCCTGCCGGATCCCGTCTGTTGCAAGGTGCTCAACGTACACGCGCCAGAGGGGCTCTTTCGTGCTGACTTGGTGAAGCTTATAGAGTTCCGATGTCTGGAAGCCGTCTTCGAGGCGGACGATGGCTTCCTGGCCGTTGATTTTCATGTTGAAGTTTGGAGAAGTCGTGAAGCTGCCATTGGTATAGGCAAGGTTGACCCGGTCGCCAATCTGGTGACCATTGGTATCACAGAAGCGAATTGAAATCGTTCCAGTGCCAGGAGCCTCGCTCAGCAATATCCGGCACTCAGGGTAGCAGTAGGCCCGCAGTTCCATGCGCTCGTCACCGGCGGAGGCTTTCCACCCGGCGCTGGCTTCAGCAATGACGACTTCACCGGATTTCCAGGGAAGGCGTGTATATGCATTGCGCCATTCGGACTGGGGGGCCTTGTTGAGGGCGTACAGGAAATACCCCGCACCCGATACCAGAATGGCCAGACAGATACATGACCATATCACCTCTGCAAACTTCCTGCTTTTGCCTTTCTCCACGTTTTTGCCTTGCATGACCCTATTTTGAACCGAAAAATGCCGCGTTGCAATAAAAAAGGATTGCATTCTGTGAAAAATAGGTCATAAATATCTCTGGGTACAACCCCCGCAAATACACGACAATGGCCGATATCGACGATAAGACTGAAAAGAATGTTCCTGGCAAGTTCTATGTTGACTGCAACTGCATCGACTGTGACCTTTGCCGCGAAACCGCCCCTGATTTCTTTGCCCGCGATGATGACGAGGGTCTTTCCTTCGTCTGCAAGCAGCCTGTGACCGATGATGAAGTTGCCCTCTGCACCGAGGCAATGGAAGGCTGCCCCGTGCAGGCCATCGGCGACGACGGCGAGTAAAGATTAACACTCATTCATCTTTTGGGGCAGCCCGGGATAATCCGGGCTGCCTCCTTTTTCCCTGCCCTATGGCAGCGCCGCGCAAGAAGAAGGAAACGCAGGAGATACCGCTTGCTCCCATACCCCAGAGCAAGCCCAGGAAGCGTTTCTACATGCAGAAGATGCCGGATGGTGTGGGAGAGCGCGCGGTGCGCATCGATAGTTTTCGCAGCGGTGCCCGCGCACAGACAATGGCTGATTTCTTTGGCAGCAGCAATGTGCAGCGCCCAGACCGGAACCAGCGCAGCATGGAATACCTGCTGGGGGAGTTGCTCAGCGAATGGAATCTGGAGGAAGATACCATGGCCCCCGAGTTACTGGCTGAAGCCTGGGTAAAGGCGGTGGGACCCGCGCTGGCAGATGTATCATCCCTGTCCGGTGTAGCGCGCGGATATGCCCGAATCTCGGTGAAGCATCCCGCTGTGCGCTATGAAATCACGCGCCTGAAAACGCAGATTATCCGCGCCTTGAACCGCACACTCGGGCAGGGGTGTGTGAAGCAGTTGCAGCTCGTTTCCGTGTAGGAAACGACTAAAAAAGAGCCACCCCACTTTGCCGGGTGGGGTGGTTGAAATAAATCGGGGATTGAGAATCCTTACCCTCTTGCCTGGTTCAGCATGCTCTCTGCCATGGCGTTACCCATGGCGGCTGCATGCTTCAGGGCGGTGAGTGCCTTGTCGGTGTCCTTTTCCATGAAACGGCCCTCAATCAGGCACATGGCCAGCACAAAGAGCGCTACGTGGTCTCCATTCTGAGCGGCAGATTCCAGGGAAACAAGGTCATTGCGAGTCTTAAGCTGGGCAAAGTAGACTCGGGCAAGCTGGTTCTGGGCTTCTGCATGGCCGGCAAAGGCCGCATTTCTGAGGTGCTGAGCACCCTCTGCCGCCTTGCCAGTCTTGAATGCCGCTGCTCCGGCTTCATATTCCTGCTGTGGATCCATCACTTTTTCTTGGGAAGGAGATTCGGGTCAACTGTGGGACCTGCGGGGGTATTGTGCTTCACCTCCATGGAGTAGACTTCTCCCTTGAAGCTGCTTCCCAGCATATCCAGCGGCAGGACAAAGGTGTTGATGATACCCTCCTTCATGTTGGCAAAGCGAGTGTTGGTGCAGGTGCCGGCAGGGGTGCCGTTGATGAAGAGCTGGGTGCTACCAGGCTTGCCCACCAGTTGCAGCCTGACCTTCTCACCTACCGGCAGCTTGCAGTTGAAGCTGAATTCCATGCTGTCGCTGCGGCGGAAGCCAATGGAGCCATCGCTCAGAGCTGCGCAGAAGACACCCGAATCCCCCTTGAGCAGCACTTGCTCCTCGCCCGGTTTCGGGGCTTCCTTGAGCATGAGTTCCATGTTCAGCACGTAGTCCGGCCCCATGCTCGGCTTGCCGATTTCATAGGGCAGGGTTTCAGGCTTGCAGCTGAAGCTGGCACCGTTTTCCCAAAGGGCATAGGGATTAAGGCAGGGAACTTTGTTCAGGCTGCTCAGCAGGGTCTGGTGTTCCGGATAGCTGGAGCGGCGCTCATCGCTGCCCCACATCTTGCCAGCCAGCACATCGACCGACTTGCTGAACATGTGCCAGATATCATAGGCTCCGTAGCCCACGTAGTTGAGGTCAATCATGTCGTTCCAGATACCGAAGGCGGCACCCAGCAGCTGCGGATGGCCGGAAGGGATGGTCTGGTCAGCAATTTGGTTGACTTTCCAATGCTCATGTACCCAGCCGTGGCGGGCATCCATGCGGTAATAGGGGGCAAAGGGCACGATGTAGAGAGCGCCGTCGTTGGTGTTGATGACATCGAATCCCTGGTTGATGGAATCCCAAGCCTTGGCCCAGCCCCCATTCCAGAGGTTCATCTGTACGCCCTTGGAATGCACCGGGGTATTGCCTTTCTTGGTGTTCAGGCTGCCCCATACGCGCGGAGTGTATCCCTTGCTCTGCACCATTTTGAGCAGAGCATCGGTGTAGGCTCGGTAGTGCTCGGCATCTCCATGGAATTCATCGGCACCCACGTGCATGACGCTGCATTCTCCGAATACTGCCTTCTGTTCATTCTGCGGCAGCAGGTATTCATCAAATACTTTTTCGACAAACTTGAGGGTTTCGGGGTTTGCTGCATCCAGCATTTCGCAACCGCGCTTGTTGCGGCTCTTGTAGATGAGATCGGGACGCACCCGGGTGAAGGAGAGTGCGTGGGCGGGAGTGTCGAACTCGGGTACGATGTTGACACCGCGCTGCTGGGCGAAGTCGATGAAGTCGCTGAATTCCTGCTTGGTGTAGGACAGGTCATCGGCGGTCAGGGACTGGCCGTTTGCTCCCTTCATGCTGGATTCCAGACGGAAGGCAGTGTAGGATTTGACAAAGGGATCCTCACCGGCATCCACGTATTTTTCATGGAAGATGTAGTTATCGTTCAGATGAATATGCAGGTCATTCATCTTGAACCATGCCATGTACTTGACCACATCCTTCACATAGCTCAGCGGGATAGGCAGGCGGCCGACATCCAGCAGGAAGCTGCGCACCTGGTAGCGGGGGATATCCAGGGCTCGGCCACAAGGGGCAGCACCGTTGCCCTGCTGTAGCATCTGCAGAATCGAACGTGTAGCCCAGTAAAGACCGGTTTCAGTTGCGGCGGCTGCGGCAATACCTTTATCCTGGGTGATATCGAGCGTGTAGCCTTCCTTGCCCAGTACTTCGTTGCTGCTGATAGACAGTGTAATATCAGCTTTCGTGCCGACAGGGACAAGGTCTGCTTTGCATTGCAGCATCTCTTCCAGTTCGGCCACAAAACTGGCGGCAAAGGGGGCATCGGTTGCAATTTTAACGAAGGAACCCAGCTGATACTTGCCGGTGCTGCCTGCCCAGTTCAGCAGGGCGGGAACCACCTGCGGTGCCGGGTTCGTATGGGCCGCCACAGCCTGCAAGCCGGGAACAGTCACATCATAATCGCGGGACACGGCCTCCTGCCCATCCTTGCGCACCACAAAGCTGACCTTGACGGTCGTATCGGTAAGGGGCGTGATTATGCTGCCATCCGGGCGGATAATCTGCTCGTAGTCGGCACCCAGCAGGCGGACTTCGCCACCCGGCACCGTGGGGAGCTCGAGTTTCTGACCAGCGGTGCGCTGCACCACCTTCAGGTTGTCTGCAATGTCTTGTAGAGTCTCTGCCATAAGCGGTGCTAAGGAGAGAGCGGCCATCATCAGGAATGCGGTCTTTCTCATGTCATGTATGTTAACATCTGGTTAATGTAAAGCAAGCTAAAATTAGCAGCAAAAGATCGGGAATTATCTGACTTCAAGACGGAAAATCTTGCCGTTGAATGAACTACCGAGTGATTCCAGTGGCAGGATGAATGTTGTCATGCATCCTTCCTTGCGCAGCGGGAAACGGATGTTTTCCGGTTCGCCGGCAGAGACTCCATCAAGGCGAAGCTCTGTCTTGCCCATGGTGCCGATGAGTTCCAGCTTGACCCGTTTTCCTGCCGGGAGCTTGGCATTGAAGGCAAACTCCATACTGTCGTTGCGGCGCAGGGTGATGCGGCCATCCCTGCCAGCGGCCAGCAGCTGCCCTTGGCGAGACCCCAGCAGCACCTGTTCCTCTCCGGGTACCGGTTCCTCGGGCATCATCAATTCCATGGTCAGGTGGTAGTCCGGTCCCTTGGAGCCCTTGCGGAGCCGCATGGGGGTAAGCCCTGGCTCCATGCTGAAACTCTCCTCGTTCAGATACAGCGGGTTGCAGAAAGGAATTCCGCCAACTTTGGCTGCCAGTGCTTTGTGTTCATCAAAACTGCGGGGTGCCTCCGGTTGCCCCCACATTTTCTGGGAGAGGACATCCACCATGTTGCTGATGGTGCTCCACAAATCGATTGCACCGTAACCGCGGTGCAAACGGTCAATTTCATCGTTCCAGATAGCAAAGGCAGCCCCCAGCAGCTGGGGATGACCGGCAGGCAGGGTTTCATCTCCAATGACGTTCGGTAACCAGTTCTCGTAGAGTTGTTTCTGGTGATTATCTGCCCGGTAGTAGCCCGCGAATGGCACAATATAGAGCGCTCTGTCGTGTGTGTTGATGACATCGTACCCCTGGTTCACACTATCCCAGGCTCTGGCCCAGTCTCTGCTCCACAGGTTCATCTGCACTCCTTTGCTGCGCACGGGAGTACTGCCTTTCTTGGCATTCAGACTGCCCCAGATACGCGGGGTGTGTCCACGCTGCTGAATATGCCCCAGCAGGCCATCCGCAAATTGGCGGTAATCCTCGGCTGCGCCAAAGAATTCATCTGCTCCTACATGCACAACCGGGCAATCTGCAAAGGCGGCTTTCTGGCCTTGCAGGTATTCATCCCACACCTGGGTAATGAAACTGAGAGTCTCCGGTTTTGCTGCATCAAGCATTTCGCAGCGGCGTTTGGCGTGATTCATGGGCCCCTGGTAAATCAGATCCGGGCGCACGCGGGTGAAGGAGAGGGCATGCCCGGGAGCATCGAACTCCGGCACGATGTTCACCCCGCGCTGCTTGGCAAAGTCTACCAGCCCGCGGAATTCTTTCCTGGTATAAAACAAGTCCTGGGCGGTGAGAGGGGTGCCGTCAGCCCCCTTCATTTCGCTTTGCATGCGGAAGGCTGCGTAGGATCTCCGGAATGGGTCTTCACCTGCATCCACATAATGCTCGTGGAAGATGTAATTATCGTTCAGATGCAGCTGAAGATCGTTCATTTTGTACCACGACATGAGGCGTACGACATCCTTCAGGTAATCCATGGGGATAGGCAGACGGGCAACATCGAGCATGAAGCCGCGCAGTTGGTAGCGCGGTGCATCCCAGGCCATCCCCTCGGGCAGGGCGGTGGGGGTCTGCACCAGCATCTGCAGCAGCGTGCGACTGCCCCAGTACAGTCCCTGGGTGCCCGGAGCAGCAACGCTGACCATTCCCTTAATGATAGCCATGCAGTAGTGCTCGTTATCGCGACCCTTGCTGCGACTGAACACGATGGTGGCATCCTCGGTTCTATCGGTACGCCTGGCGGAGTATCCCTCGGGCAGCACAGCATTCAGCTCGCGCACCAGTTCGGGGATAAAGCTTTCCTTCCCGTAGACCAGAACTTCTTTGGGAAGTTCAAATTGCCCTTTGCCACCTTTCCAGTTCAACAGCTCGGGAATGACGTGCGGCTTGGGATTAGCATGGGTGCGTTTACCCCTGGCCGATCCGGGAATAGTGACTTCATAATCCTTGCTGATGGCAGACTGGCCCTTTTTACTCACGTTGAAGCTCAATCGCACCACCGTATCATCCAATGGCCTGGTAATACGCCCTTTACTATCCACAATCTGCTCATAATCAGCCCCGAGAAGGGAAATCTCCATCCCTTTCACCTTCGGAATCCGGATTTTCTTATCAGCCGCAGCTGGCTGACGAATCGGCAATGAATCCGCAATTTGCCGGAGATCCTGGGCCGTCAGCGGCAACACGGCTATGAAAGCACTCAGCGCAAGAAGAGGACGAAGTCTCATACTCCCTATCCTATCAGATACTTGACATGGGTCAAGCTCAAAGAACAGGGGTGTCTTACAGAAGCAGGCTTCGAAGTGACAGAAAAAATCAGCGCCGGTTGCGGTAAATAACCCCTCGCATATTGCAGGCTGGCAGCGCTTCATCGTTGGTTATCTGGTAGTTCTGATACGGCTCATCCGACACGTGGTTGCATGATGCGAGCAGTCCCAGACTAAGAAAGAAAAAATGGCAGAATCTCATGAGAATGAAGCAATGTAGCGTTCGACAAGGGCCTTACCGGCGGTAGATGGAACAATGAAGAGCCCGTAGCGGGCGCGGGTACAGGCAGTATAGAGTTCTTTCATATCAAAGCCCCGGCTTTCTCCCAGTCCGATGATATCGGTGACGATGATGTAGGCTGCTTCCTGACCCTTGTATGATTTGATGGTGGAGGCAAAAATCTGCGTGGAATCTGGCTGCCTGCAGGCATGGCGGCGAGCGGCGGCGTGTTCTGGTGATTCATCTGGCGGGGCGGTGGCCAGGTCAGGCACCAGATTCAGACAGCAGCGCGGGTGCGAGGTTCTCCACGGGGATAGAACCACGATGTCGCGCGGTTTCACTTCCGGCGATTGCTCCAGCAGCTTGCCGATGATGTCTTGCACGATGCTGGCGCGTTCCTGCGGTGTCTCTGCCGCCGGTGCTATCGTGACTCCTGCTCCGGTCATGGGTAGAATCTCGCAGCTTTGCTCGGCAGCCGGGAGCATGGAGCGGCAGAACCCGGCAATCTGCCGGGCGTTGCGCAGGTTTCGGCTCAGATGCAGTCGGGTGGGGAGTCCGGGCATCTGGTCATAGCGGTCATACAGGTCCTGGTTCTTATCGGCGAAAATGCAGAACTTCCCGCCGGGAATCAGCATGGCCCGGATAATCTGCCACCAGGACTGTCGGAAATCCTGCGCTTCATCCACAAAAATGGCATCGTAGCGGGGCTGGTCGGGGAGCAGGGCGTTGATTTGCCGCAAGGCTGCATCGGGCAGTCTGTCACCATCGCCGGTGTAATTAACGAGGTAGCCGAAGCCCCTCGGCAGGAGAATCTGCTGGATGCAGAAATCGTGAAAGGTGCTGATGAGCAGTTTTCCTTGTTGCTCTGCAAGCAGAGGATGCTGTTGCAGCTCATCGGCCATGGCGTGGTTGAAACAGAGCACCAGCACATGCGGATGCCCATCGTCGGGTGCGAGGGCAGCCAGATTGGCAGCCTCCGCACATGCCATGACGGTCTTGCCGCTGCCCGCGCATCCTTCCACGCAGATGCCGCCCGTGGATTCTCTCAGGGCCGGGAGCAGCTCCAGCAGGTGAGCGGCTGCCATATCCATCTCCCGCAGGTAGTTGGTAATGCTGAGCTTGAAATGCACGCTGGGAGCCAGTGCTTCTGTGATTTTCTGAACCCGCTGTGCCGACATACGCTCTGCCTGCCCCAGTACAAAGAGTGATTCGATGCGTTGCTGCAACGCCGGCAGGTTTTCTGCGCCGCAGAGATAAAGTGAATCCAGCGGCAGGTTTCCACAGGACTCATCCGTTGCGTCTGCGTGGGTGAGAATGGCCATGTGGCGGTGTTCCGGCCAGCGGTGCGGAGCCTTGGGAAGGCAACCGCAATGTGCCAGACTGCGCATGATTTTCTGCAGGGCAATGTTTGCCTGCTCGAGCGGGGCTTGCACATGGGTTACCCACTTATCGTGGTCGTGCCGCCTGCTTTGCCACTTGCCATTCTGGATGCGGACCTGAGGCCAGTCTTTCACTTCGATGACGATGAGGCCATGCTCAGGCCAGAGAATGACGAAATCCGCTTCGTAGTGTACGAATCGCTCGTTATCGCGGTAGTCTTCCTTGCAACTGTGGAAAATGACCCATTCGGCCGGTAGCTGCGCCATGGCCTCATACACGAGGCGTTCGCCACGTTGCATGTTCTGCTCAGGAATGCGGGAGAAAAGCTGCGCCATGGCAACATATCAGGCTTGCTTTTTCTTGCGCGGACTACGCTTCCGGGGAGCAGAACTGCCGGCTTTTTTCTTCTTCTGCGTGCCTTTTTGCTGGCCTTTACCACGCTGGCGGGGAGATGGTTCGGGTATATTGCGTTCCTTCAGGAAGAACCAGAGCAGCAGCGCCAGGACACCGCCCCCAAGCTGCATGCACTCCCACCCCCAGATGAATTTCCACTTGTGGATGTGGGCGCGGCTCGGGTCGAGTTCCGGGGTGATGACCTCCACCTGCTGGCCTACCGTGTAGTCCGTGTCATCGGCATCGGTCATCATGCGGTCAATCACCAGCCCGTTGGGTACGGTGTAGCGCACGATGGCCTGGTAGGAGGTGGAGCCTCCCAGGGCGAGATTCCCGTGGCTCAGGGCTTCGCTGGTGGATTCAAACGGCTTCTGGAGCACATCTGTGACCGTGGCGGTGACCACCACTGATTCATGCACATACATGGCCGTGCGCAGGAGTTTGACGAGTGCGATGCCGGTAATCAGGATGCCCGCCACGAGGAACAACCTGTTTGCCCGCGGGCCTGCCAGTTGTTTCAGAAATGTCTTGACCATATCAGTTGACAGCTACCCGGTGTTCAAACGCCTCCACCCGTCCCCGGCTGGTGCAGCCGCGAGCCCATTGCAGCACAACGGCAGTATCCGGCATGGCTGCTGCTGCCCGGGCTGAGAGCTCGCGGTGACGTGGCCGTGCCAGCGTGGTCTGGGGCAGACTGGCCAGCAGAGTGCGCGCATCATCTGTGCTGAGCCGGAAAATCTCATCGGCGCGGGGCATGGCTACCAGCGCATCCTCATCGGCATCCAGACAGCGGATTCCCACGCCGTAGCGTGCAGCCAGGTTGGTCAGCTCATCCTCGTTTACCGCGCCCGGCAGAAGAAGAAGCTCGCATTCCTGCGCCCACTGGCCACAGGCCAGCGCGCGGAAAAAGGCCTGGCGGCAGCTTTCTTCATCATCCGCAAAGCCTACGCAGATAGCGCGGAAAGAGAGTTCGGACTCTTCCCCCTCCATGATGTAGGCCCCCTCCGTATCCCAGGCACCGGCTGGCCATTGCACGGCTACCAGGTCCGGGTGGTTCCAGCTCTCCTCTCCCTCTACCGGGTAGACGAATACGCCTTGGCCAGCGGTGTCGTACAAACGCACCGCCAGTGCCATGGCTTTGTGGAGCATGGTATCGCCCTCGGCGTTGCCTCCGAATACATGCTGCAGGCTGGGGGATTCCCCCTCGCTGCGCAGGTAATAGCCCTGGCCGTTCTCCACCCTTGCCAGGCAGGATTCCGGATCCAGGGCGATGAAGGAGAATTGGGAGCGCAGGGAGTGGTCGGAATAGGCATCACCCAGCACCGCGCGCACGCGGGCGATGAGTTCTTTGCCCTTGATGGCGTTTTCTGCTTTCTCTGGCAGAAGGGTGGGCAGAATCTCGTTCAATTTTTCCCTGAGACTCATAGCGATTACTTTCTTAATTGCACTCCGGCCAGTTTCAAATTAGGGTCGACAGGGGTGTCGAGGGGCGAGAAATCGCCGCTGCGGGCTCGAAGCATGCCGGCAAAGGCAATCATGGCAGCGTTGTCGGTGGTGAGGCTGTTCGGCGGCAGGATGAGTTCGATGTGGCGGCGTTCGCACATGCGCTGCAACTGCTCTCGCAAGCCCCGGTTGCAGGAAACACCACCGGAAACAGCCAGTACCTTGTGGCGGCTCTTCCGGAGTGCTTTTGCGGCCTTGTGCAGCAGCACATCAATAATGGCCTGGCGCACCCCGGCGCAGAGGTCGCACATGGTCTGCTCGTCCAGGTCGTGGGGATTTCCGCTCGCGACCAGCTTGGGCAGGGTATACAGCACAGCCGTCTTGAGCCCGGAGAAGGAGAAATCCAGGTGGTCATCATGCATCATCGGCCGCGGGAGCTTGAAACGCCCGGGGTCGCCTTTTTCTGCGAGCTTGTCAATTTCCGGGCCTCCCGGGTAGGGGAGGTCGAGCATCTTGGCTACCTTGTCGAACGCTTCACCCGCGGCATCATCGCGAGAGCGCCCCAGCAGGGTGTAATCACCAGCCCCCTTCACATCAATGAGCAGGCTGTGCCCGCCGCTGACCACGAGGCTGAGATTCGGCACGAGTCCCTGAGGGTATGTGATGAAGGGGGAAAGCATGTGGCCCTCCAGGTGATTGACTGCCACAAAGGGCTTGCGCGCAGCCAGCGCCAGTGCCTTGGCTGCCGTATTGCCTACCAGGAGTGCTGCAACCAGTCCAGGGCCAGCCGTGCTGGCAAACACATCGACCTGGTGGATGCTGCGCCCGGCCTTTTCCAATGCTTCCTGAAGCACGGCCGGGAGATTGGCCGAGTGGTTGCGCGAGGCGAGTTCGGGAATGACCCCGCCGTACATGCGGTGCAGGGGAATCTGGGTTGAAATGACTGAGCTGAGAAGCCGGGGCTGCCCGCTGCCGGTGTCCTCAATGAGGGCAACAGCCGTTTCATCGCAACTTGATTCGATTCCCAGTACCAGCATGATTATTTCTTGCAGGCCTTGCGGCGTTTGATTTTGGGTTCGGCCTTGCCCAGCACCACATCCTCCGTGATGGTCACCGTTTCGATGCTCTTATCGCTCGGCACCTTGTACATGACATCGAGCATGAGATTCTCGAATATGCCGCGCAGAGCGCGAGCTCCGGTGCCGCGTTCAATGGCCTGTTTTGCCATGGCACGCAGGGCACCTTCCTCCACCTTGAGCCTGGCGTTATTCATGGCCATAAGCTTGGTGTACTGCTTCACGAGGGCATTCTTCGGCTCGGTGAGCAGGTGCATGAGCTGCTCTTCGGTGAGGGTGGTGAGCGGTGTGAAAATGGGCAGACGGCCCATGAGCTCCGGAATCATGCCAAACATGAAGAAGTCCTCCGGCATGGCCTTGGAAAGGATTTCTTCTTCGGTGTATTCCTTGGTGTCGCGGTCTTCCTCTACGGCGGCAAAGCCCATGGCCGAGGAACCGATACGCTTGCGGATGATTCCTTCCAGCCCCACAAAGGCACCGCCGCAGATGAAGAGGATATTCTCGGTGTTCACACGGATGTATTGTTCATTCGGGTGCTTGCGACCACCCTTGGGGGGGATGTTGCATTCCGTGCCTTCTACTATTTTCAGCAGAGCCTGCTGCACACCTTCGCCGGATACATCTCGCGTGATGCTCACGTTCTGTGTCTTGCGGCCGATTTTATCGATTTCATCCACGTAGATGATGCCGCGTTCAGCTTTGGCCACATTCATATCTGCGGCCTGCAGGAGCCTCAGCACGATATTTTCCACATCCTCGCCCACGTAGCCGGCCTCCGTCAGCGTTGTCGCATCCACGATGCAGAAGGGAACATCCAGAATGCGGGCCAGGGTTTTGGCGAGCAGCGTCTTACCGCTTCCGGTAGAGCCGGCCATCAGGATATTGCTCTTCTCAATCTCCACGCCGTCATCCGTCTTAGGCTGGCGCAGGCGCAGGTAGTGGTTGTACACCGCCACGCAGAGTGTACGCTTGGCCCGGTCCTGGCCGATGACGTAGGCATCGAGCATCTTATGCATCTGCTCGGGGGTGGGCAGTTCATCCTGCTTGATGGTCTGCACCTCCAGCACCGGGGAGTCATCCACCTTATCCTGGGGAATCATCTCGGGATGGGTTCCCTTGATGAGGGAAAGAATGCGGTCTGCTGCCACTTCGCCCATCTCGGAGCGGAACATGTGGTAGGTCATCCCCTCCACGCATTGGAAGCAGATGTGGGTACCATCCAGCGAGAGCATCGGTCGCCCGTCGCTTTCTGCGTTGCCGCAAATGCAGCAAATCTTCTTTGTCTTGGCCATTTACTTCTTCTGGCTCGGGGTGTGCTCGAGGATGCGGTCTACCAGGCCATAAGCGAGGGATTCCTCTGCCGTCATGTAGTTATCGCGGTCCTGGTCCTGCTTGACCGTGTCGAAATCCTTGCCGGTGTGCTGGGAGAGGATGCCGGTGAGGCGCTTATCCAGGCTGAACATGAACTTGATGGTGCGCTCCACATCTGCCGCTGTGCCCTGGGCACCACCGCGCACCTGGTGAATCATCACATGCGAATTGGGCAGGCAGAATCGCTTACCCTTTGTGCCTGCAGCCAGCAGTACAGAAGCCATGCTGGCGGCAATGCCGATGCAATAGGTGTTGATATCGCAGGAGACGAACTGCATGGTGTCGTAGATAGCCAGACCTGCCGTTACGGAACCGCCGGGGGAATTGATGTAGATGTGAATATCCTTCTTCGGGTCCGTCATCTGCAGGAACAGAAGTTGGGCAATGACTGAATTGGCTACGGTGTCATCAATTTCCGTGCCGATGAAGATGACGCGGTCGAGCAGCAGCCGGGAGTAGATATCGTAGGCTCGCTCGCCCTGGCTGGTCTTTTCGATGACGGTGGGTATGTAGTAGTTCTTGGGCGTATCCATAACGTGTTGGCCCATACTTTAACATATCAGGCAAGGTTGCGGAAAGAGATAAGTGGTGCATCACTCCCGGTATGCCACAGTTTTACCCGGATTCCGGGCTTTTTCCTTGCCTTGGAGGGGGGCTGTGGTAGACTGTGAGTATGCGGAAATGCGCTTCAGTTCTGTTTATGCTCACAATGGTGCCTCTTGCTTTTGCACAGGCCGATACTGCCGGGCGCTTTTTCGATGACCGCAGGGTGGAGTTTGAGTCATACCTGGAAGCCCGCAGAAAATCGGCGCGCAATGCTCAGGAACTCAAGGCCATTGAAGCTGAGCGCAACGCTTTCATGCAACGGATAGAGAACGCACGCATCGGGTATACCGGCTTTTCTACGCAGGAGCTGGAATACTGGGGTTCACTGCGGGCGGAGCTCAATGCCGTGCTCAATCTCTGGCATAAGTCTGCCGAGTCTGATGAGGGCGAGAAGCATACAATTCATGCTGCTGCCCACGCGGCTCTGGCCGCGGCTCAGAAATCATACGAGGCGCAGATGCGATTTGCCATGGCTCAGCTGGGCATGGCTGCCTGCGTGCTGGATGAGGATACGGTGAAAGAATGCATGCAGCATTTCTGCAATGAATTGCAGCGCGAATACCGCCAGGATTTTCATTCGTTTCTCTACGCCGTGCCGTGGGGACTTGAGGAAGATGAGGATGCCGAAGAGCTGGATGGTTCACCCACCCACGGAAGTGAGGAAGCTGAGGAGGGGAATGTGAATCTCATTGCCGGAGGTGCGGACAGCCCGGTGGTCGATGCACCTGAGACTCCGCTCATGGTTCATGAACTGGCTCATGAGACAGGGATTACCGATGCAGCGCGTGCAGCTGCTGCCAGCCGGGCAGCCCGGCTCTGGCTGGGGTATCTGCGTTTGTGTTCTGACCAGCTACTGGAATGCTTCGGCACAGAACGCGGCAGCGCCCTTGTTTCCGGGGTGCCTCTGCCCGGAGCGGTGGAGATGAGTCATTATACTGCTGTGCAGGAACGTTGCCGACTTCTTTTCATGGAAGCCGAGCAGGCCTGGCTGGCGTATGTGGAGGCTGTGGTGGCGGCTCACGACCCTGGCTGGCAGGCTTCTGAGGGGGCGCTTGCTCACACGCCGGTCTCGGCAGAGGCCCAGATGCTGCGCTTTCCGCTTTATGCCACCCACGAGCAGTACCTTGCCTTCATCCTCTCCCCCCACCTGCAGTATACGGAAACGGAAGACCTGCCCGAATTCTCTGACACGGAGTGATTATTTCCTTAACTTACTTTGATTCATGAAATATTCCCTCGTTTATGCCGCGGTTGTTGCTTTTGCCCTCAGCGCATGCCAGCCATCGGAAGATAGACCGGCGGTATCCCCGCAGGAGGCACTCCGCACGATTGAGAATGAATACCACCGGGGCTATCTGCTTACTTACTTAACGGAATTCTACAAGGAATCGGCAGCATTTGCAGAACTGGCATTGGCGGCAGCCGCTCTTCCCCAGGAGAAATATCTGACGCAGAAGCAGGAGTTGACGCGACTGTTTGCTGAGCGCCAGAATCATGTAATATCATTGCTGGCAAGTCTTTTGCCCAAGGCAGATACCCCTGTGCAGATTGCGGATTTACCGGTGGAACTGCCCGCCTCCCGCCGCCGCGATATCGAACAAGCGTTCAAGGAACAGGACCCCACAACCCGGGCCTCAGCGTTGCATGCCGCCCTGGAGGAATGGGAATACCAGCAGCAGGATGCGATTCGCTATCTTCGCAAACGGCTGGTTCCGGACTTTCTGAGGGATGATGAGGGGTCAGAGATATCCAGAATGCGAATGCTTGAGTGGATGCAGTTACCCCGCGAACAGCGCAAGGCTCGTGTTTATGCGGCTGATTTGCTGGATGGTATATGCAGGGCTCATGGTAATCTGATGAAGGAATCTGCTATTTCCTGGCCTGAAATGGAGGATGAAGCAAACAACGTGGACTCGTTGCTTGATGCTCGCAGGCTGCGGTTCCACATGCAGCTTTGCATGGAAATGGATACCGTGCTACGCATGCTCCAGGATGAGTGTCGGCCTGAATGGAACTATGCGTATGTATTGCCAGAGGTGTGTCATCTGCCTGTTCGCAAATGCTTGAATGCTGTGGAAGAGGCGGCAGATTCCTTTGTGGACCCACTGTATGAGGCCCTGCTCAGTAAGTATAGCCTTGAGTGCGCAGAAACTACTGCGACCCGGTCTGCCCGTGACCGCGTAGAGCTTATGTTGGGTGAGAGCAGGCAGCTGATGAAACATGCTTATAAGGCGCAGTTGCAGTTTATCCGCGAATCGCTGACAATGAGTTGCTCTGAAATGGATGATGAGGCTGTGCTGGCTTTGTACAAGGAAAAGAGTGCCACTATCCGCGAAATCTTCAGGCGCGATATTGAGGCTGTTTATTCCAATGTGGTCTGGACGGAGCAGGGCAGCGAGGATCGCCCTCCTATCGAGTTGCCTCGTGAAGAGGAGTCTCCAGCTTTGAGCCGAAGCGCTTTCATATTCGAGCCACCGTCCTGCGATACCGGGGATGTGTATCCCTCTACGGCGCACATGAACTGCAAGAGTTTCCAGCATAAGCTTGCGCATCACGAGACCATGGCAAGCATCCGGAAGGCGTATGCCTACTGGTGTGATTCCGGGGTCGACCTCGTGACAGGACAATCTTATTATGACAGCAAGGAAGAGATGGACCTGCAGATGTTGTATCTGAAGTATTGCTTTAATGATGCCGAGTTTGCCTGGAAGCTATACGTCAAGCAGATGCAGGATGTCCTCTGGCCTCCTGATTCCGGATATGTAGGGACGATTACTTCACTCCTTGTAGATGGTGCGGTGCTCTCATTGTATCAGAATCATTATCTTTTCTATTCTTCCCTTTTGAATGTGAAGTTGCGGCCCGAAGAGCAGGATGAATGATTCGGTCTCGCCTGGAGTGCTGCGTTGAGTGGTAACGATAAAATCAAAGCCCCGTTTCTGCTGGAAACGGGGCTTGAAATCTTTATCCTGCTCAGCGCATGTCGAGCATGGGCACCATCAGCGGGTCATCCGGTCCCTTGTAGGCTGCCAGCGGGCGGTAAAGGGTGTTGTCCTCCAGCTGCTCCAGAATCTGGGCTACCCAGCCGGCGCAGCGCGCTATGGCAAAGAGAGTGGTGAACATCCGGGTCGGTATTCCCAGACTGTAGTACACCGTGGCAGAGTAGAAGTCCACATTGGCATTCAGATTCTTACGGGCCCTCATAATCTTGGCAATGCGGTCGCTCATGCGAATCCACTTGGGCTCACCGATAGTCTGGGTGAGGCGGATGGCAATGCGGCGCAACAGGGGGGCTCGCGGGTCCAGCGTGCGATACACACGGTGGCCGATACCGAAAATCTTTTCCTTATTGGCGAGTTTGCGGTTGATGTATTCCTCCACGTTCTCTTCTTCGCCGATTTCCTTGAGCATTTCAATGACTGCTTCGTTGGCACCACCGTGCAGCGGCCCTTTCAGGGAACCGATGGCTGAGGTGATGGAAGAGTACATATCCGACAGGGTGGAGGCAGTCACGCGGGCGGAGAAGGTGGAAGCATTCATGCCGTGGTCGGCATGCAGGATGTAAGCGACATCCAGGATATGTGCCTCTGCAGGGTCGGGTTCAGTACCTTTCAGCAGCCAGAGGAAATGCTCGGCTTCGCCCAGGTCATTGCGGATGGGGGGGAGGTCGAGCCCCTGGCAGATTCGGTAGTAATAGGCTGCCATGACCGGCAGTTTGGCAATCAGCGAGAGCCCGATTTCCTTCATCTGGCTCGGGTCCTTGGTGCGGTCATCGTACATGCCGAGCATGGAGACAGCCGTGCGCAGGGCACTCATCGGGCGGGCTGTCTTGGTGGCCGTCTTGAAGAAGTCGAGAATGGGCTGAGGCAGTTCGCGGTCGTTGCGCAGGCGCTGTTGCAGTCCCTCAAGCTCTTCGCGGTTGGGCAGGCGTTTGTTGAGGAGCAGGTAGATGATTTCCGTAAAGCAGCAAAGGTCTACCAGGTCCTCAATCTCATAGCCGCAGTAAAGAAGATGCCCTTCTTCACCACGCACATCGCTCAGTCCTGTCTCGGTGGCAATGACACCCTTGAGACCCTTGGCGTAAATGACTTGCTTTTTCTGCGTTGGCTCGTTCTCGTTCATTCTTTTCTGATAGGGGGCAGGCTACAAGGCCGCCTGCCAGGGCTGGATTTTGAAGGATAAGGGGGCTGGTTGAATCAGCAGGTGGCGTACCAGGCATCCTGCAACTCACCAAAGCTCTTGAGCTCCACATCGCTGCGCGCTTCGAGCCAGCTCTTGACTGCCTCGCGCTGGGCGTTGCTGGTCTGGGTCGGGTCCACTGCCTTGGCCACGATGTTGCAGCAGTCATCGGTGATGTTGCCTTCGCAGTCGAGCCCGTTGGCCTCAATGCACTCCTCCACGAAAGCGTGCAGGAACTGCTCGCACTCGGGGGCAGTTACATCGCCCTTGTAATCGAAAGAGAATTCAAAGCAGAGTTCCTTGAACTCGCCAATACGGTATTTCTTGCGGAGTCGCTTCTTCATGGTGCGGTGATTTTATGCTTGTTTCTATGAGTTGTCAATGAAAATCACAGCTGGTGACACAGTGCTGGATGGTGCCGCGATTAATTCGCTATGGGGCGAGGTAGTGTATAGTACCTGAGCAGCTCCTTAGGCAGCGGGCGTACCCGCGTTTCTGGTGCAGGTGGGGGGATAGGCTCTGCTGCCTGTTGAGACATCTGGATACACCCCTGGCAGAGCAGGGCCACCGGTAATAGGACAAATCTTTTCATGATTGAACAGGAGTAGCGTCAGCATTCCGTCTTGTGGCGGCATGGGAGCAACAGCATGGTGAGCTGCAGCATCCATCCATACGGGGGAAGGAGGAGCATGAGCGATAATATCAGAATCTTGGGGAAGATGGAGAAGCCGATATCATTCATACGGCGCCAGATTGCTCCCATGAAGAATGAGATGAGTATGAGGTGAATGATACAGGAAACGACTACCCCTCCTGCTATTCCTGCATTGGATACATCGGCACCCCAGAGCAGGTAGCCTATGCCGCCACCGGCTATGATGACCCAGATTTTAGGCAGCAGGTAGACCCACAACCAATATACCAGGAAATCCCGCCGACTCAGCTTGCCGCGGAAATTATAGAGCCTGGCAAATGGATTATTCATCACATTATACAATGAGCATGCAGTCTCCGTAGGAAAAGAACCGGTATCGCTGCTCTACTGCCTGGCGGTAGGCCTCCATGATGAGCTCCTTGCCGGCAAAGGCGCAGACCAGCATAATGAGTGTACTCTGTGGCAGGTGGAAATTGGTGAGCAGGGCTCCGGTTGTTTTGAATTCGTAGCCGGGATAAATGAAGATATCGGTATCGCCGCTGGTGGCGGGAAGGGGGGTGCCATGGCGGGTGGCCAGTGTTTCGAGTACGCGCACGCTGGTGGTCCCGACTGCCACGACCCTCTTTGCTGCAGCGATGGCATCAGCCGTTTCCTGCGGCATGACGAAGCTTTCGCGGTGCATGTGGTGGTCTGCCACGTTCTCAACCTTCACCGGCCGGAAGGTGCCTACTCCCACATGGAGTGTCACAAAGCTATGTGGCAGCGCACCCAGAATCTCCGGGGTGAAATGCAGGCCTGCTGTGGGGGCAGCGATGGCTCCTTCATGCTCAGCATAAACGGTCTGGTAGCGCTCCTTATCGGCGGGCTCGCTTTCTCGGTTCATGTAGTGCGGCAGCGCAAGCCTGCCATACACCTCGGGGTCCACGAACTTATCCCAGCGGATGTAGCGGTACCCTTCATCATCAATGCTTTCCACGGTTCCGGTAGCATCGCCCACCTGCACGGTGCGGCCAATCTTCATTTTCTTGCCGGGGCGCACCAGGCACTTCCAGACCAGCTCCTGGGCAAGCCCTGCGCGCACGAGCTCGATACCTCCATCGTTGCTGAAATAGCGGGCGGGTACCACTTTGGTGTTGTTGAGCACAAAGTGGTCACCCGGCTGCACATATTCCAGGATATCGTGGAAATGCCGGTGCTCGATGAGACCGGTATCGCGGTGCACCACCAGCATGCGACTGGCGGCGCGATCCGGCAACGGTCGGTCGGCTATCAGTTCTTCCGGCAGGTGGTAATCGAAATCGACGGTACGCATTGCGTCAGGGTATCAGCAGGGGAAGATGGCGATACGGCGCAGCACTTCATCGCGGCCAAGAGCCTGCATCACGACATCGATGCCAGGGCCGGCGTGGCAACCGGTCAGCGCCATGCGCAGCGGGAACATCATGGCTCCCACCTTCACGCCGTTGGCCTTGGCCAGCGGTTTTACAATCTGGAAGGCAGCCTCGCCGCTCCATTCTGCGATACCCTGGGCAGCCTCTGCAAAGATGTCGAGCATCTCGCGGGCATTCTCCTGCAGCTTGGCCATGGATTCTTCTTCGTACTCCAGCACCTGAACCCACTTGACCCAGGCCGGGGTCTCGCTGAGCAGCTGCACCTTGGTCTGGACCGAAGGCAGCACCTCGCGCAGTTGCGGGGTATCCACCAGACCTGCCTTGGTGCAGAAGGGGATCACCAGCTCAACGAATTTCTCAGGTGCCAGGCGCATGATATGCTGCTGGTTCATCCACTTGCACTTGGTGATATCGAACTTGGCAGCTGCACGGTTCACGTTCTCCAGCGAGAAGAGGTTGATGAGCTCCTCCTTGGTGAAGACTTCATCATCGCTCTTGGGGCTCCAGCCCAGCAGGGCGATGAAGTTAACCACAGCATCGGGCAGGAAGCCTTCCTCCGGGTAGTTGCCGAGCTGAGCGCCGATATCGCGCTTGCTCATCTTGGAACCATCCGGGTTCTGGATGAGCGGGATGTGGGCATACACCGGCGGCTCCACCCCAAAGGCATCGAAAAGCTGCAGGTGCTTGAAGGTGTTCATGATATGGTCTTCGCCGCGGATGACATGGGTAATCTTCATCTCGATATCATCCACCACGTTCACCAGGTGGAAGATGTAGGAACCATCGGTGCGTTTCACCACCATGTCCGGGGTGTTGTCCACGTTGTTGTAATCTACTGAGATATCACCGCAGACCATATCGTGCAGTGTCATCACGCCTTCGCGCTTGAAGCGGAAACGCCACACGGTACCCTCGCTGGTGCCGGGAATCTCATCGCCGTTCTTATCGCGCTTGTTCGGGGCGGGACATTCGTATACGCGCCCCATTTCCACGAGCTTCTGGAAATAGCGGTCGTAGACATCCTTGCGCTGGCTCTGGAAATAGGGTGCATAGTCGCCGCCTTTGCCTTCGCCTTCATCCCAATCCAGCCCCAGCCAGCTCATGCCGGTGAAGATTGCCTTCATGGCATCTTCCACATGGCGTTCCTGGTCGGTATCTTCGATGCGCAGCACGAAGGTGCCACCCATCTTGCGGGTGAAAAGATAGTTGAAAAGGGCGGTACGGGCTCCACCGATGTGCAGGTATCCGGTGGGGGAAGGGGCAAAGCGTGTGCGTACGTGCGTTGACATGCGCGCCTTATACACCCATTTGCCCGTTTTTTCAAGCCCAATCGACCACAATGACGGTGAAATGCGTCAAATAAACTGAGCGCAAACTGGTGGCGCGATATTCTGCCGTCTTGGTCATCATCAGAAATGCCGCCTTTACCATATAGCAAGGCGGCACTTCTGGTGTTGATTCCTACACGAGGAAAATTACGGGCGGGTGCGGTCGAATTCAATCAGGTCAGCCTTGACCGTAATTTTCGGGAAGGCGAAGAGGACGCAGTTCAACCCGCTGACTTCGGTGCGCATGTTGATAAATGCTGTTGCGCGGCCACGCTGAATGCCGGCATTCTGGTAGAGTTCGTCAATGGCGGCAGATTCGGAGGCCGCCTTGATGGGAATACCACCCAGAGGCCCGCCATTGAGGGCGCTGCGCACATCGTAGCCACTTGCGGGGATAAGTGTTGCTACATGCAGACCGACGGAGCTACCAGTAATCTGGGTGGCGACCACCTGGTAATTGCCTTCTGTCAGCTGGATTTCAGGCTGAGCCAGGGATTGATGAATATTACTAGTAGTGCAGCTGACGAGTGCCAGCGACGATGCAGCCAGAGCTATGATTAGTTTTTTCATGGTTGTTT
This sequence comes from Akkermansia sp., assembly GCA_017517805.1. Classification (GTDB taxonomy): domain Bacteria; phylum Verrucomicrobiota; class Verrucomicrobiia; order Verrucomicrobiales; family Akkermansiaceae; genus Akkermansia. The sequence goes on from JAFWYD010000081.1 coordinate 44,998, forward strand.
TTGTGTTGGAAGAGAGATGCTTATGGTGTCTTCGAGGCAGCAGAATCTGCTCATTGTTTTCTGCGGCATCGTGAGCAGAGGAGCACGAACGCACTTAAGGTCAATATCGTGGTCGTGGGTTCGGGAACCCGCTCCAGCGCCCAAGTATCGCTTTCGGCTGTGTTGATACCGTATGCCCCGACGATGTATACATTGCCATAAACGTTGTTGTCGCTGTAATCAATAAGGCGTACGTACGTATTACTCCCAATCTCGATGAGATCTGTCTGGATTTCACGAATACCTTTGGTATAGTCATCCGAATCAGTAATCCAGATGCTGCTGATAGTGTTGCCTTCATACTCTACCCCCCAGAGGGTGATGGCATGCGCGAGTCGCTTATTCGTGTCCATGATGCCCAATCCTATGGGCGCGCTGACAAGTTCTTCGATAAGTGTGGTTGAAAAAACGTCCTCTGGTCCATCCGCGTACCAGAGGAAGTCCCGGATATGGGCAGCCTCAGGACCGAGAGTGGAGGTGTTCCCGTAGGTATCAGGAATCACATCCCAGTAGTATCCTGCAAATGAACCCGAGTATTCGGGAATCGGGTTGTTGTTTGTTCCTGAATTGAAGGCAGCCCGGTCGTTGGATTTATCGGAATCCCTGAGCGTGGAACCACTATAGTCTCCGGCAAGCCACCACTGGATACCATAAAGCTGGTTACCGGTGAGGTCCTTGGTACAAGCCTCCTTGAAGCGAGTCCAGATGGCTTCTCCGGTCGGGATGGTGGATGCTGTGATATAGAGGCTCTGCCAATAGTCGATGATGCAACTGGCCGATGCAGCCCAGCAGAGATTGTTGTCCCCGTCGTTCGAAGCTCTGCCTTTATCAAAATCAGACCAGCCGCTGGAAACGCTCACGCCATCCACCCAGCTGGTAGAAGATGCCTGAGATTCGGCCGGTGCGCAGAGCAGCATGGCCGCCGCTGCCAGAAGAGTGGAACATCCCCCGCGTTTCATACGCAGGACACTATACCGCGTATGAATCCGCATTGCAAGCAGGATTCATTACAAAATAACAATTTGTTTACTCTTTTGCCTTATTTGGTCACATCTATCTGGTGGCAGCCTTTCTTGATGAGGAACGGTGCACCCTCGCCAATCTGGGGATAGATATCGTGGTACTCTACGTGGTTATCCTTGAATTCTACCTTTTCTGCCGATGTAGCCGAGAGCAGTGGTACCCGGTGGGTGATAAACTTGTTTGCAACGATGGAAATATTGCGATGGTAGGCTTCCTTTTGTAAATCGATTTTCCTTACCTCGGGGCAGATGGCGATGAGGGCATCGGTGAACTGATAGAGGCCGGTAAGCCCGTGGCGGAAGGTGTTGCCGGTGATGATGACATCGCGGCAGGCTCCGCTTTCATACCAGCCTTGGGCATCTCCCGCCAGCAGGATGGCAGAGCCGTGGGTGTGGTCAAAGTGGTTATCATAAACCCGCACGGGACGCGGTGTTGTAAAAAGTGCTCCTCGGGCGCGGTTGTGGCGCACGGTGTTGTGGTGGAAGCTCACGCTGGGGTGCCAGTCGGCGTTTTCCACAGCATCGCCTGCTCCGATTCCCTCAGGCAGTTCTCCTTCCAGAGTGACGCGAATATGGCGCGGGTCCAGTACTTCGACTGCGGCTACCTTGCACAGCCGGGGATTCAGTTCCAGGGTAGGACCGTGGATGAATTGGAGCTGCTCGCCTGGTTGCATGACCTCGAAGCCGTATGCCTGACCGTGCATGTAGCGGGCAATGAAGGTGCCTGGCTTCTCTACCTTCAGAATCCCGAGGCAGGTGGCGTGTACGTTGATGGCATCATCCATCATCGCTTCGTAGGTAGCGCCGCTCACATCGATATGCCCGCGGCAGTTCGAGAAGTGGGTTGCATCTGCTGCGGTGGTGTGCATGCGCCCCCTGGCGCGGATGCAGCCGCCGCCGCGGATGGTGATATTCTCGCTTCGCTGGGCAATCAGGGCCATACCCTGGCTGTCGTGAAAGACGACATTGTGGAGCTCTGTGTCCTTCGCCCGGTAGAGGAGCATGCCGGGGTGTGGGCGGTAATAACTGCGCAAAACCAGTGTCTGCCCGGGGGTGAGCCCTTTCTTCCTTGCATCGGTAGCAAAGCGGACCCGGTTGCCGGGCAGGGACTCGGCAGCAGAAGGCCACGCCATGTCGCCGTATCTGCCGGTGGGTACCATGCGGCCGTCAGCTTCAAAGGCAAGTGCACATTGAACCCTGTCGCGACGCCCGTTGTTGGTGAGCAGGAAGAGTCCGTTTTCAACCGCATACCTGCTGGCCGGGCTCATCTCCAGCGTGGTGTAGCCTCCGCTGATTTCGGTGATGCGACCTTCGGAGGAGAAGGGTTCGGCATAGTCGATGCTCAGGTCGCGGAGGGTGACGCTTTCCGAATCCATCAGTACGATGGGCAGCATCTTGCCATGAAAGATGAATCTGGCACCGTTGCCGCACACTTCCAGCTGCTTCATCTTCACCAAGGGCAGCGCGACCGGGTGGATGCGCTGCTGGTCGTGGTTGGAAATATAGAGATGCATCGGCAAAGCGCTTTCTGCTCTGAAGTGGTATTCCCCAGCAGCAAATACGATGCGGCAAGGTGCATCACTTTCCCTTGCTGCTTTGAGTAGATTCAAAACGGCTTCCCCGTTATCTTGCGATTCCGGAGTCACTCCGAACTCTGCGGCGTGCAGGATTCGAGTTTCTGATACAGCAAATGCAGCAGCAGAGCACACCACGGCCACGGGAACAGCCAAGGCTTGCAGAAAGCGCGATGGATTCATAAACAGGAAGTGCCGTTGCCATCTACCAAGGTCTGAAGAGAAATACCACTAAGATAATCCTCTATCACTTGGTGAAGCCCCGTCCAGACCGGGATGGTCAGGCATGTGTCTTTCACCGGGCATTCATTCTCCTCCATAGAGAGGCAATGCACGGGCGCGAGTCCTCCTTCTGCGGTGCAAAGAATTTCGTACAGGTGATAATGGGACGGCTTCCTGGTCAGCTGGTATCCACCTGCTTTACCGCGAAGACTCTGCACCAGGTTGTCGCGCAGCAGGAGAGCCATGATGCTTTCCATATACTTCGGGGTGATTTTCTGACGCTCCGAAATTTCCCGCAGTGCCACCGGACCATCTTCCCGGTGCTGTGCAAGATCCACCATTATGCGCAGGGCATAGCGCCCCTTTGTTGAGATTCTCATCATAGGCACGGGTATTCTATAAGACTACCCGTGCCTGTGTCAAGTGTTAAATTATACTTTTCCTATGGGAAAAGGAAATCAACAAGCCAAAGCCTCAGAAACGCGTTCCAGGATATCGCGGAGAGAGGGATCGCTGTGGAGCTTTTCCTCAATGGTACGCATGGCATGCAGCACGGTGCCATGGTCGCGGCCTCCGAATGCAGCACCGATATCCTGAAGCGAGCAGGCGGTGTGCTGACGAGCCAGATACATGGCAATCTGCCGGGGATGTGCGATAGCGGCTGTGCGGCGGCGACCGTTGATATCATCCACGCGAATCCCGAATTCGCTGGCCACGCTCTTCTGGATATCCGCAATGGAGATACCCGTAGAGCTGCGCTTGTTCATGAGGTCTGCCAGATTTTCGCGCAGGAAGGCGATAGAAGGGCAGCTATTGCTGAAGGAGGCGATGGTGCTGGTGCGGATGAGGGCTCCCTCCAGAGCGCGGACGGACTGGGTGATGTTGCGCGCAAGGAATTGGATCACCTCTTCGCTGAGCAGGTTCTGCTTCCATTTGAGCATTTTCTGGCGCAGAATGGCCATACGCATTTCATAGCAGGGAGCGGTAAGCTCAACAGTCATTCCCTGCGAGAAACGCGTTTTCAGGCGGTCATCCATGTTGGTTATCTGATTGGCCGGGCAATCTGCCGAAAGCACAATCTGTTTGCCGGATTCGAACAGAGCATTGAATGTATGGAAGAATTCCTCCTGAGTCTTATCTGCCCGGGCCATGAACTGCACATCGTCGATGAGCAGCACGTCCACCTTGCGGTACTTTCTGCGGAACACCTCCAGTGCATCGCCACGCTTGCGGATGGCTTCAATATAGGCATTCGTGAATTGTTCGCTGGTGACGTAGAGTACCTGCACGTTGTCACGACGGCTCCGCAGAGCGTTGCCGATGGCGTGCAGCAGATGCGTCTTGCCCAGGCCTGAATTGCCATATACGAACAACGGATTGTACAGTCGGACCTCGGAGTTCACCAGAGCCTGCGCCGCAGCGTAGGCAAAGTGGTTGCTCGAGCCCACCACGTAGTTGTCAAATGTGTAATCCGCATTCAGATTGCTCTGCACCCTGATGCAGCGGGAAATCCGGTTGCGGCGGGGCGAAGCCTGCACTGTTTCCGGTTTTACCATTGCTGCGGGGCAGGGGGCGGGTGCAGGGCTTTCCTGCTGCTTTGTTGCCCCTGCTTCCACGAACTCAAGCGTGCGCGGAGTTTTCAACACATGCGCTGCTGCGTTCTCTATATACTCGCTGTAATTGAGCTCAAGCCATGCCAGCATGAGCCCCTCGGGATACTCGATTATAAGTCTGGTGCCGGTGTCTTCCACCAGGCGAAGCCCGGAGATGAAATCGATGGCATACCCGTCCGCCTGCCCATAGGTGCGCAGAGCATCCATAATCTGCGCCCAGAGAGCTTCACTCGCCTTTTTCTCCTTTTCCATCGTTTTCCGTTCCGTCTCGTTTCGTAGGTTTCTTCGTCGTTGTTGCCCTCCCTCCCGGAGAGGTGCGGGGTGCAATATGCCACGACTCACCATTCAGAAAAAGTTTTTTTTCGTAACCCGGTTGCACTTTTCACCCGGAAAGCGGTGTTCCATGCGCGTTCCACAGTAAAATTTTTTTTTACTTACAGAGATGTAGTTTTGTTTAGTTTTCTTGATATTTTTGTAAGAGGTTTCAGAATGCTGCGTCACTGACGTAGAACACAGGTGTCTAAATATCGCAATGTGCTTATAATGAATATACTGAAGTATTATTAAAATGATTCAGAAAGATAAAAATAAGCTAACGAAACCATGTCTTTAATGGTTAGAATCAAGGCTTTTAGGCAGAAAAATGCTGCCAGCCGGAGGGGAGATTTGAGGTAGTTGAAGGGGTCAATTTTCCTATTTTGACGACAGTCTCTGCAAAGGGTGAATTTGCAAGTCTTTCCACCATGCCTGGAGGCAGAGCAATGAGCAATTCGTAGTCTTCGCCGTGTGAAACAGCATCGGAGGTAGAAAAACCAGGGCGGCATGGGAGGGCTGCTTCATCGATTTCAAAACCACACCGACTAGCCTTCGCCAGACGCGGCAGATCGGTGCCGAGGCCATCGGAGAGATCCATCATCGCAGAAGGTCGGATACCGGCCTTGAGGAGGCCTCTGGCGAGCTCAACGCGGGGTTCGAAGTCAAGATGCCACCCTGTGGGGAAAGAACCGCCCAGGAGGCCGGAAACGAAGAGAGTATCGCCGGGAGTGCCTCCGGAACGCAGGATGGCCATACCATGCTCCACTTTGCCGACAAGAGCCACATTGATGACGAGGCCATCGTATGGCAGGCCGGAAGTCTCGCCACCCGCTATGGAAATCGAGAACTGGTCTGCAAGGGTGCGCATGCCTTGGTAAATGCCTTCCAGAAGGCTTACAGGGCGAGAGGGGTGGCAGAGGATGGTGATGAGTGCATGCTCGGGTATGCCGCCCATGGCGGCGATGTCAGACACAGCACGAGCCAGGGCCTTGCGCCCGATACGCTCAGGAGCTGTATCACTAGTGAAATGGAGTCCCTCCACGACGACATCGGTTTTGAGGAGCGAATCCCAGGAGGCATCCCGCGCTACGACTGCGCAGTCATCCCCCGGCCCGGTCAAGAGCTCAGCATGGCCGGGTAAAAGGGGAAGAATGCGGTTGAGGACGGCGTTTTCACCAAGTTCAGCGAGAGTGGGGGTCATACAGGAATATATTCAGACAGCAGAAGTATAGCGAGCACGGAGCAGGCATTGAAGGAGGTGTGAATGACCACAGGCAACCAGAGTGAACGGGCTTTTTCATAGGCCATGCACAACACGATGCCGACGATGGTCAGCGGCAGGAGCTGCAACAGGGAGCCATGCACTGAGGCAAAAAGAAGGGACGATGCCAATGTGGCAATCCAGCGGCCGTTCCAGCGTTTCAGGATATTGTACACAAAGCCGCGGAAACAGCATTCTTCAGTTATTGGAGCCACGAAAACAGCCATGATAGCCATGAGTGCCTTCTCGGAGTTTTCGCCATGCAGCATGCGCTCCACCACATCCTGCACCGGTGGGCAGTCTGTCATCTCTGCAAGCCATTTGTTAAACTGCGATAATTCGAGTAGTGCTGAGAAAAACCAGATGGAAAAGAGCGAGAGAACCACCCAGCCGATTTTGCGCAAGAGCGAGGAAGCAGGTGTTTCGCGGCGTGGTAATGAGAAATAGACAATGAGAAAGGGTGCATAGAGCACCACCTGAATCAGGCAGGATAGTATCTGAGCAGAAAGGGAAGTCTCCAGTTCCGGTTCCATGACATTCTGGATGCTGGCCATGCTGAAGGTCAGGATAAAGAAGGCCGTGTATGAATAAGCAAAGGCATTGGGGAATGTGCTGCCCGGGAACAGGGGGATGGGTGGCAAAGCCCGGGTGTAGCGCTGCCAGAGAACGCCACCCAGGACAAGGCCGAAGCAGGCGGTGGTGCAGATCGCAATGATGGTGGTAACTAATTCTGTATGAAATGGAAGGTCTGGCATGGTGTAAAAAAAGTTGGATTCAGGTCCAGGCTACTGCTCCCTGGTAGCCGGGCATGGGGGTGAATAAACAGACGGCAGGAGCTTGCTCGAATAAGCAGTGGATGCGACCGCGCTGGTAGGTGAAGGGGTAGTCGTGTGCGTGCCACATGGTGTCGCCGGCGCACTTGACAAGGGCTTCTGCTGCGCACCAGCACGCGTAAAACTCCTCGCTTCGGCATCCTCGCTGCCGGAACAACTCCAGCTGCTCCGGCACCATGAAGCGCGCTGCAAGGGAGTCGAAATCCCGGGGTTTTATCCGCTCCACATCCACCCCGATATCTGCATGGTGAAATGCGAGGCAGAGACAATCCCCGGAATGCGAGATATTGAAGTGCTGGTGAGAGCAACTCGGCTTACCGTGAGCTCCGTAGGTGAATACAATTTCATGGGCGGCGCAATGGCAGCGCCTGGCCAGTTCCTGGCGCAACACTCCGCGTATGCGGGCATAGTTCTCCCCCCGGGAACGGGCCATCTCCAGTTCATCGTGGCTGAGACCTCCGGCGAAACGCTCCGCCGGAGGTAGTCCAGAAATCTGGTAAACGAGGTAATCCATGTGTCAGAGTGAAATGAGTTGGACCGTGTTGGTCTCCGTATTGTATACCGCAAACCCGGGAGCCTCCCTGCGGCCGTATACTTCGCCCGGGTTGGCAATCAGCGTATGGCCGGAGGTGCAGACTTCCGCCTGGTGCGTGTGGCCGAAAAAAACGGCATCGTATTTACCGCTTCTCACAGCGCTACCGGCCTCCCATGGCAAATGGCAGAAAAACAGGCGGCGTTCCCCAAGGGTGATATCTGCGACAGCCCCGTGCAGGGTGGTGTGCGGCCATTGGCTGGCCATGCGTTCAAAAGCCTGAAGTTCATACTCATTGTTACCGAACACGAGATCCAGAGGGTGAGGCCATTCTTCCCTCATGAGCCTGAAGGTGGAAACTGAAGCCATATCGCCCATGAAGAGCAGGTGAGTACAACCTCGCTCCTTCGCTGCTTGCAATGCAAGAAGCAAGTGGGTGGTGTGGTCGTGGATGTCGGACAATAAAGCTACCAGCATAGTGCAACGATCAGGGGCGTTTTTCCATGGTAAATACGGGCGATAGCGGCCTGGGGTGCTGCAGGGGCATACCCACGGCCGTAGCCGTCATGGCTTCTTCACGCGATAAATACCAGAGCAGCTGGTCTTTCCGGGTTTCCTCGAAAAGTACGGCTTCTCCATTTTCATCGATATAACCGCAGAATCGCGGTGCTACACGCAGGAGCTCATTCAGATTTTTCTTCAATTCATCCTTGAAGCTGACTTTTCTGTTTTTGTGGAACCAACGAGCAAATTTAGTCTCTGCTGCATTGTGGTAGGGGCTGGCATAAAGCCAGCAGTCTCCATCAATCCTGATACCACATGCCTTTTTCAGTGCATTGAACTCATCGATGAGCTGGCGCATCCTGGGGGCGTAGCGCAGCCCGGTGAGCAGAGGGTCGCTCGCTGCCGCATTGGCTCGCACCAGGTAGTCGAATACGTAGGCCCGGGCCAGCGGAGGGATGGTGTTGCCTTCGATGCGGAAGATTTCAGTAAGGAGATGTGGCAGATTGACGGTGGTGTGGAATCCCGTCCGGTTACTAAATCCCAATTTCTGATACAGAGGCCGAGGGTCAAGCTCCCGGCTGAGAATGGCGTGAGGCGTATGCCATTCTTCTTCTTTCCGCTTGTTGATATCGCGATCGGGGTCGAGAGATGAGCGGTCGAAACAGGCTCTGCCATGCCGGAGCTCCGGCAGCCGCTCGCTGTATGCATGCTGGTTTTCCGCAGTATCGGTCAGTTCGTAGAGACGCGTGCTGAGGGCTGAATTGGTCAGCAGCTCATTCAGCAGGTGCAATTGTTCTTTTGTAGCCGGGAACTCAACTGAAAATGATGGTTTACCATCCACCAGAGAATTTTTTGCGGCCTGGAGCAGCCCGGGTTTCAGATTCTGACCATGTTCCTGCATCATGCTTTGCAGATTGTCGAGAGCTGGAAGTTTATCGCGGATGGAAAGCATCTCTGCTGCCGGGGCGTAATGCTGCGGGGTAAGCCCAGCCAGAAGCTTACGGTAATTCTCATATTCATGCGCAGTAGGCAGCATCTTCAGGAGATGCTTCATCGAGCTGGCTTCCTTCAGCCTGCTTTCCACTAGTTTGAGCTCTTTCTTAACTGGAGAAATGAGACCTTCAGGCAGTTTGAGCGCATCTCCGGCATCCTCGTATATATGAATGCGCTGCAGAAGCGTTTTCTTGCGTTGTTGAAGTATGGCAATATCTTTTTCCGGGCTTCCTTGCAATTGCTGCCCGGGGGGGAGGGGCGCCATCAGTTCCTCTGCCAGCGACAGTCGCTGCATATTCAATGCATCCTTCTCAGCCTGGCATAGCGTAGCCCAGCGAATCTGAAGGTCTGCGGCATCGCTTCCCAATTCGCGGAGCTTGCGTTCGACTTCTGCGCGCCGGCTCACGCCCTGGCCCACTACGCTCTGTTTCCCGCTTTCGATGGAGCCGAGGAGGGCATCCAGTTCAGCCGCGCGCCGGTCTGCTGCGCGAATGTAGGCCCTTAATTGCTCAGCCTCATGCCCGACTCTCCGGTTCAGACTCCGGTTGAGCCCGGTATCATGAATGGTTAGCAGGCTGCGCGCCACGGAGCGCGTGACTTTTTCCTTCTGGGCTGTATTAAGAATCGATGCTGCCTGGCAGGAGCGTTTCCACAAAAAGAAGACTGTTGCGGCAAGAATCAGCAACACCAGCACCAGCGCCAGTGCTGCGATGGCCAGTTTCCCCATGGGCTTGCGGCGGCGCTGCAATTCCCGGTTCATATTACTGCGGAACTGTTGCAGCAATTTCTTCTCCATCGCTGTAAGCATGTGCTCCTGAGCGGTCTGGAGATAGCGCACGCGTTTCCTGAGGCGTTTGATGGCCGACTTCTTCATGGAGCCGACCATTTGCGGTGAGGCCAGGAAATCAGAAATGATTTTCTGAAGTTCTTCGTAGTCTTTCTCCTCGAATGTGAATGGTCTGCCGGTGAGGTGGCGGGAAAGTTCTTCCCTCGCTTTTGCGTGGCCCGGGTTCTGCCTGAGCGTTTCAGAAAGCAATTCAGCAGCTTCACTACGCCGACCGCTTCTGGCCAGAGTGCGAAGCTTCTGCATCACCGGGTCTGGTTTGCGTCGTCCCATGATTCTTATTTACTTGACTGCAAGAGAAAATGCCAGAGCAGTTCGCCGTGCTCCCCCTGGGTAATTCTTCTGAGTATGAGCGTTGTTTTCTGTTGTCCCTGCGCTTCGAAATCCAGCTTTTCCCACTCATAAGCAGCTATGAGCGAACGCATAATCAGGAAACGCACGCATTCCCGAATCTTTTCCTGTGCATGGGGGGTATCCAGTTGCTCAGCGACGGCCTTCCGGGCTTGCTTAGCCTTATTGTTACTCAGATCTGCCTCTTTGGGGGAGAGCAACAAGGTGGGAGCCGACACAAGCACTTTGCTCATCTCCTCGTTGAACATTTCATTGGATAGTAATTTGAAATAGGACTCATGCAGCTTTTTACGTGCCTTCTGGGCCAGTTTTTCCTGCGAAAGGGCAGTTGCAATGTAGTACAACTGCGCGACGGTTGCAGATTTGTTGCGAGCCCCCATTCTTCCGCAGCAGGGGGCGTTCACCACATCTTCAAAGGCCGAATCCAGACGCTCAGGCAATTTCGGGATGCGATGAACCCCGCAGCGCAACTGGGTCTGTTTTTCATCTTCGCTGGTCACTTTGGCTTTCTGCCAGATGAAGGGAGAGGAGGCATGCTGAGTCTCGCTAATCCTGTTGGGACCGCACAAAAAGGGCAGCGTGATATTGAATTTTGTCTTTTCAGTATACTGTTCATCCAGCACCCAGGGGAAGCGCTTGCCTTTCCATTTTTTTCGCAGGTTCAGTCTGGCAAATCCTCCTTCCGTGGAAATTTCTAGATCTGAATCCTTGATTTCGAAGTTCAGGGCCGCTGCCGCAGGAAGCCCATCACTGCGTCTGGAGGGGATGGGAATTCCGAACGATGGAGCAAGAATGACATTGGAATGAAAGTTATCACTTATGGGCACCGGGAATACCACGATGGCATCATGCTCGCCGCATTTGATATTACGGATTTTATCACCCTTCAGGCTGAAGGTGAGCTCAGGCACCGTCGTTGGCTGTCCTTCCCTGTGCTCGGGTTTCAGTCTGTAGGTGCCCTTCTTATCGGTCGCAGTGATATGAAGGCGGTACCCATGCTCACTTAATTCCAGTCTCTGGACAGCTTGCATGGAATCTCCCTTTTTCATGATTGTCACCAGGTAGCTTCCGGTTGTTATAGAAAGAGGCAGCCGAGTAATAGCTTCTGCAAGCACTTGCGGGAGTCTTTCTCCACTGACCGCAGGATTGAGCACGATGGAATGCTGCCCCACCTTCTCGTCCGCAGACGTATCTGTTTCAGGTTCATCCGGGGAGGTGTCGGCAGTAGCCAGTATGGGGGTCTCTTCCGGTGGGGCGGGGGCATTGGCCGGGTCGTAATCATGCAGTTCGCCCTGGTCAAAAAGGGCAGAGAGTTGGGGCTCACCCAATTTAAGCTGCAACCAAGCTTCAATTTCCTCCTTGTCGAAGCGCTGGTGCCATTCCAGCAGGGATATGCCGTGCGTTGCTTCCCTGAGGTACAGGGTGGCGAGTTCTGTATCCTTCAGCCCGAGCAAGCGCGCGCATTCGCAAATACGCTTGAGTACAGCGGCATGTTTCCTGTCATGATCGTGCGCTGACAGCAACATCCCGGCACATTCCAGGATAAGTTCGTCTTCCTGTGTTTCAGAATCCAGTTGCGATAATTCCCGGGCAAGTTGAATCGTTTCCTCATGAGACCACGGGGAGGCCAGCAAATCAGCCAACCGCTGCACAGGAGGAATATCAACGCTGATACCTAAATCATCTCCTTGCTGGACCAAAGTATCCTGTTCGGGGATGGAGGAGTCGGCAGAGCGTATATAGTATCCCAGAGCGGCCAGCGATATCATTCCAGCGATACCCAGAGCGATGGCTATGGTATATGGCTTGCGGGGGAGGGGAACATCGTAGTTCAGCCAATCTGGTTCTTCTGTGTAGTGATAGTGGGATAACGTGCGCGAGGTTGTATGCACTATCCTCTGCAGGGGAATCTGCGGAGCAGTATTTTCCGCTCCATTGCCTGCGGAGCTGGGTGGAGGCTCCATGGGTAATTCCATTTGAGCCGAAATGTGAAGCACGGGGTGGCCGGTCCGCAAGGCTCGTTGCACCAGCGGTGATTGCGGGGCTGCAACCATGCGCAGCGTGGAGGCAAAACTATCTGAATCTTCGGTCTCGGTTGTGAAAGTCATGCCCCATCCTCGCGAATGGGTGAGCCAGTCGCTCTCGTGAAAAAGCCCGAGTACTTCGGATGATGGAGTCCCCAATGGTACTGTGACCAGGCACTCACGCTCGTATGGGGCGGTATAAAAGGCTCGTGCGTTGGACTTGTGCCCGGTGATGTACTTCCATGTCGGCTGTGTGGATGCATCTGGCAGATGCGAAGGATTCAGCTGGGGCTCCCCAGCAATGAATCGGGGCTCTCCTTGCCATTTCTGAATCCAGAACCTGCTTTTCTGCAAGGCAAGGATGATGCCGGCCGGAGTAGGGCGCAACTCGTGAGTAAGTAGTGCTGCTACTTCTTTCTGGTTCAGGATGAGGTGATGAGCCGTATGGCAGGCGCGCCCGGTGTAGTCGGCCCCGGCCTCCTGCACACAACTGAGCACATGATAGACAGCCCCGGCATGCTCCAGCAGACGATAACTGAATTGAGCCCCGCTTGTGCACGGCCCGCCCTGGGGATCCTTGAGTATGCTCATTGCTGTCAGTTTCCTGACCAGTACTGCGGGCAGATGCTCCGAGCGGGCTACTGTGCCATAGCCAGCAGCGGCAGAATCGAGCAGATGTGGGTAACTCGTGTGGATGAGCTGGTAGGACATACTCAGTTGTGGGAGCTGGGAATGAGGGAGGGTGATACATGATGCAGAGCCCAGAGCACCGGTTCGGCCACGCGTATGGGATGCACACTGCCGGAGGCGGGGCCAATGAGTATCGTACCGCTGCGGTCATCCCGGAATTCTACAGGTGATTCACCCAGAGCACTAGCAGCAAAGTAGCGCACGTTGGAAGAGATTGCCTCTGCATTGGTGCAGATATGGGGGGCTATATTGAAGATAAACTGCCTGAGGCGTACTGAGTTGATGTTGATATGCTCGGGCATGAACATCCCGTTGCGGATAGCTGGCAGCAGGGGTTCCGGCCCCAGGAGGTGGCTCCAGGTATCGCATTTGCCGATGATGATGGCCATGGGGACATCCAGCTTTTCGGAGGGTGGCAGATTCAACCGGGTACGGAGTCTCATTTCCGACTCAGCCAGCAGCATGGCCTGCCGACCCGGACGGTACAGATTGTTGCGTAGCTGCGGGTCGGTGCTTTCCTGCAGCAATTGGCGGAAACCGGGGTTGGCTGTCGGGTCAAACAGGAATAAAATGGCCGAAGCAACGCTGAGGTGCTGGCTGCCGGGGGTCAGCATATCATTTGCTCCAGGCTGAAAATCTTCTCCCGCATTATCGTACAGCACAATAGAGTGTGTATCTGAATCCTTATTCAGGTTGTAGATGAAGGGCCGCGGCATGTTGACATACAATCCCTCTTTCCATACCTTCTGGTACAGGCGACCGTGCATGTGGGTCTTGGCTATATAGGCCTCCTGGGGAGTCTGGGCGGTAAATAACCGCATTCGCATTTCGTTGAGCGGCTCATTCGTGACGGGATCGGCATCCCGGAATGGCATGCCGAATTCTCGAGGAAAGAGCGTTTCAAGCTCCCGCACGAGTGCCGTCAGGTAATAACTTTTACCCGCAGCAGGAACTCCCACAAGCGAGATGATATGCTGCTTCGTTTCTGTAAAGAAAGGAGGCAGCTTGCGGTGGCAGTGAGGGCAGGCATACTCGCTGCATGAGATTCCCCGGCTGTCCAATGGCAAGCCGCTGGCATTGCAGAACTCCGGGATGAAGCGCAGCATGGCGGTTTCGCCCAGTTTCGGATCCCCCAGCAGGTCCGGGTGGCTGGCAATGCTCATCATCTGGCCGGGGGTAAAGAGTTCCCAGCAATTCGGGCATCTGAGTTCCTGATTGCCGGCTGGAGCAATGTCTCTCTCTTCTGTGAGCAGAGGCATTGCGTCCTGGGCAAATTCTGCCACCTGCACAATGTCGCGCAGGTAGAAGGCACAATGCTCCAGTCCCTGGAATGTTGCCAGGACATCATCGTTGAGTTCCGGGGCCACCTGCGGCAAATCGTGCAGTGCATAGGGACCGTACCATTCCTCCTGCGCGGGGTTGTAGAGGAACCACACATCTGGTGCATACTGGCTGAAATCAGGGCGCGTGGAATCCGTGCCGTACCAGCAGATGAAGCATCCGCATTCCAATACAAACAGGTACATCTTATCCGGGCGGATGATGACATCGGCCTTCATCTGTACTCCATTGAGCGAGTATCCGCTGATATGACCATGCGGAAAGAATCGGCACACATCATCCCGCTTGGCAAATGAACCGCCATTCTCGGCTTTCATCTTGATCCGGAAGGTGTTTTTTTCTCCAGAACCGATTGTCATGAAATTGCCATCGGATGCGCGGAGTTTGCCTCCGAGGCAATCAAAGATGTAGAGCTGTTTGTTCATGGACTGATATTCCTGCGTTCATTATACCCGCATGCCTGCGGCGAGTCAAGAAAAGAGCAGGGGGCTTGCGTGTCACTCAAATATCCTTGTCATGATGGGTTGATACTGCATGGCCTTTATGTTAGTATACCCCCATGCAGATAGCACACACGAAGGAGGAACTCAGATCAATGCTGTCACCCCTGCGCGGCAGAAAAATCGTACTGGTGCCTACTATGGGGGCCTTGCACGCAGGCCACGCCAGCCTGCTTCGCCAGGCTCGCGAACTCGCCGGCACTGAAGGCTCGGTAGTGGCCAGCATTTTCCTGAATCCGGTTCAGTTTGACAATGCGGGGGATCTGGCGACCTATCCAGCCACCCCTATGCAGGATCTGGAGACATGCGATTCCTGCGGTGTGGATGTTGTGTTTATGCCATCTTCGGATACGATGTATTGCGCAGACCGCTCGGTGAGTCTGGAGGAGACGCATCTCTCCAGCGTGCTTTGCGGGGCCAGCAGACCCGGCCATTTCGCTGGTGTCTGCCTAGTGGTCAATAAGCTTTTCAACCTGGTGCAGCCCACGGATGCCATCTTCGGAAAAAAGGATTACCAGCAGCTGGCAATCATCCGACGCATGGTGAGGGATCTGGATATCCCCATTACCCTTCACGGCGCAGAGATTGTGCGAGAGGCCGATGGACTTGCGCTTTCCAGCCGCAATGTGCGTCTGACTCCGGAGCACCGACAGGCGGCTCCGGCTATCCGCCGCAGCCTGTTGAGTGCAGGCGAGGCGTATGCATCAGGAGAACCTGTCGACAATATTTGCGCACAGGTGCGGCGTTCGCTGGAATCAATTCCCGGTGTGCAGTGCGATTATGTGGAGCTGGTGGATGCCCAGACACTGCATGAAGTGACGGCTCCCCATCGTCTGGCTCTACTTGCGGTGGCTGCATGGTTCGGCGATGTGCGCCTTATTGACAATATCGAACTTTCACGCTCATGATTCAGGCAAACAATCTGCACCGCTCGTACAATATCGCCAAAAAGCAAATCGAGGTGCTGCACGGGCTGGATGTACACATTCGGCGGGGAGAAAAGGTGTTTCTCTGCGGACCCAGCGGCGCAGGCAAGACGACGCTTATGTATACACTTGCCGGGTTGGAGCCGCCACAGCAGGGAGAGGTTATCATCGACGGGCAGGACATTTATGCACTTTCCCTGCGCCGCCGCGCCCTGTTCCGCAATAAGATGATGGGCTTCATCTTCCAGAACTACATGCTGATGCCGGAACTCACAGCTCTGGAAAATGCATCTCTGGCAACCGCTGTCGCCGGCAAGGAGGCTACCGAGCGAGTAAAGGCCCTCCTGGATCGTGTGGGGCTTGGAAACCGCATGGACCACCTGCCCAATGAACTTTCTGGCGGTGAGCAGCAGCGCGTGGCTATTGCCAGAGCTCTGGCGCACGATCCTGCTATCATTTTTGCCGATGAGCCCACCGGTAATCTGGATTCCCGGAATGGTAGCCAGATTCTTGACTTGTTGTTCGGCCTGGCCGAAGAAGGGGGGAAGACTCTGGTTACGGTTACTCACGATGCGGAAATTGCAGCTCGCGGCGACCGCACACTTATTATCCGCGATGGCGCGGTTGTAGAGAAGTAACTTTCTCCCGCTTTCCCTTTATAACCAATACGAGCCGCATCGGATTCAGGATGCGGCTCGTTTTTTGATTCTGGCTCACTCTGAGGTCATTCCTGCAACAGAGCGGCAGGAACGATGTTATCCCATTGGGAGACATCGCTACCGTGGCCTTTGTGAATGACGCTCCCATCGGGCTTCACAAAAATCGCATGCGGGATTCCGCGTGGCGAAGAAAAACCAGGGAGATTCAGTTTGCCTGCATCATTCCAGTTTGTCATGACGGCCGGAAATGTCATACCGTACTTTTGGACATAGGCCTTGCCGGCACGCTCGGTCGAATCGTAGCAGAGCAGGACCAGTTCACCACCGGCCTTCTTGATATCGGCGTATGCTTTTACAATGCCAGGCATGGCCGCGCGGCAGGGGCCGCACCAGGAGGCAGAGCAGAGGTAGATGTAGAATCTGGCATCGGTGGCAGGCTTAGTCTCCGTTATATAGCTGAGTCCCTCAAGTGCTTCACCCACGGTTGCAAGAGTGCAGCCTGCACCGGGCTGGCCACCAGTTGACTCTTCTTTTTCGGGCTGGGGGGAGTATCCTGCAGTGGGCGTGGTATTCTTGCCTCCCGACGCACCGCAGGTATATTGTCTCCAGGTCAGGAGAGATGCGCCGTGACCGCTGTGGAGCTTGCGACCCTTGGCATCAACGATGATGACGTGGGGAATCCCTCTGGGGGGAACATAGCCGGGGAGTCCCAAATTTCCAATCCCGGTCGCTGATGTATGGATAACGGGAATCTCCGTGTTGTACGATTTGATATACTTTGCGGCCTCCTCAACAGTTTTATCAACATTCACCACGATGAGTTCGCCACCAGCATCTTTGATGGATTTGTACTCGGCCACAACGCTGGGCATGATGGCACGGCAGGGGCCGCACCAGGAGGCCGAGCTCAGGTAAACGTAGAAATCAGCATTGCTCCTCGGGCGGGCTCCGGTAGCATAATTCTGCTGTTCCAACGCTTCCGGGAAATCAGCAACGGGAGCTTCCTCCTGCGCCAGCACCACATTGAATGCGAAACCGGCAGCAATGAATGCAGAGATGAGAGTGTTTTTCATAAGTGTATTATATTTCAGAGTCTGATGATGTACCCCTCCTTGCGGGGTTTTGGCGGCAGGATGCCACCTTCAGCAATATTGCCAAGGATACAGATGGCGAGTCCGGCCATGTGTGAGGGGATTCCCCAGGCGGCGAGAAGTTCAGCGCCCTCAGGGTATTCGAACATCTGGCGACCACGGTTAATCCAGCAGGACCCCAGACCAGCAGCATGGGCAGCATTCAGCAGGTTTGCCATGACCATGCAGGCATCTTCATGACCTGTGCTGTTCGTGGTATCCTCAAAAACGACAACGGCTGTGGGAGCACCATAGAAGGGATCCCGGTTTGTACCCATCACCCGGGCATTCAGCTCAGAGAGCTTCGCAAGCAGTTCCGGGTCCTGCACCACCACCATCAGCGGACTCTGCTGTCCGTGCCCCGTCGGCGCATAGGTCGCGGCTTCCAGCACGGCGGCAAGTTGCTCTTCAGAAACTTGTTCACTTGTGTATTTACGGCAGCTGCGCCGGGTCTTCAGATCAATCAGTGTTTCTTTCATTGTCTTTATTCTTCAGTATCTTCTTCTGTTCGCGTTTCTCTTCGCGAGTCTGTTTCTTATCATCCTTGGCTACAGCGGGTGCCGCAGCACAGCAGGCGAGCCCCATCAGCAGGGAGTGGTAGAAAAATACTTCGTTTCACATCGTGACCATTCTAGCAGTTATAGCATCATGCGTCAATTAGATTTCTACATGAATGAATAGGCATCAATATCAAGGCTGAGGGTCACTCCTTCTCCACAGTTCAGCGCAGCAATTTCGCGACTGCATATATCGGAAAGCATCCTGGCAGATGGAGCTTTGAGTGTGCACTGGTAGCGGAATTGGCCGTAGGTTTTTGCCAGGGGGGCGGGCAGGGGCGTGCTTATCTGCACCTGCGGTGGCAATGCTGCCACGAGATGCCGGTGCAGGGTTTCCATTGCAAGGCAGGCGATTCCTTCCTGTTCACTCTTGGCGGTGATGACCGCCATGTGACAAAAGGGCGGGAAGTTCATCATCTGGCGTAGTTCCAGCTCCGTTTCAGCGAAGCCATCCGTATCATGCCGCCGGGCAAACTGAATGGCCGCAGCTTGCGGATTATAGGTCTGGATAATGACTTCGCCGTCCAGGTCGCCACGGCCTGCCCGGCCGGCGACCTGCGTAAGAAGCTGGAAAGTACGCTCAGCCGCCCGCGGGTCGGGGATATTCAACCCCAGGTCTGCATTCAGAACCCCCACGAGGGTCACTCCCGGAAAATCCAGCCCCTTGGAAATCATCTGGGTTCCCAGCAGGATATCGGTCCGGTGCGCACGGAAATCACTCAGAATATCGCGGAGGGCATTCTTCCTGGTGGTCACATCGGCATCAACTCTCTGCAGCCTGGCTTCCGGGAAGCAGCGGCGCAATACGGCCTCCACTTTCTGGGTTCCGTACCCTTCCAGAGCAATATTTTGCGTATGGCACTCCGGGCAACGGGGTGGCACGACTTGCCGATACCCGCAGATATGGCAAACCAGCCGGTTTTCTGTGGCATGGTAGGTCATAGGCAGGGCGCAGTATTCGCAGTGTGCCGTATAACCACACTCCGGGCATTGGAGGGCTCTGGCAAATCCTCGCCGGTTGAGCAGCAGAATAGTTTGTTCTCCTTTGTTGAGTCTCTCGTCGATAGCCATGCGCAGCCGTTCGGAAAGAATCCCCAGATTGCGTTTATCCTTTGCCTCGGTGCGCATATCGAGTACCCGGGTAAGGGGCAGGCGCTGGCCGTCAGCCCGTTTATCCATGCGCAGCAGCGCGTATTTGCCCTGGTGCACATTGTGCAGGGATTCAAGAGAGGGGGTGGCAGAGCCCAGCACAATGGCGGCTCCCTCCATCCTGGCTCTCAGGACGGCTAAATCGCGCCCATGATAGCGGGGCGTGTTTTCCTGCTTATAGGACGCATCGTGCTCCTCGTCCACAATAATGAGCCCCAGATTCTGCACTGGCGCAAAAACCGCTGAACGGGGGCCAATCGCGATGCGTGCTTTTCCGCGGTGGATGGAGTGCCACTCATCGAATCGCTCGCCATCGCTCATCGCGCTGTGCAGAATTGCAACACCGCCCGGAATCTCGGCAAAGCGGCTCTTGAAGCGGGCCATCGTCTGCGGGGTCAACGATATTTCCGGAACCAGGATGAGCACCCCCTTGCCTTGAGAGATAGCATGCCGGGCAGCTTGCAGATACACCTCGGTCTTGCCGCTGCCCGTCACGCCTTGCAGCAGTATCGGGCGTGAGCTGCCTTTATCGCAGGCCTCCCGTATGGAGTTCAGCGCGCTGGCTTGCTCCGGGTTGAGCTGAAGTGGGGTACTGGGCGCAAATGTTTCTGAACCCGCCGGGTCGCGGTGTACTTGTTCTTCTTCGATACGCACGTAACCGGCTTTTTCCAAGGCCCGGCAAGGTGTCAGAGCAGGGGTGCCGCCCAAGGCGGTCAGTGGCTCCCTCTTATCGGCAGAGGCATGCAGAAGACGCAGAATCGCAGCCTGTCGCGGGGCGCGGCGGTTGATTTTGTTGAGCTGGTCATCATCCGGCCAGTTCTGCAGCACAACCACTTTGCGCGTCTTTTCATCATGCCGCTCCTGGCGCACCGGTTCAGGCACAATGCAGCGAATCATCTGCTCCACTGGCACAGCATAGTATCGAGCAGCCCATTCGGCAAGATCCATCAGCACGGCAGATACGACCGGCTCATCGTTCACCAGGCGCAGGATTGGGCGCAGCGCGCCGCTCCATCCATCCCCCTGTCCACCCATGGCCAGCACGGTACCTGTAGCGGTGCGGTTGCGGAGTGGCACTTCCACCCGGCTCCCGCGTTCAACGCCTGCCATGCCATCTGGTATGGCATAGTCCAGGACCATATCATTCATTCCGTCCACCAGAATGCGGGCGGTCAGCTGTCTGACCAGGGGGGCTGCAAATAGTTCCTGCATGGCAGAAGGCATGCCGTGGTCATGCCATGGCTTCTTCCTTGGAGAGAATGTGCACTACCACTTTGATGCCGGCCTTCTCACCTGCTGCTTTCGCCAGGGAACGGATAGCAGAGGCGGTCATGCCATTGCGCCCGATAACCCGGGCCACATCAGCCTGCTCCAGCACTAGCCGGAATCGCACCATATCACCGGCCGGGGTGGCAGCAATCCGCAACTCCGCATTCTCCGGATGCCGGATAAGGGGAGATACGGCCGCGAGAAGGTATTTGCCAACGGATTCGGTGAGCTGCTGCATATACTTACTTTACTGAATCGTTTGCCTGCTGTCAAGAGCCTATCTGTATGCTGACTCACGACTCTGCCTGCTAAGAAAAAGCCCCCCCCTCCTCAGAAATTGAGGAGGGGGGATAAGTGAAACTTTGATGGTAAATCAGAGCCGTACGGCGGCTGAACTCCAGGTCAGCCCTGCACCAAAGGTGACAAGAAGAACAATATCACCCTTCTTGGCGCGTCCGGTTTTGACTACTTCATCCAAGGCAATGGCGACTGCGGCACCGGAGGTGTTGCCATACTTATGTACGTTGACAAATACGCGCTCGGTCGGGATGCCGAGGCGCTGCGCCACGGCATTGATGATGCGCAGGTTTGCCTGGTGCGGAATGACGACATCCACATCTTCCGGCTTGATACCGGTGCGGTGAATGAGGGAAAGCGCACTATCCTTCATGTGTGCCACGGCATAACGGAACACCTCATTGCCGCGCATGGCAAGCGTATACAATTTCTCCTGGATGTTTTCTTCCGTTGTCGGGATGGCTGAGCCGCCACCAGGTACCATGAGCAGATCGGTCAGCGTACCATCGGAGCCAATATCGGAAGCAAGCACCGCGCTGTCTCCTTCAATGCCGGTACCAGTCCGGAGAATGGCAGCGCCGGCTCCATCGCCAAAGAGCACACAGGTGGAGCGATCCTCCCAGTTCACGATATGGCTGAGTTTCTCTGCTGCAATGATGAGGGCTGTCCTGGCCTGACCGCAGCCGATGTACTGAACCGCTGTCTTCAGCGAGAAGAGGAACCCGGAGCACGCGGCGGAAATATCGAAGGCAGCGGCATTTACGGCACCGATGTTGGCCTGCACATAGCAAGCGGTGGAGGGAGTGAAGGTATCGGGCGTCACTGTAGCCACGATGATGAGGTCAATCTCCTCCGGCGTTACGCCGGCAGATTCCATTGCGCGCCTCGCTGCCTGGGTGGCCATATCGCTCGTCTTTTCATTGGGTGCAGCAATGCGGCGCTCCTCAATGCCGGTTCGGGTGACAATCCACTCGTTGGACGTATCCACCATCTTTTCCAGATCTTCGTTTGTAAGACGGCGCTCCGGCACATAAGACCCCGTGCCTATGAGAGCCACGGGCAGACGCTTAAAAGGTTTAGTAAGGTCGTTCATAACAACTCAGGTTACCTGTCGATTCTCTATGCTACCATGTTATTTGTGATTTGGCGAGAATTATTTTGGGTTCATGGCGTAAAAAATAGAGTCCGCTCTACTATTTCCAGGATTCTGGCGAAAAAAATTTTCTTGCAGTAATCCGTTTCAGGTTTCTGAGGTTCAAATACCGGGTCTGGAGAAGGATGGTGTTACTATGCCCCATCTCTTCCTGCAGGAGCAGCAAATTATGAAACCTCTTCAAGTGCATGCTGGCAAAGGTGTGCCGCAGTGCATCATTCTGCCATTCGGTCAAACCTGCTTGCTGACGGAGCATCCGCCAGAGACGGTCCCAATTCCTGGGGGCAATAGGGGTATCCGGGTTGTCCGGTACTTGATACAACAAGGATCTGGCACCTCCGCGCAGCGGGACAGCCCTGGCGCCACCGGTCTTGCTATTGCGACCTTCAATGTAGATAACTTGTTCCTCCTTGTCGATATCTCCCCAGCAAAGACGCCGCACTTCAGTCGGGCGGATACCACACCACAGCATCAGTCTGAAGGGGGCATCCATACTATGTAGCAACGAGGAAGATCGTATCACATTCATCAAGCTCCTGATTTGTGAGAGCGTCAGAATCTCTATTCTGCTCTCACAGACTACTGGTCGTAAAATTGCTTTTGCGGGATTACTAGAGCACCACCCCTGACGTATTCCCATGTTAAAAATGCTATGCAGCACAGATTGAGCTTTACGGTATGTGTGAGCGCTATGGCCGAAGCAGGCCTGGAGCATATCCCGGCAGGTGCTGATACGGATACTCCGTAGTGACAGCTCGGCAAAGTCTTCGTACTCGCACATTCTGTTGACGTAGGAGCGGAGGTCTGCCCGGGTACTGGGTCGGCGGTGTTTTCTGGCCAGCAGGCTGAACTCAGCCGCATGCCGGAAGCTGATTTGCTCGGCAGCTTCCTCCATAGCCTGAGCAAAAGCGATAGCGATGCGGCGCAATTTCTCCATAAACTGTTCATTCACATCGGGTGAACCAGGAGAGGATTTCTGGGCAAGCCTGATAATCATATTAGCTACATCTCCCGCTAAATGCGAAGAACTATCGACTTTGGTACGTTTGATTAATTTGTGCATATTGACAGGAAGTATGATATCTTTTACTTTGGCACAAACAACGACATATAACAACAGCCTGCGTACCCATAAATTGCGCTTGATTTAGGCAGATGGATATGCTAAACTACTCCGCGTACGTTTTTCCCATCCACATGAATAAGGAACTTCGCATTGTAATCGGTTCAGACCACAAAGGCGTGGACTTGAAGGAAGCTGCCATTGAGCTCTTGCAGAGCTGGGGATACCATGTTGATGACATGGGGCCTGCTACAAAGGAATCCTGCAACTATGCAGAATATGCCAACAAGGTGTGTAAGCGTATTGTGGATGGTCGCGCTGAGCGCGGTGTGCTCATCTGCTTCTCCGGGCTGGGTATGAGCATCGCAGCCAACCGCTGGAAAGGTGTGCGCGCTACTCTCGCCCGCACCCCGCAGGAGGCCGCATTTGCCCGCCACCACAATAATTCCAACGTGCTGTGCATGGCCTCAGCCTTCCTGTCTCCGGAGAAGATGGAGGAAGTGCTGCGCATCTGGCTCGATGCCGAATACGAAGGGGGCCGCCATGTGAACCGCCTCGCAGTCGGTTCCGGTTCTCCGCTGGCTGTGAGCGACCCGGAGCTTGCCGCCTATATCGAAGAGGAGCGCTGCCGCCAGAATAACAACATTGAACTGATTGCCTCTGAAAATTTCACCTCTCCGGCTGTCATGGAAGCCCAGGGCTCCTGCCTGACCAATAAGTACGCCGAGGGCTATCCCTCCAAGCGCTGGTATGGCGGCTGCGAAGTGGTGGATAAGGTTGAGCAGCTGGCCATCGACCGTGCCAAGGCTCTCTTCGGCTGCGATGCTGTCAACGTGCAGGCTCACTCCGGTTCCTCTGCCAACCAGACCGTCTACCACGCCTGCATCAACCCGGGCGATACCATCCTGACCATGGACCTTGCCTGCGGTGGTCACCTCTCCCATGGTTTCTTTGCCAACTTCTCCGGCAAGACATACAAGGTGGAGCATTACGGCGTGGATCCCGAAACGGAGATGATTGATTATGATGCCCTGGAAGCCAAGGCGAAGGAAGTGAAGCCGGCATTGATTCTGGCGGGTGCTTCCGCCTACTCCCGCACGATTGATTTCGCCCGCATCCGCAAGATTTGCGATGAGGTGGGTGCCATCATGTTCGTTGATATGGCCCATATCGCGGGCCTTGTCGCCGCAGGGGTGCATCCCTCACCCGTCCCCTATGCCGATTTCGTCTCTACCACGACTCACAAGAGCCTGCGTGGCCCGCGTGGCGGTCTGGTCATGTGCAAGGAGCAGTGGGCCAAGAAGCTTGACAGCGCCACATTCCCCGGCTTGCAGGGTGGCCCGCTCATGCACGTGATTGCTGCCAAAGCAGCCTGCCTTGGCGAAGCTCTCAAGCCTGAGTTCCGCACCTATGCCCAGCAGATTGTGAAGAACGCCAAAGCCATGGCCGAGAAGCTCAGCCAGCTTGGTTTCCGCATCGTGGCAGGTGGTACCGATAACCACTGCTTCCTCGTTGACCTCAGCGGCAAGGGGCTCAATGGCGCCGAAGCTCAGGTGGCGCTGGATAAGGTCGGCATCACGGTGAATAAGAACGCTATCCCCTACGACAAGGGCTCTACCTTCAAGCCCAGCGGTATCCGCATCGGCACACCGGCCGTGACCACGCGTGGCATGAAGGAGGATGACGTGCGCAAGGTGGCCGAATACATCGGCCGCTGCCTGGCTATCCTGGCGGCTCAGAAGGTTTGCGAGACCCCCGGAGCCTATGATGAGCTCCGCGCCGAGGTTTCTGCCTTCAACAAGAACTTCCCCATGCCGTAAGGTAATTCCCGATACGAATTCTCACTCAGCAGGAAGGATTCTTGAAAAGGAGTCCTTCCTGTTTTTTTCTGCAAGGAGGCGACTGCGAAAACTTTTCTGCGCGACAGGATTTTATCTTGCCAAAAGGGAGAGCAAATGGCAGAATACGCCCATGGCGCGCTACGGTAGAATTCTGACAATCACCCTTTTGTCTCTCGCTGCCGCTTTTACTGCCTGCCAGCAGCAGATTGGCAACTCCTACCTCCGCACCCCCAGAGCGGTGCGTTTTGAGCCGGTGCGCACACCGCTGGTCAAGCGCACCATTTCACGACTCGCCCGAGAAGTGAATATCAAGGTGCGCATCATGCCCTCCAATGCCCGGCAGCGCCGGGGCTCAAAAAAGCTCAATCCACGGTTCATCACCATTCACAGCACGGCCAACCACTCCCCATCATCCACGGCTATGCAGCACTCGCGAGCACTCTGCCGCGGGGCCTTTACCAACCGCAGCTGGCACTTTACGGTGGACCAGTTCATGTGCGTGCAGAACCTGCCGCTGCGTGAAACCGGCTGGCATGCCGGCAATGCTGCCGGTAATCACAATTCTATCGGTATCGAAATGTGCGAGTGCGAAAACCGGGGACACAACCACTTCCGCACATGGGATCGCGCGGCCAAGCTCACCGCAGTACTCATGAAGCGATACGGAATCAACCTCCGCCGCGTAGTACCCCACTACCATTGGACCCGAAAGAATTGCCCGGCACCCTTGCTGACCAATGGCAAACCGGGGCCGAAGTGGGCATGGTTCCACAGCCGGGTTGATTATTACTACCGCTGCATCAACGAGGGTATCTCCAATCGGTGATGAAACGCGTGCTGCTGCCAGATTCGCGTCTGGAATTAGTCTCCGGCGTGTCACCACGCGAAGTTCAGGCCTTTCATGCCGCAGGCTGCGATACTGTTGCTGAGCTGCTGCGGCATCTCCCCCGCCGCTATGAAGACAGGCGTAATTCGCTGGCTGTGCACGAGTTGCAGGATGGCGAGGCAGTCTGCGTGCGGGTCCATGTGTACAGCTGCGGGTGGCGGTATTCCTACAAACGCTATTTCGAAGCCTCGACCGGCACCGAGGGAGACCCGCACGGTGTCCGCCTCTACCTCCGATGGTTCAATATGCCCTACGTGGCAAAATTACTTGCCACGGGGATGAATATGTCCGTGTACGGCAAGGTGCGGCTATACGGCGGGAAGCTCACGATATCGAACCCTGATTTTGAGGTGATGGACGATGAGGAGGCCGGCCACCGACTTGTGGCAGCGGCGATGGGAGGGCCGCTACAACCTCCGGTTGAGGGGCAGGGGGCACCTCAAGTGCATACAGGCAGAATTGTTCCAATCTACAGGAATGTACCAGGAATTGCGGCCAGGTCGTACCGGAGCATCGTCTGGAATATACTGGAACAGCTCTCACCCGGTGCCCCTGCACCTGGTTACGATGTCGCACCAGCGTACCCCTATTGGCAAGCTGTGCGCGATGCTCATTTTCCCGAGAGTGAAGAGGCCCATAAAAAAGCCCGCATGCGCTTTGCGCTCGGGGAATGTTTCGTGCAACAATTCCGCGTAGCATGGCGCCGCATGCAGGTGAAGGAGCGCCCCGGCCAGATAACCGCAACCGACCCGGCATACATGGATGAGTTGCTTGCCACTCTGCCGTTCGAGATGACTCATGCGCAGAAACGCTGCATTGAGGAAATCCGGAACGATATGGCAGCACCACAGCAGATGAACCGGCTGCTGCAAGGGGATGTGGGAAGCGGCAAGACTCTGGTGGCTCTCTGCGCGATGCTTCTTGCGGTAGGCAGCGGCAAGGTTGCAGCCATGATTGCCCCCACGCAAATTCTGGCAGAGCAGCATTACCGCAATTTCTGCCGCTTGCTGGCGCATACGGATATCAAGGTATCGCTTCGCACATCTGACCATTCTGAAGATACAGGATTGCAGCTTGATAACGGCATCCCTGATTCTTCTCCTCGCATCATTGTCGGGACGCACGCCTTGCTTTACAAAAAGCATCGTCCAACGAATCTCGGTCTTGCGGTGATTGATGAACAGCACAAATTCGGTGTTGAACAACGCGAAAAATTCATAGCAAGCGGGGAGAACCCCGATGTGCTGGTCATGACGGCAACCCCCATCCCGCGCACGCTCACGCTCACGCTCTATGGTGATCTGGATGTTTCTATCATTGATGAGTTACCTGCCAACCGTGGTGAAATCATCACGGCCTTGCGCTCACCTGCCAACATGAAGCGCATTGTGGCCTTCATTTCGCAGCAGATACAAGAGGGCAGGCAGGTCTACATCGTTTCGCCGCTGGTGGAAGAAAGCGATACACGCAAACAGACCAGCGCAATCAGTGAATTATCACGCTGGAAGGAAACCTTCCCGGATAAACGCATCGGTTTGCTACATGGGCGATTGACGGCGGAGGAAAAGGAGAGAGTCATGCTGGATTTCAATCACGGCAGACTGGATATCCTGGTGTCCACCACGGTGGTGGAAGTAGGGGTGGATGTGCCCAATGCGAACATCATGATGATAAATGATGCAGATACATTCGGGCTGTCGCAGCTTCATCAGCTGCGGGGCCGTATCGGCCGTGGTGTCCATAAAAGCTACTGTATCCTGCTCTCGAAGTCAAAACCCGGGGAGCCTGGTCGTGAGAAACTCGATATCCTCTGCCGCACGCTCAATGGTTTTGAAATCGCTGAGGAAGATTTCCGGTTGCGTGGCCCGGGCGATGTGCTGGGTACTGCCCAGAGTGGTATGGGGGCAGTCGAGTTTCCCGAATGGCTGGCTGATGCCAGGTTGATTCACCGGGCTCACCGAGAGGCCTTGGCGATTCTTTCAGAAGACCCCGGGCTTCTGAGCCCAAGGCATGCACCGCTGCGAGGATTGGTTGAACAGGATACTGATACTGCTGTAACCTGCTGACCTGGAAATATTCAACGCAGCCAGGCAAGAAATTCCTTGTTGCCTTCCATACCGGTGATAGGCGAGTCGGCCACTCCGCACCACTCGCGGTGGAGTTCATTGACCACAAAATCGCGTATCTTATCGACCGCTCGCTGGTGCAGCGCGGCATCGCGCACAATGCCGCCGGGGCCGATATCCTCTGGCTGCAATTCAAACTGTGGCTTGATGAGTACCAGCAAATCGCCTCCTTCTTCCAGGCATTCGTAGGCTGCCGGCAGTATTTTGGTCAGGGAGATAAAGGAGACATCGCTCACAATGAGCTGCACCTTTTCACCAAGGTCTGCGGGGGTCATGTAGCGGGCATTGAACTGCTCCTTGACGATTACTCTGGGATCGTTGCGAAGTTTCCATACCAGCTGGTTGGTGCCCACATCGACAGCATGCACCCGCAAGGCTCCGTTCTGCAGCAGACAATCTGTAAACCCGCCCGTGGAAGAGCCGATATCCAGGCAGATTTTCCCCGCTGCCTGCACAGGGAATGCCTTGAGGGCTCCTTCCAGCTTCAGCCCGCCGCGGCTCACGTACCGGGGTTTGTTCTTCACGGTGATGGGCAGGGTATCATCGACCTTGGTACCAGGTTTGGTGATGACCTGCCCCTTGACGCTCACCTCACCCGCAAGGATGAGACGCTGCGCCTGCTCCCGCGAATCGCACAGTCCCTGCTGCGCTACCAGTACGTCGAGCCGCTGCTTGGCCATTAGATATTAATAATAGTAGTTACGATTGTTCTTCGGTTTGCGGTTACGCAGGCCCCGATTCTGACCAGGCATGGTGGGATAGTCTTTCTTGGGCAGAGCCTTCTGCGGCGTACGCCAGTTCACCTGCTGCGGGCTCGTCGTAACAGGTTGATTCTGAGTCACGGCATTGTACTGCACCCTCGGGGCTGCTGCCTGATGTGTGGGGGTTACCCTGGGTGCCTGGGGCTTCGGGGCGACCACAGGAGCCGCAGCAGGTGCCGGAGCCGGAGCAGGGCGGGTTACCACCGTAGCACGAGCCGCAGGCGGGGTGGTGGTGACAGGCTGTTGCTGTGCTGCTACCGCCGGCGTTGCAGCTGCCGCGGTCACCGGAGCCACTACGGCAGCAGGTTTCTCCTCAACCTGGGTTTTCTTCTCTTCTGCCTCTACTACAGCCGCAGGAGTCGGTTCAGTCTTTACCGCCGGTTCTGCAACGACCGGTTCATTGATTATGACAGGCTCAGGCTCGGTTGTAACAGGCTGATTCTGTGCTACTACAGGCTCAGGTGTGTAGACTGGTTGAGGCTCAGGTGCCGGAGCAGGGGCCTCGACAATTGGTTCCGGAGCAGGGGCTGGAGCTACTACCGGTGCCACAGCGACCGGAGCGGGTTGATTCTTCATGACGATGCGGGCATAACCTGTTACCACGTCACCGGGTTCTGTGCAGGAGCTCAGGATGAGCCCCGCTGCCACTAAATAGAGGTTGCGTTTCATAAATTATTCTGTTTCTAGAGGGTAAGGAAGATGGAGTGGGTTGTCATCCAGCAGCTTGCTGTGTAGACGATGCTGATGATGGTCATGAATACAAAGACCGAATCCTTCGCCATTCGTCCTTTGTATTCTTCCGGGGTCGGGAGCAGGGCGCGGATGGTTACCCATGCTGACGCGAGCCAGAGGAAGAAGTTGAAGTTCTGCCAGCCTGGAGAGGCGAACAGGGAGAGATACTCAGGCCCGGCCCCGCTGAATAGGTGAAAACTCAGGGCCGGCAGGATGCTGAGAATCGCAAACTCTGGCCTCAGCTTCTTATTGGTGTAAACCCGCATCCAGGTAACGGCCCAGAGTCCGAGAGCCAACACTGATGCGGCCACGATTCTGAACGTGCCCTCCAGCATGCCGGGAAGCGTGTTCAGCGCTACCATGAGCAACGAGGCGCTGTAGATGTAGCTGAGGCGTTTCATCTGCTAGCTCAGCCAAGCCAATTCCAAGTAATCGGGACTTCGATGTCCGGGTGCAGACTCCGCATGGCTGGGCTGCCCAGCACGCATTCTTCCAGCGCTTTCTTATGCGGGGTATCTGCAGGCAGCGGTACGCTGATTTCTGTCTCGATGCGGGCGATGCGGCGCGGATTGGCACTCATCACTTTGCCGATGCTGATGGTCGTGCCGCTCAGATCCAAACCATTATCTTCTGCATATATCCCCATGATGGTTTCCATGCATGCGGCCATGGCGCAGCACATCAAATCCGTCGGAGAGAAGGATTCTCCTTTTCCTCGGTTGTCTACGGGTGCATCGGTAGCTGCGGTTGCGCCTGATGGGCCATGCGCCAGTTCGCAGTGCAGCCCACCCACGTATTTGATTGTACATTTGACCATAGGCCAACATACTACTCCAGTACTCAGGGCAGAGTCAAGTGTGAATCTCGCCAACAAAATAGAAAAAGAAAAATTTGCAACTTCGCATAATATGCGTAATGCGTAATAATCAGCTAGTATGTGCCAGCAGTCAAGAATCAGCTTGAATTGGCAGAAAAACCTGTTAAAATACACCGCGCTTATGAGTATGGTGACTGTAGAGCATCTGCATAAAGTATTTGGCCGCTTCACAGCGGTCAAGGATGCAACATTTTCGATTGAGAAAGGAGAAATTGTGGGTTTTCTCGGGCCGAATGGTGCCGGAAAGACGACGACGATGAAAATGCTGACCGGCTATCTGCCGCCGACTGCCGGCACAGCCAGCATCGCCGGGTACGACATCATCGACCACCCCTTGGAAGCGCGCCGTCACCTGGGCTATATGCCGGAAAATGTACCTTTGTACGAGGATATGCGCGTGATGCAATACCTGGAGTATCGCGCGAGACTCAAAGGCATCTGTGGAAAATCCGTGCGGCAGCAAGTAGGCTGGGCCATTGACCGCTGCGGTCTGGAGCCCAAGCGTAAGAATCTGATCAGCACCTTATCGAAAGGCTACCGCCAGAGAGTCGGCCTGGCTGACGCGCTGCTTGGCAATCCGGATTTGCTGATACTGGACGAACCGACCAATGGGCTTGATCCGAACCAGATACGCCAGATTCGCGAATTGGTGCGCTCGCTGGCAGAGGAACACACCGTTATCCTCTCCACGCACATTCTCAGTGAAGTCGAAATGATATGCAACAAAGTGATTATCATTGATCAAGGGCAAATCAAAGCCGATGACACCCCTGCAAATCTCACACACGGACTGCGTGCCGCCGGTCGCGTATCTATCGAATTCAAAGGAGACCTGGATGTCGTGGTAAAGGAACTGGAAGCATTTGAACCAGTGAAGAAGGTGATAGTGGAAGCCCCCCTGCCCGGCGGCTGGCACCACGTGATCGTGCGGGCAGAACCAGGAACCGATACGCGCGAGAAAGCCGCGGCCATCATTGCCTCTCACCACTTCCCCATGCGCCACATCTACCGGCATATCCCCAGTCTGGAAGACGTATTTGTAGAAATGACCCGTAAGGACTAACCCCCTTGAAACAGAATGGCTGACGAAATACAAACCACAATATCGCGGACTCGGAGCTGGTTCTACACACTCAGGACCATCTTCTCCAGAGAGTTCAAGAGCTACCTCTGCACTCCCTTTGGCTGGGTCATTCTGGCCTGCGCCATAGCCATGCAAGGCTTCTGGCTGCAGGCAGCGCTGCAGACCATGAGCAAGGCAACCGGCGAAAGCGTCATGTTCTACATGCTCGACAACGTGAACTTCTGGTTCTTCTTTATCTTTATATTCCCTCTCATTACGATGCGTTCGATGGCAGAGGAAGAAAGCCACGGCACACTCGAGGGCCTGTTGACAGCACCTGTCACTACAACGCAGATTGTGCTGGGTAAATACTTTGCCTCTCTCTTATTCTACATCATCCTGTGGCTGCCCATGCTGCTTTACCCCAGCATGAGCGATCTTGGAAACCTCTACACATCGCTACGTTATGATGTTGTGCCGGAAGGCCGCATCAACTATACCCCGGCCGATTGGTACGGCCCCATCAGCATACTGTTCATATCCGGCACGTTCTTCATTGCGCTAGGGCTCTTATGCTCCTCGTTGACAAGAAGTCAGATTATCGCCGGCATTGTTTGCACGTGTGCCATCATCATCTACTATTTCATGGGCCGAGTGCCTGAGCTCTGGGGCGAATTTCCTGCCGCTCCCGCCTTTCACTACATGTCGATATCAGAGCAGATAAGCTCATTCACACGAGGACTTGTAGACACGCGTCCTGTCGTTCTTTACGGCACGTTAGCCATCCTCACCCTGGCGCTGACCAAACGCATTGTGGACTACCGCCGCTGGCACCGTTAACCAGAAATCAACAACCCTTTTCCCGCACTCCAGGCATGAGAAAAAAAACATACACCGGACACCCGGATGCCCGCAAAACCAAGTACAACCCCCTGGCATGGTTAAATCTGTTCTTGCTGGCAATCATCGTCATCGCTTGCAACTACATAGGCTGCCATGAATACGCACGCCGCGACCTCTCGCAGGATTTACGCTACACAATATCAGACCGCACTGTCAATGTGCTCAGCAGCGACCGCATCCAGAAGCGGGATACACCTGTGCGCATTATCTTTGCGTTCAAGCGCTCAACCCCCAACTACAACCGCATGTATTCCCTCCTGGAGGAGTACGAACG
The DNA here is from genome assembly GCA_017517805.1 of Akkermansia sp. GTDB lineage: Bacteria > Verrucomicrobiota > Verrucomicrobiia > Verrucomicrobiales > Akkermansiaceae > Akkermansia. Next base: position 77,322 of record JAFWYD010000081.1, read on the forward strand.
CGTTGGCAATGGGCATATTCAAGTAGAGCGCTTTGACCCGATGCGTCAGCCGAACCGCGCTCGCGAAATCTCGCAGATATACGGAGTTGAGTTCAAGCAGGATTTGTGCATCGTGGATGCTCGCCGGGACCCGAATATCCCCATCAAGACCTTTGAGGAGCGGCATAGCGACCGCCAGCACGTCCGCATCCGCCCCGGCACTGCTTTCATCAAGTATGAAATCCTTCCGGATGAAAGCCGGCGGGCCGTTGCTCTCATGATGGACGAAGTCGTTTGCGGTGCCATTACCGAAGCCGTCGAAGGCGAGATGCGACACATGTACGTTGTTGAGGGCAAAGGCGGTGTTTCCCGCGATGATCAGACTCTGCTCGAATCCATCGGCTCCATTACCAATGCCTTGAACATCCAGCTTTCCTGGCTCGATATCGCAAATACTGACAAGTTGCCGCAGAATGCTGAAGGCCTCATCATAGTCTCACCACAGGTTGATTTCACGGACAAGGAGATGGAAACGCTGCGTGAATTCTGGGAGAGACCGGGGCGTAACGCCTTCTTTGTAGCTCTGGATTCCACGGTGGCCACCAAACTGCCTCGTTTTTACCGCTTTCTTCGAGAGCAAGGAATCCGGCCGAATTGCGACCGGGTTCTCCTCCGCGACCGCAAACGCGCCTATTACGATATCAGCGCAGTATTCCCCAAAGGACTCAACTGCACCAAGCCATTCTGGAATGGCTCTACACTTGTTGAGGGTCAGTGCATGTCGCTTACTCTCGAACACGGAGATGAAAATGTTGCGGCACTGCGGAAGCTGACCTCCTTCCCTCTGCTCATGTCGACCGATGCCTACTATGGAGAGACGCGTCGGGATCTTGAACCAGTCTATACTCCGGCAGAGGATCGTGCGGGTCCGCTCTGCCTCGCCGCAGCCGTGACGAGAGGGAATCCACGCGACCCCAATAACCTCAGCACGATGCTGGTATTGGGTAATGTAGATATGCTCTCTCAGGAGAATGCCAAGACGGAGCAGCGCGATTATATGCACACGCTCTGGGCGTGGATGAGCAGCCGACCGGAATACGGCGGCAAGAGCGCCAACCAGGACCTCACAATGAAGATTGATTTGAATCGTCACACTCGTAGTGTTCTGGAGAACCTGACCCTCCTCATCATGCCTTTGTGCGCATTCCTGATAGCTCTCTTCATCTGGAATGCTCGTCGCCATTAATCACTCAAGCAACATGAGAGTTCTTCCCACCATAATCCTTTCTTTGCTTGCAGCAGGCGCGGTCACTCTGGCCTCCTTCCTTGCGGTGGATGGCAATCTTGCCCGCATTACCGGCTGGTACCGTTTTGAACCAGGAATGCCTCTGTTTTCCAAGGAAAACACTAGCCAGCTGAATGATGTATGCTGGATGCGCATCCGCGACCTGCACGATGAAATCGTGTGCGCCAAGGATGCACATGGCGCATGGTGGATTATACGCCCGTTCAAGGACCGCCTGGCCCCTGCGGTTTCTGACGCTATCTTTTCTTTTACAGAAAATGCCCGTCTTGTAGATACCCTGCCCCTTAATAACATCACCCGCAACAATATGCGCGAGTTCGGAGTGGAAACCTCGCCTCATACCATCACGCTAAAGCGGCCTGATGGAAAGGATAGTCTCACACTCGTCGCCCAATACACACTAGGCAGTACCTCCCCCTGGTTGGCAGATACCGGTGATGGAGCGACCCTGCTACCTACCACGTACCTGCGTACTGATTTTTATGGCCGGGATAAGCGGATCCATGTGGTCAGCGGTAATATTCTGCACATTTTCAAGGATGGCCTTGAAGCCCTGCGCGACCCCTCGCTCCTGAGGTTCGATGCCCGGCAATTACTGCATATTACTATCACGAAGGAAAATGAGCAAGAATGCTCCGTATTGAAACTCGACCGCATTAGTGCCGAGGCCCCATGGGCAGTCACCGCGCCTGTCATTACCGGTGGCGATGAAGAAAAAGTAGCAGAACTTGTTCAACATCTGCAGAATCTGAAAGCCATCAAGGTAGAGGATTCGGTAGATGTCACCCTCCCGGAACACCCTGTCTATCGTATCAAGCTTGAGGGAACGTGGGGAGCTACCCCGCATGAATTACTGGTTTATGAGAGTTTCTCCCGAGAAGGAGACACACAGAAATACCGTTATGCCACGGTCAACGACAGACCCGTTGTGTTTACCATACCTGCGGAGCCGCGTGTTCAGCATACAGGAAGCTATGCTCGTCTCATCAAATCTATCTGCGAGCTACCCGTATTACCGCGCAAAGCCATGGCACAGGTTCGCATGAACCAGCAGAAGGTAAGTTTTTCTCAACTTCCTCTGGAATTACATGAATTGAGGTCAATGAAGTTTGCGGATCTGGATGTCAAGGATGTGTCTCGCTTCTCCCTTCGTTCCACCCAGGGAAATGGCGTTGTGCGCATGCTCCTAATCCCTGGAGATGATGAGAGCAAGGTTGCAGATACCTGGATGTTTGCCACAGCCGGCACCAGGTACAACAAAGCCGAAACTAACACCGTTGCCCGCTTCCTGCAGGGTATGTCGAATATCCCGGTAGAAGAAGTCGTTGCAGACGCACCGCCGGGGGCAGATATGAGCCATTTGCTGGCACAGTATGGTCTGAATGCTCCGGACTATATCCTCTCCATATTACCGCGTCCCTGTGTGCTCAGGGCCACTCTTTTCGGCCATGATCTACCCATGGTAAAAGACCGCTCTCCCCGAACGTTTCTATTACGCCGATTCACGGATCACAGGACAGGGCAGCGCGCGTGGTTTGGTGCGGAAATCGGCTCTAACTCCATCTACCGCCTGAGCACCAGGTTTACACGAATGCTCTCCCTCCGCGCAGAAAAATGGAAAGAGCGGAATCTGTTTCACTTCCCGGTATCGGCCGTTCGCCGGATTACCCTTGATTACCAGCAGGCGCAGATGGTGCTGAACTACGAATACATGGGAGAGACATGGAGCGGAACTCTCAAGGGTGAGGATATCACCCCCAGAATCAACCCTCACCGGGCTTCGTATTACTTGCGACGCCTTCAGGATATGAAAGTGGCCCAATGGCTTGATTCTGCGGATGAAGACGCACTCCGCGCACTCAGGAACCCGGCTTTCCGCATCCGGATAGACTTGGAAACCACCGATTATTCAGATGCGGAAAATACAGTAATTGAGCAGGATTCCACGGTAGATGTCATTAACGACACCCCCGAGGGTATGCTGCAGGAACAAGGTGATGATGCAGATATCCTGCGTTCTCTGGCTACGCTGGAACGTAAAACAAAAGCAGAGACTCGCACCCTGCTGATCGCACCTGCGGCGTACGATACCGATAAACCGTTCTTCTATGGCAAGCTCGAGGAAACGGGTCAGCTTTTCATCATTCACTACGAAGATGCGCAGGCTCTGGCTGGCGATTTTCTTGACATGTAATTGCCGCGAGCCCCCCTTTTTTATAGAAATCAAATAAAATGTGGAAATGGCATAAGACAGCAGCTGCTGAACAGGAAGAAATGTGGCAACAACGACTGAATGCACTGCCTGGTGCGGTCATTTCAGCCGGTTTTCGCACCAGTAGAATCACAATTGATGTCTATACAGAAACGGCAGAAGAAGCACTCGTTTTGCAGGCTTGTTATGGAGGTATTGTGGAGGAACTGAGCACCACTGACTGGGTAGCTGCCACCGCTCCTGAAAACACCCCGCCGCTCATCATTCGAGACAAGCTGGTCATCTCTGCATCTGCCGACCCGGCAGTTCTGGAAGAGCTCCAGAGAAAGTACCCCAGACGCATTATTCTGACCTTCCCGGCCGAACGAGCATTTGGAACAGGCAATCACGCTACAACCTCTACTTGCCTGCGCATGCTCTGCGACCATGTCCGGCAATTGACTCCTGGCAGTTGGACTCTTTCTGATATTGGCTGCGGAACCGGGGTTCTGGCCTTGGCTGGTCTCCGACTGGGCGCCGCTAGTGCTATCAGCTTCGATTTCGACCCCATCGCTGTCGAAGTTGCCAGGCGCAATATCGAACGAAATGGTGGTGCTGAAAACCTGGAATTATTCCAGGCAGATGTATTCGAATGGCAACCGGGCCCGGAACAGCAGGCAGACATCGTGCTGGCCAACTTATTTTCCACAGTACTGCAACAGGCTTTTCCCCGCTTATGCGCGGCCATGAAACCAACTGGTATCCTGATTATTTCAGGCATTCTGAACGTGCAGGCAGAGGAAACTCTCGCGGCTGCAACCCGGGCAGGACTTCGTGTACAAAAGGTGATTTCCCGCGGCAAGTGGACTACGGCTCAGCTTTCCTTATCATGAATCTGCTTGCCATAGAAACATCTGTCGCGGCTGCTTCTCTCTGCCTGTATACAGGGAAAGAGGTTGTATTTTCTACCAGATGGGAAGCGGAGAGAAATCACGATGCTTATCTCTTCCCTGCTCTCAGCAAGGCTTTCGACTTATTGGACGCTCCTTCCGACCTTGACTATATACTGGTAGGAGCCGGGCCTGGCAGCTATGGTGGAGTCCGCGTGGCCCTGGCAGCAGGTGTCGGCATTGCAGCTGTCACCAACGCCAGAGTCGTGGCCGTTGAGTCCTGGGCTCAGCTTTCCACCCCGGATAGCTGCATCATTGCAGATGCCCGCCGCGGAGGATGGACGGTACGGTTTCCTGATACCTCAATCAAAATCCTGACTCCGGAACAGGTCATGCAGTTGAACATGCCAGTCCTTTCCACCGAAAAACCAGGAGTGGCCACAGCTTGCGGGATAACAAACATCCTCGCAGAAGGGCTCACCCCAACAGCAGCCGGACTCGTGCGCACCTGGCTATCTTTGTCACAGCTCGAACAAGAGGAACTGCTTTCCAAACCTGCAGAACCTATCTACGTGCGACCGCCTCATATCACTGCATCCACTCGAAAACCATGGGAAATCTGAACCAGCAAGCAGAGAGCGGCATCGTGCACTGCTGCCAGCGTTGTGGCGCATGCTGCCGATGGGAGGGTAACGTGTGCCTCACAGATGAGGATATCACCGCCATTGCCAATTACCTCGGACTGGACGAAATCGACTTTATCAATGAACTGTGCCATCTGCAGCGTAACCGCCAAGGCCTTTCGCTCATAGATGCTCCCGATGGGGCATGCATCATGCTCAATCCTGACAATACATGCCGCATCCAACCGGTTAAACCCCGGCAGTGCCGTGATTTTCCTCATAAATGGAATTTTCCGGGCTGGGAGCTCCGCTGCCCGGGATACGGCATATCCACTCACGAGTCCTCATGAAGGCATCCCGTATCAGAAAGCACTTCACATATTTACTCCGCTCGGGACGCCGCCGCATTCTGAGAAGCAGAAGTGCGCTTGCCTCGCTGCTGAATACTGCGCCACACCGTATCGCCGCAAAAGATGAAAGCAGGCGCGCACATGCTGGCACCATAGCCGACCTGTTTGCTTCCATCATGTGCCAGGTGGTCGATATCGGTGTCGATAAGCTGGATACGGCCATGGATATCCTGCGACATGATTTCCCCAATGTGGAGCATATATGGCTGGCAGAACGCTTCCAGACAGCGTACGAAGCAGCCTACCCCCTGCCCGCCACTCTTGCACTGGCAGCTGCAGGGCGCACGGAAGAAGAACGAATCTCTCTCTCTCTTGAGGTGTATACTCTTCTTCTGCGAATTGGGGGAGATCTCACCTCACCCTCTTTGTTCCAGGAAGTGACCTTCGGATTAAACCTGCCCGGAATTGCAACGATGCTGGAAACGCTCATGCGCACTCCAGGTGCAGTGGCCCCTCGGCCTCTCGAAAGTATCACCTTCAGCTCACAACCGGGAGACAATACAGTAATGCTCCCTCCTGGTGACTCAGAAGTCAGATTCAGAGCTATCCGGTGTGTTAATTTTCTGCTGATTATCAATGACTCCGACATACCCATATCGGTACGTGGCCAACCCCTGGGTAAAGGAGGAGCCCTGCCGCTGAGCCCTCGGCAGACGGTTGAGTTGAGTTCATGCTATTTCAGTTACAAAACGATTGTAAGTCTGCTGCAGTCGTGCTACGCCGGGGTCAAGCTGGTAAATTACCTGACTCTGGATGGTGACCACTTATCCATTAGCCGGCAAAGGCCCCGCAACGCAGTAGCACGTGTCAACTTCGGACTGGCTGTTGAAATTGAAGTGTTGCGTCCGGATGCAGATTTTCTGCTCAACGGAGTTTCGGTGCCGGAAGGAAGCACCATTGAAGCATCGTACTTTACTCCATTCCACGTGCTCAACCAGGGGCCTTTCACCTTTGTAGATCTTGCTGAGACTGATACCGGCGGCAATAGCTACCAGCTCGACCCTGAAGAACGCAAAGTACTGGTAACAAATCTTCCATATCTTACTCGCCCCGATGTGCTCAAACTGACTCCCGGACTTGCCCCAGGAGTTGTGCTGGAGGTGAACTACTCCCGCACCAGCAACACCGGTACGGTACGGGTTCTGGAAGCCAATTCCAATTCGGTTACCGTAGATGACATCCCGGTCAAAGGCGACACCCCGTTGAAAGACGGTGATCTCATCTCTCTGAGTCCGGTGCAGTTTATCCGATGCCGTTTTTCAGCCGGAGTCATCGAGGAAGAAACCAACCTCATAAGCCAGCTGACGGTACGAGGTCTGACACGCGATTTTGTACGAGCTGGTCGCGTAGTTGACAATATAGACTTTACCCTCCGGCGCGGTGAAATGGCATGCATTCTTGGCCCCAGCGGTTCAGGCAAGAGCACCTTGCTCGCCATGCTTGCCGGGCATCTTCAACCATCATTCGGAAGTATTTTTTACAACAACGAACGCCTCACGACAAACTCGGCCAACCTTCGCCGGCACATCGCATTCATCCCGCGAGAGGATATTCTGGACGAAGCTATGACAGTTGGCGAGCACGTCTACCAGGCCTCTGTCGCGCGCCGCCCTCGCCTGGGCCATATGGACCGCCGCCGTCGCGTTCTCACGGTTCTGAACTTCGTAGGCATTTCGCACCTGGCCGACCGCTCGGTCGGACGAGCGGGAGAGCGCACCATTTCGGATGGTGAGCGTACGCGTCTGAACCTTGGACTGGACCTGACCGGCACTTCTGAGGTATTCCTGATTGATGAGCCTATCAGCGGTCTCTCTTCCGGTGATGCGGAGCGCGTCATTGAAACGCTCGAGAATATGTCGCACGGGCGTATCCTCATCTGCACGCTCCACCGCCCTGCCCAGGTGCTGCTCAACAGGTTCAAGAAGGTCATGGTGCTGGATACACACGGCCAGATGGCATTCTGGGGTAGTCCGCAGGAAATGGTAAGCTACTTCCGCAATGCTGCCCGTGAAATGCATTTGGTTATTCCCCGCGAAGCCATTGCAGCAGGTGGTGCCGATTACGTGTTTGAGGTGCTCGATGCCCCATTCAGACGAGTGGAAAGCCGGCTTCACGAAAACCCCAATCTCTGGCAGGAGCGTTTTGAAAAATACTCCTATTCCAATAGATCGGCGGCAGCTCCTAGTGAGAACCAGGAACTTCCCCAACGCCGGATTCCTCAGGCTCGCCCCAGAACCCCGATGGAACTTTGGAGACTTTTCATGCTCTGGGTGACCCGCACCCTGCTCGCCCGCGTGCGCAGCCGACTGGGATTATATGCCATGCTGTTGGAGGGGCCAGTGCTGGCGGCTCTGATAGCAGGTACACTCCGGGCATCATCCGATGTGCCGTATACTTTCTACAAATCCCTGCACATCACCGAATATCTCTTCTTATCTCTGGTGCTGGCCATGTTCTTCGGGTTGACCGATGCCGCGTGTGAAATTCTCCGAGACCGCCCGCTTCTGCGCCGCGAGAGTAACTACCGCTTGTTTACCGGCGGCTACCTGGCTGCCAAAGTTCTGGTCCTTACCGCTATAGCCGGTCTTCAATGCGCCCTGTATCTGTTGGTTGGCAACAGCATACTGGAAATTCACTACATGTTCTGGGAGCATTTTGCCGTTATGCTCCTCACAGCCTTTGTCGGTATATCTCTCTCGTTGATGGTATCTGCCTTTGTTCGTTCAGATCGTACCGCTCTCAATATCGTTCCTCTGTTGCTTGTACCGCAGATTCTGCTGGCCGGAGCACTCATCCGCTTTGAGGAGATGAATGAATTCAGCCCCCGGATACCGGATGGGATCATCCCGGTTTCCCTGGAAAAGAGACTTTCAAATCTGCGCCACCGAGTTGCATACCAGGATGAACTCACCCATAATATCAGCAGCAAACCCGTACCCCTCATTGCAGAGTTCTGTCCCTTGCGTTATGCTTTTGAGATGATGTTTGTCGTGCAGACAACCAGTAATCTCTGGGAAGCCCAGACTTCCTACGTCAACGAGTTGCGCGAACAATACAAGGATGCGGGCGCATTGGATGAACTCCGCTTTGTTCAACGTGCTGCCCTGGTGTTCAATGGCATGGCTCGAGATGTGTACGAAGCCAAGGAAATCCTGCGCCGTGTAAGCAAAGCAGCATCTAATCTTGATGAAGATTACCTGGAAGAAATCATCACGCAGCAGGAAGGCCGTATCCATACCAGCTACGACATGCCTGCGGAGTTCTACTTCTCCAACCGTAAGTTGACCACCTTGACTGAAGGCGTGAAGACAGCACGCAAGGATGCCAGAACTAACGAATACCGAGGCTTCTTCCTCTCGCCACGACAGGCTCGTCCCTTTGCCCGGCAAGATCACGAAACCGATGAACGATCTATCTCCACCATCGTAAGAAACGCGGTCTACCTTTTCATCATGGGACTCGTGCCAACCTTGCTGGCAGGCTGGGGACTGCGCCGCATTTCCCGCGGCAAATAACAGACAATCTGCGTCAATACCACACATTTTGCTTTAATCACATAGATTTCAGGTGTATAATCCCCACGCGTACTGCTGCAACCGCTGTGCGCTGTGATAAGAAAATGAAAATCGTACTTGCATATTCCGGTGGTCTTGACACATCCGTGCTTCTGGTGTGGCTCAAGGAGAAGTACAATGCTGAAATCATCGCCTACTGTGCAGACGTAGGCCAGGCAGAGGAGCTTGATGGCGTGATTGAAAAGGCTCTTGCCACGGGTGCCTCCAAGTGCATCATTGGCGACCTGAAGGCCGATTTTGCCGCCAATTACATTTTCCCCATGTTCCAGGCCAACGCCGTATACGAAGGCCGTTACCTGCTGGGCACCTCCATTGCCCGCCCCTGTATTTCCAAGGCCATGGTGGATGTCGCCATCGCCGAGGGGGCCGATGCCATCGCCCACGGTGCTACCGGCAAGGGCAACGACCAGGTGCGCTTCGAACTTTCCATCAATGCCCTGGCTCCCCAGCTGCAAGTGATTGCCCCCTGGCGCATGAAGGAATGGCGTGACCAGTTCCCCGGCCGTGCAGAAATGATCAAGTACGCAGAGGAACACGGCATTCCGATTCGCCAGAGCATGAAGAAGCCCTACTCCATGGACCGCAATCTGCTGCACATTTCCTACGAGGCTGGTATCCTGGAAGACACCTGGTACGATGCCACCAAGGAAGAAGACCGCGGCATGTACGTGCTCTCCAACGCCCCGGAGGATGCCCCCGATGCTCCCCAGTACCTGCAGTGCCTCTTTGAGAAGGGCAACATCATTGGTCTGCAGACGGAGGATTTGGCAGAAATCATCGAGAAGGTGGGCATCAAGCCTCAGGGCGAAAAGGATGGCTACACCCTGCTCGACCCGCTGGGTGTCATGCTCGTGCTCAACTACCTCGGCGGCAAGCACGGTATCGGCCGCGTGGACATCATCGAGAACCGCTTCGTCGGTATGAAGAGCCGCGGCATCTACGAGACCCCCGGTGGCACCATCCTGCTGGCCGCACACCGCGATATCGAGACCATCACCATGGACCGCGAAGCCCAGAAGGTGCGCGACTCCCTCATCCCCGATTACGCAGCCATGGTCTACAACGGCTTCTGGTTCGCCCCCGAGCGTGAAGCTATCCAGGCCCTCGTGACCAAGACCCAGGAAACCGTGAATGGAGAAGTGCGACTCAAGCTCTACAAGGGCAACGTGATGTACGCTGGCCGCCGCAGCCCGAACAGCCTCTACAGCTACGCCATGGCCACCATGGAAGCCGACTACACCGAAGAGGACTACAACCAGGACGATGCCAGCGGCTTCATCCACCTCAACGGCCTGCGCCTCAAGCAGTTCGCCCGGGTGAATAATAAGTAAACTGTTTATCATCTGGCGCGTTGGCCGGTATTCAATATATCAGCCAGCGCGCCTTTTTTGCCATGTCCACAAAACCTCGCATAGCCATCATCGGTGATTTTCCGATAGGCCTCATTAATGAACAATATAAGGACATTAAGAGTGCCAACGCTAAATGGATGCACACTTTTTTTCAATCGCTGCAAGATGTTGAACAGTTCGAGTTCCACTGGATAATGCTCGATAAAGCATATAAAACTAGGAACTATTTCCAATATCAAGGTCACCATTTTTATGTCTTGCCTGGAGCCCGATTGACAATTGGACTTTATACGGCGTACCTTTACGACCGTATCCAGATATGGAAATGTCTGAAATCAATCAAACCTAACTTAGTACATTCGTGGGGAACAGAAAGAAGCTTCGGACTTGCTGCAAAAGATTTTTCCGGAAAGAAGCTACTTTCCGCACAGGGTATACTAACCGCATATAAGCAACGGGGCCCTATATCTGCTTTTGAACGTAAACAGAGTCTATATGAGAAAGGGACATTCCGAGCCATGAATATGGTGACAGCAGAATCTCCGTGGGCTCTTGAGCGAATTAAGGAAATAGCGCCGAATGTAAACTCAAGACTATGGGAATATGCTGCTGATGCTTCTTTCCTCTCTGAAGAACGTAAACTTACAAAATCACCTTCATGTCTTTTGGCTGGCTCTCGTGCGCCTATTAAAAATGTGGATTTAGCCATCCAAGCGTTCAGTTCATCCTCACTCCAACACGTTACACTTTATGTCGCCGGTCAGGATAAACCAGCAGACAAGAAATATCCTGATAACATTATTTTTCTCGGATATCTGACCCGTGAGAAAATCAAAGAATACCTCGGCAAGGTTTGGGCCTTGGTTCATCCAAGTCTCGCAGATAGCTGTCCCAACATCGTTAAAGAAGCGAGAATCATAGGAGTACCAGCAATTGTAACAAGAGATTGTGGGGCAAAGCAATATGTAGAACACCTGAAATCAGGTTGTGTTGTGGAGCCCAATAATCTCGAACAATTCATTCAAGCTGTGCAAGTCGTCACAAGCAATGAGGAGACATCCCTGCAAATGGGTAGCTATGGTGTTGATTTCTGCCGCAAAGCTCTAAGTGTTGACACTATGCGCACTACTATCCTGGACATTTATAATTATATTCTGAAGGAGTCGCAAAAATAAATGAGACCATCAATGCCTATAAACTGTTTTGTTTCCTTTGCAGATTCCCGAATGAGGTCTGCTTTGTCTCGAATTGCAGATCAGGCCAAGGCTATGAATTTTTTTGATGAGATCCGGGTTTGTGATGAAAGCATCATAGACGAATCATTTCAAAAAAAGATGCAACATCTTTTGAGACCAGATGTGCGGGGGTTTGGTTATTGGTGTTGGAAGCCATATATAATTCTCAAGACTCTCGAAAGCTTGCCTGAAAATAGCACTCTTTTTTATTGTGACGCAGGTTGTCACTTAAACCCGGCAGCAAGGGAACGGTTGCTTTTTTACTATAAGGAGATGGAAATGGGTGCATTCTATATGAAGGCTTTTCCTGCTCTATCAGATCAAATCGACACGAACGAGAAGAGGTGGACCAAAGGCGACGTCTTCGATTATTTTAATTGCAGAGCGGATCGAAGTATAACACATACCCCTCAGCTTGCAGCTGGCCATATCATTTGTAAAAAGAACGCCGAAAACATTCGATTCTTTAAGAAATGGCTTTCTGTTTGGGATGATAAACTTTCGCTGGTTGATGACTCTCCTTCGATTTCTCCGAACCTTTCTGGATTTATCGAAAACAGACACGATCAAAGCATCTTCTCCATACTTTATAAACTTCACGGAGGAACGCCTTTACCTGATGGGGAAACCCGATACTTTGGTGCAGTTAATAAGGAATCCTATCCTATATGGGATGCTCGTGATTATGGCGTTGATTGTCGAGACAAAAGATTCTTTGCTCGATTGCGTCGCTATCTGAGAGCAAAGAAGATAATGAGAAAAATCGCTTTCGAGCGATTCTTGGAAAATCACCCTAAGTTGAAAGCCTTAATATCGAAAGACAACTAATCCACGAACTTCGCAGCTTCCTCTCTAGCCCAGGCATCATCCTCCAGGATGATGCCTAATTTGCCTTCATAATCGCGGGGGCGGGCGTTGGAGAGCACTTTTTCAACCGTTTCCCAGATACCGGGGAAAGAGAGACGCCCCTCCACGAAGGCCTGCACGGCTACTTCATTGGCGGCGTTGTACATGGCGGGCATGGTGCCGCCGGTGAGTCCAGCGGTGCGGGCCAGGGTGAGCGCGGGAAAATCATCCCAGCGCGGAGCTTCAAACTTCAGGCTGGCAATCTGCGCCAGATCCAGGTGCGGCAGGGAATTCGGCAGTCTCTCCGGCCATGTGACGGCGTACTGAATCGGGAAGCACATATCGCTGCTGCTCAGCTGCGCCAGGATGGAGCCATCTACAAATTCCACCAGAGAATGCACAATGCTCTGCGGGTGCACAATCACATCCACCCGCTCCATGGGGATATCGAAGAGCCAGCGGGCTTCAATCATCTCCAGTCCCTTGTTGAACATCGTGGCACTGTCGATGGTAATTTTTCGGCCCATCTGCCAGGTGGGATGCTTGAGAGCCTGTTCCAGTGTCACGTTCTTCAGTTGCTCGCGTGGAGTATTGCGGAAGGGGCCTCCGCTGGCCGTCAGAATCAGGCGGTTCACCTGCCCTGCACCACCGCGGTTGCCCTGCAAGCATTGGTAGATGGCATTGTGCTCGCTATCCACAGGCAGTACGTTGATACCCTTAGCCTTGGCTCGGTTCATCACCACCTCACCTGCCATCACCAGAATTTCTTTAGAAGCAATCGCCAAATCCTTGCCGGCCTCAATAGCCTCCAGCGTGGGCTTCAGGCCATCGGTACCGATGATGGAAACCAGCACCATATCCGCGCTATCGAGTGTAGCCAGCTGGCAAAGCCCCTCCAGCCCGGTATAAATCTGCACGCCGGAGGGGAGCAGACGGCGAAGCTCAGTAGCCTTGGTAGAATCATAGATGCACACATGCTGCACCTGGAATTCGCGTGCCTGCTCAGCCAGTTTTGCCACATTGGAATGGGCAGCAAGCGCCACCACCTCCATACGCTCCGGAATATCGCGCGCCACCTTGAGGGCACTGGTGCCGATACTGCCGGTAGAGCCGAGAATAACCACGCGTTTCTTCATACGCCGGGTATTCTACGCCATCTAACCAGTAAAATCAAGCTAAATGGGGAGATTTGACTTGCCAATTCAGCCACTTCGGTGTACTCTCGCAGAGCCGTCCGGGTCCGGGTGGTCGCTGCGGGTATCCAGTCCCGTAGAGGAAAGTCCGGACATCATAAGGCAGCGTGTCCTGTGAAAGCAGGAGACACCCGGAGCCAATGCCGGGTGGACGGATAGTGCCACAGAAAACAAACCGCCCGCAAGGGTAAGGGTGAAAAGGTGGGGTAAGAGCCCACCGCTCCGGAGGTAACGAAGGAGGCACGGAAAACCCCACGCGATGCAAGACAAACAGGGAAAGGGTCGCCTGCCCGCTGTATTCCCGGGTATTAGTTGCACCCTGCTATAAACGCAGGGCACGCCTGGCAACAGGCGCGAGAAAAATGGCCACACAGCCCGCTTCACCGCGGGTGGACAGAATCTGGCTTACAGGACCCGGACGGCACCAACTAAAGGACAAGGTACAAATTTATTCCTGTTATAACCGGGACTTTTCGCGGTTGGCCAAGGCAATCTGCAGGGCATTGGCAATGTTGTGGAAGAACACGTAGAAAGCAGGACCAATGTAGGCGAGGGGGTGCACATACCACTGGCTGGCAATGTAGAGAGTGAGGATGGTGTTTTTCTGACCCATGCATTGGGAGCATTCCCGCTTGAGCCCCCTTCCCCCAAGTTTATAACCGCTCACAAAGCCGGTCACACATACGACCAGAGACCCCAGCACCATAGGAAGCATATCCCACCAGCAGATATCCATCTCCAGCACACGTTGTGTTCCTACGCCTGCGATAATGGTGAGATTCATAATCCAGATACCAAGCGAGACATCCTTCAGCCTGGATGGCCACACCTTACAGGGGGGATACAACACGCGCAGAATAATAGCGACCAAGGCGGGTATGCCAAGTACCGTGCCGAGCTGCAGCGCTACTTCCAAAGCCAGTTCCGAGTAGCAGAATCCCTCTACCTGCACCACCAGCGGCATCAGCAATGGCGTAACTAAAGCAAACACTATCTGGCTAAGCACCAAGGCCGTGGTAGTAAACTCCACATCTCCTTTCAACAGATTCACGATGACGGGCGCGGCTATAGCCACCGGTGCAATCCCGCAGAAAAAGAGCGATTCAGCCAGCACCGGGAAACCAGCCAGCCGGGTAATGCCCCAGAATCCCATGCCAATGAGCTGAATCCCCAGCAACACCCACAGATGCATACGCTGCGGTTTAAGCCGCGAAACCTCAATCCCGGTAAAGGTGATACTGAGCATGAGCGCCACACTCACGGGTAGCCATGCGCCCAACGGACTCAGGTGCTTGTGAAACAGGCCTCCCACCAGGAAGGCCAGAATCATGGAAATACTGCGGATGTGGCGTTTCATCAGGCTTCCGGTTTAGGCTCAGCCTTGCGCAACTCGATCACGGCCGTAGTCGCATCATCCGTCTTTGGCTTGGGGTAGGCAATGCGGCTGTGGTGCATCGTACGAATCGTGGCAAAGAACGACTCTTTGAGCTTCTCAATCTCGCCAAGCGTCAGGCCGCAATCCTGCAGATGTCCATCGAGGATACGCCCCTTGAAAATACCGCTGATCATGTTGCGGATATCATCCTCCGTCGGGTGCTGAAGCGAGCGGGTTGCGCTTTCCACAGCATCAGCCATACTGACAATACCGCTCTCCCGAGTCTGGGGTATCGGCCCCTTATACGTGAAAATACTTTTATCAACCTCCTCCGGGCATGTATCAATAAGACCTTCCTCAAACTTGGCCTTTTCCTCCTCGTAGTGGTCAAGCGCCTTGCGATAGAAGAAATAGGCTGTAGAAACGCCGTGATGCTCGCGAATAACATTCACGATGCGCTTATTCAGGCCATGGGCGTGAGCCAGCTCCACACCTTCTGTCACATGCCCGGTAATGATGCGGGCGCTGGCTTCCGGCGTAAGCTCTGCATGCGGTGTATTATTCTGATCCGCAATATTTTCGGCAAAATACTGAGGGTTGGCTATTTTACCGATATCGTGATACAGACCGCATACGCCCGCGCGGGTCACATCCGCTCCGATAGCTTCTGCTCCAGCCTCCGACAAACGCTGCACTACCAGGCTGTGGTGAAAGGTTCCTGGAGCCACAATCTGCAATTTACGCAGGAGAGGGTGGTTCATATCGGCCCACTCCAGCCAGGTGATGGGGGTTGAAATATTGAACAGACGCTCCAGAGCCGGCATCATGCCACCCACCAGGGCAGCAAGCACAAAATTGATTCCGACGGTGACCGCCAGTTCCACGGCAAAGCCTCCCACGTTGAACTCACCGCCGCTGAAGCCGCGCAATGCAATCTCTGCATCGGAGCCGGCACCGCCCAGCCCCAGTAGTAGATACACAGAAGCAAAGGCAATGGCACTTGCCACAAAACCAGCGCGAAGAATCTGCTCACGCTTGTGCACCCGACCAGATACAAGGGCACACACCGTTCCCGTCACGAAACTGACGGCGCAATAATTCAGGATAATCCCCGTTCCGGTGTCTGTCGGGAACAAAGCCACACCCAGAATCGTGCAGCAGAGCGCCGTGAATGCGCCCAGACGTCGGCCAATCATCACGGCCAGCACGGTGGGAGCCAGTGCATAAGGAAACCAGAGCAGCATTTGTCCCTGCTCATTATAACCGGGTATGACCCCCTTGAGCGCGCATTCTCCGGTCATAATCAGAAGTTGCGCCACAACCATGCTCACAAGCAGGAAGGTACGCCGCACGGTCAACTGTGCAGGCAGACGCGAGAGATTGGCCAGCAGGAGAAGAGCGACCGATGTCAGGGTAAGCCAGGCCACGCGGAAGGCTGCGTTCCAGGCATCCGATGCCGCCGAGCAGGCAATGAAACACAGCGCGGCAATACCCAGCAGAGCCACACCGCTCATGATGTGGGCGCTGCCCTTGAACCGGGCTCCGGGATCATCGCCGGTGCGGGATAAATTGTTCAGTAAACGGGTCATAACGATCTTGATTCAGCGTATAGTTTCCTTCCTCTGCGGCGCTCGTGTGCATCATACCAGAAAGACGCATCATTGGCAAGGATATCCGGTGAATCTGCACTTACTGGATAAACTTCCAACCGCCAGCTTTCACAAGAGCATCAAAGGAATGACGCGCATTCATCTCCCCTCGTTCCTCTGCCATGAGCAGGTAGAAGCGGGCTCGTGCCGGATCTGATGCCTTGCTTGCATTCCCCAGCTGGGAGAGCACCGCCATGAGCGTGTAGCATTGTGGCACACCTGCTGATGCCGCAGCCGTCAGATAGCTGATAGCCTTAGTCATATCTGCCGGCACCCCCGTTCCATTGAAATACAAGTCGGCCAGTGCCATATTGGCAAATGCCACGCCGGCATCCACCAGTTCATTCAGAATCCGGACTCCCTTCTCAGCATCCTGCTGGCACCCGCGACCATTGGCCAGGCAATATGCATAGGCCACCCCGCCGCGAGGGTCACCATCATCTGCCGCAAGCCGGTACAATTCAAAAATGCGCTCAACGCTGTACTTCTCCGGCTGTTTGAGATATTCGCCCGCAAGTGGAATGCAGGCCTGCGTGTATCCCAGCAAAGCCGCTCGCTGGAACAAGCGGATAGCAGCACCGGAATCCTGCTTGACGATATGTTTCAGCGTTTCTGGCAAGGGAGCCTCCGGCAGCGTCATTGCAGCAAGTTGAGCCAGAGCTTCCGGATTATCGCGGTCTGCCGCTAGTTTGAGATATTCGTATCCCTTCACCGCATCTCCCTGGTGCAAGTTGTAGAGCGCCAAGGTGCATGCGGCTCCAGGACTGCCGTGCTCCGCTGCAAGAGTCAGCCATTCCCTGCTCTTTTCCTCATTACTGCGAGCCATGAGAGCCGAAAGGAATTCCTCCACAAAATAGTTTTTTCTCTTCAGCTCGGCCCGTACAGCAGGTGATGCATCGCCCTCTTTTTCCAGTCTCCCGGAAAGCAGAAGATAGGCTGCGCGGGCTCGTGGACTATTCGCTTTGCACGCTTCCATCAAGTGTTTCATCCCCGTCTTTTCATCTGCCGGGGCCCCGATACCGCTTCCGCTCAAATGCGCCAGCTCTACCCTGGCGGGCACATACCCCGTGCTGGCAGCCTGCTCAATGAGGGCTTTCACCCTTGCTGCTGCTTCTGAAGTGATGGCATCTTGACGCTGCACACGCATCTGCCGCAGGAGCTGGGCAGCCATCCAGTTAAGCGCTACGGGGTGGCCGGCATCTGCAGCTTCCTGCATGAAACGGAAATAGGCTTGTTCATCACCTCCGGTTGCATCCAGTACAGCCGTGATGACCGGACCAAGATTTTCCGATTGAGCTTCCTTAACCTGGTCGAGCGCGGCATTAAAGGTGGCTTTTGCGTCCACCACCTGCGCTACAACAGGTCCCAGCGCCAGCGGCATGATGTAGATAAGCTGCTTCATATCCCTATGATAGTCCTAACACACGCTGCTTGCAAGCTGATTCTGTATCATCATCCCCGGAGATTCTTCGCTCCCCTAATCCAGTCATTTCATACTAATTGAGAATCATTCTATTTCTTTGGCTTGACTAACACGCGCCTCAACAGTAAAGTTAACACATGGATGCAGATACACGGAAAAGCCTAGCCGCGTGGTCATCGGTTGTATGGAGTGCCATGCTGACCGTATTCAAGATGATAGTCGGTCTGATGACCGGCTCGCTCGGTATCCTTTCCGAAGCTCTGCACAGCGCATTGGATCTGGTGGCAGCGGGTGGTACTGTCTATGCCGTAAAAGTCGCCGCGCTTCCTGCCGATAAGGACCACCCCTATGGCCATGGCAAAGTAGAAAACCTGATGGCGCTCGGAGAGACCCTCCTCCTGCTTGGCACCGCAGCTTGGGTCATCAAGGAAGCTATCGAGCGACTGATGAGCACCGATCCGGAAGCCCTGACAGTCCGCTTCTCCTACTGGGCCTTTGCGGTCATCATCGTCTCCATTCTGGTCGATGTGAACCGCGCCCGCATGCTCAGGAAAGTCGCAAAAGAAACCCGTAGTGCCGCGCTGGAAGCAGATGCAGCCCACTTTACCACCGATATCTGGAGTAGTGCGGCAGTCCTCTGCGGCATCACAGGCGCAGCCGTAGCCGATATGGCCGTAACGGGCAGCTGGTTTCACTGGGTGCTGGTGCGGGCCGATGTATTTGCATCCCTCATCGTAGCGCTTATCATACTCCGCATCTGCAAAGAACTGGGCCTGCAGTCCATCAATAACCTGATGGATAAGCAAAACAATGAAGCGAGCGAAAAGATACGAGCCACCATGGCAGAACGCATGCCTACCTACCCGGTTTCAAGGCTCCGCGTCCGTGAATCAGGTGCCCGTTTCTACGTGGACATGGAGGTTCAGGTGCCGCACAACCTGCATGTCGATACCGCGCATGAAATTGCCGATGCCATCGAAACCATGGTAGCCGATACAATCGAAGGCGCGGAAACCATGGTCCACATGCAGCCGGCGACCGATTTCCCGGAAACACCGGAATTCATCATCCGCCGTCTGGCTCTCACCCACCGGTTCGGCGTGCATGGCCTGGTGCTGCAGCACACCGACGACGGCTTGTTTGTGGTAGTAGTTGACCTGGAGCTCCCCTCCGATGCCACTTTGGAAAGCTGGCAAGTTCCCATCGAGGCTTTTCGCAAGGAGGTACTCCGAAACCTCAAGGCAGATGTGGTAGCACTACACGTGGAACCGGACTTGCGGCACATCCCGAATTACACCACCCCCCTGCCCGACGACTGGGAAAAACAGGTTCGCGATGCCATGGTTCGCCGCAGCGCCCCCATCCCCTCCAGTATCAACACCTATACCCGGGCCCACGAGCGCCTCTGCATCATCCGCATCCCCAAGGAATATTCCCTGACCGTCGAAGAAAGCCACACACGCCTCACCCGGCTGAATAAAAAGCTTGCCGAGCATCTCCCCCCCGTTGCCCGCATCCTCGTCACCTACGAAGAGTAATCACTCCTCCAGACTCGAAGAACAAAACCTCCCGGCGTTTCTTCCAGCTGGTTTCGAAACAGACCCGTTTTTGCACTTATCATCAATTTGATGATTGACTGATATGTCGCTTGTGATATAATCGAGCGCCATAGGGGTTTACGATAACCACCCCGGGTATAGAAACAGTGGACGACGATATCATTTGCACCGAAAAAATCATTGCAGACCGCAAAACTTTCTTCCTCGACCTCAAGAGCAATGCTCGCGGGCGTGTGGTCCGCATCACCGAAAAGGTCAGCTCCAACCGCGACCGCATCATGGTTCCGGCAGAAATCCTCGATGACTTCATTGCAGCCCTGGAGGATATCCGCCGAGCCAACAACGAACAGTAAAGCCAGGATTTATGCTCACAGGAGCATAAATCCATCTTGTTAGTAGGATTGACAGACATTTGTCTGGACAAGAGGCTTGCTTTGTGCTTTAATCTCCGCGAGACTAAAGCACAAGGGTCTGCAATTTTAAGTAAAAACTACACATTGAATATGAGGAAAATAAAAGTATTGAAACTGGGTTGGGAGTTTCCCCCGCTAATCAACGGAGGGCTGGGCGTGGCCTGCATGGGGATTTCGCGAGCACTCTCGCAGAAGGTAGACTTGAATGTTATCGTGCCGAAGGCAGCACCTGAGGCAACGTATGAGGGATTTACGCTGACCGGGGTCAACACACTCAGGCACGAGCAGATGGAGACGCTGGAGGAAGGGTACACGTACGAAAGCTTCACCGTCGTGGGCAAGGCACCAGTCAATCTGGATCCATACGCCTGCACAGAAGGCACCCCCGGCAACATCACCTTCACCAAGGAAGGCAAGCTTCTCTTCTCCCGCATCCACAAGGCAGACCTCGCACTCTTCACCGGCAAGGAAGATTTGTACGCCGGAGACCTTGCGCGCAAGGTGATAGAGTTCTCGAAAATCTGCGCCGTGATGGCCCGCAAATATGATTTCGACGTGGTACACGCCCACGACTGGATGACTTACCTGGCTGGCGTAGAGGTAAAGAAGGCCACAGGCAAGCCCCTGGTGGTGCATCTGCATGCCTCGCAGTTCGACCGCGCCGGAGCCGATGCCCGAGGCTGGATTTACGACATCGAAAAGTATGGCATGGAGCAGGCCGATGCGGTAATTCCGGTTTCCAAATACACCGGTACGATAGCCGCAGGCCACTATGGTATCGACCCTGCCAAAATTTTCCCGGTACACAACGGGGCAGACCCGGTACACGTCTTCCACAGCAAGAAGAAATTCCCGGAGAAACTGGTACTCTTCCTTGGACGACTTACTGCGCAGAAAGGACCGGAATTCTTCCTGCAGATTGCAGCCAAAGTGCTGGAGCAGACAGACAACGTACGCTTCGTGATGGCCGGAACAGGCGAAAAGCTCCGCCAGCTTATCGAGACAGGAGCCTTCCATGGCGTGGGCGACAAGTTCCACTTCACTGGCTTCCTGAACAAACAGAAAGTCAATGAGCTGCTCTCCATGACCGATGTCTACTGCATGCCGTCTGTTTCAGAGCCGTTCGGCCTTTCAGCCCTGGAGGCAGCGCAGTTCAACATTCCGGCCGTCATCTCCAAGCAGAGTGGCGTGGCAGAGGTGATGAAGGGTGCGCTCAAAGCCGACTTCTGGGATGTGAACATGATGGCGAAGCACATCGTCGACCTTGTGACCGATGATGAGCTCTACCAGCGCGTAGCCGAGCAGAGCGCCCAGGATATCAAGAACTCCAACTGGGAAACCGCCGCAGATAAGATGATCAAGGTCTACCACCACGTGCTGGGCTGGTAAAACACATAACACCACTTACAAAGTATATGAACATAACGCTCACATTTCATGCGCACCAGCCGAACCGTCTGATACCGTACGATTTCTTCAAGATTGGCGAGCATGCTTTCTACGAAGATGACCAGATGAACGGCCGCGTGCTGAGCGCAGTAGCCGAGCGCTGCTATCTGCCCGCCAACCGCATGATGAAGCAGCTCATCGAGCTTTCCGATGGCAAGTTCAAGTTTGCGCTTGCCATTTCCGGCGTGATTCTGGAGCAGGCAAAATACCACCGTCCCGACCTCATCACCTCCTTCCAGGAGCTGGCTGAAACCGGGTGCGTGGAATTCCTGGCCATGCCCTACTACGCTTCCCTGGCCTCTCTGTATTCCACCGGTGAATTCGCTGAGCAGGTTGAGGAGCACTGCGACCTCATCGAAGAACTTTTCGGGCAGCGCCCCACCGTACTGTGGAACACCGGTATGCTCTACTCGAACGCCATAGCCGCGCAAGCCTACGATATGGGCTTCGAAGGCATCATGGCCGATGGCAGCGGCCGCATGATGAGCAACCGCAACACCAACGACCTGCAGTGCGCTCCACTCATCGACAAGACCAAGACCTTGCTGCGCCACCGCCACCTTTCCAATGACCTGGCCAACCGCCGCACCGACCCCGGTTGGAGCGAATACCCTCTCTCGCCCTATACCTTTGTGGAATGGCTGAGCGCCGAGCAGGGGCAGGTGGTCAACATCTCCATGGACTACGAGACGATTGGCGAACGCCAGGCAGATAGCACCGGCGTGTTTGAATTCTGGCGCACCATGATTACCGCAGCCCTCTTTGCCGGCAATGAATTCTACACCCCGACCGAGGCCGTGCGCACCTTCCCCTCCACCGGCACGCTTAATTGCCCGAACCCGGTAAGCTGCTCCACCTATGGTACCACCACGCATTGGAACGGCAATGTGATGCAGCAGGAGGCAATCAAGAAGATATACGACCTCGAAAGCGCAGTAAAGGCCAGCGAAGACCGCGATATGATTCACGTGTGGCGCAAGCTGCAGAGTGCAGACCACTTCCACTACATGGAGAAGAGCAACGGTTTCACCCCCTACCCCTCTCCGTACGATGCCTACATCTACTACATGAACGCCCTGGCAGACCTCCAGGTGCGCGTCAAGCGTGAGGCCGAGCTGATCCATCAGGAAAGCAAGGCTACCATAGCCTGATACTCCTGAACCTTTCATCACCAGCCCCCCCCCCATTGGAGATAGCCACTTCTCTGCGAGGGGGGGGGCTTTCTATTTTATTGAATTCTGCAACTTTTGATTGACAGCCGTCCATCTACATGCTAGAGTGAGCTCTATGGACGACCTTTCCCTCACCCACACGATTACCAGTTACGAATGCTCGGCAGACCACCTCATGAAGCCAGAGTTCTTCATGCACCTGTGCCAGGAGATGGCCGAAGAACATGCTGAAATGAACAACCTGGGCTTTGACTGGGCCGTGGAGAATCACAAAATCTGGGTTGAGACTCGCGGTAACTACGAATTACTCCGCCGCCCGGCATGGAAGGAAACCATCACGCTGCGCACCAACACGGGGCAGGCAAGCGCGCTACAGGCCCGCCGTTTTGTGGAAATGACGGATAAGGCGGGCAACGTACTGGCCCGTGCAGACCTGCTGTGGGTGCTCATCGATATCACCACCCGTCGTCCCTTCCCTCTGAAACGAGCCAACATACCGCTGGAAGGGCTGGAATGCCCGCCTATCACCGAGGAGCTCATCTGCCCCGAGTGGAGCCCGGAGCCGCTCGCTACTAGCGCACACACGGCAGCCCGCCGCGATATCGACTTCAACGGCCATATCAACAACAGCGCGTATCTGGTCTGGGCCCTTGACACCTTGCCGGCGGCACACACACCGGAGGGATCCCCGGTCCGTATTCACCTCGCCTTCCGCAAGGAATGCATGCTGGGAGCCGAGGTGCAGATTGAGCATTACCGCAACGGCCAGTATACTCACCACGTCATCAACTCTGCCGAAGGGGTCCGCGCCGAGGTTGACATTATGTGGGGCTAAAAGAGATTGCCAAGCACTTCGTTTCGGTGTATGGTAGCAGGCATGAATGCCACCATAGGGGAAAGAATTGATGCTCTCTGCCGTCGGCAATGTGCCTTTGCGCTCTATCGTCTACCCGGGACTGATGAGGCGGCATTCTGCATGGCGGCAGATGGCCGGACGGAGGAATCACCCCTTTCCCGTGATGGTTTTGTTGTAGCCAGCTTTGAAGGGAGCAGTCTTTTCATTCCCTCGGAACTGGACGCCCCTCCTGCACCTGATCAATGGGAAGAAATGCAGCACTCCCCGGAAGAAGAGCCAACCAGCCGCAATAAATACAGCACTCTGTTTCACCTGTACAGCAGCTTCATCCGCAAGGGAACGGTGCGCAAGATTGTGCTGGCACGTACCGCAGATACTTCAGTCCCTGCAGATTTCTCGGTTTACCGGGCTTTCTGTGCAGCCTGCCATCAGAATCCTGCTGCATTCAAAGCCCTGGTACATACCCCCCGATATGGCACCTGGCTGTTCTGCACGCCGGAGCAGCTGCTGACAGGCAGCAACGACTGCTGGCAGACCATGGCCCTGGCCGGTACGCGGATTCCCAACACCCTGCCCTGGGATACTAAAAACAGACGCGAACAGGCACTCGTGACTGATTTTATACGCCTGGTGCTCACCCCGCTTGCAGATGAGCTGGAAGAAGGAGAACTGGAAAATCTCCGCGCCGGGCGCATCGAGCATCTCTGCACGCGATTCAGGTGGAAAATGCCCATGGAACGCGTGCATCAGCTGCTGGAGCAACTGCCACCCACCCCGGCAGTATGCGGTTCGCCCGTGGTTGACGCACGGCGGATCCTGCAACAATACCCGGATATCAAGCGTTCCTGCTATGCCGGGTACCTGGGTCCATGGGAGAGCAACTCCATCCAGTTCTACGTGGCGTTGCGCTGCATGCAGATATTCCCAGGATTCTGCCGGCTCTATGCCGGTGGCGGTCTCATGCCAGACTCGGTTGAAGAACAGGAATGGCAGGAAACCGAAAATAAGATGGCCTGCATGAGGCAGGCCATCTCTGGCGGGGGGAGTTAGTCCTCTGGCGTTTCTCTCGGTGCCATGGCCAGGAACATCAGCGTCCACCCGGAGAAGATCATCTCTACAGCTATCAGCGTGCCGATCAGCCACAGGGAGGATTCCGGCCAGCCCCAGATAATCATGACACCCAGCACCAGCGAAACCAGCGCATTGAACAAGCGCCAGAAGCGGCCGGGTGTATCCCAGAGCGTGATGGTCACTCCCATGCGCAGGATACCGGCGGCTACAAGGCATGCACCTATCAGCAGGGTCCACCACTCCATCGATAAAGCCGGCATCAGCACGGTGAATATGCCGACCACCAGGTAAAGCAAAGCCGCCAGGAGATTCCACCAGCGGTTCTCGCGGTGAATGAGCCCCTGCACCAGCCTGACAACTCCGGCTACTGCCAGCACAAACCCAGCCACCCACACAGCAGAGATTCCCAGCAGAAAAGGAAAGCTGAGCAGGATGAATCCCAGCACCAGTTCCAATGCCGCTACGATACCGGCCACCCAGGGTCTGCCAAGCCATTTGTTGTTGCCACAGCATGAGCTGCTGGACGAATCAGCCCCGGGAGCATTCATGAATTACCTCCTTATTGGAATTGAAACGTTTGCAGACCGACTGCCAGCAGATGTGATTCAAAAATGCATCGACATAGGCTGCGCGGTCATTGCGGTATTTCAGATAGTAGGCATGCTCCCACACATCGCAGACCAGAAGCGGCCGCATGCGTGGCAACAAGGCATCCTGGTGCTTATGTGCAGCCAATACCACCAGATGATGACTCACGGCATCCTTTGCCAGAATCGCCCAGCCACTACCATGCACACCTAGTGCTGCCGCCCGGAACAAGCGGATAAACGATTCATAGCTACCGAAGGAGGCCGTGAGTGCATCGGCCAGCAGCCCGCACGGTGTGCCACCATTCATCGGCGAGAGATTACCCCAGTACAAGGTGTGCAGCATGTGACCAGCCAGATTGAAGGCCAGGTTCTGCGCCACGCACCCGGCCTGACTGGCTGGTAATTTCCCCTGCGCCAGAAGCTGCATTGACTCTGTGGCAGCATTGGCACCTGCCACATAGGCCGCATGGTGACGACCGTGGTGCAGCGCAAGTGTTTCCTTATCCAGGAAGGGCTCCAGCGCTGCGGTATCATACGGCAAGGGCGGCAGCACATACTGCCCGTCCCGGTATCCATCGCGTAAGCATATCGTGTCCATGCAAAGAAGGACACCACAAGCACCTGCCTGATTCAGTAGTTGTTATACATCGATTGCCACTACGGTAGCATTATCGGCATACGGGTCGTTGAGAGCCTTGCATGCCTCAATGATATTGACGGGCAGGTTCCCCTCACGGTCGTTGAGGATTGCCCGGCCCTCGGGTCCCAGGATACTCGGGTCAATCACGTTTTCCGTACCATCGGTCGCCAGAATGATGCGGTCGCCGGGAATCAGAGGATAGGGGGTCAACGGGGCATCTACCAGGTCCAGGGACTCCCCGGTCACCGCGCTGCGCAGCACATGCCCCTTGCGGAGGGCATCCTGCGCCGTCATGCCTGAGCCAATGTATTCGCGGTACAAATCGCGGTAGGAATGATCCTGGTTCAGACGGAGGAGACGACCGAAACGCCACAGATACAATGCCGTATCGCCAACGCTGACCCAGCGGAGCACGCCTGCCCCTGCAAAAACGGCCAGCAGGGTGGTACCCCCGTACACACTGCGTCGTTCAAATGAACGTCGAATTGTCTCATTGGCCACTTCGAGGGCGCGGTACATACGCTGAGCCATTGGCATATCTCCGTGCTTTTCAAAAGAGCGCACATAGGCCTCTGCCGCCATGGATGAGGCCAAAGCACCATCGTGATGCCCGCCCATGCCATCACACACAACAGACAACACTCCATCCGGGAAGAATTTGACCTGATAGGCATCTTCCTGTCTTGCACGTCTGCCAATCCACTGTACAGCCTTCGCTATCATGTGTACTTGTCTATAGATAGCACACATACGCCTGGGTGGCAAGCAAATTTGACGAATTGAGTTGAAAGGGGTTGGAGGGCTGTGCTAGAATGGGGCAGGAATCATGGAATCTTCATCCTTGTCAGAGCAGTTGTACAACTACCTTTCCTCGCCAGGTTACACGCCTCAGGAACTGGCCGATATAGGCAAAGGCATGGGACTTCATCCCACCCAGCGTCGGGAACTGAAATCTGCTCTGGCCAAGGGGGTCATCCAGGGAAGAATCATCAAGCTGCGCAAGAGTCTCTACATGCTGCGCAAGCCAGTCGGCGGGGAACTGACAGGGCGCATTTCGCAGCGCGGTGGCAGGCTTTTCTTTGTGGCAGATGCCGCATCTGCTCCGAGACTGGCAGCATTGCAGGCTGAGGATGGTTGCGGGGCTCTCTATGTGGCCCCCTATTGCAGCAAGGGAGCCATGGATGGCGACCGGGTCGAAGTATCTGTCCGCGTCAAAGCCCCTGCCCGTTCGCATCACAATCGGCATCGCCCGCATGCAGCCGAGACTCGCATAGAGGTCCGGGTACTTGAAATCCTGGAACGAGGGCGTAACCGCTGGGTAGGTAGTTACAAATCCACCGGGCGATACGGCCACATGGTCGGAGATGGCCGGACTAGTCCGGAACTGGTGCGGCTGCTCTCTCCTCCTCCCGCAGAGCTCCTGCCCGGCATGGTGGTAGTTGTGGAACCGGTGGGATACCCCATTGCCAATTCGGAAGCAACAGGACGCATCACGCAGGTGCTGGGCTGGCCTGAGGATGAAGGGGTGCAGATTACCACCGTCATGCATAAATACGGGCTGGCAGATACCTTTCCCGCCGATGTTCTGGAAGAATCCGAGCGCATTTCAGATACCATTGATGTGGCAGAACTGGACCACCGCGATGACTGGAGGAAACGCTGCGTCATCACGATTGACCCGGAAACCGCCCGCGATTACGACGATGCCATTGCTGTCTCCCGCCACGGTACCAACTGGGAACTAGCTGTGCATATAGCCGATGTGAGCCACTATGTGCGCCCCGGCTCAGCGCTTGACCGGGAAGCCCGGGAACGCGGCAATTCCACCTACCTGCCAGACCGTGTGCTCCCCATGCTGCCACCGCGGTTATGCGATGGCATCTGCTCCCTGCGCGAGGGGGAGGACCGCCTCACCAGGCTGTGTCTCATGCAGATTAACCGCCAGGGGAAGGTTTTCAAGGCAGAGTTCCGCGATGCCGTCATCTGCTCCCGGCGCAGGCTTACCTACCCGCAGGTGCTGCAAGTGCTGCAGGGGCAGGCCGGCACCGGAGATTGCGAGGTTGATTCCATGCTGAGAGAGGCTGCTAAACTGGCACAGCTGTTGCGGCGCAAGCGCTACGAAGCCGGAGCCTTGCGGCTGGATATGCCGGAAATCCGCTTATTGACCGATGACCAGGGAGCGCCCGTTGATGTCGAAGTTGAAACCAGCGATGAATCTCACCAGTTGATAGAGGAATTCATGCTGATAGCCAATGAATGCGTGGCACATGCCCTCAACGCTCAGGGGCTGCCTGCCATCTACCGCGTGCACGAGGCTCCGGACCCAGCGAAACTCAATGAGTTATCACAGGAACTCAAGCTCTACGGAATCAAGGCGGGTACCCTGGCTACCCGCGAAGAACTCAATGCAGTGATGGATAAAATCGAAGGCCACCCCGATGAGGCCATTCTCAAAGTCCGGCTGCTGCGCGCTATGATGCGGGCGCGTTACTCCACCAATGCCCTGGGACACTATGGCCTGGCCAAGGGGGATTACTGCCACTTCACCAGTCCCATCCGCCGCTATGCAGACCTGGTGGTTCACCGGGCTTTCTCCCGACTCAGCGGGACCCCGTCTCTCCCCCTGCCTTCCATCACCTCACTCGCTGCTACCGCTGAGCATATTTCTGAGACAGAGCGCAACTCTGCCGCAGCGGAGAACGAAGCGCAGCAGTTAATGATGGGGCGTTTCCTTGAGCTGCAATGCGAAAGCGAGAATCCGCGTGTCTGGGATGCAGTCGTGCTGACCTGCTGGCCCCAGGGGCTTGCAGTCGAGATACCTCTGCTCAAAGTCAAGGGCTTTGTTTCCGGGGCAGACCTGCCACACGACACCTCGTGGTACTTCGAGCGGCACGCCGAGCGATGGACCAGCACAGATGCCCGCTGCCTGTATCCCGGTGCGAGCCTCCGGGTCATTCCTACACGGGTGGATAGCGCTACGGGATTTGCTGATTTTCTGCCGGTTGCGTTGGGCTCGTGAACTTTGGGCTTGTCTATACCAGCTCTTTTCTGGTACAATCGCCCGTCATGAAGAGACTCATACGAATACTTGCAACTGGTATTCTGTGTGCCAGCGCGGCCCTTGCAGAATGGAGCTCACCCCACGATCTGAAACTCGAAGCAGAGGCACCCAATGCGCTCATTCCCTTCCCCCGCGAGGTCGAGTGGAAGGAGGATGCGGTAAAGCTTCCCAAGGCAGACAAGTGGACAATCAAAGGCAAGGCTGCGGCAACTGAGCCTGTGAAACTGGCATGGAAGGCTCTTCTGGGTGAGGTGGTAGGCAAAGGTAAGGGCAAGATGACCGTGCATCTCAAACCAGCCGGTGATGAGTTGGAAGCCGATGCCAAGGCTGAGGGGTACATCCTGACCGTGAAGAAAAAGAATATCACCATTCAGGCTGCGGAAACGGCCGGGTTCTTCTACGGATTGCAGACACTCCGCCAGCTCGTCAAGGGCAAGAAGACGCTCCCCGAATGCAGGATTAAGGACTGGCCCGCATTCAAGTATCGCGGCTATATGCAGGATTGCGGCCGCAATTTCCGCAAGATTGACCGTCTTAAAAAAGAACTCGATCTCGCCGCACAGCTCAAAGTCAACCTCTTCCATTGGCACATGACCGATTACCCCGCCTGGCACATCCAGTGCAAGGCATATCCCGAGCTCAATGCCGCGAAGCATCGCACCCGCGACCTGAACGACACCTACTCCTATGCCGACATCCGCGAGGTGTTCGAGTACGCCCGCCAGCGCTGCATCACCATCATCCCGGAGCTGGATATGCCCGGCCACAGCGCCTACTTCGACCGCGCTTTCGGCTTCAAGATGCATAGCCCTGAGGGCATGAAGATCATCGCTAAACTGCTGGATGAATTCTGCAAGGAAATTCCGGCAGATATCTGCCCTATCATCCATTTCGGGGCCGATGAAGTGCGTATCCCCAATGCTGCTGAATTTGTGGGTATGGTCACCCAGAAGCTCCAGGAGCACAACCGCATCCCGATGCAATGGGCCAGCAACCGCGACCTGCCGGTGGCAGATACATCCATCGAACAGCGCTGGGGTGAAGGCCCGAATACGGCCGATAAGTCCATCGACCCGGCCCGCATCACCCGGCGTGCTTTTGATTCCACCATGGGCTATGCCAATCTGCTTGACCCGGCCATGCTGGTGCGCCGCTATTTCTTCATGCGCCCCTGCGGCTCTGCCAAGGGCGATGATAAGAAACTCGGCACCATCATCTGCTACTGGCCCGATGGCAAGGTAGATAACAAGGAATGGATCCCTGGCTTCTGCACCATGTGGCCGGGCATGATGGCCATGGCCGAGCGTTCCTGGATTGGCGGCGGGAGCAATGGCGATTCCCTGCCGTTGGAAATGCCGGCCCCGGATACCGAAGCAGGCAAGGCCTACTCCCTTTTCGAAGCCCGCATGGCCAGATTGCGCAAGACTACCTTCAAGGATGAAGACTTCCCCATGTGGCCCGAAAGCAGGATGAGCTGGCAGGTCGTAGGGCCTGTGGCAAAGGACCAGGCTGATTCCACCCGCAAGGCCGTGCTCCAGGGGGAGACCGGTGGAGCAGATACCCGCACGGCCTATTGTGCCAACCTGTATTTCCGCACACGCCCGGACACCGGCTACCTGGGCATGTTCATGCACTCCCGCCCCGGCAACACCGTCTGGGCTACTACTACCATCGAGGTTGCCAAGGCCGGCTCCTATCCCTTCATGATTGGTTTCGATGCCCCGGCCCGTTCCAACCGCCGCTGGACGGGCGTGCCCAAAAACGGCGAATGGTCGCAGGCAGGCACCCGCATCTGGATCAATGGCGAAGAAGTCCGCAACCCCAGGGTTTACAAGAACGCCGGACAATTCAACCACCCCGGCAACGCCTGGAACTTTGAAAATCCTCTCAGGCAGGAAGAAGTCTGGTGGGTGCTGCCCCCAACCGAACTGAAGCTCAAAAAGGGCCGGAATACCATTATCATCGAGCAGCCCTACATCGGAGAACACCAGTCGTGGGGCATCTCCTTCATCCCCCTTTTCAAGCATCATTGAAGTATTTTCAACATTATTCCGGCAGATGACATCCAACAATCTGAGGCACACGCGCAAGATTCTTGACTTTTGCCCGTATTCATAGTAGACACATAGTCGATAACCCGTACATTCCCCCTTATGAAGAAGAAGTACATCATGACGCTCGCTGGTCTGGCCATTGTAGGAGCCACGACCACCTATTGCTTCTCCCAGAGCAGCAACACGGAGGCTACCCCTGCGACTCCCCCTACCCCGGCTGAAGCAACAGTCGCCGCTCCTGCGCCCGCCGCTGCACCTGCCGCACCCACCATGCCCACCGAGGTCAGCCCCGAAGATGCACGCAAGGCCTTCTCCTACTTCATCGGCTACCGCTTTGGTCAGGAAGTATCTGCCGGTGCCACCACGCTGACCGCCGATGACTTCGACAAGGATATCTTCTTCCAGGCTCTGCAGGACAGCCTTGCCGGTAAGCAGCCGTCCATGGACCAGGCTGTCATTGAGGCTGGCATGAACTCCTTTGTCATGGCCATGCAGCAGCGCGAACAGGTCAAGGCCGAAGCAAACCTTGCCGCGGGCAAAGCCTACCAGGAAGAATTTGCCAAGGGTGAAGGCGTGACCAAGACTGATTCCGGCCTGCTCTACCGAGTCATTACTCCCGGCGAAGGCCGCAAATATGATGCCGCGGCCGATGGTGCCGATGCAATCTGCAACGTGACCTACGAGGGCAAGCTGATCGATGGTACCGTCTTCGATAAGAGCCCGGCTCCCATCGATATGCCCATCAACCGCGTGGTTCCCGGATTCTCCGAGGCTCTCAAACTCATGCCCATCGGCTCCACCTGGGAAGTATGTATTCCCTCTGAGCTGGCATACGGTCCGCAAGGCCCCGGCCCCATTGGCAACAACAGCACCCTTATCTTCACCATCACGCTCAACAACATCGCTAAGGCTCCCGAAGCCCCTCAGATGGATGCCCGTTCCCTGCAGCAGCTCCCCCCGGAAGTGCTGCAGCAGCTCCAGGCTCAGGGGCTTGAAATCCAGCCCGATGATGTCCCCGCTGAAGAAGTGTCTGCGGAAGCCCCGCTTCCTGAGCCGACCGGCACTCCTCTGCCTGCCCCTGCTCCCGAAGCCCCGGCTGCACCGACGGCAGCAGAAAGCTTCTGATGCAGAGATAACGCTCTCGTTTTCATGCCCTGCTGAAATGTTCAGCAGGGCATTTTTCTTGCTATCGCAACGGCACTGAAATCTCCTGCCCAGACGGCGATTTTCCTTGACAGCACGCCTCCTATCAGGCAGACTATGCGTCAAGTAATAGTACCTTTTACGACAATGGAACCATACAGCATGAAGAACCCGTTCCCGGCAACTGTGCTGGGAGTCCGCTCTGTTACCAAGCCTGGCAGCGCCAAGGAAACCATCCATGTGGATTACTCCCTGGAGGGCTCCGGCCTCAGCTACACAACCGGCGATGCCCTGGGGGTCATTCCCTGCAACGATCCGGCCCTGGTAGATGCACTCATAGAGGCGCTCGGTCTCGACCCGGCTGCCGAGGTTCCCACCCCCTGCGGTGAGACTGCCACCCTCCGCGATGCCCTCATCAGCTCCTACGATATCACCAGCCTGAAGAAAGGCATTCTCACCAAGTGGAATGCAGTAGCCGGCAGCGAGAAGCTTGCCGCCATCCTGGCAGATAAGGATGCCCTCAAGGATTTCTGCTGGGGCCGCGACCTGCTCGACCTCGCCACCTGTCCCGACTGCAAGGCTTCCTTCGCAGATGCCGCTGCCTTTGTAAGCATCCTTGGCAAGATTTCCCCGCGTCTGTACTCCATCGCTTCCAGCCCGGATGCTGTGCCTGGCCAGGTTTCCCTCTGCGTTGGCGCTGTGCGCTACACCTCCAACGACCGCAAGCGCGGCGGCGTGTGCTCCACCTTCATGGCAGACCGTCTCCAGCCCGGTGACAAGGTGAAGGTCTTTGTGCACACCAACAAGAACTTCCGTCTGCCCGAGGATGGCAACACCCCCATCATCATGGTTGGCCCCGGCACCGGCATCGCCCCCTTCCGTGCCTTCTGGCAGCAGCGCGTGGCAGACAACGCCGCCGGTCCCATGTGGCTCTTCTTCGGCAACCCCTACCAGGCTACCGATAATTGCTATGAGGACGAAACCGCCCCGCTCGTGGAAAGCGGCAAACTGAAGCTTTCCGTTGCCTGGAGCCGCGACCAGGCCTACAAGATCTACGTCCAGAACCTCATGGAGCAGGCCGGCGAAGAAGTCTGGCAGTGGCTTGAAAAGGGCGCAGCCTTCTACATGTGCGGCGATGCCAACCGCATGGCCAAGGACGTGGAAAAGGCCCTTCTTGCCATCATTGCCAAGTACGGTAACCGCTCCGAGGAGGAAGCCTCTTCCTACCTTGCCGATATGAAGGCCGCCAAGCGTTACCAGAAGGATGTCTATTAAATGCTCAGCCTCCCGGCTGCGCGTGGATTGAGAAAAAAGCCTGAGATTGCTCTCAGGCTTTTTTGCTGGGTGCATGCTTTCCTCCGTTCATGCCGACAGGCATGAATATCGTTGCCGCGCAGCGGCAATATCGTTGGCCGCAGGCCAATATCGTTTTTGCCGCAGGCAAAAATATCGTTCCCCAATACACCTCACACCCAAACAACAAAGCAGCATTGGGAAGCCTCCTCCCAATGCCTGCAAAAGCTCATTCTACGTTCATGCCGCAGGCATGAATATCGTTGCCGCGCAGCGGCAATATCGTTGGCCGCAGGCCAATATCGTTTTTGCCGCAGGCAAAAATATCGTTCCCAATACACCTCACACCCAAACAACAAAGCGGGCATTGGGAAAAACACCTCCCAATGCCCGTTTCTTAATACTTCTGTTCTCTATATCAGAACTTATACGTCGCGCCCACGTTCACGCTGTGTGCATTCGCGTTCTCCACAACCTCTGCCGTGTAGCTTGCGTTCACGCTCCACTGGTCGCTCAGCGCATAGCTGCCACCGATGGTGA